>NZ_JBEYIF010000005.1:0-546150 GCF_040635655.1 Streptomyces sp. NPDC006923
CCCCGCAGACCACCCAGGTCCGCTCCGGCGAAGCCGCCCTCACCCGCATCACCGGCGCCCAGGCCCCCACCGGCATCCCCGTCACCATCACCAACCCCGTCGTGGAACGCCCGAAGCGCGGCGCCTCCTCGTCCCGCGGCCGGCGCAGCCGCCCCGCCCAGGCGCGGCGCCGCTCCACTCTCGGCAACGCCGCGTAACAGCGACTCAGCCGGTCACCCGCACGACTCGCCGCTCCACCGCGACTGCCTCCGGGCGCCGCGGTGGAGCGCCGCGCGGGACCGGACCTGCGGGCCTCCCGCGTGATCGACGGGAACGGGTACACCCTGGTGTCCCGGCCTCTCCGACCGATCCGCCCGGCCGGCACATCCCTTCAGTCCTCCCACGACCCCGCTGAGGCACTATGCGCTGCGTCATCGCCCGCTTCCCCTTCGAACTCGTCAAGAGCGAGGTGCAGGAAGCGATGAAGCACATCAAGCCCGAGCCCGTCACGGGTGCGTCCGTGATCATCAACCGCCGCACTTACCCCGTCAAGCAGGTGGGGGAAGTGATCACCCGGCAGGACCGCCGCGACTTCACCGCCGGTGAGGTGACCAGGGCGCTGGTCCGCCTCGGCTTCACCTGCCGGGACGCCGCAGAACCCGTACCCACCGTCGCCCCCACCCAGCTCGAAACGGCGTCGGCACTGCTGGGAACCCCGGCCGGCACGTCCTGACCCGGGGGCGCCCGACGCCCCGTCAGCCGCTTCACCGGAGAACCCCGGCCGCCATCACGGCGTGCCGGGGTTCTGCCATGTCCCCGCCTGAAGGACGGGCGACGATGAGCACGGTGACTGACAGCGTGCGTGTGTCGCGATACCTCCCACCGCCGGCCGCCCGCCGGCAGTGGACGGCCACAGTCGGAGAGAGGGCTCGGCGGCGAGCAACAGCCGCTTCCGCCACCTGCTCGGCGCACGGCCGGCCCCGGGTCCAGAGCCCCGATGACGACAGCAGCCCCGGGTCGGAGGAGCTCCGACCCGGGGCTGAGAGGTAGGCCGTGTGGGACTCGAACCCACAACCAACGGATTAAAAGTCCGCTGCTCTGCCAATTGAGCTAACGGCCCTCGGCACAACACCCACGAGCATAGCCCGCCCGGAGCGGTGCGCCGATCGGGTATCCCGTCGCGGGGATGTCGCGCGTCGGCGGCGGGGGCGGGCGGAGGCGTCCCGGGGAGGGACGCGCAGGGCCCGTGATCCACCCTGAAGGCGGAACACGGGCCCTGTCGCGGCGTCAGGTCCGGATCGAGAAGGTCCGGATCAGCTCAGCCGGAGGTCAGCCGTTGCGCTTCCAGCGCGGCTTGTCGTCGCGGCGTCCGAAGGAACCGGTGCCGGTGCCCGTGGTGCCACCGCGGTGGTCGTCACGGCGGGCGGTGTACGGGCGGTCGTGGCCGCCGGAGCGGAAGCCGGTCGCGGGGCGGTCGTCGCGGCGGTCGCGGTTGAACGGGCGGTCGCTGCCGGTGCGGTGGTCGCGGCGCTCGAAGGTGCGGCCGCCGCGGTCGTCACGGCGCTCGCCACCCCGGTCGTTGCGCTCGTTGCGGTCGCGGTTGAAGCCGCCCCGCTCGCCGCCACGGTCGCCACCGCGGTCGTTCTCCCGGCGGTCGTCCCTGCGGAAGCCGCCCGAGGGGCGGTCGTCGCGGCGCTGGAAGCCGCCACGGTCGCCGCCGCGGTCATTGCGCTCGTTACGGTCGCGGTTGAAGCCACCGCGCTCGCCACCTCGGTCGTCACGGCGGTCACGGTTGAAACCGCCCCGGTCGTCACGGCGCTGGAAACCGCGGTCGCCGCCGCGGTCGTCACGACGGTCGCCGCCGCGGTCGCGGTTGAAGCCACCGCGCTCGCCGCCACGGTCGTCACGGCGGTCACGGTTGAAACCGCCCCGGTCGTCACGGCGCTCGAAGTTGCCCCGGTCGTCCCGCTTGTCCCGGCGCTCCTCGCGAGGCGCCGCCTGGTGCGGTACGGAAGCCGCCGCGGCCTCCACCGCGCGCTCGGCCTCGGCGGCCACCTCGGCCACCGCCGCCTCCGGGTCGTCGCCCCGCTCGCGCGCCGCGCGGGCGACCAGGCGGTCGGCCTCCTCGCGGAGTTCGACGGCGCGGCGCTGGACGCGCTCAAGCTGCTTGGTCAGGTCGGAGACCTCACGTTCGGCCTGCTTCGCCGCGTTGTTCGCGGAGTCCGCCTGGACCTCGGTGAGCGAGCGGGCGCCGGTGATCTCGGCGACCTCCGGGTCGAACGCGCCGGCTCCTCCGACCATGTGGCGCGTGGCGTCGACGCCCGCGTCCTCCATCAGCCGGAAGATCTGGCGGCGCTGGTGCGGCAGCGCCAGCGAGACGACCACACCGGACTTGCCGGCGCGCGCCGTACGGCCCGAGCGGTGCAGATAGTCCTTGTGGTCGCCGGCCGGGTCCACGTTCAGCACCAGGTCGATGCCGTCGACGTGGATACCGCGCGCGGCGACGTCGGTGGCGACCAGGGCGTTGACGTAACCGTCCTTGAAGTCGGCCAGCGTCCGGGTCCGCGCGCCCTGCGTCATGCCGCCGTGCAGCGCGTCGGCCTTCACGCCCGATTCGCGGAGCTGCTCGGCGATACGGTCGGCGCCGAGCTGGGTACGGACGAAGATGATCGTGCGGCCCTTGCGCGCGGCGATCGCCGCGGTGACCGGGGCCTTGTCCTTCGGCTTCACGACGAGCACGTGGTGCGTCATGGTCGTGACATTGCCCTGGGCGCTGTCCACCTCGTGGCTGACCGGGTTGGTCAGATACCGCTTGACCAGCGTGCTGATCTCGTTCTCCATCGTGGCGGAGAAGAGCATGCGCTGGCCGCCGGCGGGCACCAGGTCGAGCAGCTCGGTGACCTCGGGCAGGAAGCCCAGGTCGGACATCTGGTCGGCCTCGTCGAGGACCGCGATCTGGACCTGCTCCAGCGAGCAGGCGCCGCGGTTGATGATGTCGCGCAGCCGGCCGGGGGTGGCGACCAGCACATCGACGCCGCGCTCCAGGGCGTAGATCTGGTTGCCCATCGACGTACCGCCGCAGACGACCTTCATCTTCAGGCCGAGCACATCGCCGTACGGCTGAAGCGCGTCCGCCACCTGCATGGCCAGTTCACGGGTCGGCGTGAGGATGATGCCGCGCGGCTTCTTCTTCTCGGTGTGCCCGCCGGCCAGCGTGGCCAGCAGCGGCAGGCCGAAGGAGAGCGTCTTACCGGAGCCGGTACGGCCGCGGCCCAGGATGTCCTTGCCCGCCAGGGCGTCCGGGATGGTCGCGGCCTGGATCGGGAAGGGCGCCGTGACGCCGTTCTGGCCGAGCTTGCGGACGATGCCGTCCGGCAGGCCCAGGTCGCTGAACGTGAGGCCCGGGGCCTCGGAAGCCTCTTCCGTCCCGGGGGCCTCGGGGGCCTCGGGGGCCTCGGGGGCCTCGGGAGAGTCGCCGGTCTCGGCGGCCGTCTCGGACGCCACTGCGGCCTCCGGTCCCTCGACGGTCTCCACTGTGTCGACGATCACATCGGCGACCGTCTCGGTGGACTCGTTCTCGGGCATGACGGCGTGGTCAGTACTGGAAATGGACATGCGAAATGCGAAACCTTCCGGAGTCTCGGCACGCGCCCAAACTCCGTGATTCGCAAATCGACCGCCTCAATGCGGTCCAGCCACGGCAAGGGAGAGTACGCGCCACGCGGCGCTCTTCTGTGTCGGCGCCGGGCAATGATCAAACGATCTACTACCATACGCACCCTCCCCCCACTTAGGCAAACCGCTTCCGCGGCGACCGCGTCACACCGCCCCCGTACCGTCCGACGCGGGGCGCGCGCGGGACCCGGATCCGGGCCGCGTTCGGGCCCGGCGCCGCGCTCATACCGGCCCCATCTGTGGTGACGCCAGCACCTCCTTGCGCATGCCCATCCCGTCCTCCATCGCCATCAGCGCGGTGCGCATGTCCGCCGCCGGCGACTCGTTCGGCGGGTCGACCGGCATCGTCGGCTCCGGCTCGGGCTCGGGATCGGGACCCGGGCCGGGATCCGGCGCCGGGGTCTGCACGGGCGGCGGGGAGACGGGCGGCTGGGAGCGCGGCGGCTCCTTCGGGGGTACGGGCTCGTCCCGCGGCGGAGTCGGCCCGGCGGGCCTGGGACGCGCCCCCTTGGTGGGCGCCGGCGAGGACTCGGCCCGTGAACTGGGTCTCGGGGAACCGTTCTTGCCCGGCTCGTCCGGACCGGCGGGCTCCACGCCGTCCTCCCCCATATGGCTCTGCGAGGCTCCGGGCGCCCGCACCCCGGTGCCCGAACTCGTACCGCCGTCGGGCTCGGCGGCGGCGCCGCGGCTGTCCGCCGGGCGCGTGGGGGCCTGCTTGCCTTCGTCGTCACCGACGCTCATACAGCCGGCGGAGGCCGCGACCGCCAGAGACGTGACAATCCGGACAACGAGACGGCCTGGGGCGGAGAACTGGCGCACGAGCGCACCTCCGGGCATGAGTGGGGTCTCCCCGCCGACGGCGAGGGAAGAGTTTCACTGCCCAACTCCCTTTTCCCCGTGGGGGACACGCCCGGACGCGCCCTGTTCCTGGACAGGGACACGCCAGAGACGCGCCAGAGACACGGGAAGGCGGCGCAAATGCCCAAGGACCGGCCAGGACGGACACTCCGGCGGTCCCGGGCCGCTCACTCAGCCGTATCCGAGCGCGTGCAGCCGCTCGTCGTCGATCCCGAAGTGGTGCGCGATCTCATGCACGACGGTGATCTCCGTCTCCGCCACCACGCCCTCGCGCGTCGCGCACATCCGCAGCGTCGGCCCCCGGTAGACGGTGATCCGGTCGGGCAGCACGCCCGCGTACCACTCGCCCCGGTCGGTCAGCGGAGTCCCCTCGTAGAGCCCGAGCAGCTCGGGGTCGGACGCCTCGGGTTCGTCCTCCACGAACACCGCGACGTTGTCCATCAGCCGCATCAGCTCCGGCGGGATCCGGTCCAGCGCCTCTGCGACCAGTTCCTCGAACTCCTCGCGCGTCATCTCCAGCACCCCGCCATTGTCACGTAGGTCACGCGATCACGTCTGCCCGGTCGCGCGCCGGTCTCCGCGGATCCGCGCGCCGGCGGCGGCCGGACGGCCCCGGGACCGGCCGGATCGCGCCACGCATGACGCTCCGTCGGCCTGGGCATACGGCCCCAATGCCCCGTGATGTGCTCCGTTTCCCCTTCCGTGCCACGCTCCTCCGCGTCCGGGGCCGGCTCGGAGCCCGCCGCGAGGGCCCGGCGAGCGTGCTCGCCCCCGCCCCCCGTCCCTGGGCCCGCGCGGCCGGCCTGACCGCCGTGGTGCTCCTGGGGGCCTGGCTCGGGCTGCTGACCCTGGGCAGCGTGCGGTCCCCGGTCGGCCCGATGGACACCCGGATGACCCTGCGCCCCTCGCTGACCGGCGGCACCAAGATCAATGTCGCGCCGCTGGGCGCGCTGGAGCTGAGCACCCACACCGCTCCCATCCGTCTCGACGTGGATGTCGACCGGCTGGACCCGGTCCGCTCCCAGGCCCTGGTGGAGCACCCGGAACGCCTCTCCGGCCTCCAGAGCGAGGTCACCGGCGACGTCCGGGACGGCGCCACGGAGCTGGCCGTGCGCTCCTGTGTCGCCGTGGTCTCCGGAGCGGTCTCTCTCGGCCTCGCCGTCTACCGCAGGCCGCGCCGCGCGCTGGCCGCCGGCGGGCTCGCGCTCGCCCTGCTCGCCGCCTCCGGCGCCGGCGCGTACGCCACCTGGAACCCGAAGTCGGTGCTGGAGCCCAAGTTCTCCGGACTGCTCTCCTCCGCACCCCAGGTCGTCGGCAGCGCCCGCTCGATCGTCACCGACTTCGACGTCTACCAGAAGGAGTTGGCGCGGCTGGTCACCAATGTGACCAAGCTGTACGACGCGACGTCGACGCTTCCCACGTACCAGCCGGACCCGGCCACCCTGCGGGTGCTGCACGTCTCCGACATCCATCTCAACCCGGCGGCCTGGCACATCATCGGCTCACTCGTGGAGCAGTACGGGATCGACGTGATCATCGACTCCGGCGACACCATGGACCACGGCTCGGCCGCCGAGAACGGCTTCCTCGATCCCATCGCCGATCTCGGTGTCCCCTATGTATGGGTCCGCGGCAACCACGACTCGGACGTCACCCAGCGATACCTCCAGCGCCTGAAGAACGTACGGGTCCTGGACGAGGGCCGGGCCGTGACGGTCGCCGGGGTACGCGTGGCCGGCTGGGGCGACCCGCAGTTCACCCCCGACCGCTCGACGGCGGCCCAGGGCGATCCGGCCGAGAGCATGGCGGGCATCAGGCTCGCCTCCGCCCTCCGCGCGCAGGAACAGGCCGGCACCGCCGTGGACATCGCCGTCGCCCACAACCCGGTGGCGGCCCGCGAGACCGACGGCCTGGTCCCGCTCGTCCTCGCCGGCCATGTGCACCACCGGGAGACCGAGGTCATGCCGCACGGCACCCGGCTGAAGATCGAGGGCTCCACGGGCGGCGGCGGCCTGCGCGCCGTACAGAACGACAAACCGGAGCAGGTACGCGCCTCGGTGCTCTATCTGGACCGTACGACCAAGCGGCTCCAGGCGTGGGACGAGATCACCCTGGGCGGCCTCGGCCTGACCACGGCCGAAGTCAGCCGCCACCTCCCGGCGGAGGCCGGGGCCCCGGGGACGGCCCCGACGCCGGACACACCGGGCACGGCCACGCCGTCGGACACGCCGAGCCCGGACGCCTCTGTGCCGGTGCGCCCCGCGCGCCCCGGCACCGCCTCACCCCCGCCGACCTCCCCGGCCGTCCCCGTACCCGCCCCGTAAACCGTTTTGGCGATAGCTCCCCGCATCCCATATGCTTCTCACGTCCCCGACGCGCTGCAAAGCGCCCAGGCGGGCCCTTAGCCCTCATCGTCTAGTGGCCCAGGACGCCGCCCTTTCAAGGCGGTAGCACGGGTTCGAATCCCGTTGGGGGCACGCAACACGTGTGCGAGACTTGTGCTCGCACATTGCTTGGTCCTGTGGAGCAGCTTGGAGTGCTCGCCACCCTGTCAAGGTGGAGGCCGCGGGTTCAAATCCCGTCAGGACCGCTGCAGCCGCGAGGTTGCGTGGCTGGGTAGCTCAGTTGGTACGAGCGATCGCCTGAAAAGCGATAGGTCGCCGGTTCGATCCCGGCCCCAGCCACCAACGCCCATCACGGGCAGGAAGCCCCTCACCGGGATTTTCGGTGAGGGGCTTCGCCGTGCGCCCGTCCGCCGCTCGAAATGGGTTCGCCTCCCCCGAGCCACGGGTGAGATCCTGGTTTCGGTATGTCTACTTCCTTCGCCGACCTCCAGACCCTGCTGGCCGACGTCTCGCTGCGTGACGCGCAGCGGCTCGGTCGCCGGCTTGAGGGCGCACGGCGCATTCGTAAACCCGACGCACGGCAGGCCGTGCTGGACGAGATCGCGGGTCAGGCCGAGAAGGCCGCCGAGCGGACCCGGGGCCGCAGGTCCCGGGTGCCCGCGGTCAGCTATCCAGAGCAGCTTCCCGTCAGCCAGAAGAAGGACACGATCCTGGAGGCGATACGCGACCACCAGGTCGTGATCGTCGCGGGTGAGACCGGATCCGGCAAGACGACCCAGATCCCCAAGATCTGTCTGGAACTCGGCCGCGGTGTCCGCGGCATGATCGGGCACACCCAGCCCCGCCGGATCGCCGCCCGTACCGTCGCCGAGCGGGTCGCGGAGGAGCTGGAGACACCGCTGGGCGAGGCCGTCGGCTGGAAGGTCCGCTTCACCGACCAGGTCAACCAGGACGCGACCTTCGTCAAGCTGATGACCGACGGCATCCTGCTCGCGGAGATCCAGACGGACCGTGAGCTGCTCGCGTACGACACGATCATCATCGACGAGGCCCACGAGCGCAGCCTCAACATCGACTTCCTGCTGGGCTATCTGGCCCAGCTCCTGCCCAGACGCCCGGACCTCAAGGTCGTCATCACCTCCGCGACCATCGACCCGGAGCGGTTCTCCCGCCACTTCGGCGACGCGCCGATCGTGGAGGTCTCCGGCCGTACGTACCCGGTCGAGGTCCGCTACCGGCCGCTGCTGGAGGAGGACGGCGACGAGGGTGACCGCGACCAGATCACCGCGATCTCCGACGCCGTCGACGAGCTCCAGGCCGAGGGCTCCGGCGACATCCTCGTCTTTCTCTCCGGTGAGCGTGAGATCCGTGACACCGCGGACGCGCTGGAGAAGCGCAAGCTGCGCCACACCGAGGTCCTGCCGCTCTACGCCCGGCTCTCGCACGCCGAGCAGCACCGTGTCTTCCAGCGGCCCTCGGGCAACGCCACCCGCAGGATCGTGCTGGCCACGAATGTCGCCGAGACCTCGCTGACGGTCCCGGGCATCAAGTACGTCATCGACCCGGGCAATGCCCGTATCTCCCGTTACAGCCATCGCACCAAGGTGCAGCGGCTGCCGATCGAGCGGATCTCGCAGGCCAGCGCCAATCAGCGCAAGGGCCGCTGCGGCCGTACGTCGGACGGCATCTGCGTCCGGCTGTACTCCGAGGACGACTTCGTCTCGCGGCCCGAGTTCACGGACGCGGAGATCCTCCGTACGAATCTGGCCTCCGTCATCCTCCAGATGACCGCGGCCGGCCTGGGCGACATCGAGAAGTTCCCGTTCATCGACCCGCCGGACCACCGCAACATCCGTGACGGTGTGCAGCTTCTCCAGGAGCTGGGCGCGTTCGGCCCGGAACAGAAGTCCGCCCAGGACGGCAGAGCCCAGGACGGCCGGGCCCCGGACGGCAGGAAGGGACAGCGGCTGACCCAGCTCGGCCGGAAGCTCTCGCAGCTTCCCGTCGACCCGCGCCTCGCCCGTATGGTCATCGAGGCCGACCGCAACGGCTGTGTACGCGAGGTGATGGTGATCGCCGCCGCGCTCTCCATCCAGGATCCGCGCGAGCGCCCCGCCGAGAAGCAGGCCCAGGCCGACCAGCAGCACGCCCGGTTCAAGGACGAGACGTCCGACTTCCTCGCCTTCATCAATCTCTGGCGGTACATCAGGGAGCAGCAGAAGACGCTGTCCTCCTCCGCCTTCCGCCGTATGTGCAAGTCGGAGTATCTGAACTTCCTGCGCATCCGGGAGTGGCAGGACATCTACTCCCAGCTCCGTACGGTCGCCCGGCAGCTCGGTATCCATCTCAACGAGGAGGACGCGGGCGACCAGGCCATCCATGTCTCGCTGCTCGCCGGGCTGCTGTCGCACATCGGCATGAAGGACGTGAAGACCACCGGGAACGAGAGCGGCAAGAGCGCCGGGGCGGAGGGCGGCAGGAACGCGTCGGGCAAGAACGAGTACCTGGGCGCCCGCAACGCGAAGTTCGCGGTCTTCCCGGGCTCCGCGCTCTTCCGCAAGCCGCCGCGTTTCCTCATGTCCGCCGAGCTGGTGGAGACCTCGCGCCTCTGGGCCCGGGTCAACGCGAAGATCGAGCCCGAGTGGATCGAGCCGCTCGCCGGGCATCTCCTCAAGCGGACCTACAGCGAGCCGCACTGGGAGAAGGACATGGCGGCCGTGATGGCGTACGAGAAGGTGACGCTGTACGGCGTGCCGATCGTCGCCCAGCGGAAGGTCAACTTCGGGCGGATCGACCCGGAGGCGTCCCGGGAGCTGTTCATCCGCAACGCGCTCGTCGAGGGCGACTGGCGCACGCACCACCAGTTCTTCCATGACAATCGCAAACTTCTCGGCGAGGTCGAGGAGTTGGAGCACCGCGCCCGGCGCCGCGACATCCTCGTGGACGACGAGACGCTCTACGACTTCTACGACCAGCGGGTGCCGGACGACGTGGTCTCCGGCGCGCACTTCGACTCCTGGTGGAAGGCCAGGCGCCGGGAGGATCCCGAGCTGCTCGATTTCGAGCGGTCGATGCTCATCAACGAGAAGGCCGGGTCCGTCACCAAGGACGACTACCCGGACTCCTGGCGCCAGGGGCAGCTCACATTCCGCGTGACGTACCAGTTCGAACCGGGGGCGGACGCGGACGGTGTGACCGTCCATGTGCCGCTCCAAGTGCTGAACCAGGTCACCTCCGAGGGCTTCGACTGGCAGATCCCGGGGCTGCGCGAGGAGGTCGTCATGGAGCTGATCCGCTCCCTGCCCAAGCCGATCCGGCGCCACTACGTGCCCGCGCCGAACTACGCGCGGGCGTTTCTGGAGCGCGCGGCGGCACCGGAGGGACGCGATCCGGCCCAGTCGCTTCCCGAGCCGCTGCCGGTGACGCTCGCCCGCGAACTCCAGCGGATGGTCGGGGTGCCGGTCACGGGCGACGACTTCGATCTGTCCAGGGTCCCGGGACATCTGAAGATCACGTTCCGGATCGTCGACGAGCGGCGGCGCAAGATCGCCGAGGACAAGGATCTCGACGCGCTGAAGCTGCGGCTGCGTCCCAAGGCCCGCCAGGCGCTCTCCCAGGCCGCCGCTGCCACCGCGGAGCGTTCGGGCGGCGAGGCGATCGAACGCACCGGTCTGACCGACTGGACGATCGGGACGCTGTCCCGGATCTTCGAGACCCGCAGGGCCGGCCAGCCCGTCAAGGCGTATCCGGCCCTGGTCGACCAGGGCGGGACCGTGGCCGTACGGCTCTTCGACACGGAGGCCGAGCAGCAGCAGGCGATGTGGGCCGGCACGCGACGGCTGATCCTCCTGAACATCCCGGTCAGCCCGGCGAAGTTCGCCTCGGACAAACTGACCAACCAGCAGAAGCTGGCGCTGTCCCGCAATCCGCACGGCTCGGTCCAGGCGCTGTTCGAGGACTGCGCGACGGCCGCCGCCGACAAGCTGATCGCGGATCACGGAGGCCCGGCCTGGGACGAGGAGGCGTACCGCAAGCTGTACGACTCGGTCCGCGCCGATCTCGTCGACGCGACCGTACGGACCGTCGGCCAGGTCCAGCAGATCCTGGCCGCCTGGCAGGCCTGTGAGCGCCGTCTGAAGGCCACGAACAGCCTGGTGCTGGTGAACAACGTCCAGGACGTGAAGGACCAGCTCGCGGCGCTCGTGCCGGCGGGCTTCGTCACCCGCACCGGGCTGCGCCGGCTGCCGGACCTGATGCGCTATCTCGTCGCGGTGGACCGGAGGTTGCAGCAGATGCCGACGAGCGTCCAGCGCGACACCACGCGGATGGAGAAGGTCCACGAGATGCAGGACGAGTACGCCTGGCTGCTCGGTGAGCTGCCGCGGGGACGGCCGGTGCCGCAGGAGGTCCTGGACATCCGCTGGCTGATCGAGGAGCTGCGGGTGAGCTACTTCGCCCATGCCCTGGGCACCGCCCAGCCCGTCTCCGACAAGCGCATCCTGAAGGCGATCGACGCGGCCGCGCCGTGACACGGTCGTCGCCAGGCGTGAGTTCGACCGGACCCTTCGAGCTGCTGTACAGTCTGTCTCGCAGCCAAGAGCGGCGACACCGGGTGACTCGGTCACAGGTGGCCGTGGCCCCTGGTCCTGTGGAGCAGCTTGGAGTGCTCGCCACCCTGTCAAGGTGGAGGCCGCGGGTTCAAATCCCGTCAGGACCGCAGTAATGAGAGAGCCCGCATCCTCACCGGATGCGGGCTCTCTCGCTTTCCGCACGTCCACGGCGGGTCCGGGAGGCCCGGGGGTCCGGGCCCCGACCGCGTCGGCCACGGCACGTGCAGCCGATGCCGCGGCAACGCCGCAGTAATGCCGGGCCCAAATCAGCCAGGACCGGCCCCGTCCGTCTTGACGGGGCCCGCCGTCGGGGGTACTCAGGCATCAGGACCCCTGATTCCTCGTATCCAGGGCCCACCGGGGGGTGGCGTTCGTGATGACTTCGACAGCGAGACACGAGACCCGCGCGCTGCTGCGCGCGCATCTGGCGGCCGCGTCCGGCCATCCGCACCGCACCGGGTACTGCCCGGTCTGCCATCGCCTCCAACGGCTCGCCATGGAGCCGGTGTCGGCCGAGGACGACTTCTCCGACGAGGAGTTGAGCGACGGCCAGAGCTCTTCCGCCCCCTGACGCCCCGGTCCGGCAGGGTCCGGAGAGTGTGACGCGAGTCACCGAACGGGTTTCTGGAACGGCGACGCTTACACCCTGCCTACAATGCACCAATTTAATATGTGCAATTGCACCCACTCCGCACCCCCACCGGAAGCAGCCGCCCCACCCTCACCACAGGGGCCGATCAGCACCGGGACGGCACGGTCACGGCACACAAAAAAAGATCGCGCTGGACTCGGCGGAGTCCAGCGCGATCGACGACTTACCCGTGTTGCGAGGGCATGGGGCCTGTTGGGGCAGGCGCCCGTCGTGTGGAGCTATGGGTCGGGACGACCGAGTTGGGGGACCCGGCTGTGCCCTGCTTGTAGTGCCTTATTGAGCCTTGCTGGGGTGTTCAGGCCTCGCTGCGCTGCTGCGGAATACCCGCAAGCAGTGCGCGGACCTCTGCCTCGCGATACCGGCGATGCCCACCGAGCGTGCGGATGGACGTGAGCTTGCCGGCTTTTGCCCAGCGAGTGACCGTCTTCGGGTCCACGCGGAACATCGTGGCAACCTCAGCCGGGGTCAGCAGCGGCTCGGCATCAGGGGTGCGAGCGGTCATGAGCGGCCTCCTCGGGAGAACCGAACCATCTCGGTTCTTTCCTCTAAATTCTGCACCTTGACCCGCGTTGCCCGAAATGGCGGACGCGGGCCGAGTCGGTTATAGGACGAACGGCTTGTCCTCGGCACTACAACTACACCATCCGTCCAGCCACGTCGGCCAAACCGATGGAATTGCCCTCTGAGGTGTTCATCAGCGGCGGAAGCCGATGGACCATGCCATAGCGGACAGTCACGTCACAGATACGATCAGTCACACAGCGATCAGGCGTCAACAGATCCCCCACACAGAGTGCAATACAGAGCATTCCGCCCCTACCCGTACGGAAGGAGCCCCAACCGGACTCCTTGTCCTATTTTGACACGAGGGTGGGCGATGGGCGCAAGGGCCCTGTTAGTGCGGTCCATCACGCTTGAGCCAAAGGCCCGGATCGGGACCTCCGCCCCGGGGCGGGCCGCGAAAGCGGCGCAGGGGACACCGGCGAGGGGATGCGAGGGAGCGCGACGGCGGGCGACGGCGCGCTCTTCGCGCCGGGCTCAGTTCGCGAACTGGCGGTCGCTCACGGCCCGCCAGCGCTCCATGAGCCGCCCGTACGCCTCACCGGCCCCCTCGCCGTCCCCGTCCCGCAGCGCGGCGATGCCGGCCGCCACATCGGCCGCCGAACGGTCCTCCGCGAGCTGGGCCCCGGAGAGCGCGTGCACCAGGCCCCCGTAGTCCAGCTCGACCAGCGAACGCGGATGGAACTCCTCCAGCCACCGTCCCACATCCACCAGGCCCGTGATGAGCGGCCCGTCGTCCACCGTGTCCCGCAGGGTCTTCAGCGCGCGGGCCAGCCGCCGCCTGGCCTGGACCATCGGCGTCCGGTACCGCAGCACCGGCACCCCCGGCCCGCCCGCCTCGTACTCGCGCTCGTCGTCGGAGAAGAGCGCGAACCAGCGCACCGGCACCTGCCAGACAGCCGTCCTGATCCACGGCCGCGCGTCCGGGTTGCGGTCCCGCCAGCGCTCGTAGTCCGCCACGGCCTGGCCCCGCACCACCGGCGGCAGCACCACGTCCAGCAGTGGCGTCGGCAGGACGTTCCCAAGTTCTTCGAGCGCCAGCCAGCCGCGCAGCCGGGTCCGCCAGGGACAGACGCACACAACTCCGTCCACCTCGGTCACAAACGCGTCCGCGCTCTCGTGGACCGGCACCGGGACCGGCGGGGTCGGCAGCAAGTCGGCCAGGGAACGCCGTAGTTCGTCCTGTGCGGTGGGCGTACGGCCGCGCCGGGCGTAGCGTGCCCAGTGACCCCTCTCGGGCTCCGGGAAGGCCGCCAGCGGCTCGTACACCCGCAGGTAGGACGCGTAAGGGACAACCACAGAAGACACCGCCGGCATCTGGTGATCGTCCCACGCCCGTACCCGCCAGGAGGGTGATCCTCGGCACTGGGGCTGATCTCTCTCACCGCAGGACTTACCCTCGTGCCCAACCGGTCCCTCCCCACCCGCAGGAGGGACTTCCCACCGCCGCTTCGTACTTGGGAGTCACCACAGTGACCGATGTGACCGACGGCGTCCTGCAGACCCTGTTCCGCTCGGAGCAGGGAGGACATGAACAAGTCGTTCTGTGCCAGGACCGCGCCAGCGGGCTCAAGGCCGTCATCGCCCTTCACTCGACCGCCCTGGGCCCCGCCCTCGGCGGCACGCGCTTCTATCCGTACGCGTCCGAGGAAGAGGCCGTCGCCGACGCGCTGAACCTCTCCCGCGGCATGTCGTACAAGAACGCCCTGGCCGGGCTCGACCACGGCGGCGGCAAGGCCGTGATCATCGGTGACCCCGAGCAGATCAAGACCGAGGAGCTGCTGCTGGCCTACGGCCGGTTCGTGGCCTCGCTCGGCGGCCGGTACGTGACCGCCTGCGATGTCGGCACCTACGTGGCCGACATGGACGTCGTGGCCCGCGCGTGCGCGTGGACCACCGGACGCTCCCCGGAGAACGGCGGCGCCGGCGACTCGTCGGTCCTGACCGCCTTCGGCGTCTTCCAGGGCATGCGGGCGAGCGCCCAGCACCGCTGGGGCGACCCGTCGCTGCGCGGCCGTACGGTCGGCATCGCGGGCGTCGGCAAGGTCGGGCACCACCTGGTCGGGCATCTGCTCCAGGAGGGCGCGCGGGTCGTGGTCACGGACGTCCGGGAGGAGTCGGTGCGCCGGATCACCGAGCGGCACCCGGACGTGGCCGCCGTCGCCGACACCGAGGCGCTGATCCGCACCGAGGGCCTGGACATCTACGCGCCGTGCGCCCTCGGCGGCGCGCTCAGCGACGAGTCCGTGCCCGTCCTGACCGCGACGGTGGTGTGCGGAGCGGCCAACAACCAGCTCGCCCACCCGGGGGTCGAGAAGGACCTCGCGGACCGCGGCATCCTTTACGCGCCCGACTACGTGGTGAACGCGGGCGGCGTGATCCAGGTCGCCGACGAGCTGCACGGATTCGACTTCGAGCGGTGCCGCGCCAAGGCCGCGAAGATCTTCGACACCACGCTGGAAATCTTCGCACGCGCAAATGAGGACGGTATTCCGCCGGCTGCGGCTGCGGACCGGATCGCCGAGCAGCGCATGGCGGAGGCGCGCCGCCGCTGAGCCCGATGGGGTGGCGGCCCGGGCGCCGGGGAGACGAGACTCACGCCGGTCGGCGGGTCGCCCCTCAAGAAGAGGTTAAAATCGCAGCTGACCAGCGAGGACGGGGCGCCCCGCTGGTCCTGCTCCGGGGCGCGTCATGCGGGCGGCGTACCGTATGGCCGCGGAAGCAGGTACCGTTGAAGCCCTACGGACGGGTCTCTCCGCGGAGAGCTCGTTCGGATTCATGAACGCGTGTCAAGACTCTGGGGCCGTCGAGCCCCGTCACCGAGGGGGTCGAGCCATGGGGCGCGGCCGGGCCAAGGCCAAGCAGACGAAGGTCGCCCGCCAGCTGAAGTACAACAGCGGCGGGACTGACCTGTCGCGTCTGGCCAATGAGCTGGGCGCATCGCCTTCGAGTCAACCGCCGAACGGCGAGCCGTTCGAGGATGACGACGAGGAAGATGACCCGTACGCACAGTACGCGGATCTGTACAACGACGACGAGGACGAGGACGACGAGTCCGGGCCCTCGGCGCAGCGCCGCGGCGCTTGACGTCCGTATACCTCGAACAGTCACCGACCCGGTCCGGGGCCTTCGTCCTGGACCGGGTTCAGTGCTGCCCGTGGGCGCTTCGCCGCCGGGCGGTACGGGGAGACCGGACGGCGGCGAGGGGCGCGCGGGCCATCAGCTCAGATAGTCGCCGGTCAGGGCCGCTCCGGTGGCATGACCGGCGCGCTCCGTGATCTCTCCGGCGACCCAGGCTTCCACGCCCCGGTCGGCCAGTGTGGTGAGCGCGGTGCCGGCTGATTCCGCCGGGACGACGGCGATCATGCCGACGCCCATGTTCAGCGTCTTCTCCAGTTCGAGGCGCTCCACCCGGCCCGCCGTGCCGACGACGTCGAAGACCGCGCCGGGCGTCCAGGTCGAGCGGTCCACCGTCGCGTGCAGATGGTCCGGGATCACCCGGGCCAGGTTGGCGGCGAGACCGCCCCCGGTGACATGGCTGAACGCGTGCACCTCGGTGGTCCTGGTCAGCGCCAGACAGTCCAGCGAGTAGATCTTGGTGGGCTCCAGCAGTTCCTCGCCCAGGGTGCGGCCGAACTCCGCGACCTCGCGGTCCAGCGACCAGCCGGCCCGGTCGAAGACGACATGCCGGACCAGCGAGTATCCATTGGAGTGAAGCCCGGAGGACGCCATGGCGATCACCGCGTCACCCGTACGGATACGATCCGCGCCGAGCAGCCGGTCCGCCTCGACCACACCCGTACCGGCGCCGGCGACATCGAAGTCGTCCTCGCCGAGAAGTCCGGGGTGTTCGGCGGTCTCGCCGCCGACCAGGGCGCAGCCGGCCAGCACACAGCCTTCGGCGATGCCCTTGACGATGGCGGCGACACGCTCGGGGTGGACCTTGCCGACACAGATGTAGTCGGTCATGAAGAGCGGCTCGGCGCCGCAGACGACCAGGTCGTCGACGACCATGCCGACCAGATCGTGGCCGATCGTGTCGTACACGCCCATCTTGCGGGCGAGATCGACCTTCGTACCGACACCGTCGGTGGCGGAGGCGAGCAGCGGACGCTCGTAGCGCTTGAGGGCGGAGGCGTCGAAGAGGCCGGCGAAACCGCCGAGGCCGCCGAGGACCTCGGGGCGCTGCGTCTTCTTCACCCACTCCTTCATCAGCTCGACCGCGCGGTCACCGGCCTCGATGTCGACGCCCGCGGCGGCATAACTCGCACCAGTAGTCGTCTCGGACATTGCTGGGAACTTTCCTGTCGGCATTCGGTCGTCGGACGGGACTGTCACGGACGGCGGAGCGCTTCGGCGGCCGCGGTCTTCGCGGGGCCCGCCGCCAGCTCGGTCTCCAGGAGCTGCTTGCCGAGCAGCTCGGGGTCGGGAAGATCCATCGGGTACTCGCCGTCGAAGCAGGCACGGCACAGGTTCGGCTTGGCGATGGTGGTCGCCTCGATCATGCCGTCGATGGAGATGTACGAGAGGGAGTCGGCGCCCAGGGAGGCCCCGATCTCCTCGATCGTCATGCCGTTGGCGATCAGTTCGGCCCTGGTGGCGAAGTCGATGCCGAAGAAGCACGGCCATTTGACCGGCGGGGACGAGATCCGGATGTGGACCTCGGCGGCGCCCGCCTCACGGAGCATCCTGACCAGGGCGCGCTGGGTGTTGCCGCGGACGATCGAGTCGTCGACGACCACCAGGCGCTTGCCGCGGATGACTTCCTTGAGCGGATTCAGCTTGAGGCGGATGCCGAGCTGGCGGATGGTCTGGGACGGCTGGATGAAGGTCCGGCCGACATAGGCGTTCTTGACGAGGCCCGAGCCGTAGGGGATGCCGCTGGCTTCCGCGTAGCCGATCGCGGCCGGCGTACCGGACTCCGGGGTCGCTATGACCAGATCCGCGTCGACGGGCGCTTCTTTGGCGAGTTTCCGGCCCATTTCCACACGGGACAGATAGACGTTCCGCCCGGCGATGTCCGTGTCGGGACGGGCCAGGTAGACGTACTCGAAAACGCAGCCCTTGGGCTTCGCTTCCGCGAATCGCTGGGTACGGAGACCATTCTCGTCGACGGCGATCAGCTCGCCCGGCTCGATCTCACGGACGTACGCCGCGCCGCAGATGTCGAGAGCGGCGCTCTCGGAGGCGACCACCCAGCCGCGCTCCAGACGGCCGAGAACCAGCGGGCGGATGCCCTGCGGGTCACGGGCCGCGTAGAGCGTGTGCTCGTCCATGAAGACGAGCGAGAACGCCCCCTGCACGTCGGGCAGTATTTTCGCGGCGGCTTCCTCGACCGTGAGGGGCTTGCCGTCGTCGTCCGTCTGGCCGGCCAGGAGAGCCGTCACCAGGTCGGTGTCGTTGGTCGCGGCGACCTGGGTCGACCGGCCGTTCTGCTTGGGCAGATCCGCGACCATCTCGGCGAGCTGGGCGGTATTGACCAGATTGCCGTTGTGTCCGAGCGCGATGGAGCCGTTGGCCGTGGCCCGGAAGGTCGGCTGCGCGTTCTCCCACACCGAGGCTCCGGTGGTGGAGTAGCGGGCATGGCCCACCGCGATATGGCCCTGGAGGGAGCCGAGGGAGGTTTCGTCGAAGACCTGGGAGACCAGGCCCATGTCCTTGAAAACCAGGATCTGGGAGCCGTTGCTCACTGCGATGCCCGCGGACTCCTGTCCACGGTGCTGCAGGGCATACAGTCCGAAGTAGGTGAGCTTGGCGACCTCTTCACCCGGGGCCCAGACTCCGAAGACGCCACAAGCGTCCTGGGGGCCCTTCTCACCGGGGAGCAGGTCGTGGTTGAGTCGTCCATCACCACGAGGCACGCCACCGAGTGTAGGCGAGATCGACCACTGGTCCGAATTGGGGATGCGGTCCGGGCCTCCGGATCACTTCCCGGGCGGGGCCGCGACAGCGCTCAGGCCCTGGCCGTCCGGGGTCTTGAGGGTCAGACCGCGGTGGTGCAGGTCATATGTGACCTTCCCCTCCAGCACCTTCTGCACCTGGCGTTCCACCGTCATCTCCGGGCCCGGACAGAGCTTGCGCGTGGCGGAGATCCGGCCGAAGGTGACCGTGGATCCGGAGATCTCCGCGGGGCCGCTGAAGCGGTTGCAGCCGAGGCTGCCCTCCACGGAGCCGTTACGGAACGTGAAATAGGCCGTCCCGTCCGTCCCGTCCGGCAGGGACTTCGCGGTGGCCCCGGCGACCAGGGCGTTCACGGTCCACTTGGTGTCGCCGAGGGGCGCCGGCGGCTCGGAGGTCAGAGCGATGGAGTCGCCGCCCGCCGTGGTGAGCGTCAGACGCTTGTCGTCCACCCGGGCCTTGAGCTTCCCTGAGAAGGTGCCGCTCAGGGCCTTCTCGAAGTCCTGGAGCTTCTCGGGGCAGCCGATCAGCGTGGACTGCTTGTCACCCACAGTGATCGTGTCGCCCTCGACGGTGACGTCCGCGCCGATGGAGTTGCAGCCCGTACGGGCGCTGGCCCGGCCCTTGGTGCCGATCTCCACGCTGGCACCGGCGGGCGCGGCCGTCTTCTTGCCGCCGACGGTCACGCTGTCGACGTTCCAGCGGACATCGGTGAGCGGAAGCCCGGTCCTTGCCGGACCTCCGCCGCCTTCCGAGCCGGGCCCGCGCTCCGTGCCGCACGCGGCCAGCGTGAGCAGTGCGACGGCAGTGACAGTGATGATCTGCTGCTTCTGCATGCCAGTGGGACGAGGCCGGTGGGCCCCCGGTTCCGTCCTCCGCCGCCCGTCACCCGGTTGCCGGTGCGGCCCCTCGCCCCGCTTTCCGACGAGTCATCCCATGAGGGGAAGCAGAGCGGAGAGATCCGCGCGCTCCCCGCTCGCGCTCACCCGCGCCGTGTCCAGCGCCTCGGCCCAGGACATCCGGCCGGTGGCCAGCCGTATCCAGGTGACCGGGTCGGTCTCGACGACATTGGGCGGGGTGCCGCGGGTGTGCCGGGGGCCTTCGACGCACTGCACCACCGCGTACGGCGGCACCCGTACCTCGGTCGACGCGCCGGGCGCCTTCACCGCGAGGGCGTCGGCGAGCAGCCGGGTGCAGACGGCGAGCGCCCCCCGGTCGTACGGGATGCTCAGCCCGGCCGCCCGGTTCAGGTCGTCGGTGTGCACGACCAGCTCGACGGTACGGGTGACCAGGAGGTCCGCCAGCCGCATGGCGCCGAGCCGGAACGCCAGCGGCCGGTCGTCCGGCGCTCCGGGCAGCAGCCGGGCTGCCCGGTCCGCGGTGCGCTCGAACAGCTCGTCCGGTGCGGACGACGCCGAGAGCGCCCGGATGTCCTCGGCGATCGCCGGGGCGCGGGACGCCGTCGCGAACGGCCACTCCAGCGGGGTGATCAGGGGCCCGGCCGGCGGGGGCTGTTCCAGTCCGCGGTTCACGGCCTCGACCGCCATGGCCAGATGCGCCACCAGCTCGCGTACGGTCCAGTCGCCGAGTGCGGTGGGCAGCGAGAGCTGGTCGGGCGTGAGCGCGCCGACCGCTTCGCGTACGTTCCCGAACTGGGCCAGCACGGCGGTACGGGTCTTGGCGGGGTCGTAGCTGCGGGTGCGCTTCTTGGCCGGTGGCATAGCGGTGAGGCTACCGACCCCGGTGAGCCGGGCCGCCCGCCGCCGCGGGCGCGCGGACGGCGGGCGGCTTCCCGGGGGATCACGCCTGGCGGGGACGCTCCAGGGTGAGGAGGAGACCCTCCACCGCGCCGGGACCGATACGGCCCTTGACGTCTGCGGCCGTGATGGCCTTGAGGGCCCAGCCGTCCTCCGCGTGCTTGTTGAGCGTCTTCTCCAGCTTGTCGCTGTCCAGGGCGTCGCCGATGAGCGACTCCCGGAATGTGACGACCTTGTATTCGTACGACCCGGACATGGGTCCTCCCCTTCGCGGTGGCTGGTGCCGCACGGCATAACGCGTGCGGCACCAGCCAATCACGTGCGGGTGATCACCACGAGGTCAGGCGAGCAGCGCCGGGATGGCCGCCTCGTGCACGTCCTTCAGCTCGCTCAGCGCGAGGCTGAACTCACCCTGGACCTCGACGTCGTCGCCGTCCACGACGCCGATCCGGGTCACGGGCAGTCCGCGCGCGCCGCACATGTCGGTGAAGCGGAGCTCCTCGCTGCGCGGTACGGAGACGACCGCGCGGCCCGCCGACTCGCTGAACAGGAACGTGAAGGCGTCGAGCCCGTCCGGCACCACCAGACGCGCGCCGTTCCCGCCGCGCAGGCAGGACTCGGTGATCGCCTGGATCAGACCGCCGTCGCTCAGATCGTGCGCCGCGTCGATCATTCCGTCGCGGGACGCCGAGATCAGGATCTCGCCGAGCAGCTTCTCCCGGTCCAGGTCCACGGCCGGCGGCAGCCCGCCGAGGTGGTCGTGGACGACCTGCGACCAGGCCGAGCCGCCGAACTCCTCGCGGGTGTCACCGAGGAGGTAGAGAAGCTGGCCCGTCTCCCTGAAGGCGATCGGGGTCCGCCGGGAGACGTCGTCGATCACACCGAGGACGGCGACCACGGGCGTGGGATGGATCGCCGCCTCGCCCGTCTGGTTGTAGAGCGAGACATTTCCGCCGGTCACCGGGGTGCCGAGCTGGAGGCAGCCGTCCGCCAGACCACGGATGGCCTCGGCGAACTGCCACATGACGTCCGGGTCCTCCGGCGAGCCGAAGTTCAGACAGTCCGAGATGGCGAGCGGCCGGGCGCCGGAGGCGGCGACATTGCGGTACGACTCGGCCAGCGCGAGCTGCGCGCCCGTGTACGGGTCCAGCTTGGTGTAGCGGCCGTTTCCGTCCGTGGCGATGGCGACGCCGAGGCCGGTCTCCTCGTTGACGCGGATCATGCCGGAGTCCTCCGGCTGCGCGAGAACGGTGTTGCCCTGGACGAACCGGTCGTACTGGTCCGTGACCCAGGACTTCGAGGCCTGGTTCGGCGAGCCGACCAGCCTGAGGACCTGCGCGCGCAGCTCCTCGGAGGTCTCCGGCCGCGCCAGCTTGTTCGCGTCGTCGGCCTGGAGGGCGTCCTGCCAGTCCGGACGGGCGTACGGGCGGTCGTAGACCGGGCCGTCGTGGGCCACCGTGCGCGGGTCGACGTCGACGATCTTCTCGCCGTGCCAGAAGATCTCCAGCCGGTCGCCCTCCGTCACCTCACCGACGACGGTGGCGATGACGTCCCACTTCTCGCAGATCTCCAGGAAGCGGCCGACCTTCTCCGGCTCGACGACCGCGCACATGCGCTCCTGCGACTCGCTCATGAGGATCTCCTCGGGCGAGAGCGTGGAGTCGCGCAGCGGTACGTCGTCCAGCTCGACCCGCATACCGCCGGAGCCGTTGGACGCGAGCTCGCTCGTCGCGCAGGACAGACCGGCCGCGCCGAGGTCCTGGATACCGACGACCAGCTTCTCCGCGAAGGCCTCCAGGGTGCACTCGATGAGGAGCTTCTCCTGGAAGGGGTCACCGACCTGGACGGCCGGGCGCTTCGACGGCTTGGTGGCGTCGAAGGTCTCGGAGGCCAGGATGGAGGCGCCGCCGATGCCGTCGCCGCCGGTGCGGGCGCCGTACAGGATCACCTTGTTGCCGGGGCCCGAGGCCTTGGCGAGATGAATGTCCTCGTGCCGCATCACACCGATGGCACCCGCGTTGACCAGCGGGTTCCCCTGGTAGCAGGCGTCGAAGACCAGCTCGCCGCCGATGTTCGGCAGGCCCAGGCTGTTGCCGTAGCCGCCGATGCCGGCGACCACGCCTGGCAGCACCCGCTTGGTGTCGGGGTGGTCGGCGGCGCCCATCCGCAGCGGGTCGACGACCGCGACCGGCCGGGCGCCCATCGCGATGATGTCGCGGACGATGCCGCCGACGCCGGTCGCGGCCCCCTGGTAGGGCTCGACGTACGACGGGTGGTTGTGCGACTCGACCTTGAAGGTGACGGCGTATCCCTGGCCGACGTCCACGACGCCCGCGTTCTCGCCGATGCCGACCAGCATGGCCTCGTTGGCGGGGACCTTCTCGCCGAACTGCCTGAGGTGCACCTTGCTGCTCTTGTACGAGCAGTGCTCGGACCACATGACGGAGTACATGGCCAGCTCGGCACCGGTCGGGCGGCGGCCGAGGATCTCGCGGACCCGGACGTACTCGTCCTCCTTGAGGCCGAGCTCCTTCCAGGGCTGCTCGACGTCGGGCGTCTCGCTCGCGTGCTTGACGGTGTCCAGGGTCATGAGGCGCTTACCAGCTTCTTCAGGATCGAGGTGAAGAATCCGAGGCCGTCGGTACGGCCCGTACCGATCAGCGGCTCCACGGCGTGTTCGGGGTGGGGCATCAGGCCGACGATGTTGCCGGCCGCGTTGGTGATGCCGGCGATGTCGCGCAGCGACCCGTTGGGGTTGCCGTCGAGGTAGCGGAAGGCGACCCGGCCCTCCGCCTCCAGCTCGTCGAGGACGTGCTCGTCGGCGACGTACCGGCCGTCGATGTTCTTGAGCGGGACCGAGATCTCCTGGCCGGCGGAGTAATCCGCGGTCCAGGCGGTGCCGGCGTTTTCGACCCGGAGTTTCTGGTCGCGGCAGACGAAGTGCAGATGATCGTTGCGCAGCATCGCGCCCGGGAGCAGATGGCTCTCGGTGAGGATCTGGAAGCCGTTGCAGATGCCGAGTACCGGCATACCGGCCTTCGCCTGCTCGATGACCGTCTCCATCACCGGCGAGAAGCGGGAGATGGCTCCGGCGCGCAGATAGTCGCCGTAGCTGAAGCCACCGGCCAGGACCACCGCGTCGACCTGCTTGAGGTCCTTGTCGCGGTGCCAGAGCTGGACGGGCTCGGCCCCGGCGATGCGAGCGGCCCGCAGGCCGTCCCGGTCGTCGAGCGTGCCGGGGAAGGTGACGACTCCGATACGAGCGGTCACGACTCCACCTTCACGACGAAGTCCTCGATGACGGTGTTGGCGAGGAAGGTCTCGGCCATCTCATGGATGCGGGCGAGGGCGGCGTCGTCGACCGGCCCCGCCACTTCGAGCTCGAAGCGCTTTCCCTGGCGGACGTCGGCGATCCCCTCGAAACCCAGACGGGGCAGTGCGCGCTGCACCGCCTGTCCCTGCGGGTCGAGAATCTCCGGCTTGAGCATGACGTCGACTACGACGCGTGCCACTGGCACTCCCGGTGGTGTGGTGCGGCTGGTTCTGCTGCTGTGTTCTCCGGGGGAATCCCCCGGCCCCCCGAGCTTCCCTCAGCGTACCCGCCCGGAGAATCTACGCGGGTAGATATGGCGGCCCGCACATCACGCCGCGATTTCGGCCGGCGGACAACCGCGGGAAAAATCCAGGGAAAAAACCGGACTCCCCATTGCCTGGGGACACGCTGATGTAATTGGCTGGGCTTCACAATGCGATGCCTGCCGCTGTACAAAGGAATACAGAGGAAAGCAGCATTGCCCCTTAACAGCCGGAAGGCCGGTATCGCCGCACGTCAGCCGTGTTTCCCACACCTGACGGGCAGGGCGGTGCCGCAAGAAAGGACCAATATCCGTGGCGCAGCGCGTGGTGGTCTCACTCTCCGACGACATGGACGGGGGAGCGGCGGCGGAAACGGTCACGTTCGGCCTGGACGGGAAGTCGTACGAGATCGACCTCAATCCCACCAATGCAAAGAAACTGCGCAAGGCCCTGGCCCCGTTCATGGCGGCGGGCCGAAAGCAGACAAACGCCAGCAAGTACGGCAAGTCTCGCATCACATACCGGCACACCTCCCTCGCGCCCGACCCGGCGGCCGTCCGCGCCTGGGCGCTCTCGCACAAGATGGAGGTGCCGACCCGCGGCCGTATCCCCAAGCGGGTCTACGAGGCGTTCCATGACGCCAGTTGAGGGACGCGGATCCGCACCGAGTTGCGAACCACCCCCGTTGATCGGCTAGAGTCTGGAGCACGCCGAGGGGCAAGGCCGAAAGGCCCGAACCTCACGGAGCGTGCGGGTGTAGTTCAGTAGTAGAACGCCCCCTTTCCAAGGGGGAGGCGCAGTGTGCAATTCCTGTCACCCGCTCCGCATCGCTCTCCGACCACTCCGGTGGATCCGGTAGAGTGATGGCCGCACCGGAGGTCCGGTGCTCTGCGGACGTAGCTCAGTTGGTAGAGCGCAACCTTGCCAAGGTTGAGGTCGCCAGTTCGAACCTGGTCGTCCGCTCAGCGAAAAGAAGCCCCTGGTCGATTCGGCCGGGGGCTTCTTCGTGTGTGCTCCGCCGAGTTGGCGCTGCCGGCGTTCCTCGTGACCGCCGTTCCTCGTGATTGGTGTCCTGTGCCGGCGCCGATGACAAATGTCATGCGCGGTGATGACAGCACGCACTGCCCGGTGGCCCGGTCCGGCGGAAATCTGGACGACATGACTGAGTCTTCTGGGGCCGGCGGACACGACGTCCGCACGGACCGGCCCGTGACCGATCCGCTGACCGAGCCGGTGATCGAGGTGGACGAGCTGCGGCGCGGCTACACCGGTGGCTACGAGGCCGTGCGCGGTATCTCCTTCTCCGTGGCCCGGGGCGAACTGTTCGCGCTGCTGGGCACGAACGGCGCGGGCAAAACCTCCACCGTCGAGTTGCTGGAAGGTCTCGCCCGGCCCAGCGGCGGTTCGGTTCGGGTGCTGGGACACGACCCGTACACCGAGCGGGCGGTGGTCCGGCCCCGGGTCGGTGTGATGCTCCAGGAGGGCGGCTTTCCCTCCGATCTGACGGTCACCGAGACCGTACGCATGTGCGCGGGGTGCACCAGTGGTGCGCGGCCGGCCGCCGAGGCGCTGGATCTGGTGGGGCTCGGCAAACGGTCCGGGGTCCGCGTCAAGCAGTTGTCCGGCGGTGAGCGGCGGCGGCTGGATCTGGCGCTCGCACTGCTCGGCCGGCCCGAGGTGCTCTTCCTCGACGAGCCGACGACCGGGCTGGACGCCGAAGGGCGGCGGGACACCTGGGAGTTGGTGCGGACGCTGCGCGACAGCGGTACGACGGTCCTGCTGACCACGCACTACCTGGACGAGGCCGAGAGCCTCGCGGACCGGCTGGCGATCATGCGGGACGGCCGGATCGTGGTCTCCGGGACCCCGGCCGAGGTGACCGCGGCCCGGCCGGCCCGGATCTCCTTCGTCCTGCCCGACGGTGTCGCTGCGGCCCGACTGCCGCTGACGCTGAGGGCGGCGGCGGACGGGCCCCGGATCGAGATCCGTACCCGGCGCCTCCAGCGGGATCTGGGCGAACTCCTGCGGTGGGCCGAGGAGTCGGACGTACCGCTCGCCGGACTGGACGCGCGGACCGCCTCCCTCGAAGAGGCGTTTCTCGACATCGCGGCGCGGGACGCCGAAACGGAGGAGGCACGATGAGCATGGTGGCGGTCTCGGACGGTACGACGGTGACGGGGCGTCTCAAAGCGCTGGGACGGGCCGAGTTGACGCTCCTCGTGCGGAACAGGGTGGCGCTCTTCGCCGCGTTGTTCGTGCCGGTGGGCATGATCGGGGCGATCAGGGCGACGCTCGGCGGGATCGACCTGCGCGGGACCGGGATCAGTGTCGCCGAGGCATCGATGACCGGCGGGATCGGCATTGTGCTGATCATGGCCGTGTACGCCAACCTCTCCGCCGCCTACACGGCCCGGCGCGAGGAGCTGGTGCTCAAGCGGCTCCGTACGGTCGAGGCGTCCGACCGGGAGATCCTCGCCGGCACCGCGCTGCCCGCGGCGGCGCTGGCGCTCGCCCAGTGTGCCGTGCTGGTCGCGGCCGGGACCGCGTTCCTCGGGCTGAGCGCGCCGCGGTGGCCCGTGCTGCTGGTCGGCGGGCTGCTGGCCGGTGTGGTGCTGCTCACCGCGCTGGCCGCCGCGACCTCGGCGTTCACCCGTACCGTGGAGAGCGCCCAGCTCACCACCATGCCGCTGTTCCTTCTCTCGGTGGCCGGATCGGGCCTGTTCGTGCCGCTGGAGGCGCTGCCCGAGCGGATCGCGTCCCTCTGCGAGCTGCTGCCGGCGACCGGCGCCATGACCCTGATCCGGGCGGGCTGGCTGGGCGGTGTCGACGCGTACGACCTGCTCGGTGCGGGGTTGAACACACTGGTCTGGACCGTGCTCGCGGTGTTTGCTGTGGGGCGGTGGTTCCGCTGGGAGCCACGGCGCTGAGGCGCCGTGCGCTCGGGAGAGAGGATTCGATGTCCCGGCTGACGGACTTCTGGCGCTGGCGAAGCAGATGGAAGAGGAACAGGACCAGGAGCAATACGTTCAAGGTCGAGCTCTACACCCGCTGGTCGTTCTACTGCTTCGGCGGCTTCGAGACCGGCGGTCTCGGCATCCTGGCACTCGGCGCCGGTGCGGGGCGGGGGCTGGGCGGCTGGCTGTTCCTGCTGGTCTGCGCGCACGCCGGGCTGTGCACCGCCCTCCAGTCCCGGGCCCTGGACTGGCGGCTCGGCCGGCGCGAGCGGCCCGTACGGCTGCTCCTGGGCACGGCCGCGCTGTCGGCGGCGGCCGTCCTCACCGTCATGGCCCTGCTGAGCGCGGGAGCCATTCCGCTGAACCAGGATTACGCGTATCTGCTGGTCGGTTTCTCCAGCTTCGGTCTGGCGTCGGCCGCGCTGGGCCTGCGGACGACCGCGCACATGGCGTACGCGGTGCTCGGTGCGGCGGCCGGCACGGCGCTCGCCGGCCTGCTGCTCGGGCTGGGGGCACGCAGCGTGCTGCCCAGTGTGATCGGGGTCACCGCCTCGGGCACCGGCCTTGTCTTCACCTATGTCTTCTCGGCCTGGCTGGTCCACGCCGTCTGGGAACTCGACACGGCCCGTGAGCTGGCGACCCGGCTCGCGGTCGCGGAGGAGCGGCTTCGCTTCGGACGCGATCTGCACGACGTCATGGGCCGCAATCTCGCGGTGATCGCGCTGAAGAGCGAGCTGGCGGTCCAGCTCGCCGAGCGCGGCCGGCCGGAGGCCGTGGCCCAGATGACCGAGGTACAGCGGATCGCCCGGGAGTCGCAGCGGGAGGTCCGGGACGTCGTACGCGGCTACCGGGAGGCGGATCTGCGCAATGAACTCGAAGGGGCACGCGGGGTGCTGAAGGCGGCGGGCATCGACTGCCGGATCGAGGGAGACGACGGCGGGGCGCTGTCGGCCGGGGTCCAGTCGGCCCTGGGCTGGGTGGTCCGCGAGGCGACGACAAACGTCCTGCGGCACGGTGACGCGCGGCGCTGCACGGTGCGGCTGACGGAGTCGGCGGGGCAGCAGGGGCGGGACGAGCGAGCGGCCGTGCTGGTCGTCGAGAACGACGGCGCACCGGATCCGGCCGCGGACGCCGGCACCCCGGCCGCCACGCGTACGGGCTCCGGGCTTGCCGGACTGCGGGAGCGGCTGGCCGCGCTGGACGGCACCCTGGAGGCGGGCCGGACGGACGACGGCTGCTACCGGCTGACGGCCCGGGTGCCGCTGCCCGCGCCGGGGGCGGGCTCCCCGTCCGGCGGGGGCTCCGTGTCCGGTGACGGCTCGTTGTCCGGTGACGAGGTGGCCGCGTGACCTCCGTGCCCGTCCCCTCCGGTCCCGCGCCCGTTCGCGTCCTGCTCGCCGACGACGAGCATCTGATCCGCGGCGCGCTGGCCGCGCTGCTCGCGCTCGAAGACGATCTGGTGGTGGTCGCCGAGGCGGCCTCCGGACCCGAGGCGCTGGCGATGGCCCGCGCGCACCGGCCCGATGTGGCCGTACTGGATCTCCAGATGCCCGGCGCCGACGGTGTGAGAGTCGCCACATCGCTCCGTACCGAACTGCCCGGCTGCCGCACGATGATCGTGACCAGCCACGGCCGGCCCGGCCATCTGAAACGGGCGCTGGCCGCGGGCGTACGGGGCTTTGTGCCCAAGACGGTCAGCGCCCGGCAGCTCGCCGAGATCATCCGTACCGTGCACGCCGGAAACCGCTTTGTCGACCCGGAATTGGCGGCCGACGCGATCTCCGCCGGTGACTCGCCGCTGACGGCGCGGGAGGCCGAGGTGCTGGAGCTCGCCTCGGACGGCGCACCGATCGCGGACATCGCGGAGCGCGCCTCGCTCTCGCAGGGGACCGTGCGCAACTATCTGTCCTCGGCCGCCTCCAAACTGGGAGCGGAGAACCGTCATTCGGCAGTGCGTCTCGCCCGCGAGCGCGGTTGGGTATAGTGGTGCTCGCGCCACGGCGCATGCGGACGTAGCTCAGTTGGTAGAGCGCAACCTTGCCAAGGTTGAGGTCGCCAGTTCGAACCTGGTCGTCCGCTCAGCGAAAAGGAACCCCCGGCCCATTCGGCCGGGGGTTTCTTCGTGTGTTCCGGGTCCGCCGGTTCGGCGGGTCCGGCGCTCTACTGCCAGCTTGTGCCCGTGAGGCGTTCGTACGCCTCCAGATACTTGGCCCGGGTGGCGTCGACGACCTGCTGCGGCAGCGCGGGCGGCGGCTGCTCGCTCCTGCGGTCCCAGCCGGAGGCCGGCGAGGTCAGCCAGTCGCGTACGTACTGTTTGTCGTACGACGGCTGGGCGTGCCCCGGCTCCCAGGTCTCGGCGGGCCAGAAGCGTGAGGAGTCCGGGGTCAGCACCTCGTCCGCGATCACCAGCCGCTCGCCGTCGAAGCCGAATTCGAACTTGGTGTCGGCGAGGATGATGCCGCGGCCGCGGGCGACATCGCGGGCCCGGCCATAGACATCGAGGGTGGTCCGGCGCAGCAGTGCGGCGGTCTCGGCGCCCACCTGGCGGGCCACTTCCTCGTACGGCACATTCTCGTCGTGGTCGCCGACGGCGGCCTTGGTGGCGGGCGTGAAGATCGGCGCGGGCAGTTCGGAGCCGTCCACCAGGCCCTCGGGCAGGGCGAGTCCGCAGACCGTACGGGACTCCTCGTACTCGACGAGGCCCGAGCCGGCGAGATAGCCGCGGGCGACGCACTCCACCGGGACCATCCGGAGCGATTTACAGACAAGCGTGCGGCCGGCCCAGTCGGCGGGAGCACCGTCGGGGAGATCGGTCGAGATCACATGATTCGGTACGAGGTCCTGGAGCAGGTCGAACCACCAGAGCGAGAGCTGGGTGAGGACCCGGCCCTTGTCGGGGATTTCGGTGGGCAGCACCCAGTCGTATGCCGAGATGCGGTCGCTGGCGACCATCACGAGGTCGCCCGCCTCGTTCTGGTACAGATCACGCACCTTGCCGGTGTGGAGGTGCACCAGACCCGGCACGTGAAGGGGCTCGGGCTTTTCTACGAATCCGGACACGGTTCCTCCCGGTGGTTCTGTCGTTCCTGGAGATCGTCTCGATTCTCCCGTATGCCGGAAGTCGGGGCCCGCAGGGGTGGCGTCGGAGCTCCGCGCCGCGCGGCCGGGCCTCGTCAGTCCCGTTTGCAGATCCGGTCCAGGAGGTTGGCGGTCGCGCGCTGGACCCGGGAGTCGACATGGCCGGGGCGGTCCAGCTTCGGGGACCAGGCGAAGGTCCCGGAGGCGAAGACCAGCGCCCCTGACGGCGCGCGGTAGAGCGAGGTCTCCTGGTGGCGCCGCGCATTCTCGCTGTCGCGGTACGGGGAGTGCGCGAGCAGGATCCGGTCCTGGTGGTCGGGCAGGGCGGTGCGCGGGAAGTAGCGGTCGGCCTCGCCCGCGACCAGTCCTTCGATCTCGTCGCCCTCGCCGGCGCCGGTGGACTCCCAGAGCCAGTGATCGGCGTTCCGTACGACCAGGGGATGCGGCTCGGGGACCCGGCCCGCGTACTGGATGCCCAGCAGTTGCTGCTCCGGCTTGTCCATCTCACGCCAGAGCGCGGGGCGCCCGGGCCCACGGCGCTTGAGACAGGTGAGCAGCCGGTCGGGGACGCCGGAGGCCGAGGGCCCCAACTCCACCTGCCAGTACATGGTGTTCGCGGAGAGGAAGACCAGGGACGTGCCCTGCTCGCGCGCCAGCTCGACCGTGCGCCGCATCGGGACCGACCAGTACTCGTCGTGGCCCGGGAAGACCAGGCCGCGGTAGCGGGTCGGGTCGATACGGCCGGCGTGCAGGTCGCGGGTGTCCGCGTAGGCGAGGTCGTAGCCGTAACGTTCGGCCCAGCGAATGAAGTCGTACGCGTGACCGACATGCATCGGCAGGCCCGCGCCCGCGTAGGGGCGGTCGAACGAGACCGTCGTCGCCGCCTCCTCCTCGCCGAGCAGCCGCCCCTGCCCGTCCCAGGCGTGATAGAGGCTGGCGCCCGTGTGACCGTCCTCCGGATAGAGGTTGTACGCCTGCCAGGTGATGTCGGGCAGCAGGAGCAGCAGATCGGCGGGCCGGTTGTCGCGGACGGTGAAGGGGATGTGGGAGCGGTGGCCGTCGAGCGTGGTGAGCACCGCGACATAGGCGCCGAGCGACCAGTGGGTGGGGATCTGGAGCCGCCACGACAGCCACCAGTGGTGGCAGGAGAGCGTGCGGTCAGCGGCGAGCGGGGGCGGCTGGACGATCCCGGAGAGCCGGGGGCTGGTGGTTATCTTGAAGGCGCCGTCGCCGCCGTAGTGCCCGATCCGGTAGACGTCGACGGAGAACTGCTGGGGCGGGTCGACGGTGACATGGAAGTCGATCGCCTCGCCGGGAGCGACGGCGCCGTTGGAAGCGAAGCCCTTGATCTGACGGCGTACGTCGTCGGCGGTACGCGGGCCGCCGCCGCTGCGGCCCAGGCTCGGGTCGGCGTACCAGGGCACGACCTGGCCCGTGTCGTCGAAGTAGTTCTCGCTGCCGCGCAGCCAGGGCAGTGGGCCCTGGCCGAAGGGATCGCTGACCGCATGGGCGAGCGCGCCCGATTCCCATCGCCTGATGTGGTCCGCCCCCATGTGCTCCCCTCCTCCGAGCCCCCCGTGCCAACGGTTGACGACAACACGTGGCACGGGCCGCTGATACGAGCGTTGATGTGAGCGTCGACAAGCCGGTGATACGACCGTTTGTCCGGCCGATGACACGGTCGGCTGTGAGCCCCGACCCCCAGCACATCACATAACGCACGCGGCTCGTCACCGTTCGTCGCGAAAAGACGTTAACGGACCGTGTTGGTTCGCGTGCGGAGTGTGGTAGGGCATGCGTGTCGTGGTGCGGGGAGGGCCAGTTGTGGCGCGGGGAGCGGACGGGGAGCGTAGGTATTGCGTAGGGGCGTGGGGAGGTGGCGCGGGGGCGCGAGGGCGGCGCGGGGGCTCACACGAGCCGTACCGGTTTCTCGGCGCGCACTCCCAGCGCGGCCAGCCAGGAGCGCAACGGCTCGGCGTCGCCGTCCTCCACCAGACTGAGGACGCGTCCGCCCAGGTCCGTCCGGCGCCGCCCGTCGACCAGCAGAGCCGGGCCGTCGAGCCAGTCCAGGCCGGGAGCGGCGCCCGCCGTGTCCACGGCGGAGCAGCAGACCATCGCCGTGACATGGTCGGCGAGCAGCTCGCGTTCGGTGCGGGGCGGCTGAAGCGGGAAGAGCGGCAGCGGCTCGGCGCCCCAGAGCGCCAGTGCGTCGCCGCCGCCCTCGGCCTGGGCCGAGGGGCCCGCCGCCTCCTCACGGGCCAGCTCCGCGCTGATCCCGGCGGCCAGGGCGGCGCCGGCCGGGCGGTCTCCGGCGGACGTCCGCTCGTACCCCGAGAGGTGGTCCAGGACGCGCTCCAGGGTGGGGCCGGGCGCCAGGACGGCACCCGAGGGGTCTACCGAGCGCCGTATCCCCATGGCGTCCAGGACGCGGTGCAGCCTGGCCGCCTCCGTACGCCACTTGCGGTCGACGACCTCCTCCGGATACTGCTGCCAGTCCACCGGGGACCAGTCGGATCCGGACCCGGCCGGGCCGCCGTGGAAGAGGCGCGCGGCCAGCAGGGAAGCGGCCTCGTCGATGGCGCCGGGCTCTTCGAGGAGATCGCAGGCGGGCCGCTCACCGAGCCGGGACGCGAAGCCCTCGGCGAGGCGGTCGCGGCGCGCGAGCTCGGTGAGGGCCGACACCACGCCCGCGTCCAGCCGGGAGGGCCAGCGGCCCATGCGCCAGGCAGGCAGGGCGACCCTGGTCAGCAGCCGGTCCCAGCCCGCGTAGGCGAGGCCGACCTGCTCCTGGGCGACGATCCGCACGCCGTAGTCCACCGCCTGCGCGCGCTCGGACGCCGCCGCTGCCACGCCCCGCTCCATCTGGGCGGCGTGCTCGCCACAGCCGCGCAGCAGCAGCCGCGCGACCCGGCCGACGATCCCGAGCACCACTCCGGGCACGGTCCAGCGGCCCGGTCTGGACGCCACGGCGACGGCGGCGTCCAGGCCCCGGACAAAACGGCGGGCCGCCGCTATGTCCGGATGCGCCGAGGGCCCCGTGCCGGCGACGACCGGGGCGAGCACCGCGCGCAGCTCGGCGACCCGCATCCACCAGAGGAAGGGCGAGCCGATCACCAGGACGGGTGTGGCGGCGCTGCGCGCGCGGCCTCTTCGCCGCCCGGCGCCCGGGAGGGGGCGCGGGCGCGCACGGGCGTGCGCCGGATGCGTACGGTCCTCCAGCCAGCTGTCGCAGTCGGGGGTGAGCGCTATGGCGGAGGGCGCCGGGACGTCCAGCCGCTCCGCGAGGTCGCGGACCAGCCGGTAGAGATCGGGCGCGGCCTTCTCCGTGAGCGCCACGGTGGGGCTGAGGGCGGGCCGGGCGCGGGCGACAACGGCCGCGACGGCGCCCGCGAGGACCAGCACGACCAGCGCGAGGGCCGTCACGACCCAGCGGGCCGCGTCCCAACCCCCGCCCCGCATACGGCCCGTGGCCTCGCCGGCGAACAGCACGACGGCGACGGCCGTGGGCAGCAGGGCGACGGCGACCGCCCTGCTGCGGACGCGCAGCACGGCGAGAGCCCGGGCGCGGGCGGCCAGCGCACCCATTTCCTCACCGATACGTGAACCGGAACCGGACATCGTCGGACCTCACCCCCTCTGCCCTGCGGCGGTGTAGCTCACTCCCCCACTGTGGCACCAGCCACCGACATCGCAATGCCGGGTGAGCCAAGTGCCGGAGCGCTTGCGCCGCACCCTAGTTGGGCTCCGGAGACCCGTCATCCGGATGGCCCATGCGTCACCCGATGGAATGGCTCTGGTCAAAGCTGCTGACGCGACGGGGTTACGGGCCCGTGCTGAGGGGCTTCCGGCCCCGGCCCACCCCGGCTCACGCGCCCGGAATGCGCGGGCGCGTGAGCCGGGGTGGACGGCAGGGTGCGCGGCGGGATCGGTGGTGACCTGCGGGGATGGGCGGGCCCGGGGGCGTACGGGACCGACCTCCCGGGCGCGTCATCGGGTGGGGTGCGCGAGAGTGGGAATCCCGGGCCCGCGGGACCGGGGCACCGGAGATCGCGGGACAGGGCCGCTGGACGAGGAGCCGACGGCCGGGCGGGGGCCGACGTACGAACGTACGACGGTGTCCCACTGCGCGCCCGCTGTACCCGCTGTACGGCTGGGGCGCGCGCCGGGTGCTAAAGGGAAGGCTGCGCGCCCGGCGCGGTGAGTCCGGGGCGCGCGCCGCCTTGTGCCTGACGGCTGGGTCAGGCGCCCGCTGCCTCGCGGGCGATGTCCGTACGGTGCTGGGAGCCTTCCAGCCGGATCCGGCCGAGCGCCGTGTACGCCCGCTCGCGGGCCTGCGTCAGGTCCTTGCCCGTCGCCGTGACCGAGAGCACCCGGCCACCGGCGCTCACGACCGTGTCGCCGTCCCGCCTGGTCCCGGCGTGCAGGACATACGCGTCGGGCGCGTCCCGCGTGACGATCTCGTCCAGGCCCTCGATCGGGTCGCCGGTGCGCGGAGTGTCCGGGTAGTTGTGCGAGGCGACAACCACGGTGACCGCGGCGTCGTCACGCCAGGCCAGCGGGGGCAGGTCCGCGAGCGTCCCCTCGGCCGCGCCCAGCAGGACACCCGCCAGCGGGGTCTTGAGCCGGGCCAGGACCACCTGGGTCTCCGGGTCGCCGAACCGCGCGTTGAACTCGATGACCCGTACCCCGCGGCCCGTGATCGCGAGCCCCGCGTACAGCAGGCCCGAGAAAGGCGTACCGCGACGGCGCAGTTCGTCGACGGTGGGCTGGAGGACGGTCTCCAGGACCTCGTCCACCAGCTTGGGATCGGCCCAGGGAAGCGGGGAGTACGCGCCCATGCCGCCGGTGTTGGGCCCCTCGCCGTTGTCGAGCGCGCGCTTGAAGTCCTGCGCGGGCTGGAGGGGAAGGACGGTCACGCCGTCGGTGATGGCGAACAGCGACACCTCGGGGCCGTCGAGGAACTCCTCGATGACCACCCGCCCGCAGGCCAGCGCGTGCTCACGGGCCACGGCGAGGTCCTCGGTCACGACGACGCCCTTGCCGGCGGCGAGCCCGTCGTCCTTGACGACGAAGGGCGGGCCGAAGGCGTCGAGCGCGTCGTCGATCTGCTGCGGCGTGGTGCAGACATAGCTACGGGCCGTCGGCACATTGGCCGCGGCCATCACGTCCTTGGCGAACGCCTTGGAGCCCTCCAGTTCGGCCGCCTCCCGCGTCGGGCCGAAGCACGGGATGCCCGCGTTCCGTACGGCGTCGGCGACCCCGGCCACGAGCGGCGCCTCGGGACCGACGACAACGAGCCCGGCCTCCAGCTCGGTGGCGAGCCGGGCCACGGCCGCCCCGTCCATCGCGTCCACCGGGTGGAGCTCGGCGACGTCGGCGATCCCGGCGTTGCCGGGCGCGCAGTGGAGAGCGGTGACGTCGGGGTCGAGGGAGAGAGAGCGGCACAGGGCGTGTTCGCGGGCGCCGCCGCCGATGACAAGGACCTTCACGTGGGGCAGCCTAGCCGGGACGGAGCTTGTCTTCGCCTGCGGGCTTGGAGGGGCCGCCGAGAGAGGGCCCGCTAATCGTTGGTGTATTCCTCCACAACCGTCGCGCCCAGCTCGCGCACGATCAGGTCATGGCCGGAGAGGGCGGAGTCGACGAGATCCGGATCGTCCTCCTCCGGAGTGTCGTCCTCCGGGGCCACCGGGGGCGGCGCGGCGGGCGAACCGGATCTGCCGTCCGGCGGCCGTGGCGGCTCGGGACGCGCCGATGCGGGGCCGGGTCCGGTGGGCGCCTGGGCCGCGGGCGACTGTGCCGGTGCGGCAGGAGGAGCGGAACGCTGCGCCGAGGGCGGGGCCTGGCCGGGGCCGGCCGGCCCACCGCCATTGCCGGATGCGGCGCCGTATCCACCGCCGTTGCCCGCTCCCCCGGCGTATCCACCACCGCCGCTTCCGGCGCCGCCAGCGCCGTACCCGCCGCCACCGGCCCCACCGCCGCCACCGGTGAATCCGCCACCGGCCCCGCCGCCACCCCCGGCCGTCGCCGGAGGCGGGGTGCCGCCCGACGGGTCGACGATCGCTTCGATCTTCCACCGCACGTTGAACTGCTCGGCGAGCGCCTGCTTGAGGACGTCCTCGCTGCCGCTGCTGGTGAAGTTGTCGCGGGCTCCCGCGTTGATGAAGCCGATCTGGAGCGTCGTCCCGTCGAAGCCCGCGACCTGCGCGTTCTGGCTGAGCAGGATCCAGGTGAACCGGCGGCGGTTCTTCACGGCCTCCAGGATGTCCGGCCACATGTTGCGCACCTGGCCGGCGCCCTGCGCGGCACCGGCGCCCTGCGCGGCACCGGCGCCCGCGACGGCGGCGGGCGCGGGAGCGGCGGGCTCCGGCGCGGCGGCGGGTGCGGGCCGTCCGGGGCCCTGGCTCTGGCTCTGGCCCTGGCCGGGGGTGGAAGCGGTGGGCCAGCCACCGGGACGGCGGCCGGCCTCCGGCGCTGCGGCACCCGGCGCTGCGGCACCCGGCCAGGCACCGGGCCGCGCCGGCTCCGCGGCGGGCGGGGACACGGGCGGGGCAGCGGGCTGGGCGGCCGGTGGGGGCATGGCGGGCGCGGGGCCCTGCGGCAGCGCCGGGCCCGGCCCGCCGGGCATCGCCGGTGGTGCGGGAGTGTGCGGCCCCGGCTGCGGCACATATCCCATCGCGGGGCCCGGACCCCCGGCCGAGAAGGCGGCCGCACCGGTGGAGGCGGCGGCCGCGGCCCCGCGTTCCAGCCGGTCGAGCCGCGCCTGCACCGAACGCTCGTCGTCGAAGGCCGCCGGCAGCAGCACCCGCGCGCAGATCAGCTCCAGCTGCAGCCGGGGCGACGTGGCCCCGCGCATCTCGGTCAGCCCGGTGTTGACGAGATCGGCCGCCCGGCTCAGCTCGGCCGCGCCGAAGACCGAAGCCTGGGCCTGCATCCGCTCGACGACATCGGCGGGGGCGTCGATCAGCCCCTTCTGCCCGGCATCCGGCACGGCGGCCAGGATGACGAGGTCACGCAGCCGCTCCAGCAGGTCGGCGACAAAGCGCCTCGGGTCGTTGCCGCCCTCGATGACCTGATCCACGACCTCGAACGCCGCCGCTCCGTCACCCGCCGCGAAGGCGTCAACGACGGAGTCCAGCAGCGACCCGTCCGTGTACCCGAGCAGGGACGTGGCCATCGCATATGTCACGCCGTCCTCGGCCGCGCCGGCGAGAAGCTGGTCCATGACGGACATCGAGTCACGCACGGACCCGCCACCGGCCCGTACGACCAGCGGCAGCACCCCGTCCGCGACCGGGATCTGCTCCTTCCCGCACACCTCGCCGAGGTAGTCGCGCAGCGTGCCCGGCGGCACCAGACGGAACGGATAGTGGTGCGTACGCGACCGGATCGTGCCGATGACCTTCTCCGGCTCGGTGGTCGCGAAGATGAACTTGAGATGCTCCGGCGGCTCCTCGACCACCTTCAGCAGGGCGTTGAAGCCCGCCGAGGTGACCATGTGCGCCTCGTCGATGATGTAGATCTTGTACCGGCTGCTCGCCGGACCGAAGAACGCCTTCTCCCGCAGGTCACGGGCGTCGTCCACACCCCCGTGCGACGCGGCGTCGATCTCGATGACATCGATCGACCCCGGCCCGTTCCTCGCCAGGTCCTGGCAGGACTGGCACTCCCCGCAGGGCGTCGGCGTGGGCCCCTGCTCACAGTTCAGACAGCGGGCGAGGATGCGCGCACTCGTCGTCTTCCCGCAGCCACGCGGGCCACTGAACAGGTACGCATGGTTGACCCGGTTGTTCCGCAGCGCCTGCTGCAGTGGATCAGTGACATGCTCCTGCCCGATGACCTCGGCGAATGACTCGGGGCGATATCGGCGGTACAGCGCAAGGGACGACACACCTACGACGATATCGGGCCCCTCCGACAACGGTCCCGACCCACCGCCCCACGCAAGCGCCCCTCACGCACCCGCCAGAGCCGACCTACCCTTGCTGCCTTCCGGCCCTGGGGGAGTTCAGTCAGATAGCGCCACGTGAGGGGCTCCGCACACAGTACCCGATGCGGGGGGCGGGGAACGAGTTCGCGAGCACTCCTCAGCGTCTTGTATTGTTTGCCGCGGAGGATTCGCCTAGAGGCCTAGGGCGCACGCTTGGAAAGCGTGTTGGGGGCAACCCCTCACGAGTTCGAATCTCGTATCCTCCGCCATTGCTCTCACCGGGCAATACGTCGATGGGCCCCGCAGCTTGCTGCGGGGCCCATCGACGTTCGGGGTTGCACCAGCGGCGCGGCCATGTCTGGGCGGGCGGCCGTCGGTCCGCTTCCGGGGCAGCCTTTCTGCCCGTACGGTGCAGATGTGATCGTTTCCCCGCTGCGGCCCATCCTCTTCCTTGACGTGGACGGACCGCTCATCCCCTTCGGAGCGACACAAGAGCAGTACCCGGACGGTTATCCGATGTACGTGCCACAGAAAGCCGGCGCTAATCCGCTGCTGGCCAGGGTTGATCCCGCCCTCGGGTCCGAGCTGCTGGCTCTTCCGTGCGATCTGGTGTGGGCCACCACGTGGGAGTCCGAGGCCAACGAGTGCCTCGCGCCGCTCCTGGGTCTGCCGCAGCTCCCCGTGGTCACATGGCCGGAGCCCTCTGGGGAGCCTGACCCGTCCGGCCTGCACTGGAAGACTCGCACCCTTCTCGGCTGGGCTGCCGGGCGCCCCTTCGCCTGGCTCGACGACGAGATCACCAACGCCGACCGCGCCTGGGCCGAGGTTCACTATCCCGCCCGAACCTTCCTGCACCGCATTGACCACCGTCACGGCCTCACCGTCGCGGACTTCGGCGCTCTTGAGACGTGGTTGCGCGGCGGGTAGCGGTCCTCCCCAATCGTCGCCGACAGGGCCGTCGGACTGGCCGAATCCCGGCCTGCGCCCTCTCGTGCGTACTTGTTTGCGCTCCCCCGCCCTGTCCTGCCGTCCTCCGGCTCACGCCACACGACATCGACGGAAGGGCTGCTGATGAAAGAGGACGAATCCAAAGCCATCGCCGAAATCCTCCAAGCGCTGAGCACAACCTCCCACGTTCAGGTCCGCGAGGACTCGCCGAGCACTGGGGCAGCCTGCGCTACAGCCAGGCGTTGGAAGCCAGCCGAGGCCGTTACCTGCAACTGTCGTCCGAGGGTCGCGGAGCAGCAGGGTGTTGATCCTGATCCACCGCCGTCATCCGCCCCGGCACACAGCCGTCTCCATCCGGCACCAGCCCGGCGTAAGGGCGGCAGCCGTTCTCGGACAAGGTCGCCCGACTGCCAGTGGAAGCGGTCGTGCAGGCGTAGAACTCCTGGGGCGGGGAGGCAACGAAGTCGCGGACGAGCCAGGGCGCGAGGCCGCGTGCAGGGTGGACGGGGAAGGCGACGAGTGCTGTCGGACGACGCATGGCGCGAACTACTGGGGCAGGGAGCCGTCCGCACTTTTCGCGAACGTACGGTGATGCTGAGACAGGGCTCTGCGGGAACGCACCTGCTCGCTCTCACCGACGGCCTCGCCAAGGTCGTGTGCCGGGAATCGGGCGGAGTCGTGACCTGGCTGGCCTTCCGGGGGCCGGGCGACCTGTTGGGTGAGGTGTCCGTCTTCAACGACACCCCCCGTACGGCGGAAGTGGTCTCCCTCACGCCCTGCACGGCTGTCGTGCTGGAGGCGGAACGGTTCCGCCGATTCGTCGAACAGCGCGGGCTCGTCATGGACTTGATGCGCCAGGCACTCTCCCGACTGCGGGAGTCCGACGCACACCGCACCGAGCTGCTGACCCTGCCGTTGGTCGTCCGATTGGCGCGAGCGCTGCTACGACTGGCCGAACTCACCTCGCCTGGTGCCGACTCGGACGCCATACGACTGACCGGCCTGAGCCAGGAGGAGATCGCCCAGGCGATCGGTGTGACCCGCAACGCGGCCATCACAGGACTGCAACGGCTTCGAGAGTCCGGCGCGGTGGAGACGGCCCGCAGAACGATCGTCATAAAGGACATGAAGGTACTGCGCGACTGGGCGACGACCGCCCCGTAGACCACGCCGGCGACGGCCTGCTCTCCGTCCTGACTGAATGAGCGCGGCTCGCCCGAAGGGCAGGCAGCTTCGCCTGAGCGTGCCCACGCTGTGACGTGGGACACCCGCGAAGTGCCCTCCGCTGTGCAGTCGGGCGGACGAAACCGACGGAACCTCGAATCAGCCAGCCACCGGCTTCGTCACCCTCCCACCGTCCGCGAGGAGATCACACATGTCCACGCCCGTTCCCGCCCCGTACTCCGAGAGTCGACCTCTGCCTCCCTACCGTGCCCTGTTCGCCGTCGACGCAAAGGACTTCACGGGCCTTCCCGCCGTGCAGCACGGTCCGGTGAGCCAGTTGATCCCCGAAATCGTCGACCAGGCCCTGGAGCGAGCCGGCCTTCACGAGTTGCGCGACTCCAAGCGGTTTCCGGCCAACACCGGGGACGGCGTGCTGTTCGGCTTCGACCCGGCCTTGCTGCCCTATGTCCTCTGGCCGTTTTTGGGCGTGCTGGACGACACCCTCGGCGCGTACAACAAGCAGTACGCAGGCCCCCGCATCCGGCTCCGGGCCAGCGTCCACGTCGGACCGCTGCCGGACGCGGACGGTCCAGGCGACGGCAACGGCACCGCCCGCAACGACACCCACCGGCTCCTGGACTCCCGTCCGGTCAAAGCCATCCTGGCGGCGGCGAGTGAGCAGATCACCCACCTGGCGGCGGTCATCTCCCAGCGCGTCTACGAGGACGTCGTGCTTGGCGCGTACACCGGACTGCACCCCGACCGCTGCGTAGAGGTCCCGGCCACCGTGGAGGGGAAGAACTTCTCGCAGCGGGCATGGCTGTACGTCCCGTCGCCGTCCGGAAACCTCCTCCAGGCCGGTGTCCGACCGCGCGAGGAATCCGCGGCGCGGGCCGGCGCGTCCGCCGATCAGGAACAGGACCCGGTGACGCGGCCCGGCACGCACTACAGCGGCAACACCCAGCATGTGGGCGAGGGCGCCGCCGTGATGGGGAACGTCGGGCGGGACGTCGCGTACACCGGCGGTTCCACCTCGTACCGCGGTACCAACCAGCACTGGGGCAGCGGCGACAACGTGGCGGGCGACAAGCAGGTCGGCGGAGCCGGAGACCACCGATGAACGCCGGAGCGGGCGCGGGCTCGGACGGTTCGGAGTCCGACGGTCGAACAGGGGCAGGTGACTCCTACCGGGACAACCAACAGCGACTGGGCCAAGGCGCACAAGTCATGGGCGATGTCGGCGGCAATCTCACCGTGATCAACAGCGCCGCGCTCGATGAGACCGTCGCGAACCTCATCATCCCGCCACGACTGCGGGAAGGTCCCTACCCCGCAAACGATGTCCGCGGACGCTTGCGCGGATTCGTCGAACCACGCACCCACGCACAGTGCCGAAAGGTGCTGGACAGCCACATCCTGGTGTTGAGGGCCACCAGCGGCGCAGGTGCGAGCACCGCAGCGTTCGCACTGCTGGCAGAACGGTACGGAGCCGATGGCATCACTGGCCTGGACTCCGACCTCTCGCGCTGGCGGCCGACAGAGGCACGCGGCTATCTCCTCCAGGGTTTGTCCCCAGTGGCCGCCGCCTCGCTCGGCGAAGTCGTCCTCACCGGGCTCGCCGCACTGCTGCGTCGAGCGGGCGCCCATCTGATCGTCACGGTGCGGGCGGAAACAGCGCTTCCCGGCGACACAGTGCCCTGGCAGGTCGTACACCGCCCGCCGTCGTCGGCCGAGGTGGCCACGAAGCGTCTGAACACCCTGGTCGAAGCGGGCGAACTCACTCCCGAGCAAGGCGCGGGCGCGCTGGGACACCTCGCCTCCGCGGACTTCGCCGGCCATCTGCACGCCCACCCGCTGCCAGGGGACGGTGTGGAGGTGGCGAAGGGACTGTGTGATCTCGTCCTATCGGGTAAGTCCGCGGCATCCGTACTCGACGGTCTACAGACCGGCAGCCTCACGGCGGCTCGCGAAGTACTGAAGGAATCGAGCCGCCGAGCCGACAGCCTCTCCCTGATGGCGGCGATCTCGCTGCTCTCCGAACAGGACCGCACGGTCCTTGAGGAATTCAGCGCGATTCTGCGCCCCCGCATCGAGGAACGCGGTGGACCGGTACTGGTCACAACCGGGCCGCCTGAGCGCATCGATACGCACGGACCGGCAGTGGAGGGGCCCCAGGCACGGGGCGACCTTCTCGGACCGTCCTTTCAGGAGCGACTGGACGCTGTCGGCGCACACCAGCTGCCGATTCGTTTCGGGGCGGCACAGCGCTATCCGGTTCAGCCGGTCGTCTTCTCCGGGCGACACCGCTCGGATGCCCTGCTCCGGTGCCTGTGGCTCGACTACGAGGGCATGGCGAGCCTGCTGTGGAAGACCTTGGACGAGGCCCCCCACCATCCAGGCGTCGAACTGGCGGCGGGCCAGGCGATCGGGAAGGTACTGGCCCACGCGACCGGCCCGGACACTCTGCGCCAGTTGCACCTCTTCGCCGCCTCGGACACCCGCTGGCGTCGCCGTCTGGTGGCCTACGCGCTCGGAGAAATGGTCCAGTACCCCGCCCTCACCGGCGCGGTACGGGAACAGTTACGGCAATGGAGCCGGGCCGCCAGTATCCCCCTCCGCTGCACCGTGGCGGAGACCTGTGCGGGCAGCTACGGCCTGGCCCGGCCCGTCGTCGCCCTGAAGCTCCTGGACGCTGCGCTTGACGAACCGGACAAGGGGCTGGACGGCAGATTGCGCACCGCGGTGTCCTTCGCTCTCAGCACCCTTCTCGCCGAGGACACCAACCACACCCTCGTCCTTGACCGCCTGCGCGAATGGCAGGGGGCCAATCCGGGCACCCAGCGTCACGCCCTGGCGGTTCACTTCATCGAATCGATGAGCCTGACTTCCTTCCCGCCGCCCGGCGCGCCCGGCGCACGGCGCGTGCGTCTCGCCGACCTGCTCGCGGACCACCCCCAGCGGGCCCTCGATCTCGTAGTCGCAGCCCTGGACGACCCCGCCACCCACGAAGCGACGGCGACGGGACTGTCCCTCATCGAGAGTGACCCGGCCCTACGAGACCGGACCGCGTTCCCGCGCTTCCTCGCCTCGCTCTCCGGCACGGCCCGGAACAACCGCGGCGTCCTGCGATTTGTCCTGCGCCGCCATCGCGTACGTGCGGCCTCCTCAGCAGAAGGGTTTGCCTCATGACCAGTCCGCTCATCACGCCTCTGAACTCCTCGCCGGCCTGGCAGCTACTCCGCCTCCGTTTCGGTGCCCCGGAGGACCGGGCCCTGGTGTTTCTCGCGGACAACGGGGCCGACGGAATGGTGCCGCCCCGCGGCGGCGACTACTGGGGCTATCCCCGGCCGACAGGGCGTGCGGTGCGTCAGGGGGACTTCTTCGACATCGTGTGGGTCTCGCTGGCGGAGCATCGGATCTCGGTCGACATCCCGCGCCGGCCGCCGAAGCCCCCTGCCCGGTACGGAGTCGCCTGGAGAATCAGCAACCCGGTCGTCGCGGCGAGAAACCAGATCACCGAGGAACGGGCCCGGCACCTGGTGGTCGGCCACATCAACCAGAACGCCACCCTGCCGGGCGCCGCCGACCCGCTGCGGATGCCGCCACCCCACTTCGGTACGACCGAGGTCGAACCGCCCGGCCAGCCAAGGGTGATCGACGGCTTCGGCCTCACGTACTGGTTCCTGGACCCACCGGCCGCGCTCCTGCCCGTCCCCGGCACCGGGGCGGAGCCCGCCCTCCCGTCAGGCTTCGGCGAAGCCCACCGTGAGGCGTACCGCTTCTACCGGGAGGTGGTCGCGGGCGGCCCCGTCGGCCTGGCCGCCCTCTGGCTCCTGCACCAGCCGGAACAGGCGAAGGACGTCCTCGACTGGACGGTGACCCACCGCGATGTCCTTTCTGACAGCGAAAGTTGGGAACAAACTCTCGCAGCGACGCTTCAGTCCCTGACACCGGAAGACCGGGGCTTCGTCGGAGTCAACCTGGCACGTGTCCTCAGCGACATCGGTGTCCCGCAGGGGGACGAGATTCTGCGCCGGATCAGCCACGCCGACGGGGCCGGGGACTGGAACGGACCGTACGAGGATCCCCGGTGACCACTCGCCTGTGTTTCGGGCCACCGACCGGGCGACACCATTGAGTCACCACACCTCCAGCGCGACCCGGTCAGCGGCGTCGGCGGGCGTTGAGCCGGGCGGCCTGGCGTGTCAGGTGGTCGCGTTCGGCGAGGTTGGGTGCCTTGTGGGCCGCCTCGGCGTACAGCCGTGCCGCCGTCGCCAGGTCGCCGTCGTGCTCGTGGAGGTACGCCGCGACGGCGGCGTGGCGGGGCAGTGAGGTGTCCAGTTCCGCGAGTGCCGCCAGGCCGGCGCGCGGTCCGTCGGCCTCGCCGACGGCCACCGCGCGGTTGAGCCGGACGACGGGGCTGTCGGTCAGGCGCGCGAGCTCGTCGTACCACTCGACGATCTGCACCCAGTCGGTCTCCCCGGCGGTGGGCGCGTCGGCGTGGAGGGCCGCGATGGCGGCCTGCGCCTGGAACTCGCCCAGCCGGTCGCGGGCGAGGGCCGCCTGGAGGATCGCGACCCCCTCGGCGATCGACCGGGTGTCCCACCGGCCGCGGTCCTGCTCGGCGAGCGGCACCAGACTGCCGTCAGGCGCGGTCCGGGCGGCGCGCCGGGCGTGGTGGAGCAGCATGAGGGCGAGCAGCCCCGCCACCTCGGGGTGGTCGATGACGGCCGCGAGCTGCCGGGTGAGCCGGACGGCCTCGGCGGCGAGGTCGACGTCGCCGGAGTAGCCCTCGTTGAAGACCAGGTAGAGGACGCGCAGCACGGTGGCGACATCGCCGGGCCGGTCGAACCGCACGCCGGAGACCGTGCGCTTGGCCCGGCTGATGCGCTGCGCCATGGTCGCCTCGGGCACCAGGTAGGCCCGGGCGATCTGGCGGGTGGTCAGCCCGCCGACCGCGCGCAGCGTGAGCGCGACCGCGGAGGACGGTGTCAGCGACGGGTGGGCGCACAGGACATAGAGCTGGAGCGTGTCGTCCACCGCGGGCGCGGGTCCGGGCGCCGGCTCCTCGTCGACAAGGTCCTCACGCCGGCGGCGGGCGGTGTCCGCCCGGGCCTGGTCGAGGAACTTGCGCCAGGCGACGGTGACCAGCCAGCCCTTCGGGTCCCGCGGCGGGTCGGCGGGCCACACCCGGGCCGCCTCGACCAGGGCGTCCTGCACGGCGTCCTCGGCCGCCGCGAAGTCGGCTCCGCGGCGGACGAGGACGGTGAGCACACTCGGCGTGAGGCTCCGCAGCAGGGCCTCGTCCATCGACGAGGTCACTCCCCGGTCACTCCGTGATGGTGGGTGGCGCCCAGGAACGGGCGCACCTCCAGCCACTCGTGGATGGGCTTCCCGCCCGCCCCGGGAGCGGCCGACAACTCCCCGGCCAGCTCGACGGCGCGCTCGTGGCTGTCGACGTCGATCACCATCCAGCCGGCGATGAGGTCCTTCGTCTCGGCGAACGGACCGTCGGTGACCGGAGGCCGCCCCTCACCGTCGTAGCGGATCCACATCCCCTCGGGGGCGAGCGCCTGGCTGTCGACGTACTCGCCGGTCTTCTCCAGCCGGGCCGCGAAGTCATTCATGTACTGCACATGTGCCGTGATCTCCTCCGGCGCCCACTGGGCCATCGGCACGTCATTGACCGCCGCCGGAGCGCCGCGGTAGTGCTTGAGCAGCAGATACTTGGCCATCGTGTTCTCCTCGGTGCTGATGCGACCCATTGTGGTCGCGTTCACCTCGGGGACGGAGCCAGTCACGGGTTCTCGACATCGCTGTCAGATTTTTTTGGACTTTTGTGGCTGAGCCGGAGCGAGCCGTCTCCCGGTGTCGGCTCCACGGGCCCCTTGTCCGGTCCACGGGCCCCTACGCAGGGGCTTCGAGGGTGGTCTTCCGGGAAGAGCGGTGGGTCCCGGCGGTGCCGCCCGTCCCCGGTCATACGGCGTCGTCGCGTCGTGCCGGACCCGGGCGGCGTACGCACCGGGCATCGGCGGCACACGCGGCATGCCGACTACCGCGACGACTACAGCCCGTCGCGGCGGCCGACGGGTGGCCAGCGGGCGCTCGGCCGGCTCCGCCGCCACGGAGTGTGGCCCCGCGCGGTGTGCCGGACGGACCCCGACCGGCACACCGCTGCGGCGTGGGTCGCGCCTCCACCGGTCGCGGTGGGCGCGCACCCGGCCGGTGCCTACTCCAGCGCCACGATGACGCGGACCGGGAGGTCGGTGTCCTCCTGGATCACGCCCGCGACCAGCTTCCGGCCGTCCAGGGTCCACTTCCTGAACGCGATGAACTCGTCCGCGTCGTCCTCCGTGCCCCCGGCCTCGGTGAGGTGGGCGGCCAGTGCGGAGGACTCGATCTCGGGCAGAAAGGCGGCCAGCGCCCGCTCGCCCTCCTCGTAGACCGCGTCCAGGTCCTCGAAGTAGCCGGTGTCCTCGTCCGCGTCCCGCATCCATACGGTCAACTCGACGCGGACACCGCCGTTGTACGGGTGGACCCAGCCCCCGACGCCGTCCTTGTCCCACGACGTCTCGAAGCCGTTCTTCGGCCGTCCGCCGGGCTCCCAGCCCTGGGCCGCGAACTCCGCCGCCACACCCTCGCCGGTCAGCGGAACACGATTCCGGACGCCTTCCAGCAAATCGACCACTACAGCCATGCGCTCATTCCACTCATGCCATTTCCCGGTACGTGATAAGCCTTGAGTTTTCCACTGGCGACCGCCTCGGGGAACACTCTGGCCAGGACCTCGTTCACATGCGCGGCGCCCCACTCGTTGGACACCATGTAACGCACTCCCTTGCCGCCCAGCCCCTCGTCGAGCGCGAGCAGCTTCTCCGCCTGGTCCGTGATCTTCGATTCCCGGTAGAACTTGTGCTCGGGATTGTAGGGGGACTTCTCCCATTCGCTCTCGTTGTCCCCTCCCGTCCACTTGGCCTCGGTGATCCAGCCGTTCGCCGGGCCGCCGTCCGCGTGCACCTCCCGGCCGTCCGGCAGGATCCACTGCTGTTCGTAGTCCTGATGCGTGACGGTCCGCTGGTAGCGGAAGGACGGACGGCCGAGCTGCTTCTCCGTCAGCCAGCCGAGTCCCTTGAACTGCGGACAGGGCGTCAGCCCCAACGGATCGCAGAACGTATACGGATTGTGCACATACGTGAGGGGATTCGGCGCGGGCGCGATCCCGAGGGGGTCCGGCGTGAGATAGCGCCCGGTATCCGGGTCGTAATGCCGGAAGAAGTTGTCCCGCAGCCCCGTTTCCGGATCCTCGTACTGCCCCGGGAAACGGAGCGGCGTATAGGCGGAGCCACCCGGTTTCCACGCGGTGATGCCCCAACTGGTGGACCGCGCGCTCCAGGCCACCTTCCCCGTCTCGTCCACGAGTTCGGTGGGAGTGCCCACGAGGTCCGAGACGACGGCGAAGAAGCGGGAGTCGAACTCGTCCTGCGAGAGTGTCTTGCGCTCGTACTGGGCGATCGGGCGGTGACCGTCGTACTCCCAGGTCAGGCTGACCCCGCCGGCGCTGTCCGTCTGCTCGGCGAGGCGGGAGCCGTCCCAGGCGAACACGGTCCGTTCGGCGATCCCGCCGTCCGGGGTCCTGCGTTCCTTGGCCGTACGGCGGCCCAGCGGGTCGTAGGCGTAGGTCCACAGCGTCCCGTCGGGCGTGGTGCACGCGATCAGCCGGTCCTCGGAGTCCCAGGTGTAGCGCCAGATGTCGGGCTTGCGTGACAGGCGCTTCTTACGGCGCTCCGTGACCCGGCCCGCCGCGTCGTACGTGTAGCTCACGGCGCCGGCCGTACGGAGCAGGGTCCCGTCGTACACGCGCCCGCCGCGGGTCTCGGGGTGCGGAGCCCTGTCGGGCCAGGAGCCGGCCGTCTGAGCCCCGGCGGCGTCGTACGCGTACTCCTCGCGCCAGTCGTCGGCCGTCACCGCCAGCGGCCGGCCGACGGCGTCCAGGTCGAAGGTGGTCACCGCGCCCGAGAGCCGGTCCTCGATCCGGGTGAGGTGGTGGTCGGCACGGTAACGGTAGGCACGCGCGCTCAGCGTCCCGTCCGGCGCGGCGACGGTCTGCTCGGTGAGGCGGCCGGCGGAGTCCCAGGCGCTGCTGATGGACACCGGCGTCGCGGCGGCCCCGCCGAAGACCCGGGTTTGTTCGCGGCCGAGCCGGTCGTGCGTGAACGCGATGGTGTGTCCCGCGATGTCGAGCGCGGTCCGGTTCCCCGCCGTGTCGTACGTACCGCGTGTGAACGCGCCGCTCGGGGTGGTCCGGCCGGCCCGCCGCCCGGCCTCGTCGTAGGAGAAACGGACGGCACGCCCGTCGGTCACCTCCTCGACGACCCGGCCCAGCACATCGTGCTCGACGGTCAGCTCGGACGTGGGCGAGGCGATCCGGACGAGCCGTCCCATCGCGTTGTAGCCGAAGCGGGTGGTGCCCTCGGGCGTCGACTTGGCCACGATCCTGCCCAGCGCGTCGCGCTCCACCGTCAATGTCTGGCCGAGCGCGTTCGTACGGGAGACCACCTGCCCGAGCGGATCGTGCCCGTAGGCGAGCGTGCGGCCGTCGAAGTCCGACTCGGAGAGCAGCCGGCCCGCCGGGTCGTAGGCGTAGGTCCAGCTCAGCCCCCGCCCGTCGGTGACCCGGGTGCGCCGCAGCTCCGTGTCGTACGCGAACGCGTGCTGTACGCCGTCGGGGGTCGTGCGGGTGACCAACTGGCCGAACGGCCCGTACGCGTATGTGGTCGCGCCGCCCGTGGCGTGCGTGTGGCGCAGGCAGTTGCCCTCGCCGTCGTACTCCCAGACCTGGGTGGACCCGTCGGGGTCCACCCTGCGCGCCAGGGTGCCCTCCACCGTCCAGGTCAGCCGGCACACGGCCCCGGTGGCATCGGTGAGGGCCGACGGGCGGCCGAAGGGATCGCGTGCCACCTCGGTGGTGTTGCCCAGCGGATCCGTCACGGCGACGGGCAGGCCCACGGGACTGCTGGTGACCCGGTGGACGGCTCCGGCGGTGTCGGTGGTCGTCCGGCGTGCGCCCGACGCGTCGTAGGCCGCCCGGGTCACGGCGCCGTCCGGGGCGTGGATCTCCGTCAGATTGCCGCGGTCGTCGTACCGGTGCCGCCAGACGGAGCCGTCCGGCCCCGTGATGTCCGTGGGCAGGTGCAGTCCGTTGTGGCGGATGGTGACCGTCGAACCGTCCGGCAGCTCGACCCCGGCCAGATTGCCGTCGTCGTCCCAGGAGTACAGCGTCCGCTGTCCCCGTGCGTCGGTGTGCGACAGCATGTGGTCGTGGCGGTCCCAGGTACGCAGGGTGCTGTGGCCGAGCGGATCGGTCTCGCAGACCACCTGGAGGAGTTCGTTCAGGTGGAGTGTGGTGGTGGCGCCGGTGGAGTCGGTGTAGCGGGTGATCCGGTTCTCCGTGTCGTAGGCGAAGGACGAGGAGAGGCAGCCGTCCGGTCCCACCGTGCGGACGACCCGGCCCGCGCTGTCGTAGACATAGCTGAAGGTGTAGTCGTTGCGGTCGGTCCAGGACGTGACCCGGCCCTGCTCGTCGTAGGTGAAACGCAGCGGCAGTCCTGAGGAGTTGACGACGCCCGACAGCCGGCCCCGGGTGTCGTAGCGGTACGACATCACCTCGACGGGCCCGTCCGGAGTGCGCAGGCTGAGCGCGCGCACGCGCTCCGCGTCCGTGGTGACCTGGACGGTGTAGCCGCCGTCGTGGCTGACGGTGGTGGGTGAGCCGTCGGAGCGGCGGGCGAAGGAAACGCGGTTCCCGTTACGGTCCTCGATGGCGGTGAGCCAGTACGCGGTGGAGGCGCGGTACGGGCTGCCGCTGAAGTACCGCGTCAGCCCGGTGTGCGAGTCCGTGACCGTGTACGTCGTCACGTCGTCGTCCTGGCTGTCGTGGACGAGGGGCAGCCGGGGCCCCTCCATGGGCAGGACAGGGTCACGTCCGGGCAGCGGGAGCCCCGGGTAAACCAGGAGCGAACCGTCCTGGCGGGCCCAGATGCCGCCCGTACCGATCGGGTCGGGTTCGATGCGCTCGTCGAGCGTGGAGGCCCAACTCGCCCCGAACCACTGGCCGTAGCGGTACTCGGACAGATGGGTGCGGCTGAGGACGAGGGGCAGGGTGCCGGGCAGCGCGAGATCGGTCTGCGGCAGGGTCATCTCGCCGGTGGCCACGTCGATCGGGTCGTTCTTGCAGGTCTTGCCGTTCAGCGGGATGCCATTGCGGCGGGGGTCGTCCTTCGCGCCCCGCAGGGACTCCGGCTTCTCGTGGCCGGAGGGGCGGCTCCTGCCGGGCGCGGAACCGCCGGGCCCGCCGCCGTCACCGGCATCGTTCTTGCGTTCGTTGGCGAGGCGGGCGCGGATGTCGTCGTCGTTGTTCTTGTGGTCCTTGGATATCTGGCGGACGGCCTGGGGGAGGGTCTGCCCGACATGGTCGCCCATCGTCTTGACGGCCTTGTCCAGCGCGTCCATGGCCTTGTCCGCGAGCGGGTCGATGACCTCGGCGATGGAGTCCCGGCCCCGGGTGCGGCCATGGGCGGTCCTGGCCTTGCCGAGTTTGCCGGCGGTCCTGCCCTGGATGCTGACGCTGACGCCGTTGAGCTGGGTGGAGGCGAAGTCGTGCTCGGAGTGCTCGATATGGAAGCCGGGACCGCCCGCGCCGCGACCGCTGCCCGCCGACGCCAGGTGCATGGCGTCCTTGGAACCCTGCACGCCCTCCTTGAAGCCGTCCGTGCCGGCCTGCTTGGCCTGGTTGAGGTCGACGCCGTTCTGCAACCCCATGGCGGTGGCGCCGAGTTGGACGACCAGGTCGGCGGCGAGGTTTTCGAGCGCGGCGACGGCCGGTTCGGTCATGGCCGAGACGATGTAGCCGATCGCCTCGTCCGCCGCCTCCTTGATCAGGCGCCGCACGACCTCCTGAGTCGCCCGGATCGCGGCGGCGCCGAAGAGCGCCGACAGACCGCCGGTCACCGGGATCAGCGACAGCGCGATACCCGCCTCACCCGCCAGATAGCCGAGCTGGACGATCGCGGCGCCCTTCATCACCTCGATCGCCGTGGCCGCCGCGTCCAGCGCACCCGCGATGGTCCGCGCCGCCGAGGCGATGTCCTTGATGTGCTTGTCCTTGACCTTCCCCCAATGCCCGTTCAGCGCGTCGAGGGCCTCACCGTGCCCGGACGAAATGAGCCGCTGCACATGGTTGTTGGCGAGCTGCCCGTCGTCCTCCAGATCCTCCGCGAACTCCCGCAGGGCGTCCGCCATCTCGCGATACGCGTCCTCGTCGACATTCGGCCAGGACACCCCGATCAGATCCAGCAGAATGTCGGCCCACTCCGGCACCGTGACAGCCATGTCCCAACCCCCCGTACGCGCAAGCGCGTTCATAGCGTGCTCGTAGTGGAGAGCCTGGCATGGCCGCGTCGAACGGATCAAGGCGACATCTCCGGCTGAAACCGGTGAACGCGTCCGTCCTGATCCTCGGACGGGATTGATCCTTCCCGGATCGGTGAGTCCCGGCGCACGGGGTACGCGGGCCGGTATGGCATCGAAGAGCGAGTACGTCATGTTCCTGCGGGCCATCCGGCAACTGCACCGGGTCCGCTCCTTCTATGTGATGGGCGTCCTCCTGTGGACGGCCTCCACTGCCTGGACGGGCTGGCAGTCACCCGGAAGCCGGCAAATGTGGGTCTCCGTCATTCTTCTCGGCGTCTTCGCGACCCTGCTCCTCACCGCTTTCGTGTCCTTGCGGCATCTCGAAGCCACGACGTCGAGCCGCCCCGCGCACCACGCGGCGTCGCGGAAGGTGGGCGGACCTCGCCACGTGCACGCCTGAGTCCTGACGGGCCCGGAACTCATGAGCCGGGTCGAGGTGGCGTCGCGACGACACACCTCGGCGACCCTTGTCAGAGCGGTCCCGGCCGGGGAGGGCACGTCGAAGAATGCCTCAGCACTCCGCTGCGGCTTGTTTCCTTCGGCAGGGCCTGGCTCGGGATCAGGCTGCGAGCGGCTCTACCGTCGCTGCGCCTTCGCTCGTTGACCGACAAGGGGCGACGGCCATCAGCCAGGATGCCCAATCTCGTCGTCCGCGGGCAGAAGGCCGGTGATCAGTTCCCAGATCTTCTTCGCATCCGCCCGCACGAACCGCAGGGGGCTCTCCGGTCCGATCCGACCCGCCGATACGGGCTCGGCAGGCCGTTCCCGATGCCAATAGCCCAACGGGCCGCAGTCCCAGACAGCGAATCCACGCGCCTCCACGCCTTCCTGATGCTCCTTGTGGCCCTGCCAGGCCGCGGTCATGCGCCAGCTCGACCTCAGCTCCGCGAGCATGTTCGTGAGGAGCGACAAAGCGGGTTCGTCAAGGGTGCCGACGGCGGCCAGGGCTTTGCGTATGTGGTGGCGGTCTTCGCCGTCAGACTCGGTGAATGGGGCCGCCTCCAAGGCCGCCAGGCCCGACTCGACAGTTCCCATGGTGGTTTCCAACAGCGATACGCCTTTGCCGTCGACATCAATGGGTTGCTGGAGGTTGACCATGTCCGCGAGAGCCCAGACCAACATTTTCGGCGCGACGCGCGCGTACTCCGCCTCGGACGTGCCGGGCCAGGCTTGATGGGAGATCACATCGTTCTCCCCGATGAGTACCCCGTGGTGCAGTTCGCCCTGTCGGCTCGCGGTTTCCAGGGAAATGACCACGACAGGAGCGAGCAGTGTGTCGATGAGTGGCACAAGGGCACTGACCAGTTGTCCCGTTTGGTTGATGAGTCCACACGCTCGGAGTTCGTCCCGTGGCGCGAAAAACTCTTCGGGCAGCGGCTCTCCGGTCGCCAGCCGGACAAGAACGTGGACATGCTCGTCACTCAGCCGAAAGCGGGACCTGGAGACGTCGTAAGAAGGCATGAAGAAGCTCGCTCAGTTGGTAGTCGTGGTCGACGGGTCAGGTCGCGGCGGATTCGGCCGCCACGTGAAACACCCTCGCCAAGCCCGCGCGCACGGCACCTCGACGGGTAAGAACGGACCGGTCGACACCGGCGAAGAGGGTCGCGAGCGCGATGTCCGCCGGCAGTGCCCGCCCCTGGACGCTCACGGAGAGCTGCCGCCGCCTTCCGATGCCCGACTGCTTCACGATGACCACAACCCCCGGGTCCTGGGCGTCCGGCTCTCGGGTGAGGGTGTAGTCCTTGCGGTTGATGGCCCTGAGCCGATAGCGGTCCCCGAGATACTTCAAGTGGAGCGCCCGCCCACGGTTGGTCACCGCCCAACGGTTTCGCTTCATGTAGACGACAGCGTCCCCGACTCGGAGTGTCGCTCCGTTCAGGGTCGGTTTGGTGAGCTCGTCCATGTGTACCCCTCGCGACTCGAACGTCGCTGTAGGGAGGAAGCCACCGCGTACGTCGGCCATGCGCGCCTGGGGCATGTGCGGGGGCACCGGATAGCGCACTCGGATCTCGCCGAACTCCTGCGATGTGCCCTGCCAGACGTGGTACTCGGGCTCGCCCTTCGGACGCTCCTTTCCCCTATGCAGGGTGAAGGAGACGACTGTGGTGTGCATGTCTTTTTTCCTCGCTAATCGAACGGGTTGAGGGCGCTGCCGAGCTTCTTGGCTCCTCCGGCAATACCGGATCCGATGTCCGAAGCCTTGTCACCTACCCAGTCCGCTGTTTCCTCCGCTCCCTTGCTGATGGAGTCCCAGTTGTCCACGACCAGACAACCGGCGTACACCGCCCCTGTTCCCACAGCCAGTCCGAGGGTGACCGGATTGGGTGCCACTGTCAGTGCGGTCATGGAGGCACTGAATGCGGTCCCGCTGAGGTCGGAGGCGAACTTCGCGGGGTCCTTCTTGATCATGTCTGCGTCGTATGTGGCCAGGTTGGCCACGCCGTAGGCGGTCGCTGCGACACCGCCCACCACACCCGCACCACGGATCCATCCAGCCGCCTTCGCGGCGTTCGCCAGGCCACCCTGCTGGGCGACCCTGGCAAGGTTGGCCTCCGAGGCCGTGGGGATGAAGAACCGTCCGTCCTTCATGTGCGCGCCCCATATGGCGGCCTCGTCAGATCCGGTCAACGCGCCAACGAGGCCCGGAGGCACCTTGCTCAGTAGGCTCCCTGGCGCGGCCGACGCCAGGCGGGCGTTGATAACACGCGATGCCCAGGTGCCGGGAGCGTTGGGGGCTTGCCCTCCTAGCGCCTTGTGCAGCTTGAAGGAGTACAGTCCGACGGCGGTGAGGGCAGTCGCGAGCGCACCGGCCGTGACCGTGCCCTTACTGATGTTGGATATCAACTCGGAGAGCTTCGGGTTGCCTGTGAGGCGTGTCATGCCCTCCCTCTGCAGGCGCTGCAGATAGTCATCCAGGGTCTCGCCGTCCCGCATCCTCGCCCAGGCAAGGTCCAGCCGCGCCTGCTTCTCGGCGTCGTCCACCCTTGCGACTTTGTCGGCAGCGCCGTTGAATCCCGTGCCGGAGGTAGCGTCGTTCTTGTCTCCGGCGGAGTCCTTGACGACGGCCTCCAGGTCCCGCTTGAGGTCCTGGTCAGCATCGTCTACGGCCTTCACACACGTCTTAATGAACTCGGCCCAGGACTCTTCGGAGTTCCTGACGCTCATGGTGTAGTCGGGGTCGTGCCGGGCCGCGCTGCGTTCGGTCTCGGTGAGCCGGTCCCAGTCGAAGGACACGTTCCCCTGCTCGGAGACGCTCATCCCGGCCTTCACAGCGTCGGCGCGGGCGCTTTCAAGCTGCTTCCTGAGGTCGCCGAACTGCTGGTGGGCGTTGCGTAACAAGGTGGCAGTCGCCTTGGCCTGGATTTGTGCGGCCTGGTACTCGTAACGGGTCGCGACGAATTTCGTGTAGGCCGCACTCGCGCTTTCACCGAGCCAGCTGTGATCCGTCGTGATCTTCTGGACGCTTTCGCCGTACCGTTTCTCGACCTTTTGGAACTCATCCGCCATTTCCTGCCACTTGTCGGCAGCGGCGGAGAGAGGCTCGAAATCGGTCGTCATGACTTCGTAGTACGTGAGCATGGCTGGTTCCTCGGAATGCGTCGGGACGTCGCGCGGTGGCCGGTGCCGGTGCCTGCGAACCGTCTCGATCGGCGGCGGCTCAGAGTGCTTCGATGCCCGATGTTCTGACCGTCCCGATGCGCTGACGCAGGTCGAGTTCGTACTCGGTAGTCGTCCTGGCGGTGTCCCTCAGAGCAATCGTCTCTCCGACGAGTCGTTCCACGAGTGTCTTGACTTGGCCCTCCCACGTGGTCCGCACCGTCTTGAGACCATCAGCCGTAGCCCATCCGGCGAAGCCTGCGACGGCCTCGCCAGTCGCCGCGTCGGCCCAGCGCCCGGCCTTCTTGGTGTTGGGCTCGACTTCGATCTCGATGGCGTTCGCGGCTGATCGCTTCTTGGCCGGCGTGGACGCAATATCCGGGGCACCCGCTCCCGGCGCCACCCCACTGTCGACGCTGTTGAGCCGCACCACATTTTGCCGCTCGGCCGCCACGGCCCGTGCCTCAACCCACTGCTCGTCGAACTTCATTGCTCGTCCCCCGCTGCTCTCGGCGTGGGGCGCACGTTCTCTGTGTCCCCAGTTCGTGATCAAGACTTCGCCATAAGATGGTATGCCTGCGAGCCCTCGACTGTGGCATGTTCCGTACACGTACGGAGACTTCGTGCCGTCCCAGAAATCCTTGACGGATTGCCCCCGCCTTGGCACGGAGCCGACCTCGATTCAATAGCCCGAACTGCTGGGCACGAGGGTGCCAAGGCAGAATTCTGCTCCGGCTGTCGGAAGCCGACTGCGGCATACAACGCACGTCATGCCCGGTCGCAGCCGCACAGACCAGGCCAGGCCACCCCAGCACCGCCCACCCCCGGCCGGTACCAAGTGGAGGCAAAGCGTCCTCCGGGTGAATTCCCGTACAACCGTTCAGCGCCCGTGCAGGTCTTCTCCCACGCGACCGCTCGGTTTCAGCCGAGCCGGTCCGTATACGCGCGCGTCCTGGAGGGGCACCATGAGATCTGCATCAACGGCCCGCTCGCTACGGCTCGCGGCCGGCGCGGCCACCGTCGCCGGGCTGGTCTGCGTGACGGCGGCGGCTCCAGCCGTCGCCGTCACGGGCCAGGCGGAGCCGGGTGCCGAGCTGGTGTTCGGACAGTCCGCCCCGATCGGTGGTGTGCGGCCCGGAGACACGGCCACGGTGTCGTTCTCTGTCAAGAACAAGGGTGCCGGGCCCGCCTCCCGGGTGGCGCTGTTCCTCGACGGTTCGCAGGGGCTGTCCTTCTCCCAGAAGTACTCGAACTGCGTGTACGAGGAGACCCCCGCCCAGGACGAAGGACCGGCGCAGGTCAACGCCGTCTGTGACATCGAGCAGACCCTGGAGCCCGGCGTCGTCTATGTGCCGGAGAAGCCGCTGGGTGTCACCCTCCTGGACCGCGCGCTGTACGAACGCCTCAGCCTGACCATCCAGCCGGACGCGGCGACCTTCCCCGACGGCACCCAGCACGGCGGCGGAGCCGATCCGGTGCTGCGACTCGTCCCGCAGGAGCCGCCGGCCGACCCCGGCGCCACCTACGGCTATGAGCGGCTCGATGTCGGCATCACCGCGCGGAACACCGCGGACTTCGCGCTCTCCGGAGCGAACGTCACGGGCAAGGCCGGCGACACCGTCAGCGCGGAGGTCGCCTTCGCCAACAAGGGACCGGCCTGGGTGGCCAACGATGTCGGCTCGCCCATCGGTGTCTTCGACGTCGGGATCCCGGCCGGTACCACGGTCACCACAGCTCCGGAATTCTGTTCTCCGGCCGGCCCCGGCGGCGGGGCCCCCAAGAAGGCGGCCGACGCTTCCGTCTATCGCTGCACAACGCCGTACAACTACGCCGACGAGGACAGCCGGCGCTCGTATCCCTTCCGGCTGCGGATCGACAAGGTCGTCGCGAACGCCACCGGCAAGGTGGCGTTCGTCAAGGGCGAGCACCGTTGGGGAACGCTGCCCTTCGACACGAACCCGGCGAACAACACGGCGGCCGTCGTCGTCAACGCGTCCGGCGAAGGGCCCGGCACGGGCGGTGGTACGGAGTCCCCCGGCGGCGGCACACAAGGTGGCGGCACACAGGGCAGCGGCACACAGGGCGGCAGCACACAGAGCCCCGGCACCGGGCACCCCGGCACTCAGGACGACGCACTGGCCGACACGGGGAGCGACAGCGCCCTGCTCATCGGCGGAACGGCCGCCGCGGGCCTCCTGGTGGCCGGCGGGTTCCTCCTCGTTTCGCAGCGACGGCCGGGACGGTCCTCGGCGCGCTGAGCCCGGCTCGCGGGACATGTCGCCGGCCGACGAGAGGCCCTGGACGGACGGCCGGCGGCACCGCCACACCGATCAATACATCACGTCACCGAGTAACTACCCTGCGTCAGATATCCTGATGGATCATCAGCACGTGAAGGGACGGCTCAGTGAAGCGAATTCGCATCATCGTCGCCGCGCTCGGTCTCGCCGTGGGGCTGGCGACGGCCCCCGCCGCGAACGCCGCCGCGCAGCAGGAGCAGCGGCTCCCGGGGGCGGCCAGGAACGCGCCCTGCACCGGGGAGTTCGAAGGCGACGCGCGGCTCGGGCCCCGGTGGCTGCCGAGGGAGCGGCTGGCCCCGGTGGGTCCGCTGCTGAAGGGCTACCAGCGGACCGGGAAGCTGTCGCCGGCCGCCTTCCTCAAGAAGTACTGGGAGGGGCCCGCCGACACGGGCGGCTGGAAGTACCCGCCCAACGACGGGTTCGGCGAGGTCAACGGCGCGGTGGACAAGGAGCCGGCAAAGCTGCGCACCGGCGAGCGGCTGGACCGCTTCGGCTCCGAGTACGGCGGGTACCTGGCTCCGGCGGGCGACGCGTACGCGGAGCGGGCGCTGCCGCCGCAGAGTCTCAACACCCGTGACACGGCGGCGCCCTGCGACTATCACGTCTACCGGGTGACCAAGCCGTTCTGGGTGTGGCAGGGCAGCATCGCCCCCTGGTTCGAGCAGCCCGGCAGGGGACGGCAGATCAAACTCGACCCGGTCTTCCTGGAGCCCGGTCAGGGGCAGCGGCTGAATGTGAAGTGGCTGCTGGACCACGGCTATCTCACGTCCGTGGCCTGACGGCCGTCGCTCGGAGTGCTCATGGACCGCCTCGAACTGCGGGCCGCGTTGATCGCGGCGGGGGTGGCCGACGGCTACTACCGCATCCAGGGCATCCACGAACCGGTCCCCACACCGCCCGACTTCCTGTTTCTGCGCAGGACCCCCGAGGGGGCGTGGGAGACCGGAGCGTACGAACGCGGCCTGCACCAGGTCATCGCCCGGCACATCAGCGAGTCGGCGGCCTGCGCGCATCTGCTGCGGCTGCTCACCTGAATCCGCCCGCCGCCTCGAATCCGCCCTGGCGGGGCCAGGGGCAGCGGGGACAATCACCCGGTCACACCCGCAACCGCCTTTCCGCCGGTGCCGTACGCCGCGGCTCCCCGGCCGGGCCGTGGGCCGTCGCCGCCGGGACGGGACGTACCAACCCATGCGCGGAATCGGGAATTCAGCGTCCCAGGGGCCGTGTTCGGACGGGCCACCGACTCCGGAATGGAATCCGGTAATCGGAGGCGCCGGGAAACCAGAAGCGTTTCTTCGGTGTTTCCCGAAAGGGTCTCCCGGCATGAGTCCGGAGTGATACGGCACAGGTTCCGGGCAGTCACGGAGCGAGCGTTCCCGGGCGGCGGCGAACGCCGGAGACCAGGGGAAGCCGGGCTTCCACCCGTACCCGCGGGCGGCGCGGCTCCGGCCGCAACTCCCCCGTTCCCGAACGGGGTTCGGGATCACGGAGAGCGGCGGCGTACGGCATATCCCGGCCGGGTCACAGTTCCGCCAACGCCTTCTGCGACACGCGGTGATACGGCAGACTCGGTATCAGGTTCTCAGTGCGGAACTCCGGCCGGGGGAGGCTCGTTTGGTGACGCGCGCGGATTTCAGAAGACGACGGCACCACGCGACCACACCGCACTTGATCGAAATGCTGGACGCGCTCTTCCAGGGATTCCGCAGACGAAATCCGATGGCGCTGCCCGAGTTCGTTCTGCACGCCGAGTCCGGCACGGTGACCGCGGACGACGATGTCGAGGGCATCCTCTTCGAACTGGGCGAAGAGCTCAGAGCCCGCGGCGTGCCGTTCGCGCTGGTGAAGTCCTCGCCTCAGGACAGCGACCTCGGACCCCGGGTCCGGGCTCTGCGCATGGTGCAGGAGCTCGGCGGCAAGTCCCCGGAGACCGGACGGGCACCATGCGTCGAAGCCGACCCGTGGAAGGGTGGCGCCCGCCAGTACGGCCACTACACCTTTCCGCGCAGCAAGCTCCTCTCGACCATCGAGGACGTGGTCACGGAGCAGAGCGGCCAGGCCGATCCGGCGGAATTACTCAGGGAACTGAACAGCAGGGGCTGGCGTCCCACCGGCACCCACTGGGCCTCGCGTCTCCAGGAAGCCGCCAAGGACGCGTCCAAGACTCTGCCCGCGCTGCTGATCGCGGTCGTCGCGGTGCTGATCGCGGACAGGCCCTGGTATGTGACGCTCGGCGTGGTGGCGGCCGTGCTGGCCGCGGTGATCACTCTGAGCGTCCTGCCCGGCAGAACGCCGGTCTTCCTCGGTCTGCGGCGTGAGATCCGCTGGTTCCTCGGCACCACCTATCTCAACCAGGGCCCGAGGGCGGAACGGGGCGAAGGCCGCACCTGGCGGCTGCTCCATCTGTGGCAGCCCGGCTCGGTCCGGCAGCGGCTCGGCGCCGTCGTCCCCGACATCCGGGACAGCGGCCTGCTGGACAACGCGGAGCCGACCGCGGCCAACGAGGACGCCCAGCGCAGGCACTTGCAGCTCCGTGTGCACGCGTTGCGGGAAGATCTGCGCGACGCCCACTCCCCCTGGGCGCCGGACCTGCGCGGCCGCAAACGCCCGACGCCGCCGGTGCTGATGCTGCCGGGGGCGGACATGGACAACGGCCGTATCGAACTGATCAAGGCGATCAGCGACATACGGAGCATCCGCAGTGAGCTGGACCCGCTGCTGGTGATCGCCGCGGTCCGGCAGGCGAATGTCGGCGACCTCGACCGCAGCGTCACCGCCCGGCGGTCGGCGGGTTCCTTTCCCAGGTCGGTCGCGGAGCTTCCCGACTGGTACGCCGACTGGAACCGGAGCCGGCGGGTGAACCAGTCCCCGAGCCTGGAGGGCAGCACCCTGCCCTGGGTGCTGAGAGTGCCGCTGCCGGACACCCTGCTGCGGCAGCCGGACCTCGGGGTGGGCAGCCTCCGCCGGACGACGCTCTCGCCGGGCAGACCGCGGTGGACCTGGCTCTGGTCCCTGCCGGCCCTGGTCCTGCTGCTGGTCGCCGCGGGGCTGGGCGCCGGACTGCGTGACGCCGAGCTGGGCAAGGAGTACTGCGTGGGCGGCCTGGGCGGCACCAACCGCGACTCCGAGCGCGTGCCCGTCGGGGACAGCGCGGACACGGAGTGCGTGGGCGTCGCCACCGGCACGGTCACCTTCCCGGTCGCGCGGGAGGTCCAGGCCCTCATCCGGCAGGCCAACGAGGACATCGGCGACAGCGATTACGTGACGATCGTCTACGCGGGACCGCTGTCCGGCCCGACCGGAGCGCTCGTCAAGGGCGCCGAGGAATTGCGTGGCGCCTATCTCGCGCAGGTGGCACGCAACGAGGAATCCCCGGTCAAGCTGCGGATACTGGTGGCCAACGGCGGCGCGGACATGTACAGCCAGCAGATCATGGCCCGGCATGTCGTCGACCTCGCGGCCAGGGACACGTCGATTGTCGGCGTGGTCGGACTGGGCCGGGACATGACCGACAGCGACACGGTCCAGGAGATGCTCCGGGAGGCCGAATTGCCGGTCGTCTCCAGCACCAATTCCGGCACGTTCCTCGCCCAGTACCCCAATTTCTTCGGCCTCGCCGCGACCGACAAATGGCAGAATGATCAACTCGCTCTGGTCGCACAGCAGTTGTCGGCGAAGCCGGATGAGGAACGGGCCGTTGTGCTCGCCCGCGATCCCGGCAGGAGTCACGACCGCTACACCGGGGAGCAGAAGAGGTTCGGCACGCGGATGCTGGAGGCCGCCGGCTACCAGGTGGAGGTTCTGCCGGACTACGACCTCCAGAACGGCAAACCCGTTCTCGACGGTCAGATCGCGGACATCTGCCGCGGCGGAGACACCCCCCTGGCCGTCTATTTCGCGGGCCGGTCCGAGGACGTCACACCGCTGATGAACGGCATCACCGCCACCCCCGGCTGTGACGACCGGCCGATCGCGGTGCTGGCCGGCGACGACCTGTCCAAGGCGGGCTTCGCCACCAAGCAGAGCCGCGTCGCGGGAAATGTCACGCTCTACCACCTCACGCTGACCGCGCTGCAGCAGTCCGCGAACGGCTCGATCTTCTACGACCGGCTGGCCAACGTCCCCGCGGAGGCGGTCGAGGACTTCGGCCTGAGCCCCAGCGAGACACCCAGGTCCGAGAAGCTGGTCGACGGCCAGACGGCGCTCACGCACGACGCGGTGGAGGTGCTCTACCGGGCCGCGACGCTCGACGGAAAACCGCGCGGCCGGGCGGAGGCATGGGCCAACCTCCGGCGTACGGATGTGAACGGACTCGCCACCGGGCGGGTCAACTTCACCGTGACCCACCTGGACGGGACCCGCGACGGGTACGCGGTCTCGCTGGTGAAGGTGGCGAACCCGGGCTCGGGAGACTACGAACGGACGGTGCTCTGTGCCCGGCAGTCGGGCGACACCAGGCCACTGACCGCGAAGGAGTGCCCCGTCGAGCCCATCGGCTGAGCGGCGGGGTACACCTTCGCGGTCGGTGAGCTGTCGGCGCTGATTCTTCCCGACTCCAGGACGTGGGGGGTTCCGTCTGGAAAAATGCCGACGTCAGGCCTGGGGCGCCAGCGTCAGGGGGGGAGCGGACAGTGGCGGGTGTGCGCGGTGGAGCTTTTTCTCAGCTTCTCTGGAGACGACAATGAGAACGATCTCGTCTCGGACTTTTTTGAAGACTTATGCCAGGAAATCATCCGCATCACCACGCTGAGCCGCGACCATCTGGGATACAACTACGCCGAGATGCGAGCGGCCATGAAGTGGCGCCGGGAACTCAGCGAGGCCCTCGGCTCATGCAAGGTGTTCATACCGCTCTACTCGCCGCGCTACTTCGCCAGTGAGTTCTGCGGCAAGGAGTGGTGGGCCTTCAGCCAAAGGCTGGAGCAATACGCGGCGAGCACACCCGCACCGGAACCAAATATGATCTTCCCTGTCATCTGGGAAGGTGTGTTCCACGACCGCGTACGTCTCCCCAAGACCGCCGCCGACATCTGGGCCAGACAGCGAGAGCTGGGCGAACGCTACGCGAAGACGGGTTTGCGCCAGCTCGTACAACTCAAGCACCACAGAGACTACACAGCTCAGTACCACGAGATCATCTACATGCTGGGCGAGCGAGTAGCAGGTCTCATAAACGAGAGCCCGCTGACACCCGACTCCGTCTCCTCCGAACTGGACGACCTGTACAACGCGTTCGCGGATCCGGAGATCGGGCCCGTGGCGGCGACGGTGTCGAAGCAGGCCGAGGAGAAGTCGGCCGTGACGGCCGCGGTGCCCGGCCCGCCCGCTTTCCCGTCCGGACCGAAACACGTCCGCCTGGTGGTGGCTTCCGGCACCAGCGGCGACCTGGGGAGCCTGCGGCAGGACACGTCCCACTACGGCGCGAGACAGGACGACTGGGCCCCCTATACTCCGGACGCGCCCGAGCCGGTGCTCATTTACGCCGCCGAGGTCGCCACAGAATTACGACTGGTCCCGCACCCCGAAGAGTTCGACGACGAGGTAGCCCAATTGTTGGACAAGGCCGAAGCCAACAATGAGCTCGCCGTCATCATCCTCGATCCGTGGACCGTCGCGATGGACCACCGTCAGGCGGCACTGGAGGAGTACGACAAGCGCCTTTCCATCAACGCGGGGATGGTGGTTCCGGAGAGCGCCTGCGACTCGGAAACCACCGACAACGCGGACGCGCTCCGGTTACAGATCCTCCATGTGCTCGGGCGGCACGCCAGGGCCCGGCAACCGGTGTTCAAGATGTCCTTGGACACGGTCGCTTCTTTCAAGGACGCGTTGCGGGAGCTGCTCATCGAGCTCTGCCGGCTGCTGGTTTCGAACGCGCCGCATGTGCGTCCGGCCGTCAGTACCGACGCGAGCGCGACCTTCATTCCACGTGCCTTTCTCAGCGGGCCCTCGGAGGCATGATGGGTACGACGGCGCCCAAGAAGCCGGGCGAAATCATCACCTTCTACTCGTACAAGGGCGGCACCGGCAGGACCATGGGACTGGCCAATGTGGCCTGGATCCTGGCCAGCAACGGCAAGTCCGTCCTCGTGGTCGACTGGGATCTGGAGGCACCGGGGCTGCACCGCTACTTCCATCCTTTTCTCCTCGACAAGGAGCTGAAGTCCACCTCCGGCGTGCTCGACATGCTGTGGGACTTCGCACTCGCCGCCCTGGATCAGGACGCGGACACCCGGCCCGGCTGGCACGAGCCCTATGCCAATCCGCTGCAGCACGCCGTTTCACTGCGGTGGGAGTTCCCCGCTGACGGACACATCGACCTGCTGGGCGCGGGCCGGCAGAACAAGTCGTTCGGCCAGCGAGTCAACTCCTTCGACTGGCACTCGTTCTACAGCCGCCTCGGCGGGAGCACCTTCATCGCCTCGCTGAGACAGCAGATGCGGGACCACTACGACTATGTCCTCATCGACAGCAGGACCGGTCTCAGCGACACTTCGGGGCTCTGCACCATCCAGCTCCCCGACACACTGGTCGCCTGCTTCACCATGAGCACACAGAGCATCTCGGGATGCGCTTCGGTGGTGGAATCCGTCCTGCGCCAGCGCGGCGACCACCCGGTCCGGATCCTTCCCGTGCCCATGCGCGTGGAAAGCGGCGAGACGGACCGCCTGGAGGAAAGCCGGGACTGGGCGCAGTGGAGCTTCCGCAGAGCGTTCGCGGAGGTGCCCACCGGAGAAGTCGAACGCTACTGGGGGGATGTGGAGGTCCCCTACCGGAGCCTGTACGCCTACGAGGAACTTCTCGCCCCGATCGGAGACCGGCCTCAGCAGGAGGACACTCTGCTGTCGGCATTCGAGCGGCTGACCGGCTATCTGACCCGCGACACGGTCAACCGGGCCGTTCCGATCGATCCGGAACAGCGATCCGCGCTGCGTCACCGCTACCGGCAGCGTCCGCACGGCCGAGTCAAATACGACTTCTTTCTGAGCTACGCGGTCCAGGACAGGCCCTGGGCTGATTGGATCGCCGCCCAACTGGCCAACGCCGGTTACCTGGTCACGCCCGACGCGGCGCCCGGCGCCGGAGAAACCTGGGCCTACGACCTGCGGAACGCGGAGGCGGACAGCGCCAAGGTGCTCGCACTCCTCTCGCCCGACTCGCACCGCAGCGAATGGGTGAGGGCGGAGACCGCGAGGGCCACGGTCACGTCGGTCGGCCGTGAGGATCCCTCCGACCGTCTGCTGCAGATCAGGGTTTCCCAGTTCGGCGTGCTGGACGCGACTCCGGCACGCCGCGTGGTCGTCGACATCGCGGGTCTGTCGGAGAAGCAGGCCAGAGAGAACCTGCTCCAGGCGGTCCTGAATTTCTATGGCCGCCCCATGGCCAACCGGGGCCCGAGGGCGGACAGCCGAAAGAGCCCCAGATACCCGGACGCGCATCCCGAGATCTGGGAGGTCCCTGCCCCCACGCTCCCTTTCGTGGGCAGGGAAAGAGAACTCCTGCGCATGCTGGACCACTTCCGGGACGACGGCTCTCCCTTCGCCGTCAGCGGTATGGCCGGGTCGGGCAAGACCTCCCTGGCGGTGGAGTTCGCCAACCGGGTCAGGGGAAACTACGGCGGTGCCGTCCTCGTCCGCCCGGAGGACATCGGTCGCGACAGCGACGACGAACTCGCCGCCCTCGCCGCCCTGCGAACAATCTCGCCACGCCTTCACCGCGGCGGAAGCGGAATCCCGACGGACCCCGGAAGTGATGTCCGCGCCCTCGTCGTGCTGGACGGTTTCGACAATGTGTCACTGACGGAAGAGCTCGCGCGGGCGCTGGCCCCGTACCACGTCATCGTCACGGGCCGCAGACATGCGACAGCGATCAGGCACGGAATCCGGCTGGAGGTCTTCTCCCGCGCCGAAGCCACCGAACTACTGAGCCGGTTCGCCCCCAAGATTCCTCCGGGGGCGGCCGACCAGATCGCGATGCGCCTCGGGTTCCTGCCCGTCGCCCTGAGTATCGCGGCCAACCAACTGAGTGTGTCCGGCTCCAGTGTCGGAGACTTCCTGGCGCTGCTGGACAGCCGCTTGGACCAGGTCGTCCTGCGAGCAGGCGGAGACTCCGGGCACTCACTGATGGCCAGGTTCCAGGAGACGTACGACAAACTCTCCGCCCGCGACCCGGCCGCGGCGCATATGCTCCGGCTGCTCGCGATGGCGGCGCCCCACTCCCTTCCCGACAGCCTGCTCACCAGGGACCCCAGTGTCTTCGCTCAGCCCTTGCGCAAGGCGGTGAAGGACCCCGAAGGGCTCAGCCACACCATCGGAATCCTCATCACCGACAACCTGGCCGAGAGGAAACGCTCGAACCTTCGGACGCACCCCGTACTGGCTGCGGTGATCCGAGCGAATCTGCCCCCGGACGAACAGGAAAAAATCACATCCGAACTCACCCGGATGCTGGTCGCCAATGACCCGGGTGATCCGAGCGATGCCGCCACCTGGCCCGTCTACCGATCCCTGATGCCGCTGGTGAACTCGGTTCACTGGCCGACCGAGTCCGGATTCCGGGAGCTGCTGCTACGGCTGTGCTGGTTCCAGCTCTCTGCCGGAAATCCGCTCACAGCCAAGGACTTGGCGGACCGGGTGGTCAAAAGGTTCGAGCTCCTCCTCGGAACCGTTCACGAGGACACGCTGGCCGGACTGCACATGGTGGCGCTGTGCGACTGGGAACTGGGGAACGCGAAGCGAGCCGAGGCGGTACTGAGAAGGCTCAACGCCGCGCGTGAGCAGCTCCTCGGTGCCTCTCATCCCGTGACCCTGGCCTCCCGCAACAACCTCGCCGCCACACTCGCGGGCCAGGGCAAATGGGCGGAGGCGGTCGAGCTCCACCGAGAGATCCTTGAAGAAAGAACCGCACGCCTGGGGTCGGATCACTCCGACACTCTCGTATCGGCGGGAAATCTCGCCTCGTCGCTGTGCGGGGTGGAAGAATTCGAAGAGGCACATCGGATCGAAACATCGGTCTGGGAAAAACGAGTCGAGCTCTTCGGTCAGCTCCATCCCGCAAGTCTGGCTTCGGCGGACAATCTCGCTTTCATTCAGGAAAAGCGAGGAGAATTCGCGAACGCGGTGGAACTGAGACACATGGCCTGGGCGGGGCGCCGAAAAATCATGGGAAACCAGCATCCGGAGACCCTACGCTGTGCGGCAAGCCTGGTTTCCGTGTTGCTCGTCGTGGGGAAAAATGATGAGGCGAGTTCGATCGCTCGGTCGATCAACGAAGACATGAAGAAGGTTTTCGGACCCGACAGCGCCCTGAGCCGTCGCGTTGACGAGGTCGCCGGAGACCACGGTTAAAACAGTTGTCGTCCCCCGGAACAGAGGCCCTAACGAGGAGGTGCACACAGATGGACGCGATCGCGGCATCCGTAGCGGCGGCGGCTGGACGGGTACTGGTTCAGGCCATGATGACGGACGCCTGGCAAGCCATGCGGGACCGCATGGCCGAACTGCTGAGCCGGCGGGCGCCGGCGCGGATGGATCAGATGACCAGCGCGCTGGAAGACGCTCGTCAGGTGGTGTCCAGTGGTTCTTCCAGCAGCGAGATTGTCGCCATTCGTTGGCAGGGGCGCCTGGAAGCGCTCCTTGAGGATGATCCCGACGCGGTGGACGCTCTGCGGTCGATCGTCGAAAATTCGGACGATGGCTCCGTATACCGTCCGATCTCATCCGCCGGCGGCGGGACGGCGGGACGGACTCAAATCGTCCAGCACAACATCGGCGGCGGCACCATCTTGGTCTCGGTGGCCTCCGACCTGCGCGAGACAGTCTGAAAAACGGGGGGATTGGAATATGCCGGCAAACCTGTGGAACATAGAAATTGGACCGGCGGACGATATTGACGAGGACACTCGAACCGTCCTTCTCGAACAATACAAGTTATATGTGGAGATGGCCGATCGAATCAGCGCCAGAAGAGCGGCCGCCAATACATTCTTCTTGACGCTCAACACCGGCATTTTCACTCTCGCTGGGGCTCTTGCATCGCTCGACCTCTCCTACCGGGCATTGTTGCTCGCTTTCCCCTGCGCCATACTGGTGATCCAGTGCCTTGCCTGGTTCTTCATCATCCGCTCCTACCGGCAGTTGAACACCGCCAAATACCGGGTGATCGGAGCTCTGGAAGAAAGACTCCCCGCTTCGCCGTACTGGCGAGCCGAGTGGACCGAGCTGGGAGAGGGCCGCGACCGGTCGAAATACTGGCCCCTCACCCATGTCGAACAATGGATCCCGTTGCTCTTCGCGACCTGCTACCTCGGCGGGTTCGTCGTCCTGGTGCTCGCTCGCTGACGGCTGTCCGTGCCGAAGGCTCCCGCCGTCCGCCGGCCGGGGGCCTTCGGCACACCACGATCCCGACGCCCGCGGGAGCAGCCGCCCGCCTCCAACGGATGGCACGCGCTCCCGAGAGACGATCACCCGTGCGGCAAGATGTCAGCGCACACCGGTCCACGACGTGACGGCGAACTCCCCCTCTTTCCGTTCCCGCCGGTGTGCCCACACATCCCAGGAACGAACAGGTGATGAAGTGACGACCCAGCAGGCCCGGTTCCGGGCAGCGACCTTCGCCTCCGGCAGACCGGAAGCCCCCCGGCCGGAGCGCGCGCCCCGGTCCGGCGTCCCCGCCCCGGCGCCGACCCGTACGCCGGGGGCCGGCCGGTGAACCGGGAACTCACCCTGCACGACCTGCTCATCGCCGGCGCCGCGGTGCTCGTCGGTCTCGCGGGCGGACTGGTCCTGAGAATCGCACTGCGGTGGCTGGGAGATCGCGCCACCCAGACACGCTGGAGCGGCGACGACATCATTGTCACGGCCCTGCGCACGCTGGTCCCCTGGGCCGCGCTGGCCCTCGGCGTCTCGGCGGCGGCCGCGGCGCTGCCCCTGACCTCGACGGTCGGGCACAACGTCAACCAGGTGCTGATCGCCCTTCTCATCCTGTCCGCCACCTTCTCGGCGGCCCGTACGGTCGCCGAGCTGGTGCGGTCCGTGACCCTGTCCCGGGCCGCGGTGGCGGGATCGGCGACCATCTTCGTCAACATCACCCGTGTCACCGTGCTGGCGATCGGCATCCTGGTCCTGTTGCAGACGCTGGGCATATCGGTCGCCCCGCTGCTCACCGCCCTGGGTGTGGGCGGACTGGCCGTCGCTCTGGCCCTGCAGGACACGCTGGCCAACCTGTTCGCCGGTGTGCACATCCTGGTGTCGAAGACCGTGCAGCCCGGCGACTACATACGGCTCAGCAGCGGCGAGGACGGCTATGTCGTCGACATCAACTGGCGCAACACCGTGGTGCGCCAGCTTTCCGACAATCTGGTGATCATCCCGAACTCCAAGCTCGCGAGCACCATCATGACCAACTACCACCGCCCGGAACAGCAGATGTCGCTGCTGATCCAGGTCGCGGTGGCGTACAGCAGTGACCTCGACCAGGTGGAGCGCGTGACGACCGAGGTGGCGGAGAAGGTCATGGCCGAGGTGGAGGGCGGCGTGCCCGACCATGTACCGGCCGTCCGCTTCCACACCTTCACGGAGGCCGGCATCGGCTTCACGGTGATCCTGCGGGTGCTGGAGTTCGGCGACCAGTACGTGATCAAGCACAACTTCATCAAGCGCCTGCACGAGCGTTACCGGGCCGAGGGGATCGAGATCCCCGTACCGGGACGGACCGTTGTCGTGCGCCACCAGGACGAGGCGTCGCTGCCGCGACCGCGCACGGACACGGCCGACCGCGCGCCCAGTCTGACCGCGAAGACCGATTAGCTTCTGCCGGCGTCAGGAGGGACCAGGACGGAGCGGGAGGGACGGTGCGGGCACCGTCCCTCCCGGCATTCACGGGATCGGCCCGACGCACGGAGCCCCGGATTCCGGGACCGGTCGACGGCCCGGACCCTCACGCTTTCGCGCGAATTGACACCACCCAGGTGACACGTGGACACCGCCCCGCCGTCGCTGTCCCGCGCGAGGCGGACGGCGCCCGCGCTCACCCCTCGGCCTGGCGTCTTCCCCGCTCGGGCGGCCAGCGGTTCACCGACACCTCGGGCGCGAGCTGGTCCACCACACTGGCCAGCTCCTCGCACGCCTCCTCGACCTTTCTGCGGATGTTCTTCTGCTCGGTGACGACCGCGGCCAGGAGCAGCCCGGTCAGCGCCGCGCATCCGTTGAGCGCCTGGAGGCTGAACATGACCTCGAAGAGGGTGTGGTGGGCGAACGGCCCCACGCGATCGGTCGCCGCCACGATCGCCAGTACGGACACCAGCAGCACAGACGGCGCGCTCCCCGCGAACTCGAAACGCAGGGCGGCCCAGATGATCAGCGGGAAGACAAGGAACAGCAGCGCGACGGAGCTCCTGGTCGCCAGCAGGGTAATGGCGACGGACAGGACCGCGAGGGTCCCCGCCTCTCCCCAGCGGTGCAGGTCCCGGGGCAGCCGCGCCCGGCGCAGGACAAGCAGCAGCGGTGTGACCACGAGGACGCCCATGGCGTCGCCCGTCCACCACGCCGCCCAGACCGGCCAGAATCCCTCCGGCCGCAACCGCCCGCTGACCACCATCATCGAGGTCCCGAGGGTCGAGCTGATCAGCATCCCGGCCAGCGCGCCGAGGAACACCAGCGCCAGGCCGTCCCGCAGGCGGGCCAGATCGGGCCGGAAGCCGACGCGGCGGAGCAGCCAGAGGGAGCACAGCGGGGCGAGGGTGTTGCCCGCGAGGATCCCGAGGTCGCCGAGGTACAGCGGGCCGACCGTCGCGACGCTCAGGAGCGCCCCGAGGGTGATGCCCGGCCACACGCCGGCACCGAACCACAGCAGGCAGGTCAGCGCGACACCCGTGGACGGCCACAGCGGCGTGACGACCGCGCCCTCCAGGACCACTTCCCTGATCAGGCCGATCTGTCCGGTCACGTAGTAGGCGACAGTGACAGCGAGGATCCGCAGAACGGCTACGGAGAGATGTCGTATGTCCTCGGTGCGTACCACAGCAGCCATCAGACAACGTCATCCGGCCCGCACGGGCCATGACACGCACTGCCGCGGCCGGGGCGTCACCCGTTCCCGTCCGGCGGGGCCGGAGCCGCCTCATGGCACAGGACGAGTACGGCCGCGTCGTCCGAGTGCCCGGTCAGCTCGGCCACCCGCATCACCTCGGTGGCCAGCTCGCCGGGGCCGGTACCGGCGACGGCTCCGGCACGGACCAGCCGGGCCACCCGCGCCAGCCCCTCCTCGATCGGGAAGGACGGCCCTTCCACCACACCGTCCGTGAGCAGGACGAAGACTCCCGCCGTCGTCAGACTGCGCCGGGTCACCGGATACACCTGCCCCGGCAGGATGCCCAGCGGCAGGCCGCCACAGACCTCGGCGACGCCGTACTGACCGTCTGCCGTGGCCCAGACGGCGGCGACATGGCCGGCGCGGGCGATCTGAAGCTCCCAGGAGACCGGGTCGAAGCGGAGAAACGTGCAGGTCGCGAAGAGGACGGAGTCCACCGACAGCAGCAGGTCGTTGGCCCGGCCCAGCACCTCGCCCGGGTCGGCGGCGGGACTGGCCACCGCCCGCATCCCGATACGGATCTGGCCCATGAACGCGGCCGCCTCGGCGTCGTGTCCCTGCACATCTCCTATGGAGAAGCCGAGAGCGCCGTCGGGCAGCGGGAACCCGTCGTACCAGTCGCCGCCGATCGCCAGGCCGTGCTGCGCGGGAGAGTACCGGGCGGCGGCCCGCAGCCCCGGCACGGTCGGGAGCGCGGCGGGAAGCATCTCGCGCTGCAGCGCCACGGCCAGCTCCACCCGGGCCTGCTGCAGCTCGGCACCTTCCCGCGCCCGTGCCGTGAGCTGCCCGAGCGTGCTCAGCAGATCGTCGGCGCTCGCCGACTGTGCGGGACGACGACGTCGGGTCATGGACCACTCCGAAGTACGTCCATTCACGGACCGCCGCGAGGACTTTCCTCGCGGCAGCATCGGTCGTACGGTCCACCACACGCCACTGACCTGGCCGAATCCCCTGTTCTCCAGCGTCTCCGGCGCCGGTCGGACATGTGCGCGGACCGCCCGCCCATCCTATTTGCGGGTCAGGACTTCCGCTGGGTGAGAACGAAGCCCGCCCTCCGGCCGGGCCGGCGAACGGGCTTCCCCTCGGGGCGAGCGACGATCAGTGGGATTCCGAACCGGTCACGGCCGCCTCTCCCACCCGCGGCTCGGCCGGGATCCGGGCGGCCGGGCCGGACTTCGTCCGGGCGCCCGGGATGGCCAGCACCACCAGCGCGGCCAGGAGTGCCACCCCCGAGCCGATCATGAAGGTGGTACGGAACCCGGCCTCGGACGGGATCGTGACCGGGCCCAGGTCGGTGGTCATATGTGCCAGCACCACACCCATGACCGCGCTCGCGGTGGAGGTGCCGATGGCGCGCATCAGGCTGTTGAGGCCATTGGCCGCCGCGCCCTCCGAGGCCGGGACGGCACTCATGATCAGGGCCGGCATGGCGGCGTAGGCGAAGCCGACACCCGCGCTGATGACCGCCGCGAAGGCGAGCACGCCCCAGGCACTGCCCATCAGGGCGAGCGCGACGCCGTACCCGACGGAGATGATCAGCGCGCCGACAAGCAGGGAGATCTTGGGACCGCGGGCCGCCGAGAGCTTGGCCGCGAAGGGCGAGACGGCCATCATCACCAGTCCGGCGGGGGCCATCCACAGGCCCGCCGCGAGCATGGACTGGCCCAGCCCGTAACCCGTGGCACTCGGCAGTTGCAGAAGCTGCGGGGCGACCAGCGACATGGCGTACATGGCGAAACCGATGACGACGGACGCGAGGTTGGTCATCAGGATGGGACGGCGTGCGCTGGTGCGCAGGTCGACGAGAGGCGCCGGGTGGCGCAGTTCCCAGCCGCCCCACAGCAGCAGGATCACGGCGGACACGGCGAACAGGCCCAGCGTGGTGCCGCTCGTCCAGCCCCAGTCGCTGCCCTTGGAGACGGGGAGCAGCAGCGAGATCAGCCCGGCGGAGAGGGCGAGCGCGCCGACGACGTCGAAGCGGCCGCCCGCGCTGACGTTGGACTCGGGCACGAATCGCAGGATCAGCAGACCGACCACAAGGCCCAGTCCCGCCGAGCCCCAGAACAGCACGTGCCAGTCGGCGCTCTGCGCCACGGCGGCCGACAGGGGCAGGCCGAGCGCGCCGCCCACCCCGAGCGAGGAACTCATGACGGCCATGGCCGAGCCGAGCCGCTCCGGCGGAAGGACGTCACGCATGATGCTGATGCCGAGCGGGATCACTCCCATGCCGAAGCCCTGGAGGGCCCGGCCGGTCACCACGGGCGCCAGGGAGTCGGCGGGGGCGCACACCAGCGAGCCGACGACCAGCAGCACGGTGCTGATCAGCAGCATGCGGCGCTTGCCGTAGAGATCGCCGAGCCGGCCGACGACCGGGGTGGCGACGGCGCCGCCCAGCAGGGTGGCGGTGATGGCCCAGGAGGCGTTGGACGCCGACGTGTGCAGGAGCTGCGGGAGGTCCGGGATCAGCGGGACGACCAGCGTCTGCATCACGGAGACCGTGATGCCGGCGGCCGCCAGCACCCCCACGATGACGCCGCTGCGTGGCTCGGGAGAAGCGGCGGTGCTCATCTGGTCTCCCGTTGGCCTATGAGGTTATGCATCATGCACGCAGTATGCATGATGCATGGAGTGTGCACCATACATATCCGGCCGGTACTATGTCAGCGCGCCACATCGAAGAGGAGGCAGCGGTCATGGAGCGGGAAATCGCCGCGATCGAGCGCGAGCTGAGACTGGTGGGCCGCCACACCACCATGGGTGCCGACCACTTCCCTCCCGGGGACCGGCTGGAGCGCAGCGCCCATCTGCTGCTCAGCCGGATCGAGATCGAAGGACCCCTGTCGATCGGGCAGCTCGCCGACGCCTTCGGCCTCGACACCTCGACCGTCAACCGGCAGACCGCCGCGGTGCTGCGCGCGGACCTGGCCGAGCGGATCCCGGATCCGGACGGCGGAATGGCCAAGAAGATCCGCATCACCAAGGAGGGCCTGCGCCGCCTCCACGCCAATCGCGTCTGGGCCATCAACGGCCTCGGCACCCTGCTGGCCGACTGGACGGCGGACGAGATCGCCACGCTGGCGCACGCGCTGCTGCGGTACAACACCACCATCGAGGAGATGGAAGGCAGGCCCTGGCCTCGCCCCGGTGACGCCCTGGTGCCGCCCGAGGGCCTTCGCGAACCGGAGCCGTGCGAAGAGGAGCGGGGACGGTAGCGAGGGGGGCGGCCCGTCCACCGGGCCGGACACAGCGGCCAGGCCGAACACGGCGGGCAGACCGACCGCGGCGGCCGCGCGTCCTTACGACGCGGACCGCAAGGAGGCGGCGCTCCGCACGTGGCGCTCCGCCGGAGCGCGCCTCCTCACCGGTCGGTCAGCGACCCACCTCCGCGGCGAACGGCACGGAGGCCGGCGCGCTCGCCGGCGCGGCCGTCGGATGGGTCCACAGCCCCGCCTCGGACAGCAGCGGCAGTACGCCCTCGCCGAACCAGTAGGCCTCCTCCACATGAGGATGACCGGACATGATGAACTCGTCGATCCCGAGCTGGTGGTACTCGGCTATACGTTCCGCCACTTCGGTATGGCTGCCCACCAGGGCAGTGCCCGCGCCTCCTCGGACCAGACCGATACCGGCCCATAGATTCGGAGAGATCTCCAGGCCGTCGGTGGATCCGCCGTGCAGGGCCAGCATCCGCCGCTGTCCCTCGGACTCACTGCGGGCCAGGCCCGCCTGTACGGCGCGGATCGCCTCCTCGGAGAAGCCGTCCAGCAGCCGCCGCGCCTCGGCCCACGCCTGGTCCGCGGTGTCCCGGGCGATCACATGCAGCCGGATGCCGAACCGTACGGTCCTGCCCTCCTTGGCCGCCAGCTCCCGGATCCACTTGATCTTCTCGGCGACCTGGGCCGGCGGTTCCCCCCACGTCAGATAGACGTCGCTGTACCGGGCGGCGACCTCCCCCGCGGCCGGCGAGGAGCCGCCGAAATACACCGGCGGCACCGGATCGGGGACCCTGGCCAGCCGCGCGTCCTCCACCCGCAGGTGCTCGCCCTCCAGCGTCACCGACTCACCCCGCCACAAGTCGCGGACGATGGAGAGGAACTCCCCGGTCCGCGCGTAGCGGGCGTCCTTGTCCAGGAAGTCGCCGTACGCGCGCTGCTCGTGGCTCTCGCCACCGGTGACCACATTGAGCAGCAGCCGCCCGGGGGCGTGGCGCTGGAAGGTGGCGGCCATCTGGGCCGCCAGCGTCGGTGACACAAAACCGGGCCGGAAGGCGACCAGGAACTTCAGCCGCTCGGTCTCGCGCGCCAGCATGGCGGTAGTCAGCCAGGCGTCCTCGCACCAGGCGCCGGTGGGCGTGAGCGCGCCCTCGAATCCCAGTTGCTCGGCCGCGCGGCCGATCTGGGTGAGATAGCCGAGGTCGGCGGGGCGCTGCCCCCCGGCGGCGCCGGCGGGCAGGCCGTGCCCGCCGCCGACGACATGGCGGCTGTCACCATACGTAGGAAGGAACCAATGGAAGGTGAGGCTCACTGAACTCTCCAGGGGATGGGGCACGGGAGGGGCTGGTGGGAAGCGGCGGTCAGAGCAGACCGTGGCGCGGCGGGCGCGTACCGGTCAGCACATAGCGGCCGATGTGCTGCACCTTCCAGCGGACCGGGTCGTGCAGCGTGTGCGTACGCGCGTCCCGCCAATACCGGTGCAGATTGAGGCTGTCCAGGGCCGCGCGGGTGCCCGCCACCTCGAACAGCGCGCTGCTCGTGTCCACCGCCGCCGTCGCCGCCTGCACCTTCGCGGCGGCCACGGCGATCGACGCCTCGGCGGCGGTGTCGTCGGTCAGCTCCGCGGCGGCCGTGTCCACCGCGCCCGCAGCCGCGGCGAGCAGCGCGTCCGCCGCCCTGACCGCCAGCGAGAGCTCGCCGAACCGCTGGATGAGCAGCGGGTCCTCGACCGCGGTGTCATGGCCGCTCTCGAACCAGGGGCGGCTCTTCGTACGGACGAACTCGGCGGCCTCCGTGAGCGCCGCGGACGCGATCCCCGCGTCAATGGCCGCGTGCAGCAACTGGGCCACCGCGCCGTGCAGTTGAGGCCCCTCGAAGGTGAGGTGGTGCGGCACAACACGGTCGGCGGGCACCTCGACACCGTCCAGCCGCACCGTCCCGCTCGCGGTGGTGCGCTGTCCCATGCCGTCCCAGTCGTCCACCACCGTCACCCCCGGCGCGTCGCGCGGTATGTACGCGACATGCAGCGCGTCCTCGGCGGCCCGGGCCAGGACGGGGATCCAGTCGGCGAACAGCGCCCCGGTGGAGTAGTGCTTCTCGCCCGTCAGCCGGTACCCGCCCTCCGGCGTCGGGCTCAGCCGGGTGCGGATGTCCTGGACGTGCTTGGTGCCCTTCTCCGACTGCGCGTTCCCGAACCGCCGCCCGGCCAGCACCTCGCCGAAGAAGAACTTCTGCTGCTCCGGAGTGCCCTGTCTGCGCAGCACATTGATGTAGACGAAGTGGCTCTGCGGGATCTGCGCGAGGCTGGCGTCGCCGGTGGCCAGCAGCCGGACGACCTCGGCGAGCACCCGGGCCGGGACATCGGCGCCGCCATGGGCGCGGGGCACGGTGATACCGAGCAGGCCGGTGGCCGAGAGCCGGTCCAGCTCGGTACGGGGCAGGGCGCGCTCCGCGTCCCGCCGCGCGGCGCCCGCCCGGAAGACCTCGGCCAGTTCGGCGGCGACGGCGAGCGCTTCGGCCTCGTCGGCGATCACATGGGCCGGCGAAGCGGCGGATTCGGGTGCGGTCACGGCAGGGCCTCCGGGCGGGGCTTCGATGGAAAGGAAGGGGAAACGAAAGGGATCAACAACAGCGGCCTGGGTCCTGTCCGGCGTCTGGCGCGCCGGACAGGGCGGAGCAGGTGAGGGGGTCAGGCGGCCACACTCGGCGCGTGGACCGGCAGCAGCGCCAGCGAGAACTGGTCGACCACATGATCGAGCGCCTCCTGTGAACCCGGTTCCACGGTCACTCCTCCCTCTTCCCGCACGGTGATATGCCGGTCAAGGACAAACCAGCCCTGGACAATATGCGCCGCGCCCATGGAGGACAGCACCGGCCGGAGCGCGTAGTCGATCGCCAGCACATGTGCGGTGCTCCCACCCGTGGCCAGCGGCAGTACGGTCTTGCCGGCCAGGGCGTACTGCGGCAGCAGATCGAGCAGGGACTTCAGCAGCCCGGAGTAGGCGGCCTTGTAGACCGGGGTGCCGATGACAACGCCGTCGGCCTCCTCGAACAGCCGCCTGGCCTCGACGATCGCGGGATCGCCGAAGTCCGCGCCGAGCAGGGCCTCGGCGGGCAGTGCCCGTACATCGAGTGGGATCACCCGGTGGCCCTGGGCGGTGAGCCGGCCGTCAAGGTGCCGGAGCAGCCGTGCCGTACGGGAGACAGGGGACGGGCTGCCGGAGACGGAAAGGATCGTGGCCATGCGGAATCACCTCGGGATCCGTTGGTACGCGTAAGGGCGTTAGGGGAGGACAAGCGCGGGGAAGCCGGCGGCGGGGGCGGGGGCACGGACACCGGCGGTCAGGCCCGGGCCGCGGTCGCCTCGCTCTCCTGCGGAAACCGCGCCTCCAGCTCGCGGACCAGCGGCAGCACCCGCTTGCCGAAGTACTCGACCTCCTCCAGGTAGTGCAGGAAGCCGAGGAGGAACAGATCCACACCGAGTCGCTTGTACGCCACGATCCGTTCGGCGATCTGTTCCGGTGTACCGATCAGACCGGTCCGGAAGCCGTCGTTGTACTGGACGAGATCCTCGAACGACGAGTCCTGCCACATGCCCTTGCCGTCCGCCGCCGACCTGCCCGCCTGCCGCACCGCCGAGCCGAATCCGCGCACCGCCTCGGTGTCCGCCTTGGCGACTATCTCGCGCAGCACCTCGCGCGCCTCGGCCTCCGTGTCCCGGGCGATCAGGAAGCCGTTGAGCCCGAAGCGGACCCGGCGGCCCGCGTCGGCCGCGGCGGCCCGGACGTCCCCGATCTGCTCCGTCACACCGTCGAAGTCCTTGCCATTGCTGAAGTACCAGTCCGAGACCCGGCCGGCCATGGCCCGGGCCGCGGTGGAGTTGCCGCCCTGGAAGATCTCGGGATGCGGGCGCTCCGGGGTGCTGAGCGGCTTGGGCTTCAGCGAGAAGTCCCGGATCCGGTAGAAGTCCCCGGCCAGTTCGGCATGGTCCTCGGTCCAGATCGAACGCAGGGCCCGGATGAACTCCTCCGAGCGCCGGTACCTCTCGTCGTGCTCCAGCCAGGGCTCGCCCAGCGCGGTGAACTCGGCCTTGAACCAGCCGCTGACGACGTTCACCGCGAACCGGCCCTTCGACAGCCGGTCGGCGGTGGCGCCCAGCTTGGCGAGCACGCCGGGGTGCCACAGACCTGGATGGACGGCGGCGATGACCTTGAGCCGCTCGGTGGCGAGCAGCAGGGCGAGGCTGAAACTGGTCGACTCGTGCTGGTACTCGGCGCCGTAGCTCGCCATGTAGCGGACCTGGCTGAGCGCGTACTCGAAGCCATTGTTCTCGGCGAGCACTGCCAGCTCACGGTTGTAGTCGTACTCCCAGTCGGTGCGCTGTTCGATCGTGCTGGTGACCAGGCCACCACTGACGTTGGGGACCCAATAGGCGAAACGGAGAGGCTCCGCGCGGGACGGGACGGACATCGGGAACTCCCGGTGGATGAAAGGATGCGGGACCGACACTGACGTCCGGCGTGCACGGCACGATAAACATGAAGAACTCGTTAAATCCGTGACGGCGGACGGAACAGAAATCAGCAGAGAGGAATCCCCGCGGAAGGTCCTCGCGCATTCGTTTCCAGCGCTTCACACGATGCCCGCCAAGTGGTCACCGGTACGGTGAGCGTGGGCGCGGCACGCTGCGATACGAGCGGCGTCCCTGGTCAGAGGCGGTTCGGCGCGGCAGACTGCGGGGAATCGCGGTACTCAGCCCGAACGCCGACAGAGCGCGCTGGAGACGCGTACGAGATCGACATGACGACGCCGGGTCAGCTCCCGGAGATCCTTCATCAGCACGTCACCACCTCGTCGCCCATTTCGACACCCTATGGATCACGAGGGTACCGGCGGGCCCCCGTACCGGTCGATTCGGTATCCGCGACGTGGTGATAGGGTTTCCCTTTCAGCATGGCCGAAAGGCGATATCGCCGTGCGAATTGAGCAGCTCGAATACATAGCGGCCGTCACCCGGCTCGGCTCCCTGCGCCGCGCGGCCGAGGCCCTGCATGTCTCCCAGCCCGCGCTGAGCGAGACCGTCCGCAATCTGGAGCGGGAGCTGGGTGTGGACATCCTGGACCGCCGGCGGTCCGGGGCCAAGATCAGCGCGGCGGGCCGCGAACTGCTGCCTCACATCATCGGTGTGCTCGACGCGGTCGACACCCTGCGCCGGGCGGCCGACGACCAGCACCACACCAGCCGCATGATCCGGCTGGGCACGGTCAACGCGGCCACCGTGCCGCTGCTCGTCCCGACCATCCGCGCGTTCCGGGCGGCCCACCCGGAGACTCAGGTCGAGGTCATCGGAGCCCAGCAGGCCGACATCCAGCGCGAGCTGCTGGAGGGCGGGCTCGATCTGGGCCTCATCAACTACCTCCAGGGCGACGACAAACCGACCGGCCTGCACACCACCGAGCTGCTGCGTGGCCGCCCGGTCGTCTGCGTACGCTCCGACAGCCCGCTGGCGGCCCGGCGCACGGTGTCGGTCGCCGACCTCCTCGCCCAGCCGCTCATCGTGATGCGGTCCGGCTATGTGATGCACCGCTATGTGCACCGGCTCCTCGAAGGCCGGAGCCCGACCTTCTCATACTCCACGGACGGCGCGGAGATGGGCAAACTGATGGTCGCCGAGGGCCTCGGCGCCACCGTCCTGCCGGACTTCAGCGTCCGCGGCGACCCCCTGGAACGCTCAGGACTGATCACCTACCGCCCCCTCGAAGCCGACAACACCACCGTCCTCCTGGTGATCCAGCGTCCGCTCTCCGCCTCGGTCCCCACGGCGGCGGGCGCGCTCCACGCGATGTTCCTGAAGAGCGCGGAGACCTACGCCCGCGACGCCGCGGCCCCGGACACCCCCGGCGGAACCTGACAAGGCTCAGCGACCGTCCGGCGCCGGGACGGGCCCCCGTCCCCCCGCGGCCGTCACCCCGCCATCTCGGGCACGGCGCCGCCTCCCGGCAGCGGCAGCCGCGCCGCTGAGGTGCCGAGGCCATGGGGGACGGGCGGCAGCCAGCGGGCGGCCCGGCTGTCCCGGAGCAGGTCCGACTCCTGGTAACGACGGCAGCCCCGGTGCCAGTTCAGAATGCCGGCGAGCCAGTTCTCCAGCTCCTTCACATAGCCGTCGAGTACCCGGCGCGCCTCTTCGCCCAGGGCGAAGTCGTCGTACAGCACGGGCAGTTCCTCCGCGACGACATGCTGGAACTGGCGCATGCGCGACTTCATCAGATCGTCGATGATCGCGAGACCGGTCGGGTAGTCGCAGTTGAAGAAGGTCTGCACGACAAGCACACCGTTGTGGATCTCGCCCTCGAACTCGATCTCCTTCTGGTACGAGAAGACGTCGTTCAGCAGACAGGCGTAGTCCTGTGCCGCGTTCTCCAGGGACTTCACCGGGCCGCTGTGGTAGATCTCCGGCGGCACCTCGCGGCCATGACCCAGCCGGGACAGGCTCATGGTCATGTCCGAGCCGAAGGTCTGCCGGCGCATCTCGATGTAGTCGACCGGGTCGGGGATGCGGTTCTGCGCCTGGTTGGCCAGCTCCCAGAGCCAGCTCGCCGTCATGTCCTCGACGGCCGTGCGGAAGGTGCGGCGGGCGGGCGGCTCCATCGGGCCGGCCGTGCGGACCCACAGATCGGCCAGGCCCCGTTCCAGCGCGTTGACCGGCACCGGCATCCCGGAGATCTCGACCGGCATGAACATCGAGAGCCGTTCATTGCACGCCTTCGCGCCGGCCAGATCACGGACATCGCCGTAGACGACCGGGAAATAGTCGTCGCCGTACGTCCCCCAGGTCAGCCAGTCAGAGGTCAGATCGAGCGCCTCCGGGGTGGCGTCCGGGTGGATCCCGGCGGAGCAGAGCGGGAGGTCGATGCGCCTGAGCCGGTCCTCGTCCCAGATGTCGGAGCGGGGCACGCCCGGCTGCGGCTGGAGGAGGCCCATGCGGTGGGCCCACTCGACGACATGCTCCCGCGAGGACTCCAGATGCGGACTCAGCTCCAGCTCGAACGGCATGCTGAATTCCGGCAGCAGCGAGGGCCCCACCCGCCGGAACGGGACATGGCCGTGCGCCCGGGCCCGGGCGGGGGCGCCGGCGCCGATCGTCCTCGCGATGTCGGCGGCGGCCGTGCCGAGACCGACGGGCGTCATGGAGAACGACGCGCCCTCGGAACCCCCGCCGCCGTTCATATAGCGGCTGGAGCGCATGTGCCATTCATGGCCGCCCGACTGCCAGTCCTGGAGCCCCTTCACATAGGCGAGGGTGTCGGCGCAGGACCCCGGGTCCAGGCCCTTCTCGGCGAAGAGCGGGCCGAGTTCGGTCAGGGCGGTGTTCTCGAACTGCTGGATGCGCGAGGTCAGCAGGTCGTTGACGGCGTCCGCCGCCTCCTGTGTGGAGCAGCCGAGGAAGTGCTCCAGGACAAGCACCCCATTGCTCAGCTCGCCCTCCTCCTCGATCTCCCGCTGGTACGAGAACAGGTCGTTGCGCAGATGGACACCGTCGGAGAACGTGTCCCTGAGGACCCGCAGCGGACGGGACCCCGCGATCGCCGCGGGGACCTCGGCGCCTGCGGCGTATTCGACGAGACCGGCCGACCAGGGCGCGCCGCCGACCTTGCGGCGCATCTCGATGTACTCGACGGGGTTCGCGATCCGCTCCGCGTTGATGTTCGCGAGCTCCCAGTCGGACTCGTTGAGCAGATTCTCGGTGCTCTCCGCGAACCGCTCCCGCCAGGCCATGGACATGCTCGGGACCGTACGCGCCCAGAGATCGGCGAGGCCCGCCTCGACCGGATTGGTGGCCTCCGGGAAACCCGCCGACAGGTCCATGGGCATAAAGGCGGCCAGCCGGTCGAGATACGCCTTGCCGCCTTCCCGGTCCTGGGGCCGCTTGAAGACTTCCAGGAAGTGGTCGTCGAAGAAGAAGACCCACACATACCAGTCGGTGACCAGGGACAGCGCCGGTCCGTCACAGTCCGGATGGGTGTACGAGCAGAGCAGGGCATAGTCGTGGGAATCGAGGTCGTGCTCCTCCCAGACCCCGGATCCCTCCAGCATTCCCATCTCCCTGGCCCACTTCTTGGAGTGCTCCCTGGCCTCCTCCAGGTGCGGATTGAGCCGGGCCGGATAAGCCATGTAGAAATCCGGCAGTTCAAAGGGCTGAGTCACTGGCGCGCGGCCTTTCCCGAAGGTCCCGGAAGAATTCTCCTGCGCCGGAATGCGCGGATCAGGAATGCCGACATCGTGGTACCGCCCCCCTGCCGTGTCACCCGGTCGGCTCAGCTCTACCCCCCGCCCCGGGCCGCCATCCGCGCCACTTAACAGTCATATGAGCGTACAAATACCGCGCGGCCTGCGTGCGCCACGGCGGGACGCGGGCGACCATCGTGGAATGAGCGTCACCATTCGGCTCGCCCAACGGCCCGAGGCCGACGAACTGCTCGGCCGCAGCCCGCTGGCCGCGCTGCTCGGCATGCTGCTGGACCAGCAGATCCCCATGGAATGGGCGTTCTCGGGGCCCTACACCATCGCCGAACGCATGGGCGGTGACGATCTCGACGCACGGGAGATCGCCGCCTACGACCCCGAGGCATTCGTGGAGCTGTTCTCCGCCAAGCCCGCCGTGCACCGTTATCCGGGGTCGATGGCCAAGCGCGTGCAGCAGCTCTGCCAGTACCTGGTCGAGCACTACGACGGCGATCCCGGCGCGGTGTGGCGTGATGTCGCCACCGGCGCGGAGGTGCTGCGGCGGCTGAACGCGCTGCCGGGCTTCGGGAAACAGAAGGCCCAGATCTTCCTGGCCCTGCTGGGCAAGCAGTACGGCGTACGACCCACGGGCTGGCGGACGGCCGCCGGCGCGTACGGCGACGCCGGCTCCTACCGCTCGGCGGCGGACATCACGGGGCCCGAGTCGCTGGCCCGGGTCCGGGCGTTCAAACAGGAGGCGAAGCGCGCGGCGAGAGCCGCGAAGGCGGACAACGCGGCGGGCGAGGGCTGAGTACGCGCCGCCTTCTCCGGAGACGCTGTTCACAGGCGGCACTCCGATCGCTAGCTTTCCCTCACATTCGTTCGCACCGGAAGGACCCCTGTGAACGCGACTCCCCGCGGATTCCTGGCTGTCGCGGCCGCCGCCGCTCTCGCCGCGCCGCTCCTGCTGTCCGCCCCCGACGCCGCCGCCCGGCCGCACACCCCGGCCGAGGACGCGGCGAAACTCTCCCGGAAGCTGGTGCGTGAGGCCTCGGCCGGGGACGCGTACCGGCATCTGAAGATGTTCCAGGCCATCGCCGACTCCGCCGACGGCAACAGAGCCGCGGGCTCACTGGGACACGACGCGTCGGCCGCCTACGTCTACAGCCAACTCCAGAAGGCCGGCTACCAGGTCTCGTACGAGACGTTCGGCTTCACCTACATCGAGACGCTCGCCGAGAAGCTCTCGGTGACCGCGCCCACGCCGCGCGACATCGCGGTCGTCGCCATGTCGTACACCACGTCCACCCCGAAGGACGGAATCCGGGCCGCTCTCGCCGCCGTACCGGTCGACGCGACCACCGGCTGCGAGCCCGCCGACTACGCCGCCGGTGACGTCACCGGAAAGATCGCGCTGATCCAGCGCGGTGGCTGCGACTTCGCGATGAAGCAGAAGGAGGCGGCGGCCGCGGGCGCGGTCGCCGCGATCGTCTACAACAACACCGAGGGCGCGCTCAACGGCACCCTCGGCGGTCCGGGCATCGGCGTGATCCCCACCGGTGGGATCACCCAGTCCGAGGGCCAGGCGCTCGCCGCCGAGGCCGGGAAGGGCCCGGTCACGGTCTCCCTGGAGGTCCGTCAGCTCCAGGAGCCGCGGACGACCCGCAATGTGATCGCCGAGACCAGGGGCGGCGACGCGGACCGGACCGTGATGCTCGGCGCCCACCTCGACTCGGTCACCGACGGCCCCGGCATCAACGACAACGGCTCGGGCTCCGCCGGTCTGCTGGACGTGGCCCTCGACCTGGCCGAGACCCGTGAGAAGCCCGCCAACAAGGTGCGGTTCGCCTGGTGGTCGGCGGAAGAGCTGGGGCTGCTCGGCGCCGAGGCGTATGTCACCGGCCTGACCGCGGAACAGCGCGCGGACATCGCGCTCTACCTCAACTTCGACATGATCGGATCACCGAACTTCGGCCAGTTCGTCTATGACGGCGACAACTCCGACGGGGTGGGCGCGGGGCCGGGGCCCGAGGGCTCGGCCCAGTTGGAGAAGGGCATCAACGACTTCCTCGACAGCGGGAACTTCCCGCACGAGGGCACGGACTTCGACGGCCGCTCCGACTACGGGCCGTTCATCGACGCGGGCATCCCGTCCGGCGGCACCTTCACCGGCGCGGAGGGCGTCAAGACCGCCGCCCAGGCCGCGAAGTTCGGCGGCGAGGCCGGTGTCGCCTACGACACGTGCTACCACTCGGCCTGCGACAACCTCTCCAACATCAATACGAAGGCCCTCGACATCAATGTCGATGTGATCGCCCACGCCGTGGGCACCTACGCCCACGACCTGAGCTCGCTCTCGAAGCCGGCCGGCGCTCCGGCGCGTGCCACGAAGGGGCAGAGCGGCCGTCCGCTCCACGCGCGCGGTCACCAGCCGGCCGCCTGACCACGAACCGAGGCGAAAGGCCCCACGGTCCGCCGCGCCCGTGCCATCACGGACGCGGCGGACCGTGTCCGTGATGGCCCGCCGACCCCGGTCGCGCGATGCGCTGCCCCGCCGGCGGCGTGAACATCCCGCCGCCCCCTTTCGGGGGAATCGGGTCACCCGCCCGCACACGGGCCGTACGGACTCTGGCCAACGGCCGTCCCGGCGGAGATCTCGGCCACGTGAGCGGCGGACGGCGCGCTTCCACTCACACTTCGCTCCCCTTTGGTGCCGCATGCCGTCTTTGCGCTCCGTCGCCATGGCTGCGCCCGGAGCCGCTCGCCCGGTAGGCTTTCCGTGTGATCTTCAAGCGCATCGGTAACGGGCGGCCGTATCCCGACCACGGCCGGGAAAGCACCCGGCAGTGGGCGGATGTCGCGCCGCGCCCGGTCCGCCTCGATCAGCTCGTGACCACCAAGGGTCAACTGGACCTGGAAACGCTGCTCGCCGAGGACTCCACCTTCTACGGCGACCTGTTCGCGCATGTCGTGAAGTGGCAGGGCGATCTCTATCTGGAGGACGGACTGCACCGCGCCGTGCGCGCCGCGCTCCAGCAACGCCAGGTGCTGCACGCGCGCGTGCTCGAACTCGACCTGGGCTGAGACGGGCCCGTACGGGTGAGAACTGAGCCGTTCGAGCCCTTTCCCCACCCGGACTGCCCAACCCGTTGATCATTTAGTAGGAATCGCCAGCGGCTCCCACTACGCTGCGCTCATGAGCATGCTCACTCCCCCCGGGATGGGCGGAAAGTACCGCATCACGGGGGACAAATACCCACGTATGCGCCGCCCCCGTCATCGCCGCAGGATCGTGCTCGCGGCCGTCGCCGCCGTTGTTGCCCTCGGCCTGGCCGGCTGGGGGACTTTGCAGCTCATCGACGTCTTCACCGGCAAAGGCAAACACACCACGGCCGGCCGGACGCCCGACTGCGATCCCTCCTCGGCGCCCGCCAGGGCGCTGCCCAAACCCAGCCAGATCACGGTCAACGTCTACAACGCGACGCCGCGAGGCGGTCTCGCCCAAGCCACCGCCGACGAACTCAAGAAACGTGGCTTCGTCATCGGCAAGGTGGGCAACGCCCCCGCTCCCTACGACAAGAAAGTGCCGGGCCCCGGGATAATGCTGGGCGCCACAACGGCCATGGACGGACCCTTCTCCGTCCTCGGCACCCAGTTGACGGGCGCCACCCCCAAGACCGACGCCCGTCAGACGCCGGATGTCGATCTGATCATCGGCATGGCCTTCCAGACGCTGACCGTGCAGAAGGACGCGGACCTGGCCCTGGCCACCCTGGCCCAGCCCGTGGCGGATCCCGCCTGCGCGGAGACCGGAGCACCGCAGACCGGTGCGCCGGAGGCCGGTGCGCCGGAGGCCGGTGCGCCGGAGGCCGGTGCGCCGGAGGCCGGTGCGCCGGAGGCCGGTATGCCGGAGGCCGGTACGCCGGAGAAGCACTGAAACCCGCTGTGGCGCCCCCCGGCCGTCGAGCCGGAGGGGCGCCACACGTGCAGGGGGAGAGGTCTTCTCAGTCGACCGTGCCGTACATCCGGTCGCCGGCATCGCCGAGGCCCGGCACGATGTAGCCGTGGTCGTTGAGCCGCTCGTCGACCGCGGCGGTCACCACGGTCACCGGCGTCCCCGCCAGCTCCCGCTCCATCACCTCGACGCCCTCGGGCGCCGCGAGCAGCACGACCGCCGTCACATCGTCGGCGCCGCGCTTGATCAGCTCCTGGATCGCCGCCACCAGCGTGCCGCCGGTCGCCAGCATCGGGTCCAGGACGTACACCTGGCGGCCCGACAGGTCCTCGGGCATGCGGGTCGCGTACGTCGACGCCTGGAGCGTCTCCTCGTCGCGGATCATCCCGAGGAAGCCCACCTCGGCGGTGGGCAGCAGCCGCACCATTCCGTCCAGCATCCCCAGACCGGCCCGCAGGATGGGGACCACGAGCGGGCGCGGATGGGAGAGCTTCACCCCCGTGGTCGCCGTCACGGGGGTCTCGATGTCGACCTGTTCCGTCCGCACGTCGCGGGTGGCCTCGTACGCGAGCAGGGTGACCAGCTCGTCGGCGAGGCGCCGGAAGGTAGGAGAGTCGGTGCGCCGATCGCGCAGCGTGGTGAGTTTGTGCGCCACCAGCGGGTGGTCGACGACATGAATCCGCATGGCGACACAGTAACCGGGGGTCAGGGCCGCTCGCGCTGCCGTCAACCGGTCCGCATCAACCCCCGGTCCCGAGGGAAGGTGTGAGGGGTCTCCCCGGTGAATCCGTGGAGCCAGGGACCCAGCCTTGGGGTGGTGAGGCGTCGATGGCGGACCAGGATCAGCGGGGCCCGGAGTCCGCGGACCCCGGCAGGGACGGCGTGGCCGAGGAGAGCGAGGCAGACCGCCGCCGGCGGCGTGCGCAGTTCCTGCGGGAGCTGAACGAGGCGAAGGCGCTGCGCGAGCGGGTGAAGCCCCGGCAGGCCCGCGCCGCCCGGATGCGCCAGCAGATGCGGATGCGTACATTCCGCTGGTAGCCCGCGCAGGCCCGTCCGGTGGGACCGTTCAGGTGGGAGATTTGTGGGGGCCACGTGCGGACTGTGTGCGGGCCGTACGACCGGACGGAGGCGGGTCTCCCGCCCCCGCCTCGGCGATTGAGGGGCATCCGGCGCTTGGGGCCGAACAGGCGCCTAATAAAATGGCCCCACGACGCAACGGTGGAAGACCTCTCGTGAAGCGCTCGTTTCTGCCACGATTCCGAGTAGGCGGGGCAGAGCAGCGCACCGCCTGATCGTCACACCTCTGACCAGTGGGAGAGTCACGGTGTACTTCGCCGCACTGCTCGCGCGCACCGAAGACGGGTGGGAAGCGAGCGATACAGAGCTCGACGATGTGGAGACCCTGTCGGACCTGATCGATCTGGCCCGTGAGGCCTCGGTCGACGACGACACGGTGCTCGTGTTCATCGAGCAGGAGGACGCCTGGTTCGGCATCCTCCGCGTGGAGGGCGAGGAAGACCCTCGTATCTACGTCTCGGACGCGGCCGCGGCCGCACGCTCCTCGTACGGGGAGATCCTCATTGATGAACTGCTCGGCAGGGACGATGACGACCCGGCCGACGACTTGGACACGCTGGACCTTGACGGTACGGAGGACGGCGAACCGGACGAGAACGACGAGGAGGACGAGGACAGCCCCGTGATCGACGGGGAGACCGTGCCGACGGGGGCCGTCGGCGACCGCGAGATCCTCGCCGACCTCGGCCTGTCCGAGGTGGATCTGCTGGCGCTCGACACCGACGCGATGGCCGAGATCGCGGAAGCCCTGGGCGCCGCCGAGGTGCTGGAGACCGTCCGCTAGGACAGTCGCGCATCCGGCACGATCCGGCACGATCCGAGAGAAAGGCACTGGTGATCCGGCACGACTCCGTGAGCGATCCGGTACGCGCTCCCTGGACCGAGCCCATGCGGCTCGCCCTGGACGAGGCGGCACTGGCGGCCCGGTCCGGCGATGTGCCGGTCGGCGCCGTCATGCTGTCCCCGGACGGCACGGTGCTCGCGACGGGCCACAACGAGCGCGAGGCGACCGGTGACCCGACGGCCCACGCGGAGATCCTGGCGATCCGCAGGGCGGCCGGGAAGCTCGGCGACGCCTGGCGGCTGACGGGCTGCACGCTGGTGGTGACCCTGGAGCCGTGCACGATGTGCGCGGGCGCGATCGTGCAGTCCCGGGTCGACCGGGTGGTGTTCGGCGCGCTCGACGAGAAGGCCGGCGCGGCCGGCTCGCTCTGGGACGTCGTACGCGACCGGCGGCTCAACCACCGCCCCGAGGTGATCCACGGCGTGCTCGCGGACGAGTGCTCCGTGCTTCTGACGGCCTTCTTCCGGGACCGCTGACCGGCTCCCGGTCCGCCTCCGACCGACTCCTGAACCCATCCCCGAACCGACCACCGCCCTTCTCCGATCCCAGTCCACCCCCGACCGAACCGCCTCCCGCCGCCCTTCGATCGCCGTACCGGAGTATCGATTTCAGAGCACGGCCCACCTTGGGCTAAGCTCTCTCCCGGTAGCGTGTCCGAGCGGCCGAAGGAGCTCGCCTCGAAAGCGAGTGTGGGGAAACTCACCGAGGGTTCAAATCCCTCCGCTACCGCTCTCACACCCTCCTGACCTGCGGAAACGCGATCAGGAGGGTGTTTTGCGTGCGGCACGCACTCCACACGGCGGTGCGGCCCCGGAGCCGCCGGGAGCACAACTGGCCCGTGCGCCGGGCGCGTTGCGCCTTCCACGGCGGAATCCGCCGCCCGGGGCCCCTCCGGGTGCCGCAGGGCCCAGCCATGTCACCCGGGCCGGCCGGTCCACACCCGATGAAGGTCGCCTCCACCGACGGCTCCCGCGTTCCGAAGCTCTGCCACGCGGCATCCGCAGGCCGCGGCAGCCCCGTGGAATGGGTCCGCGACCGACCACTGCCGGAGGCCGGTCGAGCAGGGCGCGGCGGGACGGAAACGGGGCGGTATCCCCGCTCTCGGGAAAACCACAGGTGAGACGGGTCCCGCAAGCGGGTGCACCTCCCTCCGCCACCGCTCCTGGAAGGGCCCGGACGCAGTGCGCCGGGACCCTTCAGGCTTTCCGTACGAACAGCCTCCGAACGCCGGCGTTCATACGGTTAGACTCTCGCGACCGCACTGGGGAGACGGCAGGGGAGGCAGCGGCGCGATGGCACAAACGAGGAAGATCGTGGTTTACGCGGTCGCGGTCTTCGTCCTGTACACGATCATCACGTCCCCGGCCCGGGCCGCCGACCTCGTCCAGGTAGGGTTCGAGGGCATTTCGAGCGCCGCCCAGGGCGTCGGTGAGTTCATGTCGGAGCTCATCCAGTAGCCGGGCGCGCATCCAGCAGCCAGGACGTCTCCAAGGAGTGCCGTGATCCGCCACCTGGTCCTCTTCAAGCTCAACGAGGGCGTCTCGCGGGACGAGTCGCGGGTGATCGCCGGCGCGCGGGCCTTCCGCGAACTCGGCGGCCAGATTCCGGAACTGGAGTTCTGGGAGTGCGCCTGGAACATCAGCGACCGTCCCATCGCCCACGACTTCGCGATCAACGCCGCCGTGGCCGACCTGGACGCCCTCCAGCGGTACTTGGACCATCCGGCCCATCAGGCGGGCGTCGGGCAGTGGCGGGAGTTCGCCACCTGGGTGATCGCCGACTACGAGTTCTGAGCCATCCGCTCCCCCTGCCCCACACCGTTCTAGTGTGGGGCTTTTGGGTTTATTGCCCCAACTTGCCGTCAACACGGGCTTTTCTGGTGCTTGCACACAGTGGACATGTCTTGTGATGCTATGACCGCTTTTGACGGATGAGTTGACCGTAGTCGACCGCAAAGGGGTGGCGTGACCGTGCCGGCCAGTACTACGCCTCAGGTGCCGCCCCAGATCGAGACCGAACCACGCTCCACGGCACAGAGCCGCGGCGCCGACACCAGAGCCCTGACGCAGGTGCTCTTCGCCCAGCTCAAGGAACTGGAACCGGGGAGCCGGGAACACACCCGGGTGCGTGGGGCGCTCATCGAGGCGAATCTGCCGCTGGTCCGCTACGCCGCCGCACGCTTCCGCAGCCGCAACGAGCCGATGGAGGACGTGGTCCAGGTCGGCACGATCGGACTGATCAACGCCATCGACCGGTTCGACCCGGACCGCGGTGTCCAGTTCCCCACGTTCGCGATGCCGACGGTCGTCGGCGAGATCAAACGATACTTCCGGGACAACGTACGGACGGTCCATGTGCCGCGCCGGCTCCATGAGCTGTGGGTGCAGGTGACCGGCGCGACGGAGGACCTGACAACGGCCCACGGCCGGTCCCCGACCACCGCCGAGATCGCCGAGCGGCTGAAGATCTCCGAAGAGGAAGTACTGGCCTGTATCGAGGCGGGCCGTTCGTACCACGCGACCTCGCTGGAGGCCGCCCAGGAGGGTGACGGGCTGCCGGGCCTGCTGGACCGGCTCGGTTACGAGGACCCGGCGCTGGCCGGCGTCGAACACCGCGATCTGGTCCGCCATCTACTCGTACAACTGCCCGAAAGAGAACAGCGGATTCTGATGCTGCGCTATTACAACAATCTGACGCAGTCGCAGATCAGCCAGGAATTGGGCGTTTCCCAGATGCATGTGTCAAGGCTCCTGGCCCGAAGTTTTGCGCGCCTGCGATCCGCAAATCGGATCGAGGCTTAACCCTCAGGGGTACAACCCTCGACCCGCTTCGGTGGTCCTCACCGGCCGAAAGGCCCCCACACCCCCTCTTTCCTGGGCGGATTCAGCTCCCACTTGTCGACATGTCACTACAGCGTGTTGCCGACATGTGACATTCTGCTGGAACCGCGTTTGCCGCAGCCCCACCTCCGGTATTCAGGTGGAGGCTGCGTTCCTCCGACGGGAGCGGCCGACGCGACCGTCCGCGACCTCAAGGGGGTGGCATGTCCGCAGAACAGGGCAGCTCGAAGGTGCTCACGCTCACGAAGAGCGCTCCCGCGCCCGATGCTCTCGACCACGTGGCTCAGCCGCGCGTGTCCCAGCCGGAAGCCATCGACACCCGCACGCTGTCCCGCTCCCTGTTCCTGCGGCTCGCCGCGCTGGACACCGGAGAAGCGGACAGCCCGGAGCGCACCTATGTACGTGACACGCTCATCGAGCTGAATCTGCCACTGGTGCGCTACGCGGCGGCCCGGTTCCGCAGCCGCAACGAGCCGATGGAGGACATCGTCCAGGTCGGCACGATCGGCCTGATCAAGGCCATCGACCGGTTCGACTGCGAACGCGGCGTGGAGTTCCCGACGTTCGCGATGCCGACGGTCGTCGGCGAGATCAAGCGCTTCTTCCGGGACACCTCCTGGTCGGTGCGGGTGCCGCGGCGGCTCCAGGAGCTGCGTCTGGCGCTGACCAAGGCCAGCGACGAGCTGGCACAGAAGCTCGACCGCTCGCCCACCGTCCCCGAACTCGCCGCCGTACTGGGCGTGTCCGAGGAGGACGTGGTCGACGGCCTGGCGGTCGGCAACGCCTACACCGCCTCCTCGCTGGACTCGCCCTCGCCCGAGGACGACGGCGGCGAGGGCTCGCTCGCGGACCGGCTGGGCTACGAGGACACGGCCCTGGAGGGCGTCGAGTACCGCGAGTCGCTCAAGCCGCTGCTGGCCAAACTCCCACCCCGCGAGCGGCAGATCATCATGCTCCGCTTCTTCGCGAACATGACCCAGTCGCAGATCGGTGAAGAGGTCGGCATCTCACAGATGCATGTCTCGCGGCTGCTGACCCGTACGCTCGCGCAGCTACGGGAAGGGCTGATCTCGGACTGAAGCACGCGGACCCCGCCCGTACTCCGTACTCCAGGGCGGGGTTCCAAGTCCCCGAATCGACAAAGCGTCCACCGCGTGGCGGCACGCCGCCGGGGATCAGCGGACAGTGGATCAGCCGAGGGCCAGCCAGGCCACCACGGCCAGGATCACGACGACCGCGACGACGCCGACGATCACTCCGACCTTCGGTCCGCTCTGCTGGGGTGCCTGTCGGCGCTCGGGCTCGCCCTCGTCGACAAACGCACGGAACATCTGGGTGCTGCCCGCGGGGTCGGGATTGCCCTCGGGGCCCTGCGGGGCATGGGGGTTGTGTGCCATGGGGCAGGACCCTAGCGAACTCACGGGTCCCGCCCAACCCCGGGCCCACCACGAGCTGCACAAAATCCGTGCGCCGGCCGTCGCCGGACGCCGGCATCCGGCCCGTGCGTCCCGTTGACACCGGCCGGGCGGCCCCGGATTCCGGTCCGGCGCACCCGAGGGACAGGTACCGCGCATTGCCCGTACAGCCCACTCGCCCGGCGTTGACCAGGGCCATGCGAAGCCTTTTGGGTTCCTTTACTCCCCTCAGCCCGATTTCGTTTGCCTGCAGCAACCAACGGGTTCTATGGTTGCCTCAAGCAACAAGGTGTCGGGAGGATCCATGGCCGCACAGAGTCAGTACGCGGAACTGGCCCGGCAGCTCAGCGCGATCGGCGCGGTCAAACGAGGTCTGGCGCGCATCCTGCCGGCGGAATGCCCGGCCGGCTCCGCCGCGGTGCTCACCCTGCTGGAGCAGCACGGCGAGATGCGGATGAGCCGCCTCGCGGAGCTGCTCGCCGTCGACATGTCAGTGACCAGCAGACACGTCGCCCATGCCGCGGAGCGTGACTGGATCGAACGGTCCCCCGATCCGGCCGACAAGCGTTCGCGCATCCTGCGGCTCACCCCGGCGGGCCGGACCCTGCTGGACGAGCTCGCCCGGCGGACCACCGAGATGTTCGCGCGCGCTCTCCACGACTGGACCGACGAGGAGGTCGGGCAGCTCAACACGATGCTGGACCGGCTGCGCAACAGCTTCGGAGACTGCCGGGACTGGCGCTACGAAGACTCGTACACCCGTACATCCATGCGGCAAGAGACGTAAAGACGTAAGACAAGGAATCCAATGGCTACGACCACACCCACAGGTGTGCGGGGCGGCCACGCCAAGCGCGGAGGCGACCCCGCTCCCGTGCCCGGCACGCCGATGACACACCGCCAGATCATGGAAGCGCTCTCCGGGCTGCTTCTGGGCATGTTCGTCGCGATCCTCTCCTCGACGATCGTCTCCAACGCCCTGCCGGAAATAATCTCCGACCTCGGCGGCGGACAGAGCGCCTACACCTGGGTGGTGACCGCGTCGCTGCTGGCGATGACGGCGACCACTCCGCTGTGGGGCAAGCTCTCCGACCTCTTCAGCAAGAAGCTCCTGGTCCAGATAGCCCTGGTCATCTATGTCACGGGCTCGATCGTGGCCGGGCTCTCGCAGAACGCCGAGATGCTGATCGTCTGCCGGGTGTTCCAGGGCATCGGCGTCGGCGGGCTCTCCGCTCTCGCTCAGATAGTCATGGCCGCCATGATCTCGCCGCGCGAGCGGGGACGGTACAGCGGCTACCTGGGCGCGACCTTCGCCGTCGCCACCGTCGGCGGCCCGCTGCTCGGCGGTGTCATCACCGACACCTCCTGGCTGGGCTGGCGCTGGTGCTTCTACGTCGGTGTCCCGTTCGCCGTCATCGCGCTGATCGTGCTCCAGAAGACCCTGAAGCTGCCGGTCGTCAAGCGTGACGTCAAGGTCGACTGGTTCGGCGCCTTCTTCATCAGCGCGTCCGTGTCGCTGCTGCTGCTCTGGGTCACCTTCGCGGGCAACAAATACGACTGGGTCTCGTGGCAGACGTACACGATGGTCGGCGGAGCGATCGTGCTCGGCGCGATCTTCGTTCTCATCGAGTCGAAGGCCAGCGAGCCGATCATCCCGCTGCGGCTCTTCCGCAACCGTACGATCACGCTGGCCTCGCTGGCCTCGCTCTTCGTCGGTGTCGCGATGTTCGCCGGCACGGTCTTCTTCAGCCAGTACTTCCAGCTCGCGCGCGACAAGTCACCGACGATGTCCGGTGTCATGACCATCCCGATGATAGGTGGCCTGTTCCTCTCGTCCACCGTCTCCGGACAGATCATCACCAAGACCGGCCGCTGGAAGGTCTGGCTGGTCAGCGGTGGTGTGCTGGTGACCGCGGGGCTCGGGCTGCTCGGCACCATCCGGGTCGACACCCCGTACTGGCACATGGCCATCTATATGGCGCTGCTGGGTCTCGGCATCGGCATGATGATGCAGAACCTGGTCCTCTGCACGCAGAACCAGGTCTCTCCGCAGGATCTCGGCTCCGCCAGCTCCACCGTCACCTTCTTCCGTTCCCTGGGCGGTGCGATCGGTGTCTCGGCGCTGGGCGCGGTGCTCGGCAACCGGGTCACCCACTATGTGAAGGACGGCCTGGCCGATCTCGGCCCGCAGGGCGCGGCCCTGGGCCACGGCGGCACCGGCGGCGGCGCCATCCCGGACCTGGACACGCTGCCCGCGCCGCTGCGGGGCGTCATGGAGATGGCGTACGGCCACGGGGTCGGCGATGTGTTCCTCTACTCGGCTCCGGCCGCGCTGGTCGCCCTGCTGCTGACGCTGTTCATCAAGGAGGTCGCGCTGAAGACACGGGCCGCAGGTGACGCGCCGGACGCCGTCGGGGCGCCCGAGCCGGTGGCTCCGGCCGCCGCGACCGTCCAGGAGCCCGCCGCGGTCGCGGCGATTCCCGCCCAGGCCGGCCCGGTGGAGCCGGCGGCTGCGGAGCCCGGCATCGCCGTACGGGGGGTGGTGCTCGGCTCCGAGAGCGCCGCGGTGGCCGGGGCGGCCGTCACGCTGATCTCGCTGGGCGGACGCCAGTTGGCCCGCTCGGTCTCCCAGTCCGACGGCGGCTATGTCCTGAACGCGCCGGGCTCCGGCTCGTACGTCCTGATCGCCTCGGCCGACGGCTTCCAGCCCCAGGCCGCCACGGTCGTCGTCGGTGACCAGCCGGTCACGTACGACATCCTGCTCTCCGGTACGAGCGGTCTCGCCGGGTCTGTGCGCAGTGCGGACGGCGGGCAGCCGATCGAGGGCGCGATGGTGATCGTCACCGATGTGCGCGGCGATGTGCTGGCCACCGGGAAGTCCGTCGAGCAGGGCGAGTTCGCCTTCGGTGAGCTGGTCCCCGGCTCGGTGACGGTCGCGGTGAACGCGGCCGGTTTCCGGCCGCTGGCGCTGCCGGTGGAGATCGGCGGCCACGGTGTGACCCGTATCGAGGCGGTGCTGCGGGCGGGTGCTCTGGTCCAGGGCACCGTCAGGGCGGGTGCCGACCGCCGTCCGGCGGCCGACGCCCGCGTGACGCTGATCGACGCGGCCGGGAATGTGGTCGCCACGGCGACGACCGGGGAGGACGGGGCGTATGCCTTCGCCGACCTGGACGCGGGCGACTACACGGTCATCGCGACCGGATACCCGCCGGTGGCCGGTGCGCTGACCGTGGCCGGCCGGGGGGCCGACGGCCACGACATCGAGCTCGCCCACCCCGGCGAGTAGCCGGCGCGGCGCTCGGGCCCGACGGCCGGAGCGCGCGTTGTCCGGTGCGGACATGGGCCCCGGTGGCGGGAGTGGCGGGCGGCACGGCCGCCGCCCGCCACCGGGGCCCCGCTCTTGACTGAGATCAAGGAGAGTTACGGGATGGGAATTCGCGGACAGGTACGGACGCGGGACGGCTGGGCCGTCCAGCACGCGGTCGTGACCATGACCGACATGACCGGCGCACAGGTACTGCGGGCCGCGGTGGACGAGAACGGCGCGGTGCGGACCGAGGCCGCACTGGCGCCGGGTCCGTACACCGTGATTGTGACGGCCGTCGGCTACGCCCCTGTCGCCTCCACCGCGCTGGTCACGGCGAGCGGCCGTGCCGAGGTGGGCACCGTGGTCCTGGCCCGGCAGGGCGGGGTCGAGCTGCCGCCGCCGGGCGTATGGAGCCTGGATCCGGCGCACTCGTCGGTGAGCGCGGTGGCCCAGCATCTGGGGATCTCCAGTGTGCACGGGCGGTTCAAGGAGTTCGGTGGGCGGATCGAGATCTTCGAGGACGGCGGGGAGGGGAGCCATGAGCGGTCCCGCGTCGACGCCGTCATCGGCGCGGCAAGCATCGACACGGGCAACGCGCTGCGGGACAAGCACCTCAAGTCGCCGGACTTCCTGGATGTGGAGCGCTTCCCGGAGATCACCTACCGCAGTACGCGACTGACCCCGGTGGGCCCGGACCGCTGGACGGTGCACGGGCAGTTGTCGCTGCGCGGAGTCGTACGGGACGTGGACCTGGATCTCAGCTATCTGGGCACCGGCCCCGACCCGTGGGGCGGGGTACGGGCGGCGTTCCGCGCGACCACCGAGCTGAGCCGCGAGGACTACGCGATGAACTACAACCAGGTGGTCCAGGCGGGCATCTCGGCGATCGGGGCGACGCTGCGGGTGGAGCTGGACATCCAGGCGGTGCAGGGCGAGAACCTGCCGGAGGCGTAGCAGGGGGCGTGGCGGGTGCGGGGCGGGCGGCGGGGCCCTCCCGGGGGCCGGGGGCACCGGAAAGCCGTAGGCTGCGGATCATGGCACCGAACATCGCAACGAACACCACCGTGGACCTCGACGGACTGCTGGAGTTCGTCCGCCCCCGTCACCGGGCGATCCTGCTGACCACCCGCGCAGACGGCCGACCGCAGGGCTCGCCGCTGGCGTGCGGCGTCGACGACTCGGGCCGGATCGTCGTCTCGACCTATCCGGAGCGCGCCAAGACGCGCAACGCCAAACGGGACGAGCGGGTGAGCGTGATCGTCCTGTCCGACGACTGGAGCGGTCCCTGGGTCCAGATCGACGGCACGGCCGAGGTGATCGACTCCCCGGAGTCGGTCGAACCGCTCGTGGAGTACTACCGCAACATCGCCGGTGAGCACCCCGACTGGGACGAATACCGGGCGGCGATGGTGCGGCAGGGGAAGTCCCTCATCCGGGTCACACCGACCCGCTGGGGCCCGCTGGCCACCGGCGGCTTCCCGGCGCACCTCGCTCCGGCGGAGTAGGGGCGGGCCGCGCGTCCCGGGGGCGGTCGCGGCGCGGACGGACTTCTACGGCGCGCCCGCGTCCCGGGCGCGCATCGCCTCGATGCCCGCGACGAGGAGTTCGAGCGCGAACGTGAAGTCCCGTTCGCGCATCTCCTCCACCGTGTCGCCGCCGCGTGCCTCCATCAGCTCACCGGCGTTCTCGAACCCCCGCTGGGTTTCCCGCTGTTCGCTGATGGACCCCATGGCCAGCCGGTAGTACTCGTCCTGGCTCAGCCCCGCGTCGGCGCAGCGCTGCACATAGTGGCCCTCGATGGTGCCGAAGCCGTACACGAACTGGAAGACGGCGGAGATCGCGCCCTTCTGGCCGTGCGGCGCCAGCCCGGTCCTGCGCACGACCGCCCGCACGGCGGAGGAGAAGACCGTCGAACGCGGCCCGATGTTCAGGTACTTGCCGATCAGTGGCGAGACCCAGTGGTGACGGACCAGCACCGCGCGGTAGCTGCAGGCCAGTTCACGGAGTTGGTCGCGCCAGTCGGCGCCGTCGTCCGTCAGATCGGGCACCCGGACCTCGCCGAAGACGGCGTCCAGGGCGAGTTCCAGCAGGTCGTCCTTGGTGTCGACGTACCAGTAGAGGGACATCGCGGTCACGCCCAACTCGGCGGCCAGCCGCCGCATGGAGAACTTCGCCGGGCCCTCCTCGTCGAGCAGCCGTACCGAGACCGCGGTGATCCGGTCGCGGTCGAGCACGGCCGGCTGGTCCGGCTTCTCACTCCTGCGACCACGGGCCGCCGGCTTGCCCTGGAGCCAGACGCTGGCCCTGGCCGGACGCTTGGCGGGATCGGCTTCCGACACCATGGGAGAGCCTCCTCGGTTCCTTCCGGCCGCGCGGACCGGATTTCTCCGGCCGGGCGGGGGCCGGGGCTCGGTGACCTGTCCGGCGCCGGTCAGTACCGGCTCCGGTGGCAGGTGGCCGCGTGCCGAGGTCCGAGGTCTGCCCGGTCCCGATGCTATGCGGCCTCCAGGGGAGAGTCTGCCCGCTCAGCGGGGTGCGGCAGCAGGGCGGCCGGGACGGGACCGTCAGGAACGGTGACCCGCCGACGAGTTGAGCCGTCGCCGGGGTCAACTCGTCGGCGGGGCGAAGGAGCCGGGGATCCGCGACTTCTCGCCGCCCTTCGCCGCGGCGGGGGCGGCCGGCAACGACGGCGCTGCGAAGGCCCCCGGAACGAGCGCCGCGAAAGGGGAGTTGAGCGCCGCGCTGGTGATCTTCAGCGGGGCCCGCGCCCGGGACTCCGCTCGGGCGGCCGCCCGGCCGCTCGGGCGGTGCTGCGGCCCTGGGCGCCGGCCGCTCAGCGAGGCGCGGCGCCCGGCTCACCGGCCTTGATCAGATATCCGGCCCCGCGCCGGGTGTGGATCATCGGCGGCCGTCCGGCGTCGATCTTCCGGCGCAGATAGGAGATGTACAGCTCGACGATATTGGCCTGGCCGCCGAAGTCGTACGACCACACCCGGTCGAGGATCTGCGCCTTGCTCAGCACCCGGCGCGGGTTGCGCATCAGATAGCGCAGCAGCTCGAACTCGGTCGCCGTGAGATGGATGGACTGTCCGTCGCGGGTCACCTCGTGGCTGTCCTCGTCCAGCGTCAGATCCCCGACCACCAGCAGCGACTCGCTGCGTACGGCCGCCGCGCCCGACCGCCTGATCAGCCCGCGCAGCCGCGCCACGGCCTCCTCCAGGCTGAACGGCTTGGCGACATGGTCGTCACCGCCCGCCGTGAGCCCGGCGATCCGCTCCGCCACCGCGTCCTTCGCGGTGAGGAAGAGCACGGGCACCCGTGGCAGATCGCGCCGCAGCCGGCCCAGCACCGCCAGGCCGTCCATGTCGGGCAGCGTCACGGCCAGCACCACCGCGTCGGGCCGGAACTCCCGCGCGGCGCGCACCGCGCCGGCGCCGTCGGTGGCGCCGCACACCTCCCAGCCCTCATACCGCAGCGCCATGGACAGCAGCTCGGTGAGCGGACCGTCGTCGTCCACGACGAGCACACGGACAGGGCTCCCGTCCGGCCTGAGTATCTCGGTGCGCCCCTGGGGCGAGGTGATGGTCATGGGTCCAGCCTGGGGACGGCCCCTGAAAGCCTTCTTGCCGGAAACTGTGAATTGCCTGAGAAACGGTCCGGTGAGGCGCGACACGCGCGGTCGCCCGTAGGTGGGGCCGCCATCAGGTACGCGACGCGGTCAGGCGGTGGCGGTCAGGGCGGCAGCGGTCGCAGTCGCAGTCGCAGTCGCAGTCGCAGTCGCAGTCGCAGTCGCAGTCGCAGTCGCAGTCGCAGTCGCAGTCGCAGCAAAGCTGTCACGCGGTGGCGGTCACGCGAAGCGGTCACCGGGTGTGGAAAGCCGCTGTCCGCCGTCCAGCCCGAAGAGCCGGGCCCCGTTCCCGTGACAGACCGCCCGCAGCCAGTCGCCGCCCAGCGCGAGCCGCTCCAGGACCTCAAGCTGATGGACGTAGGGATACGGGATATTGGGGAAGTCCGTCCCCAGCAGGATCCGGTCACCGAGATCCGCCAGCCGCCCCCTCGCCTCGGCCGGGAACGGCGCGAAGCCCTCGCTGAAGTCCGTGAACGCCATGGTCGTGTCCAGCCCGACCTCCGGATACCGCTCGGCGAGAGCGAGAAAGTCGGTGTATTCGGGCATCCCCAGGTGCGCCACCACCAGCCGCAGCCGGGGATGCCGCGCCAGCAGCCGCTTTATCGGTCCCGGGCCGGTGTACGCGCCCGGCGCGGGGCCCGAACCGCAGTGCGTCACCACCGGCACGGCGGCCTCGGCGAGCAGACCCCAGACACCGTCCAACCGCTTGTCGTTGGGGTCGTACGCGCCCACCTGGAGATGCGACTTGAAGATCCGCGCGCCGCTCTCCACCGCCTCCCGCACATACGCCTCGACGCCGTCCTCCGGAAAGAACGTGGCCGTCCGCAGACAGCCCGGCGTACGCGCCGCGAACTCGGCGGCCCAGCCGTTCAGCCACCGCGCCATCCCGGGCTTGTGCGGATAGAGCATCGAGGTGTACGCCCGCACTCCGAACGCCGCCAGCAGAGCGACACGTTCGGTCTCCTCGTGCCGGTAGGTGATGGGCCACTCCCGTCCGACGAGCGGCCCGGCGGCGTCGAAGTAGGCCCACACCTTCCTGAGCACGCGCTCCGGCATGAAGTGCGTATGGATGTCGACGAGCTCCGGCAGCCCCACCCGCTCCCGGAACCGCCGTACGGCATCCACCTCGGCACTCATGTCGTGACCGCCCATAACCCCCACCTTCCGGCCGGTACGAATGCCGTGTCCACAGAATGCCGTGTCCACAGAACGGAGTGGCCGGCTCGGAAGGGCCCGTCACCCGGTTCAGAAGAGGCCGGCCAAGAAGAGGCCGTCCCCCGAGCCGGCAGAACCCCCTCAGAAGAGCCCGTCCTGCACATCGCCGCCGCGTATGTCCCGTACGGGGACCGTCACGGCGGGCCCGGCCTCCGCCGCCTTCACACCGGCCAGCTCCCAGCCGCTCAGAAGCCGGGTGTCGAAGACGACAAGCCCGCCGTCGGCCGTGGCCAGATGCAGATCGGGCCCCGCGGCCGCGACCAGCCGTCCCGCGACGCACCCGCCGTCGACCAGCTCCACCACCACTCCCGTGGCCGGGGCGAGGCCGTCCAGCGCGAACGCCGCCGCATGATCGACCGCGGCGAACCCCGTCCGCTCCAGCGACCCCGGCCACTCCGCCAGGGCGACCGCCCGCGCGTGCATCCGCTCGATCTCGGCCGCCCGCTCCGTCCGGGACGGCAGCGCGGACCGTACGGCCCGCTTCTCCGCGTACGGAATGCGGTCCGGCACCCCCAGCGCCGTGCGCAGCAGCTCCTCGGTCCGCCGCGCGGCCATCAGCGGCCCACGCCCCAGCCAGCTGAACGCCACCGCGCCCTGCTCCAGCAGCCGCGCCGGGCCACGCTCCTCCGCCGTGATCCCGACCTTCACCATGCCCGGCCCGAACCACGCGAGATAGACGCGATACGTCCGGGGATCGTCCGCGACGGTGTCGGCGGCCACGGAGTGCGCCCGGTCCAGCCGAGCGCACTCGGGGCACTTCCCGCCGGTACTGCGCCCGGGCACCCGCGCCCCGACAGGACAGGCATTCCCCCGGGCCCCGGCACACCCTCGGGCGCCGAGGGCACGGAATCCCAGCTCGCGCCCGTACTCCAGCGGGCTCTCCCGGCCGGCCCCGCCCCGCCGCCACACCAGCACGGGCCCCGATCCCCGCCATCCGAGGCCCCCGCAGCGCCAGCCCGTCACCAAGCACCACCCTCGTCCCGGCGCCCGCCGCCCCACGGGCCCGGATCAGTCACCGGAGGCGCCCCAGAAACAGATCTCCTCCGGCCGGCCCCGCTCATCGTGCAGCACCGCACACCGCCCCTGCCATCTCTCGCTGGGGAAGACCTCGAACTCGGGCACATGACGCCGGGTGAGCGCGCGCGTGCCGAGATACCGGAACGCCTCGTCGGCCGTCACCGGCTTCAGCGTGCCGGGCTCGGGTCTCTCGCCGGGACCGAGGATCGAGGAGATGTCGAGGATCGAGTGTGTCCCCGACTCCTGGACCTCCTCCTCCGTCCACAGCGCCTCAAGGGTTTCCGGCCACGGCCGGCCCTCGTCCTCCAGCACCCAGTAGTAGTCCCGCTCCTCGAAGACCTTCCGCCGCAGGTCGGCGAATGCCGCGCCGAGGTCTTCCCGGTACGGCGTGTAGTACTCCCACCCCGACGCGCCCATGATGCCGCCCCTCTTCGCTTCCCGACCGATCGCCGGAAAGCTAACAGCCGGGACTGACAGTCCCCCTCGGCGACGATCCCGGACCGGGGCCCCCTCGGGCGTGTCGCGGGAGACCCCCGGCGCGCGCGGCGCTCCTGACCCCGGAGACCCCCACCGGACGACCGGCGCGCGGACCGAGCCGCGCCGGCTCCTGACGGGCGATCAGCGACCCGGACCCCACAAGTCCCCCCGCGAGCCCGTACTCCATGCGATGGCGATACCTCGAACGAGCGGATTCATCCCGTGCGTAATCCTGAAGTCACATAAAGTATCGGGACTACTCCGCTTGTCCTTGGAGCCGTATGTGCCTCCCCTACCGCCGTTCGCCTCGGACACGCAGTGTCCGCCTGCTCTGGTTGACGTTGTCGGTGACGGCGATGAGCTGGGGGCGGGTGAGGTCGTTGGCGAACTGCTGGCGCTTGGCGGTGGTCCAGGCGGAGGCGCCGGAGTCCCACGCCTCGGCGAGCGGCACCATGTGGTCGATGTCGACGTCCGCGGCCGCGTGCCAGGTCGCACCGTCGTAGGGCGAGAACCAGGTGCCGGAGGTCGCGGCGCAGGCGGAGCTGGTGACGACACCGGTGCCGTCGCGCTTGAGGATCGTCTCGCGGGTGTCGCAGGTCCCGGACTGGGTGATCCAGTGCGGGAACAGGTCCCGGCTGTAGCCGGTGCGGTTCTCCGCCGCGACCTTCAGCGAGGCGAGGTAGGAACGGGCGGTGGAAGCGCTGACCGGGGTGGGCAGCGCCGCCTGCGCCGGCGAAGCGCCGACGAGCGCCAGGACAGCGAGGGCCGCTGCCGCGAAAGCAGCGACAACGCTACGAACAGTAGTACGGACAGGTATCGACTCCGGAACCAAGAGGACAGGGACGGCGGTGCGGCGCTCATGCTGCCCCAGCAGGCATCTATGCGTGTAGACATCAATAGCTGAACATTGAATGACGCCCCGTCAAAGAAGGTGACCCGCCCGTTCCTTGCCTCACCAAGCGAGGCGGGAGGCCACCTGCGCAGCCGGTCCGGAGTCCAGGTGTGCCGCCCTGACCGGGTCGCCGGTGACCTCGTTCAGGAGGCGCGGACTGTCCAAGGTGTCGAGGTCGGCGCGGTCTCTCCGGTAGGACGGGAGTCGAAGGCGTCCCGCGCGGCAATGACCTGTGGCGCGTTCTCCAGGGCCCAGCGGGCGATGGTTCCGGTGAGCCGGCCGACCTCTCGGCCGAGGTGGGTAAGGCGGTACTCGACCCTCGGGGGAACCGTCGCATAGACCTTGCGATCGACGAGGCCGTCGCGCTCCAGCGTGCGAAGAGTCTGTGTGAGCGACTTCTGGGTCACTCCCTCGATGGTCCGACGCAGCTCGTTGAACCGCAGGGGCCGGTCGTGGCGTTCCAGAAGTCCCAGTACGTACAGGACCCACTTGTTGCCGAGTACGTCGAGGATGGTGCGGGAGGGGCAGTCGAGCCGGAAGGAGGGGCTCCCGCCCCCGTCAGTGTCGCCCAGATCTTTAGTATCCATAAGGTACCTACATATCAAAAAGGTGCCCAGTTTACTAGCGATACCAATTGGCGCAGACTTGGCACCGTGAACGAGAACCTCTCCGCCGAGACCTTCGTCAACGTCATCCGCCATCCCAACAACGTGGCCGTACTCCGCATCGACCGCCCCGACCGGAACGCCCTGTCCACAACGGTGCTCGCCCAGATCCAGTCGGCGGCAGAAGAACTCGCGGCCGAGCCGCCCGGAGCGGTCGTGGTGTGGGGCGGCCCCGAACTGTTCTCCGCAGGAGGCGACCCGAGCGAGTTCGACCACTTCGACCCCGAGATCGGCCGCCGCGTCTCGGAAGCCTTCCACCGCGCCAACAACGCGCTGGCGGCGATTCCCCGGGCGACTGTCGCCGCCATCACGGGTGTTGCCGCGGGTGGGGGCCTGGAAGTGGCCCTCGCCTGCGATTTCCGGGTTGCCGCGACAGATGCTCGGCTGGGTCAGCACGAGATAGGGATGGGCCTGTTCCCCGGCGGCGGCGCCACTCAGCGCCTGCCCCGCCTGGTCGGAGTGTCGCGCGCCAAGGAGCTGATCTACTCCGGCGCACTCGTCTCTGCCTCCGAAGCACTACGGATCGGCCTGGTCGACAAATTCGTCCCGGCCCACACCGTCCTCGGTGCGGCGTTGGACTGGGCCGCGACCTTCGCCACGGGTGCGGCCGCGGTGCGGGGTAGCGTCAAGAGGGTCATCGACGAGGGACTGGACTTGTCCCTGGAGGATGGCCTGCGCCTGGAACGCGACCACTTCAGCGCCCTCTTCGACGACTGGCATGTGAGCGGCGCCTGATCACACCTGCCCCAAGCTCGGACTCGCCACCTGGTTCACCGACACCCACATCGTCTACCGCGGCAGCGGCGCCGATGAAAAGCTGTACTACCGCTCGGGCGCCCGCCAGCTGAACGGCGGCTGGACCTGGGCCACTCCCTGAGAAGATCCCGCCCGTAACGCCGTCATGTCGACCGTCGTTTGACCGGGCAGCGGCCCCGGTTCGCCCCCGTTCCCGGGGCCGCCACCGGGCCCCCGCAAAGGGTCCCGGGCCGGGCATGCCGCCACCTTGGACTGAGGAAGAGCGGTCAGGGCTCCGGGGCAGGGCGACCGGAGCCCGTATTGATGGGCCCTTAAGCTTGTTCTTTAACGTCCGCCCGGGGAGAGGCAGTTGGGCGCCTGTCGGGCTACTGATGGCCTGGTGCGACAGCGGTGCGGCCTTGGTGTGATCATGTGCGTTGTCGAGACGCTGTTGATCATGTCAAGGCCTCGAGGGTGAGTCTGCTGTACGACGCTGTCAGCGTCGAGTCCCTGACCGTGTTGTCGCGGTTCCGGACCGACTTCTACGATTGCCTGACCGCCCGCGCTGACGCCCTGTTCGAGTTGGCGGACGCGGTTGCACGGACGGGCCCGTTCGGTCGCTGGTCGAACTGGCCCTCGCGCCGGAACACCGCCGTGGCCACGGGTCGCTCTACGGCGGGCTCAACCAGGGCCGGATCGACATCGGCCGGCTGCGCCGCACCCTGGCCGGGCTGCCGCTGCCGAAGGCAGCGGACGGCAGGCTGGTCCTGGTGGTGGACGTCTCGCCGTGGCTGCGGCCGGACGCCGCCACGGTCCCGGACCGCTCGTTCTGCCACACTTACGGCCGCGGTGAGGCCAAGCATCAGATGATGCCCGGCTGGCCGTACTCAATCGTGGCCGCGCTGGAGACCGGCCGCACCTCCTGGACCGCGGTCCTGGACGCGATCCGCCTCCAGCCCGGAGCCGACCTCGCCGCGATCACCACCGTGCTTCTACTGCTCCCAGGCGCGCAGGTCGGCTTCCGCACCGTCCGCTGACCAAGGACGAAAAACTGGACCGGGTCCGGGTGCTGATGAGGGAGAACGAGAACGCAAGCGATGCCGTGGAGGAGATGATCCGACGCCCGGATGTCGCTCACAAGGTGATGGCCAACCCCTCGAACCAGCGCATCCTGGATCGGGCCCGTCACGAGCAACGGATGGAGGCCGCGAGCTCCCGCTTCTCGGCAGCGTACGAGCGCCACAACGCACAGGACCGCGAGGACGAGGAACTTGAGGGGGGAGAAGCAGAGGAAGTCGAGGAGGAAGAGGCTCAAGAGGTGCGCCGACGCGAGCCGGCTGTGGACTACCAGCGGGCCTCCAGCGAAGTACTGGAGCTCCTGGAGGGGACCGCGGACCCAGGGCAGGCTGAACCAGCGAGGGTTGGCACCCAAATCCTCCTGGACAGGGCAATCAACAGGGAGTCGAATGCGACCGCACGGCGGACTTCCTTCAGCTCGGAAAGTGCTGAACGGTGCCGCAGCGCGCTGCGGGCCGCGCAGGTGGAAGACGCGAATGCCCGTCTGGAGGGCACGGTGGTCGGCGGCAGCAAGGTACGCGGAGTGATCGAAATTGAGGTCGAGGACGGCGAGGTGGTGGTCGTCCCGGTTCCGAAGGACGGCGTAACCGCGCTGCTCGCTTCGTATGCGGAGCGCCGGGTAGCAGCCGACGTACACGTTCTTACGGCCCGGTCACCCGGTGGGCGGGAACACCGCAGCTACACCTTGCTGGACCTGTTCCTCCGCGAAGCGGCGGACGAGTAGACCGTGCGTGGTGAGACGTGTGGGGAACTGCGCAAGCGAGCCGGAGACACGCGCCCCGCCGTTGACGGCGCCGCTTTCAGGGATCGTCCGAACGTGCTGTCCGGCGCGAGGGGCCGTACCGGCCGCCCCAGTAGCCGTGCCGTTTCACCGCTCCCCCGGTAACGCGAGAGGCCCCCAGGATTTCTCCTGAGGGCCTCCGGCCTGCTGTGCACTCGGCAGGATTCGAACCTGCAACCTTCTGATCCGTAGGATCGGGCAGGTCACTGGGACGGTGTCCGGGCTCCTACTGGAGTGATCGCGGACGGCGGTGATCATCCGCCTCTGTGTGCCGTCGTTGCCGTCAGGGTTGCCGTCAAGTCTGGACGGGGGCAACGACGCGCAGCGTACGCCGGACTTAGGTCCGGCCAGGCGAAGCGTTGCAACCTTCCCTCCCTATGAGTGCAAGGCACATTCGCGGCGCACATCGCGTCGTCGCGCGGCCAGTCCGCAGACTGCCCGACTCGCCCGAAACTTAAGGGCCATGATCTCTTGCGCCCTGGCAGCTCTCGCCCAAAGCCGCTCCACCGATCAGTCTTGCTGGTTACCGGAACCGGATACCGAATAGACCGCCGTCTTCATACTTGTCGGTCAAGCGAACCGGTAGAACAACGGAATCAAGGTCCACATCTTCAACCGATGGGAGATTATCGCTATTCAACGTGATGAGATGCTGGTAACCGCGCTCCAGAGCCTCAGAGTGGCCAGTTCTGATCGCGGCGCCGATTTGCCGACTATCAACGCCATCGAAGATGTGACTGTCGTGAACCAACACGCGAGGCGCCCGCGAGGGAAGTGCGATACTAATCAGCGTCAAATCGAAGCAATATGTGAGCATGTTGGTGATTCCCTTACTACGCTCACCATCAATCCCCACGCTGAATTTCGGGCCGTTATCAGTGTTAGAGATCGCTAGCAAACCTCCACGGTCCCCGTAAATAGAATGCGACAGCGCCTGGAAGACGACAGCCGCCTCATCAACGCTGTTGGACCTCTCGCGAAAATCACGCTGAAGGCGCTCCTGCAGCTGCTGCCGCTCAAGTCCTAGCAGTACTTGCTGAGATTCCAAAGCCTCGGCGGCCTGGTACTGCTTGCTTAGCCTCTCCGCCTCATTCTCGCGGCGACCCAACTCTTTCTGTAGTTCCGTGAATGTTTCAAGAGCACCGCCAGCCTTCAGTAGTTGCATTACTTCAGCACGGCGCGTATCGAAGGATCTGATCTCATTTTCCCGCGCAGCGATTCTAGCCTCTGTAGCTACGACCTCCTCCCGCAGGTAAGTACGCCGATTTGAGATTACTGACTCGTGAAAGGCGCGGACGTCTTCGTAGGCCGCAAGAGCTACCCCCGGAAGCTCCACCCCAGCCAGATCATAGAGAAGCCTCAGATTTTCTGGATCCGGCACAGGCTCATTTCTGGAATCGTCGCCTAGTCGATCCAGGTAGCGTCGATCTAGAGTGTTCTCATCGTTGTGTTGAGAAATCTTCTTACTAAGCCGTGATGCCTCTTTCTGCAGCTCGGAGTACTCGTCAACTACTCTAAAGCTTTTGAGTTGTTCGTTAAGGCGCGTGACGCCGGCTTGCGCAATCGCGAGAGACGCCCTCAGTTCCGCAGACTTACCAATAGCGTCACCCATAGCGCCATCCTTGGCCGCTTTTTTGAGCTCCTTGAGCGACTTCTCCCGCTGCCTGACAGTCTCCCAGTCTCTTGAAATCGACCAGTCAAGTCCCAATAGGTAGGACAGATTGACTTGTTGGTCGGCAGTCGACTGCTGAGTTGTGTGCTTGATTGTTTCCTGAAACCCGCCGCTCGACTGTCGACGGATCAGATAGGAAAGGAGAGAGCGAGGCGAGGGCGAGGCGGAAACAGAGGTCTCTGATTCGCTAAGCCCGAAGAGGTGCTTAGCGATCAGCGCCTTCCAGACTGCGTTTGTGATGGTGACGCTAGGCGAACCAAGCACACTTTCCCAACCGTCAATCCGGACCTTAGACGGCTGGCTTCCTGATCGCACTACCGTGATGATGGACGCTTCGCCAGGGGATCGTCCGTTCTGGGTCACGGTCAGTTCAAGTCCGAACTCATACGAGACCAAGGCTTCGTTTCGGAACAAACTATTTGGGTCCGCATTGCCACCCAAGAGGAAATGCAGGAGCTCAATCAAACTGCTTTTGCCGACGCCGTTCCTGGTGTCGACTTCCTTGGATTCTGGGGTGACGTCGGCAAGCAGAATGTTCAGCCCTCGGTGTAGGCGAATTTCTTTAAAAGAAGGCAGGCTGCTGAAAATACGAGTAATCATGTCGCCCGCCTAATTGTGTTTGCCGGACCCATCCGGATCGCCCCAACGGCAAAGAGGAGATCGAGCGCTAGAACGAACCAATCGAAGGTCAGGGGGGTATACTCTTCCGTCCTCGATCTATCCAGCCTGACCAAGTGCCATAGGCCGCTGACTGTGCTCGGCTCGTCAAGTTCTTTGATGATCTGAGCCCCGATAGTCAGGAGAGCCCGATCAGCTGGAATTCCCTTAGTTGGCAAAATCATGATCAGCACTCCTCTCGGGACGCAAGAATATATCGCATTCCTCGAAGAAGTAGGTCAGTACACCATAAACACCGACCTCGCGCGAGGGGCTAGGAGCTCCGCTCCCCCCGACCCACTTGCGGAGCTCCCAATAGATTTCGTCCGGGTTCAAGCCGAGTTGACGCAGCTCTGAGTACCTGTCTGAAAATGCCTGCGCTGTCTGATCCCGTAGTAGCTCATCACTCACCCGCCTGTAGTAGTTACGCACTACTTGTGCAGGCGGCATGCCTAGCGTGATCAAAGAGCGCGTAGCATCAGACAGTAGGTTGTATTCCATCTTGTCGTCGGGCACTGGACGCAAGTCGGCGCGAGCTGGGACCCTCGCGCGGTCCAGGTGGTCCAGGACCGGTTGAATCTGATCCATCCCTGCTTCAATAAAATCCTCAAACGTCGGGACGTTAGGGAACAGGGATCGCAAGTCGCCAATTTCCAGATCCATCACACGCTTACGGAGGGCTTCTCGCCCCCAAGGGCTCGCGACATTATCCCCGCGGGCGGTATTTATTTCCAGAATGACCTTGAGGGCGTCTGGCCCTAGACCCTCGCGATCATTGTGTACGAAAATCCAGCGGTCAAGATACTCCTCCCAATGAGGCAGGCACTCTGCAAAATCCGTCTCAACCTTAGTTCTGATACCAGAAGCCGTCGGCTTTCTGGGAGCGTAAACGGCGAATACGGTACGCTGGGAGATCAGGTAGCCATCATTCTTCCTGTCTCCTGAATTACCCCAAGGGCGCACCCGAACAAAGTCCCCGTCAGGGTGTACGCGCTCCATTATCTCGGAGAAGAATTCTTGAAATTCATCCTCAAAGGACTCCTGATAGCGATCGCGGAATGCCATTTCGTAAAGCGCCATGATGCGATCGTTCACAGGACCCCCATATTCTAAAAAGACCAATATCCCACACTCATGACGATCCATCAACACCGCAGACAGGATGAACGCTTGTCCAGGCCGTCACTCAGGTAGGTGCGACTGGGATGGCCATGCAACGAGCCTGCCGCCTGGTGGGGCGCCGATCCGTCGGGCACCTCAAGTAGATGCCTGCAGGCCAAATCGCCGATCTCCAACGCTGTGTCTGACACTTACTCCTGACATCAACAGCAGCGCACGGCAGCAGCCATGGACAAGGAGCTCGGAGATCTGAGGCTCGGTCGAAGGCACACCACACGTAGAAAGATCGAAAGCTGTGCCGCACGCGCGATCAGCCAAGATAGGGGCGCTCACGGTGTTCCAGGAAGTGGCGTACCCGGAGCCGCTGCGTGTGGTGCATCGGCAGTTGCTCAATCTCCTCCGGTGGGACGAACCGCAGCTCCGTTGACTCCTCCGAGATCGCGAGTTGGCCGCCGACCACGCGGGCGGTGAAGCAGACGTTGAACTGTCTGCGCACCTCGCCGTCCGAGTAGGCGATGACGTGGCGAGGGTCGGTGTACGTGCCCACGAGCCCGGTGATCTCCACGTCCAAACCCGTCTCCTCCTTCACCTCCCGGACGGCAGTGCCAGGAAGTGAGTCGGCCATCTCCATGCCGCCGCCGGGGAGAGCCCAAAGGTCGTTGTCCCGCCGGCGCTGCAAGAGCAGGCGCCCTTCGTCGTCGGTAACCACGGCGGACGCGGCGACCACCATGCTGTTTGGCTCAGGTGCCGCCGGGTCGTCGTAGTACTCGGTCCGTGCCACGGTCACTCTTCCCTTACTGGTGTTGCGGTGTCCCATAGCGTCGAAGCTGCTGGCGTAGGTGTCGAACATCCCGCCCGGTTCGCTGCGGCGGAGGTGCCACACCGGGGCGCCGTAAGCGTTCACGCCCCACACGTGGGCGTTGACCAACGCCTGGTCATCCGCACGATAGATCGAGTTGTAGAGCGTGGTCGCATGAGTCCGCACCTCGATGCCAGATACCCCGGCAAGGGGGCGGTAGTGCATGAGTGCAAGTCGGCATCGGGACTCGATTCCGTGCCCGAACCGCTCCTCCTCGCCACGCTGTTGCACGTTTGGACTGTCCGGATCACCGATCGCGATTCGCACTGCACACCCGTCCGCAGCTCGCTCCCGCAGCAAGTCATTGAGCCGCGGATACGCCTCATGCAGGAAGACGGCTGCGTACACCAACACGTCAATGTGCGCGCGGGCTTGGGCCAGCATGTCCACAAGGGTGGACACGGGGATGTCCGCCCGCTTGTCGTACAGAGCCACCAGTTCCGGACTGACAGCGCGGGCAGGGCGAGCCTGCCGGAGCGCGGGCCATAGAGCGTGCACGTCTTCTCCTAGCGTTTCCGCTGCCAGCATGGCGGTTGCACGACGTGGTGTTCGCCCCTGGTTGACCCATCGTTCGATCGACTTGGGATCGACTTCGACCTTGTCCGCGAGGGCGCTATACGTCCAGCCGCCAGCTGCCATGGCAGCTCGTAACCTCTCGTTCGGCATTTCAATCTCTCCTAAGACCTGGGGACGGCACCAGGGACGTTCTACCCGATGCGGGACGTCCCCAACTGGGGTTCTGCGGTGGTTCCGACGTCCCGATGAGCGGCAGGATGCTCGTTCGCATGGCGAGCAACCAGCAGACCAGACCAGGCATCAGTGAACTGGCGAAGGACACTGCCACCGGCCGTATCGGCGTCGTCATGGCGGAGGTCGGCGCCCGGGTGCAGATGAGACCCGTTGGTGGCGGCATCGAGTGGGATGCCATGCCGGACGACGTGGTGGCACCGCCTGCAAGGGAGGAACTGAGCGCCCGACTTGCCATCAAGAACGGCAACAGCCGGGGCGGGCTGTGATGCGCGCCATCGGCCGGTACGCGGGGGTTCTGTTCGTCATCGTGATCAGCGGGTCGTGTGGCCTGGTGATCGGCATGGCCCTCGGTATCAGCCAGTAGACCGGCCGCCCCGAATGGGGTGCCACATCCCTTGGCTCCCCCTCCCCGTTCGGGGGGGTCTTCTAGGCCCCGCCTGTCAAAGGCCACGCCTCGACGACCGGTGCGGGCGCAAGTACCAGACCACAGAGACAATCAAGGAGCATTCGCATGACGGCAACGGCCAACGACCAGAAGACCGGGCGCATGGTGGCCGGTGAGGAGCTGTTCGAGAGCCTCACGCACTTCGTGGTCCTCCACAACGGGCAGTCCTCCGGCCGGGCAGAGCGGATCGCGGACCAGGCAGTGGCCTTCGTAGTCGCCGCCGCGACCGCAACCGTCCCCATGGTCCCGTCGGACGACGTGGACCTCGGTCTGCACGCGCTCATCCTGCATACGAAGGAGTACGCCGACCTGTGCCAGCGGTTCGCCGGCCGCTTCCTCCACCACAACCCGAAGCCGGGCGGTGGCGGGCGTGACCCGGAGATGGTCGCCGCCTCCGCGCACGCGATGAAGGCGGCCGGGTTCATGGTCTTCGACGACCTCTGGACCGTGGACGGCACCAACCTCGCGCAGTGCGACTCGGACTGCGGCCGTCCGTACGGTCAGGCGTAGCGACACGACACCAGCGGCGCGGTCGACCTCAATTGGGGTCGGCCGCGTTGCCCGGAAGGAGAGCTGACGTTGTCCGGGACACCCCCTGAACTGCCGATCGTCGTGGTCGATGCGCTCATGCCCAAGGCTCAGCGCCTGGTTGTCAATCGCCGGGGCTCCATGGTCTGGGAGGTTGAGAGCCATCGAGGGCAATACGCCGTGAAGGTCGGATATCCGATCGAGGCTACGGCCGCCTGGCCCGCCCAACCCTGGACGGCGCTGGCCCCCGCACGCGAAGGCGCCGTGCTGTATCGGATCGGCTTCAACGACTTCGCGTACGGTGAGTGGGAGCGTGGCACCTGGAACATCCAGCCGTGGCGCGAGGGGCCCGACCTCTACGAACTCTGGAAGCCCTGTCGTGAGCCGGACTCTCGTACTGAACCGCACATCAGCGTGGCCCTCGGCTGCGTAGAGGCACTGGCCGAACTGCACGCCAAGGGCTGGGCCCACGGCGACGTTCAACCCGCGCACTTCATCATCGGACCGGAGCGCACGCACCTCATCGACCTGGCTTTGGCCCGGGGTGGGCACATCCCCGAGTGGTACGACTTCCCGTTCCGCGGCTGCCTCGTCCACTACGAAGCGCCGGAGATCGCGCGCAGCGTGCTTGCGACCGGAGAGGCCGAGGCGACGCAGGAAGCCGACGTGTACGCGCTCGGCGCGTCCCTGCTCATTTCCGCTACGGGCTGGCGAGCCGTCGAGTACCCGGACGACGCATCCCGCCCTGAGCAGAGACGAGCCGTTGCGAGTGGCAAACGCCGACCAGTGCGGGTGCGCGGCGAGCTGGGCGAACTGATCGACGCCATGCTCAGCTCGGCGCCCGAAGACAGGCCCACGATCTACGAGGTCGGTAAGGCCCTCAGCTAAGCCTTAGACCCACAAGCAGAAGACCGGACCACCCCTCCGCCTGGACAGCATTCAGGGTGGCCCGGTCGCGGAATCCCTGTTCAGGACCCCGGTGCCGATGGTACCGGGGCGGTTGGCGTGCTCGAATTCGGGTGTTGCTGCAACCCCGGCTCCTAGTTGTCGAGTTGGAGAGGTGTTCTGGCCTGAGCCACCGAAAGTCAGCCACGACGGCGGGTGCGCCGAACGAGCACTCGTCACGTGTGTCTCCAGCAACCCCCCGCCGGTCTCAGCCACGCTTCTTCCACTCGTCACGGCCCTCGGCCCTCTCCCGGCCTGGGCGTTGGCGACCAGAGTCTTGGAGCATCGGCGTGCCTGCGGCTTTGAGTTCTGTCGGCTGCGGAGCGTGGGTCGGTCGGGGTGGCAGGGTCTCGCTTGGTCGGTGTCGGCCTGGTCCTGGCGCTCGGACTGGTCGGGTTGCTTCCTGCTCTGGCTGTCCGCCTCGGCGGTGCTGCGCGCTGAGCGGGTGGGGGCCGCCGGAGCGGTGGCGGAGACAAGGAGCGGCGGCGGCCCATGGCCGCCAGCGCGCGCGGCCCGCCGTAGGCGGGCCGCCTTGATCCAGTAAAGAAACTCTGAACAGCTCCGCTGCGCTGGGCCACTGACCCGACACGCGGCATGCACTGACCTCGACCACTCAGGCGGTCGCCGATCCGTGCGCCGCGCGAAGCCCGATAGATCCGCTTTTATGCTGGTTCGCTCTTGCGGTCGCCGAACTTTATCCACAGGTCAGAGCTTGCAGGATGCCATTGCGGGCTTGGTCGGGGCACTCCCCGTCATCCCGTGACCTTTTCGTGATCTTGGTCGGGGGTTGGTGGTCGGCGTGATGGTCGGCAGTGAGTGCTGGACTGATTTCTTCCGAGCGGCTGTCACACCGACGAACTTCCCGACACCTGTAGCAGATGAGGACAGGGATCCACTCCGGCCGCAGAACCGGAGAAGGGGCAGTGACGTGGGACACAGGAGCGGGACGCCACACCGATGCGGTGTTCGACACCTCTATAGGCGGTCCCCAAAGAAGCGGCGGCGGAACATAGCCGACGGTCGTCTGTTACCCAAACCGACGTTTCTCCGGACCGCTGATGCACCTGGCCGGCGACTGGAAGGACGAGCGATGTGGGTGTGGAAAGGCGCTGATTCCCGCCCAGCGGGACGCAAGGGAATCCGAGGGACGGATTCTGCCTGCCCCGCGGGAGCACTGCGCCGCACACCACGCAGGTGTCCGGTCTGGCAGATAGACCTATCGACAGCCGCGATGACGGCTTGCCAGACGGCACGGGCAAGCCTTGATCCGGCGGAAGTTGACCACTGGACAAGCCTTCGGGCAAGTCCGCGGCGGCCGACTGAACAGGACAACGGCACCGCAGGGAACGGGGAGACATGACCGAGCAGATACGCCACTCAGAAAGGAAGCTGATCGCCATTCACGGCCGGGAGGTGGCAGAGGCGGTCGCACTGGTCCGCGAGATGAGGGCCACGGTGACGAGGCTCGGCCGCGAGGCGACGCAAATGCGACAGGATGTCGCTCGGCTCAAGAGCGTGGCGGCTGCTGGGCCTTCTTCAGGGCCTCGACTTCCCGACGCAGCTCCTGGTGCTCCGCGCTGAGTTCTCGGATCTCGTCGCGTAGGTCGGCAAGGAGTTTGATGAGGGTGGACCCGGTGGATTCGCTACCGGGCTCTCTCTCCTCGCCCCCTTCACCCGGCCCTTCCTTGTCCTTCTTGGCCAGGTACCAGGCGGGCGGGTTGTAGTCGATGGTGAACTCGCCCGTACCGTCGGCGACGTCGGCGACGAAGCTACCCCGGCCATGGATGGTGTAGATCAGCCCTTCGTCCCGCAGCACGTTCAGCGCGCTTCGTGCGGTCATGTTGGCCACACCGAAGCGCTCCTGGAGCTCACGGACGGACGGCATCTGTTCGCCCGGCTTGAAGCGGCCTTGCTTGATGTCGCGCCTGAGCTCGTCGGCTGCGTGTTGATACGGCGGCCGGCGATCCTGCTTCTTCTCTGGCGCGGGAGTCATGCCCCAAGGGTAGCGACCCCTAGCTGCCCTAGCACACCCCACTGACATAGCTGAACTGCGTCACTCTACATCTAGCTCACTCCTGTCACTTGACAGTGCTAGGTGAGCGAGGTTCTATAGGTCGCACCCCGCCGCTCGGCGGAGGGCCTACCGAAAGGACACAACACCCATGGCTCGTATCCGTGTTGGGCTGCTCCCGTCCGCGTCGTTCATGGTCGGCAACCTGCCGGTGCCGAAGTACGCGGACGCCGAGAAGACTCAGTTCGCGACCGACCGTGAGACCGGCGCGAAGCTGTTCACGGTCACGCTCTTCTTCATGGAGGAGGACCGCGCCGAGGCCCTGAAGATCACGGTTCCGGAGACCGGTCTCCCCAACGGCCTCAAGCCGGGTGTGCCGGTCATGCCGGTGGAGCTGTTCGCCACTCCGTGGGCCCGGATCTTCAACGGGTCGCTGTCGGACGGCATCGCCTACCGCGCAGACCGCCTGGACCTGGGCGGCGGCCCGGCTTCGGCTGCTGAGGCGGCGTGAGCGGTTCTGCGTTCCGGTCCGGCGTCGAGTGCGGCTACCCACTGCCTCACGCCGGGCCGGATGCCCGGCTCAGTGACTCCCTCATCACCTCGGTGGCGGCCGTGCTCGTCGGCTACGGCTTTCCCCGCCTCGCCAACCCAGACCGGGCGGCGCTCGAATCGGCCCTCGGGGCCTTCCTCTACAACTCTCGGGAGAGCAAGACATGAAGGACAACGACCTGGCCGGAGGGGTCTTCGGCTACGCGCCCCTGGTCGTCGGCGTGGCTCTGGTGGTGCTGGTCGGCTGGTCGGTGTGGTGGGTGGCGCGCTACCTGCGGGCCGATGCCATGACGCGGCAGTCCATCCGGCAGGCCGTGCGGGTGCGGCGGACGTGGAAGCGGCTCGCGCAGATGCTGAAGCTGTGCGCCACGGACAAGATGCCGACCCCGTTGGCCTCGCTGGCGAACACGGAGAACAAGCCCCGCGTGCTGGTCCCCGCGCTGAAGGTCACGCATGACGCGTTCGGGGTGATCGCACGGGCGACCTGTCTGCCGGGCGTCGGCCTGGCCGAGTACCAGAAGGCGGCCCCCTACCTGGCGGATGCCTGGCGTATGACCCGAGTGTCAGCGCTGCCGGGGGATAAGCCCGGACACGTCATGCTGCGCGGGGTGCGCGTGGACCCGCTGATCACGCCAACCGTTCACGTGCCCACCGGACGCCCGCCGGAGGAGTACGCGAGGTGGGACCTGGGGGTGGACGAGTTCGGCATGCCCGTCTTTGTGCCCCTCAAGGAGGTGCCCGGAGTGGCTGTCGGCGGTCTGCCGGGCTTCGGAAAGACCTCGTGTGTGAACCGGCTGGTGTGTGACTGGGCGCCCTCGCCGGCCGTGCAGTTCGTCTTCTTCGACGGGAAGGTGTCGCACGCCTACGAGGGCGACTACGCCGACCTGGTGCAGCGGGCGTTCGCGTTCTGCGGGGATGACCTGGAGGAAGCGAACAAGCTCCTCAAGGAGTTGGTGGAGCTGCGCCGTGCCCGCTCCGCGAGCATCCGCAAGGTGCTGGGCCGGAAGAACATGTGGCACGTCGGTCCGTCGGCTGACTGGCCCTTGATCGTCATAGTTATCGACGAGGCTCACACCTACTTCCGTGACCACAAGGGCTCCGACCCCGCCACGAAGCGGCTGGCGGCATTCGCTGCGGAGAATGCCCGGCTCACGGAGGACCTGGTGAAGAAGGGCCGCTCGGTCGGCTTCCTGACCCTGCTCACCACGCAGAAGACCACCGGGGACGCCATCCCCACCTTCATCCGCGATGTCTGCCCGGTCGGTCTGTCCTTCGCGCAGAAGACCGCTGACGCCGCCGTGGCCGCGCTCGGCGACGACATCCGCGAGTGGCCCGACGCGAGCCCGGTCCTCCTCCAGGACCCCGCGTATGTCGGTGTCGCGGTCATGTCCCAGCACGGCCGCCCCGGCTTCATCCGCATCCGCACTCCCTATGTCGCTGACGAGGACGCCGCCCGCGTCGCCGAAGCCACTACCCATCTGGTGCGCCACCCGGCCCGGCTCCTGGAGGACCTGACCGGACGGACGGTTGTGGACCTCACAAAGGAAGACCCCGACGACGACAGCTCCACGCCGTTGGCGGCCTGACATGCGCCGATTCATGAGGATCTACATCCGGCACATGCATAAGGCGATCACCGCTCAGGACTTCGACTTGGCCGGACGGATCGGTATCGCCGCCTACCGCGTCGCCAATGCCCACGAACGCCGGGTCCTGGAGACCTACCTCGGCCCGAACGCCGCCCGCCGGGCCGGCCTCGCCCCCAGGCCGTGACCGCCCCCGCCGAGTCCCACCGACACCACGAGAGGAGGTGAAATCCCAATGTCTGAGGACCGGATCACCCAGCGCACCGTGACCGTGATCATGGGCATCATCGCCGCCCTGGCGTTCGTCTTCTCCTTCGGCAACGTCTGGTCCCTGGCCCTGCGCCTCGGCGTTCCCGCCCCCATCGCGCCCCTGATCGCCCCCATGGTCGACCTTTCCGTGGTCGGTCTCCTGGTCGCCCTGCGCTACCTCTCCTTGCGCGGTGTCCCCTCAGAGCAGATGAAGGCGGCCACCCGCCTCATGCACGTCTCCGGGCTGCTGACCCTGGCCCTCAACATCGCCGAGCCCATCGCCGCCCAGCACTACGGCCGCGCCGCCGTCGACGCGGTGGCCCCGGTGCTGCTCCTTGGCTGGGGAGCGGTCGGCCCGCAACTCCTGCGCTCCTTCCACACGGTCGCCGCCGATGCGGCCGACCCGGCTCCCACTGCCGACACAGAACCGGCTCAAGGACTCGCCCCGGCCTCTGCCGAGACAGAACCCGCCCCGCCGCCCGCCCCGCAGAACCCGGCCCCGGTAGGTCCGGTCACCACCCCGGTTCCCGTCACACCCGCGGCTGTCGTGACCGCGCCTGCGGTCAAGGTGCCTGAGCCGCTGCTGACCGAAGCACGCTCCATCGCCGCGTCCCACCACGACGAGCACGGCGAACCCATCACAGCGGCCCAGCTCAAGAGGCGACTCGGCATCGGCCAACCCATGGCCACCGCCCTCCACGCCGCCCTGTAGCTCCACCCCTGCAGCCGGCCTTCCCGGCACTGCCCACCCTCGCCCACCCCTGGGCCGACCCGTCATGCCTGCGGGCAGCAGCACGAACGCACTGATCGCTGCTGCCCGCAGGCGCCCACCCTCACGCCAGAAGGGAGACCCCTCCACCCATGCGCCGCCCCCTCGACCTGCGCCACGTCATCAGCCCTGGCCTGCGGGATCTGATCGAACTGGCCAACACCCACGACTTCGACCGGGTACAGCAACAGGTCCGCGACCTGCGCGGCTGCACCAGCCCCGTGAACCTGCACGGTTTCACGATCATCAGCGACACGGCCACCAAGGAAGTGGTCCGCTCCTACCGCTCCGAAGACGAACCCTCGGGACGGCTCTTGACCACCTGCGGCAACCGCCGCGCCTCCCGCTGCTCCGCCTGCTCCCGCGTCTACGCCGCCGACACCTACCACCTGATCAAGGCAGGACTGTCCGGTGGCAAGAACGTCGCCGAGACCGTCCGCGACCACCCCCGCGCCTTCGTCACTCTCACCGCCCCCTCCTTCGGCCCCGTCCACAACCGCCCCACCACCGACGCGGGCAAGCCCCGCCCCTGCGCCTGCGGCGACACCCACGCCGAAGACGCCCCCGAACTCGGCACCCCGCTGAACCCAGCCACCTACGACTACACCGGAGCCGTGCTCTGGAACGCCCACGCCGGACAGCTCTGGGCACGCTTCACCACCTACATGCGCCGTGCCCTGGCCTGTCACCTCGGCATGACACAGAAAGCGCTCAACGCTGCCCTGCGCGTCTCCTTCGCCAAGGTCGCCGAGTACCAGAAGCGCGGCCTGGTCCACTTCCACGCCGTGATCCGCTTCGACGGACCCGACGGCCACACCACTGCGCCCCCGCCCTGGGCCACCTTCGCCGCCCTGAACGCCGCCGTGGGCTCAGCCGTCGAGCGTGCCCGGCTCACTGTCGAGTCCGACGCCATCGGTGAACGCGTCATCGCCTGGGGCGGCCGGTACAAGGTCGACCCCATCACCGCTCTGGCCGACGGCGAACTCACCGACGCTAGGGTCGCCGAGTACACAGATGCCAAGGTCGCCGGATACGTCGCCAAGTACGCCACCAAGAACGCCGAAGGCGCGGGCACCGTAGATCGCACCCTGATGTGCCGCCCCTGCGCCGGACGCGGCTACGTACGCGGTCCAGACGGCTTTCACGACCAGTGCGCCGACTGCGACGGCACCGGACAGGCCGAACCCATCAAGGCCCTGCCCATCCAGCAGCACGTACGGCAGATGATCCGCACCGCCTGGGCCCTCGGGCACCTGCCGGAGTTCGCCCACCTCAAGCTCTGGAAGTGGGCCCACATGCTCGGCTTCCGCGGCCACTTCTCCAGCAAGTCCCGTGCCTACTCCACCACGCTCGGCGCGCTCCGCGACGTACGCCGGGCCTGGCGCCTCGCACAGGCCGAAGCCGCCCGCACCCGCGCCGGCCTCCCCACCACCGACGAGAACACCACCCTCGTCACCGCCTCCTCCTGGACCTACCTCAGCAGCGGCTACCGCCCCGGCGAAGAACTCCTTGCCGCCCAGGTCCGCCACGACATCGCCCATACGCAACGCCTCAAGCAGGAAGGACTGGTGCCCGCATGACGACGGCTGTGCTCACCGTCGACCAGGTCGCCGAACGTCTCGGCATCAGCCGCTGGAAGGTCCACGACCTGATCCGCTCGCGCGAACTCGCCTCCTTCAAGATCGGCCGCTGCCGCCGTATCAGCGAATCCGCCATGTACGACTACATATCCCTCCAGACCGAACAGGAAGCCGCCTGATGGCTGCGTCGAAGAAGAACGCCAACAACGAGGGCACCATCTACCAGCGCAAGGACGGCCGTTGGGAGGGCAGCGCGTACGTCCTGACGACGGACGGCACTTACAAGCGACGCAGCGTCTACGGCAAGACCTGGGACGAGGCACACGAGAAGCTGACCAAGCTCAAGGCCGACTCCCTCAACGGCCTCCCCGTCGCCACCAGCAAGATGACGGTCGCCGAGTACCTGACGTACTGGCTGACGAACGTCGCCAAGGGCAAGGTTCGCCGGACGACGTACGTCAACTACGAATCCCTCGTCCGCAACTACGTCACCGCGGAGTTTGGCAAGAAGAAGCTCGTTCGGCTCACCGCCCGCGACATCCGCGCCTTCCTCGCGAAGACGGCAGTCACCTGCCAGTGCTGCGCGCAGGGCAAGGACAAGAAGCGGCCGGAGCATAAGCGGCGCTGCTGCGCTCTCCGGAAGTGCTGCAGGAAGCTCCCGTCTGACCGAACCGTTCGCTTCCTGCTGGTGATCCTGCGTGCCGCTCTCCAGCACGCCGTACGCGAAGACGAGCTGCCCCGAAACGTGGCCCGGAACGTGGAGCTGAGCATGGGAACCAAGCGCGAGATCGAACCACTCACCGCCAAGGAGGGACGTCAGCTCCTGACGGCGGCCCGGGACAACCGGCTCTGGGCCGCGTACGAGCTGGCGGTCCGCATCGGGCTCCGGCGGGGTGAGCTGCTGGGGCTGCGCTGGTCGGACGTGGATCTTCTCGACGGGGTTCTGACCGTCCGGCAGGCTCTTCAGCGTGTGGGGGGCGATCTGCTGATCGTCGCGCCGAAGACCCAGCGCTCGGCCCGGCGCGTGGCGCTGCGAGTGCGTGACCGCGCTCCGTGCCCAGCGCGTCCAGCAGATCGCCGACCAGAAGGCCGCGGGCCACAACTGGAAGGGGACCGGGAAGGGGCTCGTCTTCACGACGAAGAACGGGACACCCATCGAGCCGCGCAACCTGAACCGGTCCTTCGAGGCCCTGTCCGCCCGCGCCGGCGTCCGCAAGGTCCGCTTTCACGACCTGCGCCACACCTGCGCGTCCCTGCTCCATGAGCAGGGTGCCGACGCTCGCATGATCATGGAGGTTCTGGGTCACAGCTCGATCCGCGTGACCATGGACATCTACACCTTCGTACGGATCGACTCGCAGCGCTCCGCCTTCGATCGCGTGGGCGACGCGCTGAGGGGTGACGGCGACGGGCCGGACGATGACGGCGGTGCGGCAGGCGTCCCCATGGCCGTCTGAACCGCTCCCCGAAACCTCCTGGGGCGGTTGCCGTCAAACACTGCCGTCAACGCAAAAAGCAGAGGCCCTGTCGATCTCTCGACAGGGCCTCTGGCCTGCTGTGCACTCGGCAGGATTCGAACCTGCAACCTTCTGATCCGTAGTCAGATGCTCTATCCGTTAAGCTACGAGTGCTTGGCGTTCCGGGCTTTTCTTCCCGGTCGGCGTTGCGGGAACAACATTACATGACCTGCGGCGTCAGGTGAAATCCATTAGCCAAACCCTGCCTGACCTGCGGAAATGCCCCAGAACCTCCGGATGAACGACCGAAGCCCCGGCCGTCTGGCCGGGGCTTCGGTGATCAACGCGCGGAGGCGGAGGGATTTGAACCCTCGATGGGCTTTAAGACCCAAACCGCATTAGCAGTGCGGCGCCATAGACCGGACTAGGCGACGCCTCCAGCACACCCGCGCGAGCGCGGATGTCGCGTGCAGATGATGACACAGCCGGGTGGGGTGTCACCAATCGCTTCTCACGGTACTAGGCGGGCGGGGCGCAGAGCAAAGCATCTCCGGCCGCGCAACGCCGGGGCTTGACGCGCGTTAGAGAGGGCGGGGCGCCGCCCCCGATCCGTAACCCGTCAGGAGCTGCCATGCCGCGTCGCCCCGTCTTCACCGCCGTCACCGCCCTCGCCGCGTGCGCCGCCGCGCTGAGCGGCATCGCGCCCGCCGCCTCCGCCGCGCCCGGCCCCTCGGCCGACTCGCTCACCGGGCTGGCGGCGCTTCCGCTGCCCCTGCTCGAAAACGCCCCGGACGAGTTCACCGTCACCGTCGCGGACAGCGGGCTCAAGAACGTCGACGGGACCTACAAGCTGAAGTGCGAGCCCGCCGGAGGCACACATCCGCAGGCCCGGGCCGCGTGCGACCGGCTGGCCACCCTCGCCCGCGAGGGGCGGGACCCCTTCGCGCCGGTGCCCAAGGACACGCAGTGCACGCTGCAGTACGGCGGCCCCGCCACCGCGCGTGTCACCGGCACCTGGCAGGGCCGGAGCGTCGACGCCGCGTTCAGCCGGAAGGACGGCTGCGAGATCGCCCGCTGGCAGACGCTGGAGCCCGTACTGCCGAGCGCCAGGTCGTAGGGCGGGGCGTTCCGTCGTTCACCAGCAGGTCACGGGAGGGACCACGGACCGGTGACGGGACGGCGGCACGCACCGTTCGCACATGTCCTCGTCGAGGGCTCCCCCTCATCCGCCGTCGCGGTCACCTCCTCAGCCCTTAGACTCCCTTCAGTGACAGGCCGGGGCCCGGAGGGCAATATGGGACCGGTCGTCCGCAAGGTGCAGTAAGTCAGGGAGGAAGCGTCTCGTGAGCAGCAGGCCATCCCGAGGCGCTGCTCGCCTCGCGGCGATACTCGACGCACTCCCCGACGGCCTGGTGCTCGTCAACGCCAACGGCACGGTCGTCAACGCCAACACCATCGCGCTGGAGATGTTCGAGACGCCCGGCACGGCGCTGGTCGGCCGCGGGCTGCTCGATCTGCTGCCGGAGTTCGACTCCAAGCTGATCCCCGGTTCGATGCGCCGCCCGGACTCGGCCGACGCGCGCGGCCGTACCAAGCCGACGCGGATGATCGCCCGGCGGACCGACGGCGGTGAGTTCCCGGCCGAGGTCACCAGCGCCGCGCTGGAGGACGGCCGGGACGCGTACAACGACTCGCACAGCTACACCGGCGACGAGCTGCTCATGCTGGTCGTCCGGGATCTGTCCGGGACCATGGACACCGAGGCCGAGCTGGCCCGTTCGCAGCGGCAGACCGAGATGATCCTGCGGGCCGCGTCGGAGGGTGTCGTCGGTACGGACACCGAGGGCCGGGTCGTCCTGGTCAACCCCGCCGCCGCGCAGATCCTGGGCTTCCGCGCGAGCGACCTCGGCGGCCATCAGCTCCACCCGCTGATCCTGCACTCGCGCGCGGACGGCGAGCCGTTCCCGTACGAGGACTCGCCGCTCGCGGACACGCTCAGGTCCGGCCGCAAGCACCGGGTGCGCGGACAGGTGCTGTGGGCGAAGAGCGGCAAGCGGGTGCCGGTTGATCTGACGACCGCGCCGGTACGGGACGGCGACCAGCTCGTCGGTGCCGTCATGACCTTCACCGACCGGCGTCCGTACGACGAGCTGATCGAGCAGCACACCGCGGAGCTGACCGAGGCGAAGGAACGGCACGCGGCGGAGCTGACGGAGACGACGGAACGCCTCAGCACCGAGCTGACGGAAACGACCGACCGCCTCACCACCGAGCTGGCGGAGGCGACCGAGCGGCACGCCGCGGAGCTCGCCGACCGCAGCGACCGGTACGCGGCCGAGATCGAGGAACTGACCGAGCGGTACGAGGAGACGACCGCCCGGCACTCCCAGTTGACCGCCGTCCTGGGCGAATCGCTGCGCGGGCCGCTGGAGGAACTGCGCGGCGAACTGGCCACGCTCGCCGCCGACCCCGCCGGGCAGCTCTGGCCCGAGGCGAACCAGATCCTGCACCATCTCGCCGCCGGCTACGCCCGGATGACCACGCTCGTGGACAACGTCCTCGGGTATCAGCGGCTCGACACCGGCGTGGAGCAGCTCTCCAAGACGAACACCCTGCTCGACGCGGTCGTGGCGGCCGGTGTCGAGGGCGCGGTCGAGCTGATCGGTCCTGGCCGGGCCCAGTTCGCGGTGCATGCCCCGCCGATCGAGGCCGAGGTGGACGCGGGCCGGCTGGCGACGGCGCTCGCGCATCTCGTCGCGGATGTGGCCGGAGTCGACTCGACGGGCCGGACCCGGCTGGTCCCGGGCGGCGGTTACGTCGACTCGACGATCGTGGTGGCCGCCGCCCAGCGCGGTGATGTCGTACGGATCGAGGTGCGCGGGCCGTTCGCCGGTGGCGATCCGGTGCACGAGCCGATCGTCCGCGGGATCGTGCGCGCGCACGGCGGGGTGCTCCAGACGCATGAGATGCCGGGGCTGGGCGGCAGCGCGTATGTGCTGGAGCTGCCGCTGGGTGAGGGAGCGGGGACGGTGCCGCCGCCCGCCGAGGTGCCGGCGCCCGCGCAGCCGGCGCTGCCCGCCGCGCAGCAGGGTCCCGGAACGTCGGGCGGCGGCAGGCGACGTGCGCGCCGGGCGTCCACGGACGCGTTTCTGGACGGGCCGGGAGAGGACACCGGGGAGCCGACGGGCCGCCGCCGTGCGCGTGCGGCCGGGCCCGAAACCGCAGCCGGCGTTCCGGGGCCGGACGGTCGTACGGACGGGCGGCCCGATCCGCTTCCGGCGCAGGAGTCCGGCTCGGGCGGCGGCACCGGCCGCAGGCGCGGGCGGCCGAGCCCGGCGGAGGACGCCGCCGCCGCGGCGCCGAACCCCGGCTCCGCGCTCGCGCTGCCGGCTGCCGGCCCCTCCGAGGGCTCGGTGGTGACGGCCGCCGAGGGCGCTCATCCGATGGGACGCGCGGCGCGCGGCGCCGCCGTACCGCCCCAGGGTGTGCCCGCCGACGCCGCTGCCGCGGAGACGGGCCGCCGGGCGCGCCACAGCGGGCAGCGGGCGCTTCCGGCACTGCCCGCCGCTCCCACGCCGCCCGCCGCGCCCGCTCAGCCCGCCGCGCCGTCCGTCTTTCCCGCCGCGCCGTCCGGTTTCGCCGGGCAGGCGCCTGCTCCCGCGCCCGCGTCCATGGCAGCGCCGCAGTTCCAGCCGCCCGCCCCCCTGCCGCCCGCTCCGATGCCCCCCGCGCAGTCGGTTCCGGGGCAGTCGGTTCCGGCGGGCGGGGCCGCTCAGGCGCAGCCGGCCGGCCGCCGGGCCCGGCGCGCGCTCGCCCCCGCCCAGGAACGGCACACCGCCGTACCGGCCGAGGCGGAGGGAGCCCGCAGCGCGTTCGCCCTGCCGCCCGCCGCCGCCGACCGCGCCCCGGTCACGGCCCCGCCCACCGCACCGCCCGCGCCCATGGCCATGCCCACGCGCCCCGCCCGCCCGGCCGCGCCGAACGCCTCGCCGGAGGGCCGGCACGACGCCGTACGTACGCCACCGGACGCCGACCACACCCCGCCACAGGCGCATCCGCTGCCATCGGGGCGGCGCCGGGCGCACGGCGACGCCGCACCGCAGCCGGGCCTCGGGCCCGCCGGACCGACCACGGCCGGCGCGGGCGCGAGTCCCGCGGAAGCCGGCACCGGCGCCATGTCCGCCGATCCGAACGGCTGGGCGACACCCGGACAGGCCCCGCCCGGCCTGTCCCTGCCCGGCCAGCGCACCGGACCGGCGTCCAACGGTCAGGAAGCGCCCACGACTTCGGGCTTCGGCATGATGCCGGGGCCGCCCGGCTGGCCCGACGACCCGGGCCCGAGCGGCGGCACCGGAAACGTACCGAGCGCGCCGACCGCACCGCCGGAGCCCGCCGTCCGGCCCACCGCTCGTCAGCCGCTGCCGCCCGCACAGCCCCTGCCGGAGGAGGCACCCGTCCCGCCGGACTCCACCCAGGGACGTGCCTACAGCGTGCGCACGCTCGGCCAGGGCGTGCCGCTGGCGCAGCACCTCTCGCAGCAGCCGAACCCCGCCCAGCCCCAGTCCCTCGGCTCCGGCCGCCGCCGCAAGCTGGGCACGCCTCCGGACGGCGACGAGCGGGCGGACGCGAACACCGCGCCGGCGCCGGGGACTCCGGGCCTGCCGCAGCCGCAGGGCCCGGCGGGGCCGCAGGGCCACGCCCCGGCCCAGGCGCGCGGCGGGGCCCCGAGCCAGCCCCAGACCGGTGCTTCCTCCCAGGGCGGTTCGCGGATGCCCGCCGCCCATCAAGAGGGACGGTCCTATGCGATCGGCGCACCGGACGAGGGCGCCGAAGGCCCCGAGCCGCTGGACGGCCCCGGTGGCGCCGTCGAGGTCGCGAACCGCCCGCAGCCCCGGCCCGTCGACGACGAACTCCCTCCCGAGCCGCTCGACAACCCCCGCCGGCTGCTGGTGTGGCCCGCGCCCGATGTCTCCACTCAGCAGGCACTGAGCGACCGCGGTTACCGTCCGGTGGTCGTGCACTCCCGCGAGGAGGTGGACGCCCAGATCGCCGCGTTCCCGGCGGCGCTGTTCGTCGACCCGCTGACCGGTCCGATCACCCGTACCGCTCTTCAGTCCCTGCGCCAGGCCGCGGTCGCGGCCGAGGTCCCCGTCCTGGTGACGGCGGGTCTGGGCCAGGCGACCCGGGAGGCGGCGTACGGCGCGGACCCGGCCGTGCTCTTCAAGGCCCTGGCACCGCGCGACAGCGAACAGCATCCGTCGCGCGTCCTGGTGATCGAGGAGCACGAGGAGATCGCGCTGGCCCTGACGGCGACGCTGGAGCGGCGCGGCATGCAGGTCGCGCGGGCGGCCAACGACAGCGAAGCGGTCATCCTCGCCAGCCAGATGCGGCCGAATCTGGTGGTCATGGATCTGATGCAGGTACGCCGTCAACGCGCGGGAATCATCGACTGGCTGCGGGCGAACGGCCAGTTGAACAGAACGCCGCTGGTCGTCTACACCGCCGTCGGCATCGAGCGGGCGGAGCTGCCGCGGCTCGCCTCCGGGGAGAGCGTGCTGTTTCTCGCGGAGCGCTCCACCAGTGACGAGGTGCAGGCCCGGATTGTCGAGCTGCTGGCGAAGATCGGTACAAACTAGGGCGCATCCAAAAGGCCCGCGTACGACCGGTCGGCACTCAGCCGGTCCTACGCGGTGCCTGAAGTCCGCTCAGCTCGCTCCGGCACGCGTTACAGCCGGGTGATGTCCAGCTCCCCGTCCGCGTACTGCTTGCGGATCACCTTCTTGTCGAACTTCCCGACACTCGTCTTCGGCACCGCGGGCACCACCGCCCATCGCTCGGGAAGCTGCCACTTCGCGATGCTCCCCGCCAGGAAGTCCCTGAGCGCCGCGTAGTCGGCGCTCGCGCCCTCCCGAAGAACGACCGTCGCGAGCGGCCGCTCGCCCCACTTCTCGTCCGGTACGGCCACGACCGCCGCCTCCACCACCTCCGGATGCGCCATCAGCGCGTTCTCCAGCTCGACGCTGGAGATCCATTCGCCACCGGACTTGATGACGTCCTTGGCGCGGTCGGTGAGGGTGAGATAGCCGTCGGCGCTGATGACGCCGACGTCGCCGGTCCTGAGCCAGCCGTCCTCGCTGAACTTGTCCGCGGGCTTGATCTCCTCGGCGCCCGCCCCGCCGTAGTACGCGCCCGCGATCCATGGACCCCGCACCTCCAGCTCACCCGCCGACTCGCCGTCCCATGGCAATAAGCGGCCACCGGGACCGGCCAGCCGGGCCTCGACACTGGCCGGAAAGCGGCCCTGGGTGATGCGGTAGGGCCACTCCTGCTCGTCGGTGAGCCCGGCGGGCGGGTTGGACATCGTGCCGAGCGGCGAGGTCTCCGTCATGCCCCAGGCGTGGCAGAGCCGTACACCGAGCGTGTCGTACGCCTCCATCAGCGACGGCGGACAGGCGGAGCCGCCGATGGTGACCCTGGTCATGGAGGTCAGATCGCGCGGGCGGGCGGTGACCTCGGCCAGCAGCCCCTGCCAGATGGCGGGGACGGCGGCCGCATGGGTGGGCTTCTCGCGCTCGATCATCTCGGCGAGCGGAGCGGGCTGCAGAAAGCGGTCGGGCATGAGCATGCTCACGCCGGTCATAAACGCGGAGTGCGGCAGCCCCCAGGCGTTCACATGGAACTGGGGCACCACCACCAGGGACGTGTCCCGATCGGTCAGCCCCATGGACTCGGCCATGTTGACCTGCATCGAGTGCAGATAGATGGAGCGGTGGGAGAAGACAACGCCCTTGGGATCGCCGGTGGTGCCCGAGGTGTAGCACATGGCCGCGGCTGACCGCTCGTCCAGCTCGGGCCAGTCGAAGGCGGTGGGGCGGCCCGCGATCAGCTCCTCGTACTCATGGACCCGCGCGGTGGCTCCGTCGAGGAGGGCCCGGTCGCCGGGGCCGGAGACGACGACGTGTTCGACGGTCGGCAGATGCGGGAGGAGCGGGGCGAGCAGCGGCAGCAGCGAGCCGTTCGCGAGGATCACACGGTCGGCGGCGTGATTGACGATCCAGATCAACTGCCGTGCGGGAAGCCGGAGGTTGAGGGTGTGGAGGATCGCGCCCATCGAGGGGATCGCGAGATATGCCTCGACGTGCTCGGCGTTGTTCATCATGAGGGTGGCCACGCGCTCGTCGTCGCCCACCCCGAGTTCGTCACGCAGGGCGCCGGCGAGGCGCGTCGCCCGCCCGCCGATCTCACCGAAACTGCGACGCTGTGGCTCGTCCTCGCCGGTCCAGGTCGTGACCAGCGACTTCGCATGGATGGTCATCCCATGGCGCAGGATGCGGGTCACAGTCAGCGGTACGTCCTGCATGGTGCTCAGCACGGCGTCCTCCCGGTGGACGTTGGCGCGACAGGGCAGTTGCCGAGATTCTGCGCACGTACCGCGCGGTATGTCACTACCCGGGAGTAGAGGTACCACGCACGGACCACCGGGCCGACGACCGCGGAGAAGCCGCCGGAAGGTCACGGGGAAGCCGCCGCGAAGCCGCCGGGGGTTCAGCGGACGGGCAACAGCTCGGGATCCTCACGCAGCTTTCCGAGGGCGCGCGACACCGCGCTCTTGACCGTGCCGACCGAGACACCGAGGACCTCGGCGGTCTGGGCCTCGCTGAGATCCTCGTAGTAGCGCAGGACGACCATGGCCCGCTGACGGGCGGGAAGTCTCATCACCGCGCGCCACATCGCGTCGTGCAGCACCTGCCGCTCGGCCGGGTCCGGCTCCGGCGCGCCGGCCGGCTCGGGCAGCTCGTCACAGGCGAACTCGTCGACCTTGCGTTTGCGCCACTGCGACGTACGGGTGTTGACCAGGGCGCGGCGCACATAGCCGTCCACGGCCCGGTGGTCCTCGATCCGGTCCCAGGCCATGTACGTCTTGGTGAGGGCGGTCTGCAGCAGATCTTCCGCGTCACTCGGATTGGCGGTGAGCGAGCGGGCCGTACGCAGCAGTACGGGACCCCGCGCCCGTACGTACGAGGAGAACGACGCGTAAGGCGGATACGGCGGGTACGAGGCCGCCCTGACGACTGGGGAGGCGCTCGTGCGGACAGGCGTGGTCATGGGATCCACGCTAGGAGCGGGCCCACCTCGGGGGATCGGCCCCAGGTCCCGAAGCGATGTCCGCCTCAGGGTGTAGGGGTGGTGCCGGCCCCACCTCCTGAAGGTGGAGAAGGGCCACGAGTCTGTCAGGGTCCGTGCCGGGGCCACGGCGGACGGGCGGATGCCCCGCCGGGCCGGGCGGACCGTCCAGGCGTCCGAACACCTGCACGGGAACGGCGCCTGCCACCGGCGCGAACAACCTGCCTCGGACAGCCCGCCTCGGACAGCCTGCCTCGGACAGAAAACGGGCGACAGGGAGGGGGCACATTCCGGATCCCGCCCGCCCCTCATCGGGCGCCCTTCCCTTCTTCGAACGTCTGTACGAAAATAGAGCCATGGCCACCACCGTCCGGCGCCCCGCCAACCTGGCCCTCATCCACGCGCTGTCCGCCGCCGAGCGCGGACTGCCCGTCATCCCCTTGTCCTCCACCAAACTCCCCGCGCTGCGTTCGCCCCACCGGGGCGCCCCGGAGCGGAGCCACTGCCACGGCGAGTGCGGACTGCCCGGCCACGGCGTGCACGACGCCACCACCGATCCGGCCGGCGTACGCGCCCTGTTCGCCGCCGCGCCCTGGGCGACCGGCTACGGCATCGCCTGCGGCCGGCCCCCGCACCGGCTCATCGGCATCGACCTGGACATCACCCACGAGGACGGCGCCACCGGAACGGGGCCCGGGCCGGCCTCCCCGTCCGTCCTCGACCCCGTCCCCGATTCCGTCCCGGACTCCGTGGCCGCCCTCCAGCGGCTGGCCCGCCGGCATCAGTTCACGGTGCCGGAGACGGTGACCGTCCTGACCCCGAGCGGCGGCCGGCACCTCTGGCTGACGGGACCGCCGGATGTCGTGGTGCCCAACTCGGCGAGCCGGCTCGCCCCGGGCATCGACGTCCGCGGCGCCGGCGGTTATCTCGTGGGCCCCGGCTCGGTCACCGCGCGCGGCGCCTACCGGACGGCGCCCGGTACCGCCGGCCTGGCGCCGGCGCCCTGCCCACCCGAGTTGCTGCGCCTGCTCACTCCCCCGGCCCGCCCTCACCGCCCCCAGAGCCAGCCGCCGCAGGGGAGCGGGCTGGTGCGGTTCGTCCTCGCCGCGCGGGAGGGACAGCGCAATACCCGGCTGTTCTGGGCCGCGTGCCGCGCCTACGAACACGGCTTCGGCGAGGCGCTCGCGGAGGCCCTCGTCGACGCCGCCGTACGCACGGGACTGGACGAGCACGAGGCACGCGCGACCATCGCCTCGGCCGCCCGGCTCACGGCAGGCCCCTGACCCACGGCGGCGGCGCCCTCAGGGGAGGGGGCCGGTCCCCCGTACGGACGGGTGCCGCCGACGCCTCGGGGCGAAAGCTGCGGCCCGTATGACCCCAACCCGACCGCTTCCGGACTGCTCTTGCGCAAGGCCAGGAACGTCACGGCCGAGCCGCCCACTTCTGGCGAGCCGTGAACCAAGTGGTAAGGGCGGAACGGACCACCGAGGTACGTCCGGTAGGAGCCCCTGGCCCTCCGCGTTGCGATGCACCGAACGGGCCGCCGGCCGGGCGGCCGCCTTACGGTTGGTGACCTTCGCGCCCCGGGTCCTGGCTCACACTCGCCGCCCCGCCCTCTCGGCCGGAAGGGATGGGGCGGGTGTTTAATCGGATGTGCGTGCGGCGCGGGGTTGTTAGGTTCGCCGTGTGCCGAAGCTGAATCAGATCATCGCAGTCGAAAAGGGCGTCAAGTCCAAGGCCCTCCAAGAGCTCACCCAGGCTCACCAGGACGTGCAGAAGCCCGCCCTGCTGGCCGGCATCTCCCGGACTTACCAGCCCAAGGACGAGGAGGGCGAGCAGTTGCCGCCCGAGTCCACGCGGGTGCAGATCAAGGCCGAGGACGCTCTGCGGGCGACCGCCGGGACGCTGACGCGGCTCTTCGACGTGACCGCGACGAAGGACTGGGCGAACCGGTCCGCGGTCGCGGACGTGGTGGTCGACGGTACGGTGCTGTTGCCCCAGGTGCCCGTCCCGTACCTGTTGTTCCTGGAAAAGCAACTCACCGACCTGCACACCTTCGTGCGCAAGCTGCCGGTGCTCGACGCCTCCGAGTCGTGGAACCTGGACCCCTCGACGGACTCGTGGAAGACGGACCCGGTGCGGACCATCCGCACGAAGAAGGTTCCGCGCAACCACGTGAAGGCCGAGGCCACGGAGAAGCACCCGGCGCAGGTCGAGGTCTACTACGAGGACGTCCCGGTCGGTTACTGGACTACGGTGAAGTTCTCCGGCGCGCTGCCCGCCCGGCGGGTCAACGAGCTCCTCGACCGCGTCGAGAAGCTTCAGCAGTCCGTCAAGTTCGCCCGCGAGGAGGCGAACAACACCGAGGTCACCGACCAGCGGGTCGGCGACGCGGTATTCGGCTACCTCTTCCGGTAGCCCCCACATACGCCCTCCGTCGCGAGCGGAGGGTGCGCGATGAGCGCAAGCTGAAACTGATGTTGAAGCTGATGAAGGGGTGTCAGTTGGGGGTTCGAATCCCTCTCCCCGCACCACGTGCGGGGGTGGCCCAAGCCTGGCAGAGGCGGCCCCGTGAAACTCAGATTCTCGCTCCAGTCTCAGTATTCGCCGCCGAACACCGGATCGACCGAGCGTGGGCGAACATCGACGGATGGGGGTTCAAGTCCCCCCGGCGCCTCTCTCGTGGCGCTGTAGTTCAAAGGCAGAACACGTCGATCTCAACATGACCCGCGGTTCTTAAACGCCGCCGGTGTGCGCAAATGGGTGGCAAGCTGGAGCCCGGGAGCTGGACATGCTCCCGGGCTCCGTCACGTTCCGGCCCGCGGCCTGCGCTGTGACCGGGAAGGTCCACCGGGTTGAGTGGTCAGGCCGCGGTGGGTAGGGGTCTGCCGCCCCGGCGGATGCTTCTTTCGCTGTCCAGGATCACGTAGATCGGGGCGCCGTCCGGGCGGGCCGCGCGGATCGTTCTCAGCGCGGCCCAGGTGACTGAGTACTGCGAGATCTGGAAGGAAGCGCGTGAACAGGCACTCACGCCGGAGGGCGCCAAAACACCCCTCGCAGACGTCCCTGCTCACTCCGCCACACCGGAATCTCCCTCTGGACCAAAGCGGGAGTCGAACCCTCAGAAGTAGCCCGCCGCGCCGGCCACAGCCTGGCAGTCAGGTAACGCGTCTACGCCAAGATCCTTCGAGGCCGCCAAACCCATGCCAACCAACTCATCTGGTGGGCCCCTCCTGGCCGACGCATCGTCCGCCACGATCCGCCGTCACCATCTGATCCGTAGCTCTATGTGGACCAGACACGGACAGTCTTATCGGCCACGTTGCGGTCCAAGAGGAACGCCAGCGAGCAACGCCGGTTGCTGTGGTTGCTGTACTCCGCTGCTGTACGACGGGAGCTGCGCTCAGCTCGACACTGCCCCGCCCACGAGCGGGAACGGCGCCCTTCTCCCCCAGTGCCGGCCGATCCCCCGCCTGAGGCGTGGCCTTGACCGTGGTCCGCGCATGCGGCGCTCGCCTCATGGCCTCCGGCGCTACCATCCATGCGTCGGCGCAGCGTGCGCGGAGCGGGCCGGAGGCAGGGGCGCAGCGCGCAGCGGAGCCGGGAGCGCCGCCCGGCGGAGCGGAGCGCAACCGCGTGCCTTGAAAGACGTAGAAGAACTTGTAACTCGGGCCCCTACTGGTCGCTGACCCCTTGGACTCGCCCTGCTCGACTACCCCAAGGATTGCCTAGATCTGGGGGACGGCTGGGGGACGAACACTGATCCAAGGTGATCCACAAGCGCAACAGGGTGAGACACGGGGAACATGGAAAGGGCGCCCCTCGTTGAGGAGCACCCCTTCTGACCTGCTACTTCTCTGACCTGTGCGGTGGGTGTGGGATTTGAACCCACGGTGACTTGCGCCACGACGGTTTTCAAGACCTTTCGCCGATCAAGGGCTTCCCGTCTTCCCTCGCAGGTCAGACAGATACCGGCATCCCTGCGGAGCCGTTGTCGTCATCGTCGTGCCCGCTGCGTGCCCCTCGGTCAAGGTCGTGCTTCCTGAGTCAGGAGTCCACCGTTGCCAGCTGGGGACCGTGGGGCCACACCTTCATCATCCGCGGTCTGCTGGTCCGCCCTGATGCCAGGCGTAGACACGGACCGGGTCGAGGTGGAGCTCATTCGGGCCCAAGCAGTCGGCCGCCCAAGTCGCCAGGTGTGAGCCGCAGAAGCAGGCCAGGTTGGGGCCATGCGCGCCAGTGGGACCGCAGCACCCGGCCCAGTTGTCCCCGCGCGTGAAAGGTTCGAGGCGTGGCAGGACATCGTCCGGGTGGAGTACGAAGCTGTCACGCCAACCGGCGGACACGGTGATGTGGCCGTCAGCTCTCAGCAGCTCGCGCCCTGTTGCCCGAGCGAGGCGCCGGGATGCGTCGGCGACAACGAACGGAGCGCCCCAAGGGTCGGGGTCGATGGCGTAGTACCCGCCAGGAACGGTGGAGCGAGCCCGACCTGTCTTCTTGTCCCGGCCATGATCCGGGTCATCCATCTTCGGAACAATTGGCAGCGCCACCAGGTCCTCGGTGAGCGCGGTCCCACACTTCGCGCAGTAGAAGACGGTCACGCATCTGGTTCTACCTGCGCCGGGCGGAACGTTCAAGGAGCTTTATCAAGAGAGCGGCCCCGAGCTCCTAAGCGTCCGCAAACCAGGAGCGGCCCTTGGCCCAGGCGGTCACCCACCCCGCGAAACCGGGCGTGCCCGGCATCAGGGAGGTGCCGAAGGGCACCGCGCCGTTCTCGTCGATCAGCCAGACGTGACCGCGCTGCGGGCCGGTGACGATCAGGTGCCAGTACATGCCGCAGCCGTCGGTGCCCAGCAGCAGTGAGCCATGGTCGAACACGCAGTCTCTCCGGTCCTCCAACTCCTGCTCCGACAGCGCCTCCTCGTCCCCCTGCTCCTCCCACAGCCATGCCGCCGTGAGCGGAAAAGGCTCGGCAAGCAGGCGCTCGGGGCGGTACGAGCCCCAGTCCGAGGGCGTTTGCGCAAGGGGCAGAAGGCCGTAGTAGGGCGGTCCCGCGCGCAATCCGTCGCATATCTCCGCCACGAACGTGCGATACGGCTCCGGGAGCACGATGCCGTGCTCCGCCTCGAAGGACCCCACCGCCTCCGAGCCGGCTGGCGGCACCGCCTCGGGACGGGACACGAAGATCTCGCGGAGGGCGGCCAACTCGGCTGGGTCGCAGGTTTCCGTGTTCATGCCGGTCATCATGCAAGACCTGGCTTTGTTCGCGAGAACCGGTTCTCGCAAACAAAGCCACCGTGCCAGGTACGTTCACCTCATGTGCTACTACGCCGAGAAGCTGAAGTTCCACCACAATCCTGGACAGGTTGATACTGGGACGTATGGGTCCCGGAGGAAGCAGTTCAGGTAGTGAGTAAGAAGAGCAGTACGAGCAAGCGGTACACGCCGGAGTTCAAGCGGGATGCGGTCGCGTTGGTCATCTCGTCCGGCCGGACGGTGACCGAGGTCGCCCGGGAGCTCGGGGTGAGTTCCGAGGGCTTGCGGGGCTGGGTCAAGCAGGCAGAGATCGACCGGGGGCAGGGGCCTGCCGGGGCCCTGACCAGTGCGGAGCGCGAGGAACTGGTGCGGTTGCGGCGCAAGGTCCGTGAACAGCAGCAGACGATCGAGGTCCTGGGAAAAGCGACCGCCTTCTTCGCGAAGGAGACGACGAAGTAGCCGCCAAGTGCCGCTTCGTCCACGCGCAGAAGGCGTCCGAGACGAACCCCGCCGGCTACGGCGTGGCCCTGCTCTGCCGGGCCCTGAATCTGGCCCGCTCGGTGTAATTACGCCTGGCTGAAGGCCCGCCCGGCGGCGAAGGAGCGTCAGCGGTCCGAGGAGGAACTGGCCGAGGAGATCCGCGAGATCCACACCACCTCCCGCGGTGCTTACGGGGCCCCGCGGGTGACCGCCGCGTTGCGGCGGACGGGCAAGCGGATCAACCGGAACGGCGGCCGGCGGCAGACCCAGGAAGCCGAGTCTCTTGGCTGCCTCCCGGCACGCGGAGTCAGCGTCGAGCACTCGGGCCGGGGCCAGGTCGCGGGGTATGTAGATGCGGGCGAGGCCGTGCGGCGTCTCTCCTTCGAAGCTGAGGCAGGAGAACTCCGCGAGGGGGCTGCCCGTCGGCACCTTTAGCAACGTCGTCAACTGCACGTCAGCCAGAACCGTGGTGCTGCGTAAGGTGATGCGCGCAAAGTCGGATCAGCGGCGGCCCGCGGGTCCAGCGTGCCCCAGCCGCCGACATACAGGAGCTTCCGGAGGCGGCGACGGACGAAGTTGCCCTTGCCATGGATTTTCTCGACGAGGCCTTCGCCCTGGAGCACGGAGAGGGCATGCCGCAGTGTCACCGTGCTGACCGCGTACCGATGGGCCAGGACGGTTTCGGACGGCAGGCGTTCGCCGGGCTGGATACGGCCGGAGGTGATCTGGTGCCGGAGGTCGTCGGCGATGTCGCGATGGCGGGAGGCCACGGATCCGGTCACCGCCTTCTTATCGGCCGTACGGCGATGAGCCGGGTACGCGTGTGAATGGTCAGCAGCTCGCCCGACTCGAAGACCAGTTGCTTCGCTCCCTTGGGGAGCTGGAAGAGGTCGCGCACCCGGCAGGCCCGGCCGCCGAGTTGAATGATGTCTCCGCGTTGCACGGTGTCCGCGGTGACCTCGACGCTTATGCCCAGAGCGCCTCCTGGGGACCAACCCCTCACAGCGTCACCTCCGCGGGCGCGAACCGGTCGGGTGCCGAGTGGCATGGGCAGTCACACGCCTCATAGATCAGCGGGACGCCGGCCGGAGCCGAGGCCGGGGATGCCTCCGCGCAGGCAGGGTGTGTGCCGATCCGGCACGCGGTCGATTGGTAGGGGACGGACGAGGTGTCCGCGAGGTACGGGTGTCGAGGAGAAGGCATCAGCGGACTCCCCCGAGGGCCGACCAGGCGTCGGCAGGCAGACGAGGGGCGATGACGACCGCTCGTGTCCGTACACGGCCTTCCCACGCCAGCACGTAAGGGCGGACGAGCGCGATGTCCTCACCCCTGAGCGGGTGTCTACCGGCTGCGCTAGAGGAAGTCCGGCCCTGGACGACAGTCGATGCCTCAGCGGGCGCGGGGAAGGTGAGCGCGGCCGGCGGCCGGGCGGGCGATAAAGGGCGGCGATGCCGGCCCACCGGGAAGTGCCGCTCTCTGATGAGCGATGCGGCACGGCGGATACGGTTGAGCACGCTGTTCAGCTCCTATCGCTGATAGCTCGGTCCCCCGACATCGCCCGTCGTGGGGACCGTTTGCGTACGACCGCCCATAAGGTGCGGCCGCTCAAGCTGGTGGCCAGGAGCCCGAATCGATCGGCCTCAGCGACCACTTCCAGAACTTCGCGCCATGTCTCGGCGGAGAGCGTGTTTGGTACCTCCGCCTCGACCGACGTGAACCCGGCGTGCTCCTCTACGCGTACGGGGAGACCGACGGCGGACAGTCGGGCGGCGATGGACGCCGCGCTAACTCCCGAACCGGGCACAGGGCAGCCTCCGTCACCAGCGATCACTTTGAGTGAAGCTGGTTAACTAGATTAGACCTAGTGGACTAGATTTTCCATATGCCTGAGCAGCCGCCCTATCTCCGCGTCGCCGACGAACTCCGGCGGCGCATCGCGGAGCACGTATGGGAGCCCGGTGACCGCCTCCCCTCCCGCGCCCAGATCGGCCAGGAGTGCGGCGTGGGCGAGAACGTGGTGCGCCGGGCACAGGAGTTGCTGATCTCCCAAGGGGTGCTGGAGGGCCGAGCAGGTTCTGGCACGTACGTCGCGGAGTCCCGGCAGCGGGTGCGGGTCGTCCGGTCGACGGCGCGCGAGCAGCGCGACGGTTCTCCGTTCGGCGCTGACATGAAGGCCTTGGGCAGGCAGGGTGATTGGGAGAGTCGCACCGACGCCAAGGTGCCGGCCCCCGCGGAGATCGCGGCCAGGCTCGGTATCGCCGAGGGCGATCTGTGCGTACGGACGATCTACGAGTTCCTGGCTGACGGCAGGCCGGTGCAGCTCTCGACGAGTTGGGAACCGTACGAGCTCACCGCCGGAACGCTCGTCGTCCTCCCCGAGGGTGGCCCCCACGCCGGGGCGGGCGTAGTGAACCGCATGGCCGTGATCGGGGTTGCCGTCGGGCACGCGGTGGAGCAGCCGGAACCGCGGCAGGCGACAGCCGAAGAGGCGTCACTTCTCGGCATTCAGAAGGCCGCGCTCGTCACGCACATCCGGCGGACGTACTACAGCGACCAGGGACAGCCCGTCGAGACTGCGGACATCGTGGTGCCCGCGGCCCACTGCGAGATCGTCTACGAGATCCCGATCAGTCGTTAGCGGGCAGCCGGTTGGCCACCAGTCGTCTTGGATCGCCGTGCCCCGGGCGTGCCCCCCGCGTGCCCCATCCGTGCCCGATAGAGCGGTAAACCGCAGGGAGAGACGGTGCCTAACAGGCACCCGAAACGGCAACGGGCCCCCGACCGTATCGCCTGGTCAGGGGCCGTTCGTCTGCGGTGGGTGTGGGATTTGAACCCACGGTGACATCGCTGCCACGACGGTTTTCAAGACCGTTCCCTTAGGCCGCTCGGGCAACCCACCCTCGCGTCGTCCGCCGGGAGCGGACGACGCGAGGAACAGCCTAGCCGGTCAGCTCTCGCCCTTGCGCTCGCCCAGGGTGACCTGGACCGTCGACTCCTTGCCGTCGCGCTTGTAGGTCAGCGTGACCTTGTCTCCCGGCTTGTGGGTCCAGATCTCGCCGATCAGCGTCGGGCCGCTGTCGATCGGGGTGTCGTTGAACTTGGTGATGATGTCGCCCGCCTTCAGACCCGCCTTCGCGGCGGGGCCGTTCGGGGTGACCGCCGGGGCGCCGCCCTCACCCTGCGGGGAGATCGTGGCGCCCTCGCCGCCGTCGGCCATCGTGACCGTGGCGCCGATCAGCGGGTAGACCGGCTGGCCCGTCTTGATGAGCTGCTCGGCGACGTTCTTCGCCTGGTTGATGGGGATGGCGAAGCCGAGGCCGATCGAGCCCGCCTGCGACTGGCCCAGACCGCCGCTGCCCGCGGACTGAATGGCCGAGTTGATGCCGATGACCGCGCCGCGCGCGTCCAGCAGCGGACCGCCGGAGTTGCCCGGGTTGATCGAGGCGTCGGTCTGCAGGGCGCTCATGTACGAGTTGCTGCCGCCGGAGCCGTCGCCCGATGCCACGGGGCGGTTCTTGGCGCTGATGATGCCCGTGGTGACGGTGTTGGAGAGGCCGAACGGCGCGCCGATCGCGATGGTCGAGTCGCCGACGGCGACCCGGTCCGAATTGCCGAGGGCCAGCGGGGTCAGGCCGGGCGGGGCGTCCTTCAGCTTCACCACGGCCACGTCGTAGCCCTCGGCCCTGCCGACGACCTCGGCCTCGTACTTCTTGCCGTTGGAGAAGGTCGCGGTGAGGGCGCCGCCGTTGGCGGCGGAGGCCACCACGTGGTTGTTGGTGAGGATGTGGCCCTGCTTGTCGTAGATGAAGCCGGTGCCCGTACCGCCCTCGCCGTCGCCTGCCTTGGCCTCGATGGTCACCACGCTCGGCAGCGACTTGCCGGCCACCGACGCGACGGTGCCCGCGGGACGCTTGAGGTCCTTCGGGGCTTCCGAGGCCGAAACCGTCGTCGAACCGGCCGAACCGTCGTCGTTGTTCTCCGCGGCCCAGTAGCCGACACCGCCACCGACACCGCCCGCGATCAGCGCGGCGATGACCGCACCGGCGATCAGCCCGCCGGCCCGCCTGCGCGGCGGCTCGTTTCCTGGCACCGGGGCGCCCCAGACCGGGCCGTTGCCGCCGCCCCCGTACGAGGGAAGCGCGGGCGGCGGCGGAGGCCATCCGGCGCCGGACGCCGTCGACTCGGGCGGGGGCGGCGGAGGCCACCCCGCCTGGGCGGCCGCGGGGACCGCCGCCCGGTCCGCCTCGGGGGTCCCGCCGTCCGCGACCGCTCCTGACGGCGGCGCAGGGGCGTACGGGGGCTGGGGGGAAGCCCCCGTACGCTCCTCCGCTGCCGCCGCCGGCTCATGCCCGGCCTCTCGCGGACCGGACGCGGGTGTGCCCTCGGGAGCGGCATCCGGCACGGGAGGTACGGACGGGGCGGCGGGGACCGCGTTGCCCTCGTTCTCGGTGCTCACAGCTCGTTCTCCTCGGTTCCACATCAGTCTTCGGCAAGAGTCTCGCTGGCCAAGTGTCTGCGGTCAGCTTTTCCCACAGCACATCAGGCCACTGTAAGCAGGACCTGTGTGTCCTCCCGCCATCTTTTATTCCGGACAATACGAACGCACCCGGAACCGACCGGCCGGGGAACCCCGACCGTTCACCCGGCTACCCTCTCGCGATGGCACCATGACGCGGTGACTCAAGCACGACAACACAGCATCCAGGTCGTCGCCCACCGGGGAGCCTCGGAGGACGCACCCGAACACACCCTGGCCGCGTACACGAAAGCCATCGAGGACGGCGCCGACGCCCTTGAGTGCGATGTACGTCTCACCGCCGACGGCCATCTCGTCTGTGTGCACGACCGCCGTGTGAACCGCACCTCCAACGGGCGCGGTGCCGTCTCCGCCCTGGAGCTCGCCGACCTCGCGACGCTCGATTTCGGCTCCTGGAAGGATAGCGAGGAGAGCCCGGACTGGCGGGACCGTGAGTTCACCTCCGTACTGACGCTGGAACGTCTGCTCGAACTGGTGGCGGACGCGGGCCGCCCCGTCCAACTGGCCATCGAGACCAAACACCCCACCCGCTGGGCGGGCCAAGTGGAGGAGCGGCTGCTCCATCTGCTGGGACGGTTCGGCCTGGACGATCCGGCGCCGGGCGACTCGACCGTACGGATCATGAGTTTCTCGGCGCGCTCGCTGCACCGGATCGCGCTCGCCGCGCCACGTCTTCCGACGGTGTATCTGATGCAGTTCCTCTCGCCCCGGCTGCGCGACGGACGGCTGCCGGCCGGTGCCCGGATCGCGGGTCCCGGGATGCGGATCGTCCGGAACCACCCCGGTTACATCGCCCGACTGCACAGGGCGGGGCACCGTGTCCATGTCTGGACGGTGAATGAGCCGGAAGACGTCGATCTCTGTGTCCGCCTCGGAGTGGAGGCGATCATCACCAACCGCCCCAAACAGGTGCTGTCCCAGCTGGGCCGTCTCACCTGATATCTCCCGACTCCGCCGCACGGAGGGTGACGAGGAGTGCACCGGCGCGTTCAGTCCGTATTGGGTCGTCAGGAGTGCGTCAATGGCCCTCCCGTGGCCGGTTTCCGGTCCAGGCCAATGGGGCATCCACACCGTGGCGTGGGGCAAAGGAGGTCTCGGGGGTGGCGTTTGTGGTGGCACCAGAAGTGCCCACGTCGTCGTGCGTGGCTGTTCCCCATGGCCCAGCGGGCGTGGGCGAAGCGCGGCATCTGATGCGTGAGCAACTGAGGCGCAGCGGAGTGTCGGATTCGGTCGTCGATGATGCCGTACTGATCCTTTCCGAACTGCTGAGCAATGCCTGCCGGCATGGCAGGCCGCTGGGAGACGCGCAGGTCGGTGACGGCGACATCCGCGCCGCCTGGCGAGTCGACAAGGCGGGACGGCTGACGGTCGAGGTGACGGACGGCGGTGGTCCGACCCGGCCGGTCCCGTCCACCCCCTCGGTCACGGCGCGTGGCGGTCGCGGGCTGAACATCATCACCGCTCTCGCCCAGGACTGGGGTGTACGGGACAGCGCGTCCGGAGAGGTGACGGTGTGGGCGATCGTCTCCGAAGGGCATCGCCGCGACGATTTCGCTACGCGCGTCACTGGCCCCGGACTCGGGGTCGGCGGGCTGGCATTCGGGGACGGTTTCGACGGCATGGACTGAGCCGATCCGGAACGATCCGGCACACGCGTCGCGGCCGCGGCGGCACCGAGTCCCCTGCCTTCCCCGGCCGCCACGCTTCTGCGGTCTACGCGGCCTTCGGCGGTCTTTTGCGGCTTCGGCGGCCTGTCCGCGGACCCGGAACGCGGAACGCCGCCACCGGACTTGCGTACGAGGCATTCACCGGGCGTCCGTCCGCCCGGGGCGGCTCCGCCGGTTCGCGCGTCGCATCGCGCGCCCGGGGATGCCAGTACGGCTAGGCTCGCGCCGACACCGCACCGCCGCTACCGGGAGAAAGCCACACCATGGCCAAGAAGCGCCCCCAGACGAAGGCCACCAAGGCGCAGCTCAAGGACGGACCGGTTCCGGTGGTCGGGGCCCGCGAGCCCTGCCCGTGCGGATCGGGCCGCCGCTACAAGGCATGTCACGGCCGGGCGGCCGCGCACGCCGTGACCGAGCTGGTACAGCGCCCCTTCGAGGGGCTGGCCGGTGAGTGCGACTGGGTCGCGCTGCGCGAGCTGGTGCCCGCCGCGACGGTCGAGCTGACCCTCAGGGACGGGCTGCCCGAGGGCGTGCCGTCGGTGACGCTCGCGACCGTCCTGCCGATGGCCTGGCCGGCGCTGCGCCGCGACGACGGTTCCGTACTGCTCGCGCTCCAGAACGACACCTCGTCCGGTGATCTGAGCCGCGATCTCGCCGACACGCTCCAGCGTGCGCTGTCCGCCGAGCCCGGAAACCCGGTGGCCGCCCAGCGTGTGCCCGCCAACGGTCCGCGCCTGCAGGATCTGCTCGACCCCGGGGCCGCCTTCACACCGGTGGTGCACTCCGGATTCGAGTTCTGGGTACCGGACGCGGAGAACGCCTCCGCCGAGGTCAGCGCCTCACTGGAGCGGGCCAACGCCGCGGCGATCCCGACCGCGCTGCTGTCGGGCACGGATGCCGCGTACTGGTGCGAGACACCGGAGAAAAATCATCTGCGCTGGGTCATGCCGCACCCCGAGGAGAAGCTGCTGGACGCGCTCGCCCGGCTGCACGCCGCGGGCACGTCGAGCCTCGGCGAGGGGACCCGCCTGGTCGGCTCCTTCCGGGCGCACGGGCTGACGGTGCCGGTGTGGGACCTGCCGAGCACGATGGGCGCGGAGGAGTGCGAGAAGCCGGCGACGGAGTTCGCCGAGCGGCTGGCGGCGGCGCTGGCCGTCGACGCGCCGCTGACCGCAGACGAGCGCCGGGCCCGCGGCGGTCTCACCAACCGCCAAGTGACCCTCAGCTGAGGGGGATGACAGGGGCGGACGTGGCGGCGTGTGAGTGTGTGACAGTCACCGCCGCGGTCGCCCTCGGCGGTGAGAATCGGTGATGCCTGTCACACCCGCCCGTACCAGCAGGTAATTCACTGTCCGAATACACCGGATCGAATTTGCTAACCGCCGATCTCTTGTTACCGTTCTAGAAGCCCGGTCGCTGGTGCATCCCCCGTCGCCAGCGACCGGGCGTCTGCGTTTCCGGATCATCCCGGAACGTCAAAGGGCCGTGGACGGTGCGGAGTTGCTCCCCGACCGCAGCAGCAGAGGTCCGATCTCTTGGCCGTCCGGGCCGTCCGGGCTGTTTAAAGGGCCCGCGAACTCCACCATCGCCGTGTAGTGCGCCGCCGTCCCCCGGGACGGTTCGCGTGGCGTCTCACAGATGCCGGGCTCGTCCCCCGCCGCGACCGCGCAGTGCGCCTGTACGGTCCGTCCGCCCGGCCCCATCAGGCTGAGTACGGCCCGGGGTTCACCGCCTGTCGCGTTGCGGTAGTAGGTGCGCGCCCAGGTGTCGCGGCCCTCGGTCAGGACGCAGGTCTGGGCCGTGAGGCCGTCGGGAGAGACGACTTCCGGCCCACATCGTGCCACCAGGCGCACCGCGGAGTCCTCCGTGTACGCGGGCCGTTCGGGCGCGGAGACGGGCACGCGTCCCACCGTGGCGTCCACCAGCGGCGCCGCCGTACCGCCCGCGGGGGGCGTGGACCGGGGACCGCCGACGGGTCCGGCGGAGGCGGCCAGGGGCAGCAGCGCGGCGGTCACCACCAACGCCACGAGCCCGATCACACGGAGGTTCATGGTGGGGCCCACCTGTCACTGCGGGGAGTTCGCTGCCGGTCCCGCGAACATATCGGCCGAAAGAGCCGCTCCCGGACACCGCGCGCTCAATTCCCGGACAACTCGGCGCGGCTCACACCCGGACGAGTGACGGGCCGTACGGGACAGGACGCGAAGCGCCCCGGTCCGGACGGGCCGGCCCGGGGCGCGAACCACCGTCAGTAGGCGAGACGGCTCCCGCCGTCCGGAGCGCTGGTGCTCGCCTTGACCAGGGCGTCCACGACCGCCTCCACGTCCGGCAGCCAGGGCGCCGCCGAGCCGGGCAGAGGTGCCCGCTCCCAGCGGACCTGTCCGCCGGCCGCCTCGGACGGCGGCAGCACGAGATAGCCGCCGTCGCCGTGGAAGCGCAGCGAACTGGGCACCCAGTCCTTCGCGTACAACAGCTCACCGAGCTGTTCGAGGCTGTAGGGAGCCACCAGCAGCGCCCACCGGGTGGGCGTCGCGACGACCGGTCCGAGCCGCATGCCCAGGCGGTCGAGCTCCGCCAGCGCACGCGCGCCGGCCACGGCCGGCAGACTCACCGCGCACGGCGCGCTGCCGCCGGTGGCCATGACGACCGGGGCCGTGGGGCGGTTCTTCCACCACCAGCGCACCATGCGCTCGTCGGTGGTCGCCGCGAGCAGTCCGGGCTCGAAGGGGTGCGCGCCTGGTACGGCGCATTCGGGGTCGGGGCAGGCACAGCCGTGCCCGCGCGTCCCGCGTCCGGCCGACGTGAGACCGGCGCCCGGCAGTACGGGCCATCTCCACGCGGTGGCGCAGGTGAGGGCCGCGTCGAGCTGGGCGGGCCTCCCCTTGCGCCAGAACCGGAGCCTGCGTCGCCTTCCGAGGATCTCGCGCATAAGCGCTCGTTCCTTTCCGTTGAACGCCGAGGTCCACATGACACTGACACCATGTGTGTGCATCACTTCACCGTGCGTACATTCGACGCGTGGCCGCCCCTTGCCTGAGGCACGGACAGACTCTCCGGCCTGCGGCTCGTCACGCCGTCCCTGGGCCGAGCACGGACTGTCCGCATGGAACGTGTGGCGGGGGGTGGCGTGCGCATGGCGCTTGCTGTCCCGCTGTGCTTTTCTCGCCACTCCGGGGGATGGGGCGCGGCCTGCAACGGCTAAGACGCCTGGGCCTGCCGCCAGGTTCCGGGGCGGTCTCGACCGCCCCTGTCCGTCACCGTCTACGTACCCACCACGTCCGGAATGACGCTCCACCCGGGCCGTACATGATCCCAGCTCGGAAGATCCCCTGTTGAGCGCCATCAGTCGATCGCAAAACCCAGCCAGGGGGGTCATTTTCCAGCCAAGTAAACAGTCTCACAGACACCGGGGACCCCGCCAGGACAATGCTGGACATCGCGTCAGTTGTACCTGTACATGTGGATACATTGATAGCCGCGCAGAATGACATAGGGGTTTGCGATGCTATTGAGCGATACGCACCAGCCGGGAAGCCGGCTGCCATGAGCGCCCCGAACATCCCGAAAGTGGCTGGAATCGATTCCACAGTTCCCGCTCCCGCGCACACTGCCGCACCCCCCGACGATCTCCCGGCCGCGCCGGGCGCGCTCATCCAGGACCGGCTGGCCGGCTGGGTCTCCGATCTGACCACCCTGCACGAACTGACCGAACGCCTGGCCAGGACCCGCTCCCTGGACGACGCGCTCAATGAACTGCTCGACGCCGGAGCCGCTCTGGTCGGGGCCCGCCGCGGCCTGGTCGTTCTCGAACCGGCCGACGGTCTGGGCCCGGCCAGGACGCTCGGTCTGGGGCTCGCGCACGCCGATCTCGGCCATCTGGAGACCGTGCCGCGCCGCGCCACCTCGTACGGGCGTCTCCTCGACCACTCGGGCGGCCGGGCCGAACCGGTGGCCGCTCCCGACCTGCTCGCCGACGCCGGACTGGACCCGCTCCAGCGCGAGGTCGCGGCCCGGCTCGGCTACGGCGCCAGCTACGCCGTCCCGCTCGCCGCCGACACCGCGGGAGACCGACCCGGCGCCGAACACCTCGGTGCCGCCGTGTGGCTGTACGACGAACCGGCCGAACCGGTGGCACGTCAGCGCCATCTCGTCGGCCTCTACACCCAGTACGCCGGCGAACACCTCGCCCGGCTGCTGGAACTGGAGCGGGCCAGGACCCGCGCGGCCGCCATCGCCGAGGAACTGCTGCCCAGCCGGCTGCCCCGGATCCCCGGCATACAGCTCACCGCGCGCCACCGCACCGGCCCGCGCGGCGGCGGCGACTGGTACGACGCGCTGCCTCTTCCCGACGGCGCCCTGGGACTGACCGTCGGCTCGGTCAGCGGCTCGGGCCCCGGCGCGGTGGGCGCCATAGGACGGCTGCGCGCCTCGCTGCGGGCGTACGCCGTGATGGAGGGCGAGGATCCCGTCGCCGTGCTCTCCGACCTGGAACTGCTGCTGCGGCTGACCGAGCCCGCGCGCACCGCGACCGCCCTCTTCGCGTACGCCGAACCGGCCAGGCGCAAGATCCTGCTGGCCGGAGCCGGGCACGCGCCGCCACTGGTCGTCGGAGAACGGCGGACCGAGTTCATCGAGACGTCCCTGTCCGCGCCGCTCGGGATGCTCGCCTGCTGGGAGGCGCCGAGCGTGGAGATGTGGGCCGCGCCCGGCGAAACGGTGCTGTTCTACACGGACGGTCTGCCGCGGCGTACCGGCGACCCCATGGACCGGGCGTTCGCCCGGCTGCACGTGGCGGCGGCGAGCGTTCCCACGGCGTTCCGGGATGATCCGGGAGCGGTCGCCGACCATGTGCTGCGGACCGTACTGCCCGACCCGGCGGGCCCCGCGGCCGCCGAGGACTTCGTCCTGCTCGCCGCCCGCTTCGACTGATCCGCGCCGGTTCCTCACACAGTCTCCGGGCCGTCTTCCCCTCGCACATACGATGGAAAGCCGGTCCAGAGTCGTATCAAGGAGAAAAAGTGGCTGAGGAGCTCGTCCCGGAGACCCCGGAAACAGAGGAAAAGCCGATCAAACAGCGGAAGAACGGCCTGTACCCGGGCGTGACCGACGAGCTCGCGGAGAACATGAGGTCCGGCTGGGCCGACACCGAACTGCAGGACCTGGAGCCGATCGCGCAGGCCGCCCACACCGCCGCACGCCGCGCCGCGCTCTCCGCGCGTTTCCCGGGCGAGCGCCTGGTCATCCCGGCGGGCAACCTCAAGACCCGCTCCAACGACACCGAATACACCTTCCGCGCCTCCACCGAGTACACCTATCTCACCGGCGACCAGACACAGGACGGCGTGCTCGTCCTGGAGCCCAGGCCCGCCCCGGAGTCCACCGGCACCGGCGGCCACGACGCCACGATCTATCTGCTGCCGCGCTCCAACCGCGAGAACGGCGAGTTCTGGCTCGACGGCCAGGGCGAGCTGTGGGTCGGCCGCCGGCACTCCCTCGGCGAGGCAGGGCAGTTGCTCGGCATCCCCGCCAAGGACGTACGCGGACTGGCCGCCGCCCTCGGGGACGCCACGGGTCCGGTCCGCACCGTCCGAGGACACGACGCCGCCGTCGAAGCCGCGCTGACCGACAAGGTCACCGCCGAGCGCGACGAAGAACTGCGCGTGTACCTCTCCGAAGCGCGCGTCGTGAAGGACGCGTTCGAGATCGGCGAACTGCAGAAGGCCGTCGACTCCACCGTGCGTGGCTTCGAAGACGTCGTGAAGATCCTCGACAAGGCCGAAGCCACCAGCGAGCGCTACATCGAGGGCACCTTCTTCCTGCGCGCCCGCGTCGAGGGCAACGACATCGGCTACGGCTCGATCTGCGCCGCGGGACCGCACGCCACCACCCTGCACTGGGTCCGCAACGACGGCGACGTACGCCGCGGCGACCTGCTGCTCCTCGACGCCGGAGTGGAGACCTACACCCTCTACACCGCCGACGTCACCCGCACCCTGCCGATCGACGGCCGCTACAGCGAGATCCAGCGGAAGATCTACGACGCGGTCTACGAGGCCCAGGAGGCCGGCATCGCCGCGGTGCGCCCCGGCGCGAAGTACCGCGACTTCCACGACGCCTCGCAGCACGTCCTCGCCGAGAAGCTCGTCGCCTGGGGCCTGCTGGAGGGACCGGTCGAGAAGGCCCTGGAGCTGGGCCTCCAGCGCCGCTGGACCCTGCACGGCACCGGTCACATGCTCGGCCTGGACGTGCACGACTGCGCGGCCGCCCGCAGGGAGGCGTACGCGGACGGGACGCTGGAGCCTGGCATGTGCCTCACCGTCGAGCCCGGCCTCTACTTCCAGGCGGACGATCTGACCGTGCCCGAGGAGTACCGCGGCATCGGGGTCCGGATCGAGGACGACATCCTCGTCACGGAGGACGGCAACCGGAACCTGTCGGCCGGGCTGCCTCGCCGCTCCGACGAGGTCGAGGCGTGGATGGCTGCCCTCAGGCAGGTCTGACCCAACCGGTCCCCGCCCCGCGCGGGATGCCCGCGGAGGGCGCGCCGCTCCGGGCTCATACGGCCCTGAGCAGGGCGCCCTCCCGCCATTTCAGGATCTTGTCGAAGCTGACCACGGCGCCGTACCCGGGCCGGTTACGGAAATGCACATGATCGGCGAGTTGCTCGATCAGCCGCAGCCCCCTGCCGTTCTCGGACGTGGGCGCGGGAGCGGGCAGCGCCCGCCGCACGATCCGCCGGGCGGGAAAGCCCGGTCCTGAATCGGCCACCTCGATACGGCACTTCTCGCCGTCCAGATACGCGGTCACCCGATAGGCGCCGGTCTTCTCGCCGGGCTGTTGCCGCCCGCCGTGCTCGACGGCGTTCGCGCAGGCCTCCGTGAGCGCCACCGACAGGTCGAACGAGATGTCCGGATCGACCCCCGCCGTCTCCATGGTGCCGAGAAGCAGGCGCCGGGCGAGCGGAACGCTCGCGGCCTCGCGCCGCAAATGGAGAGACCACCAGATGCTCATGCTCCAGCCTCCTCCTGGCTCGACATACCGATACGTATTGCCCTGGATGGCGGGTGGTAAGCGCCCGATGGACGTGATAGCCCACATTCGGCGATGGCGCACAGGGCGCACAACGGCGTACGGGACAGAGCATGATCTTCCGGACCTGCCTCACCGCGGCCCCACCGGCAGTGCGATGATGACCCGGCCATGTCTGAGATGCGTGCCGGTGCCGCTCCGCGGCTGCTGAGGGCCGCGGTGTTCACCGCGGTCTGCGTCGTGCTGTCCGCGACCGGGCACGTACTGGCGGCCTGCGCGCCCCTCCCCTGGTGGTCTCTGCTCCTCGGCTTCCTCGGGGTGTTCGCCTTCGCGGCTCCGCTCGCCGGACGCCCGCGCTCGACGGCGTTCACGGTCGGCGCGCTGACGGGCGGCCAGCTCGCCCTGCACAGCGTGTTCGGCATCGGCCAGCAGCACCTCGCGATGCCGGTGGGCGCCAATGACGCCCTGATCAGAATGGCCGCGAAACTGGTCTGCGGAGCGGGGCCCACCTCGCTCAGCCATGTCGACGCACAGCGGATCGTCGCCGACGCGGGACTGGGCCCCGCGGGTACGGCGGCCGGCGCCCATCACCACATGGGCCCCGGCATGGCCGCCGGCACCGGCCCCATGTCCACCGCCGACGGACTGCTGCCCTCCCTTCCCATGGTGCTCGGGCACCTGCTGGCCGCCCTCGCGACCGGCTGGCTGCTCCGCCGCGGCGACCTGGCGCTTCTGCGACTCGCCGAGCTCTCCGCGCACGGTTTCGGCGAAGTGACGGAGAGCACCCAGCTCCGCGCGCTGCGGGCCGCCCTCGCTCTCGTACGCGCCCTGCGCTCCGGGCTGCCCGGCGTACCCGCCCCCCGGGCGCGCGCCCCGCGCCCCTCCTGCGGCGCTCCTCCCGTACCGAACGGGGAGGCACTCCAGCACACCGTGATCAGGCGCGGCCCGCCGGCCGTCCTCGCTCTCGCAGCCTGACGCGACGCGACCCGCACGCATGCGGCCGCTTCGCGACGCCGCCGCGCATCCGCGCAGCGCGGCCACCCCTGCCTGATCACCTTTCCCACCTGTGGAGTGCTCTGTGTTCTCAGCCAAGAACGTGACTCGTGTCTCCGTCGCCGGCGGTGTCGCCGCGGCCGCCCTTCTGCTGCTCGCGGGCCCCGCCTCCGCGCATGTCAGCGTGCAGCCGGTGGGCGAGGCCGCCAAGGGCGGCTACGCCACGATCAACTTCAAAGTGCCCAACGAGCGCGACGACGCCTCCACCGTCAAGGTCGAGGTGAATTTCCCGGCCGACCACCCGCTCGCCTCCGTGATGGCCGAGCCCATCGCCGGCTGGAAGATCGACATCACCAAGAGCAAGCTCGCCGAGCCGCTGAAGCTGCACGGCAACACCATCACCGAGGCCGTCTCCAAGGTCACCTGGACCGCGGCCGGCAGCAAGATCGCACCGGGTCAGTTCCAGCAGTTCCCGCTCTCCGTCGGCCAGCTCCCCGAGGACGCCGACCAGTTGGTGTTCAAGGCCCTCCAGACGTACGACAACAAGGAGGTCGTCCGCTGGATCGAGGAGCCGAAGGAAGGCGCGGCCGAGCCCGAGAGCCCGGCGCCCGTCCTGAAGCTGGCGGCTGCCGGCGGGGACGAGCACGGCGCCGCGGCCGGCACCGACACCGCCGCCAAGAGCGACGGCGCGGCGCACGACACGGCGAAGACCGAGACGGCGTCCGCCGACAGCAGCGACACCACCGCCCGGGTCCTCGGCATCGCCGGCATCGTCGTCGGAGCCGGTGGCGTGGCCTTCGGCGTCCTGGCCGGCCGGCGCCGCACCGCCTGACGCACCACGCACCCGCGGCACGCGAGGCCGGGCCACCCCCGGCCCGCGCGCCCGGTGCCCCTCACTCCACAACAGGAAATACGCTCATGCGCAAGAAGACCGTGCCCGCTGCCGCCGCCCTCGCGGTGGCCGCGGCACTCGCCCTCACCGCCTGCGGCAGCGGCGACGACCCCGCGAAGCCGATCGCCGATGTCTCGGCCCAGGCGAAGACCCAGGCCGCGACCGTGCTCGACCAGCCCTTCACAAAGCCCGACCTCGTCCTCAAGGACACCCGGGGGAAGACCTACGACTTCCGCGAGCAGACCAAGGGAAAGCCGACCCTGATCTACTTCGGCTACACGAACTGCCCGGACGTCTGCCCGCTGACGATGAGCAATATCGCCATCGCCAGGAAGTCCCTGCCCAAGGCCGACCAGGACAAGCTCCAGGTCGTCTTCGTCACCACCGACCCGGAACGCGACACCTCCGCCGAACTCGCCAAGTGGCTGCCCAGCGCCGGCGATCCCTCCTTCGTCGGACTCACCGGCGACTTCGCCGCCATCCAGGCCGGCGCCCGCCAACTCGGCATCGGCATCGACCCGGCCACCAAGGAGAAGGACGGCACCGTCGTCTCCATGCACGGCGCCCAGGTCATCGCCTTCTCACCGAAGACCGACGAGGGCTATGTCCTGTACGGCGAGGACGCCTCCTCGGACGACTACGCCAAGGACCTGCCGAAGATCATCAGGGGGGAGAACCCGTGACCCGCCGTACCGCCTTCGCCGTCGGCATCGGCCTCACGGCCGCGCTGACACTGGCCGGCTGCTCCACGGACTCCTCCGCCTCGGCCGGCAGCGCACCCGAACTGAAGGTCAGCGACGGCTATATGCCCCAGCCTGTCAGCGATCTCGCGGCCGGCTTCCTCATCATCACCAACAGCGGCGGCACCACCGACAAACTCACCTCCGTCACCAGCGACCTCTCCGAGCACATCACGATCCACAAGACCGAGAACCAGAGAATGCAGGAGGTGAAGTCCTTCACCATCCCGGCCGGCGGCACGCTCGATCTCGAACGCGGCGGCAACCACATCATGTTCGAGAAACTCAAGCAGCGTCCCACGCAGGGTCAGAAGGTCACCGTCCAACTGCACTTCGAGAAGGCCGACCCCATCGAGGTCGAGCTTCCCGTGAAGGAGACCACCTACAACCCGGCACAGCACTAGGGGACTGAGACGCCATGACAGCCACCGCCCCGCGCTTCGGAGCCGCACCCCTGGTACAGCTGCTGCTCATCACCACGGTGCTTCTCGGCACCGTCTTCACCGTGTCCTCCGGCACGGCGTCGGCGCACGCCGCGCTGACCGGGAGCACCCCCGAGGACGGGGCGGTGGTCGCCGCCGCCCCCAAGGACATCACCCTCACCTTCTCCGAACAGGTCGCCATGGGCGACGACTCGATCCGCGTCATCGACCCCGCCAACAAACGCGCGGACGCCGGAAAGATCCGGGACCTGAGCGCCGGGGGCACCGTCCGCTACGGCGTCGCCCTGCACGCCGGACTGCCCGACGGCACCTACACCGTCGCCTGGCAGGCCGTCTCCGCGGACAGCCATCCCGTCTCCGGCGCCTTCACCTTCTCCATCGGCGCACCCTCGAAGACCGCCGCCACGCTGCCCACCGAAGAGGCCGGCGGCGGACTGGTCGGCGTCCTCTACGACATCGCGCGCTACATCTCCTACGCCGGCTTCATCCTGCTCGTCGGCGGCGCCGCCTTCATCCTCGGTTGCTGGCAGCGGGGCTCGTCCGTACGGCCCCTGCAACGACTCGTCGTCCAGGGCTGGATCGCCCTCACCGCCGCCACACTCGCCCTGCTGCTCCTGCGCACCCCCTACACCGGCTCCGGGAAACTGGGCGACGCCTTCGACCTCGGCGGACTTCAGGACGTCCTCGCCACCAAGACCGGAGCCGCACTCGTCTCCCGGCTGCTGCTCCTCGGCGCCGCCGCGCTCTTCGTCGCCGTCCTGTTCGGCGCGTACGCCAAGCGCCAGACCCCGCTGGACGAACGGGAGAGCACAGAGAAGAAGGACCTCACCTTCGGACTGGTGGTGGGCGGGACGGTCGTCGCGGCCGGAATCGCCGGGACCTGGGCGCTCGCCGAACACGCCTCGACCGGGATCCAGACCGGTCTCGCCATGCCGGTGGACGTCCTGCACCTGCTGGCGGTCGCGACCTGGCTCGGCGGGCTCACAGCGCTGCTCGTCACCCTCTACCGGGCGCCCTCCATCGAGAGCGAAGCGGTACGGCGCTTCTCCCGCATCGCGTTCGTCAGCGTCGTGATACTCGCCGTGACAGGGATCTACCAGTCCTGGCGGCAGGTCGGATCCTGGTCGGCGCTCGGGGGGACGTCATACGGACAGCTCCTGCTGGTCAAGGTCGGACTTGTCGCCGTGCTGGTCGGGATCGCGTGGTTCTCCCGGCGGTGGACGGGACGGCTGGGACAGCGGGTCGGGACGGGGGCAATGGCCGAGCCGGGAACAGAGGCGAAGGCCGGAACAGACACGGACACCGGAACAGGGACGGACAACGGGCTGGCGGAGACCGAGGCCGACGCCGCGACGGAGCCGGCGACCGGGAGGGAGACCGGAACCGGCACCGCCGCCGCGACGACCGCGGTCGGTGACAGTGAAAGAATTGCCCAACTCGCCCGCCAGCGGGCCGCCATGGCGACCGCACGCCAAAAGCGCGAACGGGACGCCGACCCGGAGCGGACCGGACTGCGCCGCTCCGTACTGGCCGAGACCGGCGTCGCCGTGGTGCTCCTCGCCGTCACCACGGTGCTGACCTCCACCGAACCGGGCCGCACCGCCGAACAGGAAGCCGCCAGGACCGGCGGCACCGCCGTCGCCCCGGCGACCGAGGGCCCCGTCAGCCTCAGCCTGCCCTTCGACACCGGCGGCCGGAACGGCAAGGGCACCGTACGGCTCACCCTCGACCCCGGCCGCTCCGGCGCCAATCTGATGCACATCTATGTCGACGACCCCCGTGGCCAGCCGCTGGACGTGCCCGAGGTCAAGGCCGCCTTCACCCTCAAGGCCCAGAAGATCGGCCCCCTCCCGGTCGTCCCCGAGCGCTTCGCTCCCGGACACTGGAGCGCGGAGAACATACAGATCCCGATGCCGGGCGACTGGCAGCTCCAGGTGACCGTACGGACCTCCGACATCGACCAGACGACCGTCGACAAGAACGTGAAGATCGGCTGACCTCCGTGAGCGAGACCCGGCAGGACCACGACGACCGGAACCTCCGGAAAGTCCAGAACACCCAGAACGCCCAGGCCGCGCGGGACGTCCCAGGGGACGCGAGCGACCACGCTCCCCGTCCCGCACTCTCCCGGCGGCGGCTGCTCGGCACCGTGAGCGCCGCCGGCGCCACCGGACTGGCGCTCGGCGCGGCCGCCGGTGCCACCGGATACGCCGCCCGCCGGCCCGACCCCCCGACGGCGCTGACCACCCTCGGCACCGGCTCCGTCCCCTTCGAAGGCGCCCACCAGCCCGGAATCACCACCCCGATGCACGCCCGCGGCCATCTCATCGCCTTCGACCTGGCCCCCGGCGCGGGCCGGAAGGAAGCCGCCGCACTGCTGCGCCGCTGGTCCGCCTCGGCGCGGGCGATCATGGCCGGCGAACCGGCCGGAGGCGGCGACACCGGTGTCGCCCTCGACGCGGGCCCGTCCTCCCTCACCGTCACCTTCGGCTTCGGCCGCAGCTTCTTCGACCGCACGGACCTGACCGACCGGCGGCCCGCCGCCCTGGACCCGCTGCCCGCCTTCTCCTCCGACCACCTCGACGCCCGGCGCAGCGACGGCGATCTCTGGATCCAGATCGGCTCCGACGACGCGCTCGTCGCCTTCCACGCCCTGCGCGCACTGCAGAAGGACGCGGGTACGGCGGCCCGGGTGCGCTGGCAGATGAACGGCTTCAACCGCTCACCGGGCGCGACCCCGCACCCGATGACCGCCCGCAATCTGATGGGCCAGGTCGACGGCACCGGCAACCCGAAGCCCTCCGAGCCGGACTTCGACCGCCGGATCTTCGTCCCGGCGAAACCGGCGGCCGGCACCCCGGCCTGGATGGCGGGCGGCTCCTACGCCGTCGTCCGGCGGATCCGCATGCTGCTCGACGACTGGGAGAAGCTCCCGCTCGCCAAGCAGGAGCAGGTCATCGGCCGGCACAAGTCCGACGGCTCCCCGCTCACCGGCGGCAAGGAGACCAGCGAGCTGGATCTCGACCGGACGGGCCCGGACGGCAGGCTCGTCGTGCCGGCCAACGCGCACGCCCGGATCTCCGCCCCCGAGGCCAACGGCGGGGCCGCGATGCTGCGCCGTCCCTTCTCCTTCCACGACGGGATCGGGCCGGACGGAACCCCCGACGCGGGGCTGCTCTTCATCTGCTGGCAGGCTGATCCGCTCAAGGGGTTCGTGCCGGTGCAGCGCAAGCTCGACCGGGGAGACGCGCTGTCGGCGTTCATCCGCCACGAGGCGAGCGGGCTCTTCGCGGTGCCCGGCGGCGCGGGTCCCGGGGAGTATGTGGGCCAGCGGCTCCTGGAGTCCTGACCGCACGCGTAGGGGCGCCGCCGCAAGAACCCGGCGCGGACACCGGTCATTACCGCTTCGCGGTGGACGCGGAGGGTCATGGCTCGGAGCGGCGGGCCGGCGAGGCGGCACGCAGCCGGGACGGCCGCGCCCGACGACCTGTGGATGGAGCACCAAGTTATCCACAGGCACGCTTCTCGACCTGGGGACAAGTCGACAAGAACGGTCCGGGCGGTCGACATATCACTCCGCCCCTCCCGCCTCCCGCTGCTGGACGCCGAGGTCCCGTCGCCCCCTCGATTTCCGTGATCAACTCGTTGGAGCGAGCAATTCCCACCCGAATGAGTGTCTGAAGGGGGTTTGGGTGCCGAATTCTCCGGCCCCCGAGCGGCGATCGGAACGATCACTTCCGTAATCCACAGACTCTCCACACAGCCTGTGGATAACTAAGGCAGGGCGGGGCCTCGCTGTGGACAAGATGAGGAGGAACTCCGCCTCAAGTCCCCTCCATCACAAGGAAAGTGAGTCAAGGGAGGGCACCGGGAGACCTCTTTCCGGGGAATTGGATCCCGCTTATTGACGAACACAGCACGACCGATCGCGGATTTTCCGACACCTCACCCAATTGAGGCAATTCAGACAAAGGGATACGTCAAGGGATATCGAGTGGGTCGGTGTCGGCGCGCACCGGTAGCCTGGAGAGGTGATTGACCTTCGCCTGCTCCGTGAGGACCCCGACCGTGTTCGCGCCTCCCAGCGCGCCCGTGGAGAGGACGTCGCCCTTGTCGACGCCCTGCTCTCCGCCGATGAGCGACGCAGGTCGTCCGGGCTCCGGTTCGACGAGCTCCGCTCCGAGCAGAAGTCCCTCGGCAAGCTGATCCCCAGGGCCTCCGCCGAAGAGCGGTCCGAGCTTCTCAAAAAGGCGGAGCAGCTCAAGGCCGACGTCAAGGCCGCCGACGCCGAGCAGCACGAGGCCGACGAAGAGGCCAGGCGACTCCTCCTCCAACTGGGCAACATCGTCCATCAGGACGTCCCGGTGGGCGGTGAGGAGGACTTCGTCGTCCTGGAGACGCACGGCACCGCCCGCGACTTCGCGGCGGAGGGCTTCGAGCCCAAGGACCACCTGGAGCTGGGCGAGGCGCTGGGCGCCATCGACGTCGAGCGCGGCGCGAAGGTCTCCGGTTCGCGCTTCTACTACCTGACGGGCGTCGGCGCGCTGCTGGAGCTCGCCCTGGTGAACGCGGCGATCGCGCAGGCCACCGAGGCGGGGTTCATCCCGATGCTCACGCCGGCGCTGGTCCGCCCGCGCGCCATGGAGGGCACGGGCTTCCTCGGCCAGGCCGCGGAGAACGTGTACCACCTGGAGAAGGACGACTACTACCTGGTCGGTACGTCGGAGGTGCCGCTCGCCGCGTACCACATGGACGAGATCATCGACGCCGACAAGCTGCCCCTGCGGTACGCGGGCTTCTCCCCGTGCTTCCGCCGTGAGGCCGGGACGTACGGCAAGGACACCCGGGGCATCTTCCGGGTCCACCAGTTCGACAAGGTCGAGATGTTCTCGTACGTTGACCCCGACGAGGCCCAGTCCGAGCACCAGCGGCTGCTGGACTGGGAGAAGCAGTGGCTGACGGCCCTCGGACTGCCCTTCCAGGTGATCGATGTGGCCACGGGTGATCTGGGCGCCTCGGCCTCGCGCAAGTTCGACTGCGAGGCATGGATTCCGACGCAGGGCAAGTACCGCGAGCTGACGTCCGCGTCCAACTGCGACGGTTTCCAGGCCCGGCGGCTCTCCGTCCGGATGCGGGACGGCAAGCAGATCAAGCCCCTGGCGACGCTGAACGGCACGCTCTGCGCCGTCCCGCGCACGATTGTGGCGCTCCTGGAGAACCATCAGCAGGCCGACGGTTCTGTGTGGGTGCCCGAGGTGCTCCGTCCGTACCTGGGCGGCCGTGAGGTACTGGAGCCGGTCGCCACGTGAGCGTCTCCCCTGCCCCGGGGAGCGCTGGAGCGTTCCCGTACAAGCTCGTGGCGACCGATCTCGACGGCACGCTGCTGCGTCACGACGGCACGGTCTCCGGTCGTACACGTGAGGCGCTCGCCGCGGTCACGGCGGCGGGCGCGGCGCACATCATCGTCACCGGACGGGCCGTGCCCTGGACCCGGCATGTCCTGGACGATCTGGGCTACGACGGTCTGGCCGTGTGCGGCCAGGGCGCGCAGGTCTATCACGCGGGTGAGCACAAGCTGCTGACGTCGGTGACGCTGGACCGGCAGCTCGCCAGGCTCGCGCTCGCCAAGGTCGAGGCGGAGATCGGTCCGTTGGCCCTGGCCGCGAGCCGGGACGGCCTCGACGGCCAGGTACTGGTCGGCCCCGGATACCGGGTGCTGGAGGGCCCGCTTCCGGTTCTCCTCGTCGACGACGAGGCGGAGATGTGGGCGGCACCGCTCAACAAGGTGTACATCCAGCATCCGGAGCTGGACGACGACGCGCTGGCGCGAGCGGTGCGGGCGACGGCCGGCGGCCTGGTGGATGTGGTGATGGCCGGGGCGGGCGTCGTGGAGATCCTGCCGCTGGGCCTGAGCAAGGCCACCGGGCTTTCGCTCGCCGCCCGCCGTCTGGGCGTCACGGCCGCCGACACGATCGCGTTCGGCGACATGCCGAATGACATCCCCATGTTCCGCTGGGCACGGCACGGCGTGGCCATGGCGAACGCACACGAGGAACTCAGATGCGTGGCGGACGAGGTCACGGCGTCCAACGAGGACGACGGCATCGCGGTGGTGCTGGAGAAGCTGCTGGGCTGAGGGCCGTCCCGACGCCGGGCCGGGGCTGGACGTCACTCGGTATCCGCGGCCGCGCGGTGTCCTTTCATACGGAGCACGGTTCGCCCGACAACCCCCGCCCACCGAGCGGGGGTTGTCTTCGCCGACAGCTCGCTCACTCCTCGCCCGCGAGGGTCAGCGTCCGCAGTTTCTGGCCCGCGTACCAGGTCGCGACGGTGGTGACCGCCACCAGCAGGGCGACCGCGACCGGCAGCCCCACGTCCGAGGTGATCGTGCCGGCGTCGCTGATCTTCTGGGCGAGCGCCAGCGACCACTGCTGGACGCTGAGGGTCCGCGCGCCCGCCACCAGGCTGCCGAAGAGCGCCTCCCAGACCAGCGCGTAGACCAGTCCTATGACCACCGCGTGACGGCTGACCGTACCGAGCAGCAGGAAGAGCGCGCTGTAGGCGATCGAGGCGACGAGGGCCGCGACGGTGTAGGCGATCGCGATCTGCTGGCCGTTGCCATTGAGGATGTATCCGGCGACAAAGGTGGGGATCGCGGAGAAGGCCATGGTCACGGCGACCGCCACGATCAGCTTGGTGAAGATGATCGTCGGCCGCTTCAGCGGCTTGGACAGCAGATAGATGATCGAGCCGTCGTCGATCTCCGGCCCGATGGCGCCGGTCCCCGCGATCACCCCGATCAGCGGCACCATGGTCGCCATGGCGAAGCCGCCCAGGACGTCGGAGGCGACTTGGTCGTCCGCGCCGTTGAAGGCGCGGACGGCCGCCGCGATGAGGATCAGCAGAGCGGGCAGCACGAAGAGGATCGCGGCCCGGCGCCTGCCGAGCAGGGCCCGGTAGGTGAGCCGGGCGACTGTGGGGTTGTACATGACGTCACAGCTCCTTTCAGGCCGCTCAGGCCGCTACGAGATAGGAGAAGACCGACTCGAGGGACTCGTCCGAGGGCGAGACCGTGAGCAGCCGGATGGAGTGCTCACGGGCGACCCGCGGCAGCAGTTCGGTGAAGCGCCCGAAGTCGACCGCCTGGATACGCAGCGCGCCCTCGGCGAGGTCCACCTCGATACCCGCCGTCGACGGGTCGGCGATCAGCGCGGCGGCGAGCGCCCGATCGTCGCTGGACCGTACGAGATAGCGGTGCGGCCGGTCGGTCATCAGCCGGCGGATCCGGCGGAAATCTCCGGAGGCGGCATGGCGACCGGCCACGATCACCTCGATGTGCGAGGCGAGTTGCTCGACCTCCTCCAAGATATGGGAGGAGAAGAGGACGGTGCGGCCCGTGGCGCCCATACGCCGCAGCAGATCCATGAGCTGCATGCGCTGGCGTGGGTCCATACCGTTGAAGGGCTCGTCGAGCAGCAGCACCGACGGGTCGTGGACCAGCGCGGACGCCATCTTCACCCGCTGGCGCATGCCCTTGCTGTAGGTCGCGATCTTGCGGTCCTGCGCGTACTCCATCTCCACCGTGGCGAGCGCCGCGCGGGCCGCCTTGGCGCCCAGCCCGTGCAGTTCGGCGTTGGCGACGACGAAGTCGAGACCGGTGAGGAAGTCGTACATCGCTTCCCGCTCCGGCACGATGCCGATCTGCCGGTACACCGACTCGTTGCGCCAGATCTGCCGGCCGTCGAGGGTGACGGTGCCGGTGGACGGGGCGAGGAAGCCTCCCATCATATTGATGAGAGTGGACTTGCCCGCGCCGTTGGGGCCGAGCAGCCCGGTGACTCCGGGGCCGATCGTCATCGTGACGTCGTTGACGGCCACCACGTTGCCGAACCAGCGCGAGGTGTGGTCGATATTGATGGTGGTCACAGCCCCACCTTCCGGTAACGGCGCATGAGGACGGCGTACGAGCCGAAGACGAGCGCGAGGACAGCGAGCAGATAGACCACGCCCACACCGGCCGAGGGGCCTGCCTCCCCGGGGAAGGCGGAGGTGGCACCCAGGAACGCGGTCTGTACGCCGTCGATGAGGGTGATCGGCGAGAAGAGGCCGAGCCACTTGACGGCGCCGGCCGACCCCGACTCCCAGGCGATCGCCTGGACGGTGGAGACCGCGCCGTACGAGATGGTCAGGGTGGCGATCACGGCGGCGACTCCGAAGCCGCGGCGCGGTGTGAGCGCGGCCATCACCAGGCCGAGTCCGCCGAAGAGGATGGAGAGCAGCGCCACCGACACCAGTCCCTGCCCGAATCCCGCGGTCTGGTCGGCGAAGTCCATCTTGGCCAGCAGCGAGCCGGCATAGAGGACGACGAGCGGCACCGCGGTCAGCACGAAGAGCGCCGAGGCCATCGCGCCGTACTTCGCGAGGACGTAGTCGACGCGTTCGATGGGGCGCGAGAAGTAGAGCGGCACGCTCTTGAAGCGCAGATCGCGGGAGACGGACTGGGGAGCCTGGGCGGCGAGATACAGGCCGATGACGGCCTGCGTGACGATGGCGTAGCGCGTGTAGTCCAGCGGCAGGTCCTTGAGCTTGGTCGCGATGGCGACCGCGACGATGATGGCCGCGGGCACGCACATCACGGCGAAGAGGATCATCGGCAGGACCTTGGACTTGGCCGAGCGGCCGAGTCCGTAGGCGCCGCGCAGGGACTGCGAGTAGAGGGAACGGCGGGCGTAGGCGCGGCCGAGCCTCGGTCCTTCATACGCGCGGTATCCGATGTTGTGGATCCGGGTGTTCTCGGTTCCGGTCTCAGTGCTCATCTCGGCCGCCTCCCGTCCGCGGGGTGTCCTGGGTGTCGGTGGCCGCCGTGTCCGCGGTCCCGGCCGCTCGCGGCCGGAAGACCTCGGCGATGTGATGACGCCGCTGTTCCATGCGCACGAGACCCAGGCCGAGTCCGGCGACGGTGTCGCGGACGGTGTCGTACGTCTCCTCGCCCGTGGCCTCGACGAGCAGGATGTGGCCCGCTCCCGGCAGCCCCTCCTCCATGCCGTCGTGGAGGGTGATTCCGGCCGAGGTGAGGGATTCGCGCAGGGCGCGTGTGCCGTCCGGATGAGCGTCGGTGTCGGTGACCTCGACGGCGAGGGTGGTGGTGATCCGGGTGAAGTCGCTGGTGGAACTGGAGCGCAGCAGCTTTCCGCCGTCGATGACGACGACATGGTCGCAGGTGCGCTCCAGTTCGCCGAGGAGGTGCGAGGTGACCAGGACGGAGATGCCGAAGTCGGTGTGGACGCGGCGGATCAGCCCGAGCATCTCGTCGCGGCCGACCGGGTCGAGACCGTTGGTCGGCTCGTCGAGCAGGACCAACTGGGGGTCGTGGACCAGCGCCTGGGCGAGTTTGACGCGCTGTTTCATGCCGGTCGAGTAGCCGCCGATGGGGCGGTACCGCTCCTCGTAGAGGCCGACGTGGCGCAGCGTGTCCGCGGTGCGCTCGCGGGCCGCGGTCGGCGGGAGTCCCGACATGCGCGCCATGTGGACAACGAACTCGGTGGCCGAGACGTCCGGCGGCAGGCAGTCGTGCTCGGGCATGTATCCGACGCGTTCGCGGATGGCGCCGCCGCTGGTGGCGACGTCGAGGCCGAGCACCGAGGCCCGGCCTTCCGTGGCGGGGGACAGACCGAGCAGGATCTTGATCATGGTTGACTTGCCGGCTCCGTTGGCGCCCACCAGACCGGTCACACCGGGTCCGATGTCCAGGGAGAGCCGGTCAAGCGCGGTCACCCGGGGGAACCGTTTGCTGAGGCTTTCGGTCGCGATCACAGTCACGGTTCGACGGTAGTGGCGCGGGCCACATCGAACGTCAGACCAGGCGGCTGGATCGGTGTCCCCCTCCAGATGTACGGACCCGTAGGGGGCCGGGGGTCCCGTAGCGGCCCGCACCCAAGTTATCCACAGGTAACGCCCTCTGCTTGACGTGGCCCGCCGGGCGCGGTCGGATTCATCTGTGTCACCTGACGAACACGTACCGCACACGCGGGGACTTCGGGGGAGGAACCCGGACGCCTCTGCCTCGACGAACTCGTGCCCCGGCAGCCGGGAAGGCCGGGCGCTTGAGCCGGATCAGTCCCGGCGCAGCTTGAGTTGTCCACAGAATCGCCGAAACTCTCTGTGGATAAGTCAAGTTGACTGTGGATCAAACCTGTGGGCGACGATTACTTCAAAAAAGTGGCGGCAAACCGAGGAAACCTTTCCGGCGCCCCGGCGATACCGGGTACAGCTCGGAGCGTGTGTCCGCCCCCGTACCGCGAAAGGCCCCCGCGGCGCCGCCCGCCCAGGCGTTGCCGTCGTCGCGCCCAGGCGTTGGCGTCGTCGCGCCGGGCAGACGGGCGGCATGGGAGAGATCCGGGTGGGCACGTGCTCGTGGACGGACAAGGCGCTGCTGTCCAGCGGCTGGTATCCGGCGGGCCACCGCGACGCGGAGGGCAGGCTGCGGCACTACGCCTCGCAGTTCCCGGTGGTAGAGGTGGATGCCACCTACTACGGCCTGCCCAGCGCCCGCAACAGCCTCCTGTGGGCCGAACGCACCCCCGAGAGCTTCCGCTTCAACGTCAAGGCGTTCTCCCTGCTGACCGGGCATCCGACCAGGACGAGCGCGCTGCCGGCCGAACTGCGCCCGGCCCTCGCCCGGCAGCCGGGCCGGACCGGCACCGACCCCGGTCTGCTCGACGAGGTGTGGGACCGCTTCAGCGGAGCCCTCGAACCACTGCGCCAAGCCGGCCGCCTGGGGACCCTGCTGTTCCAGTTCCCGCAGCGGCTCGTGCCGGGGAAGCCGGCGGTGGCGTTCCTGCGCCGGTGCCGTGAGCGTGCCGAGGGGTGGCCGGTGGCCGTGGAGTTCCGTCATCCCGGCTGGTGGCGTGACGAGCACATCGCCGCGACAACCGCGCTGCTGACGGAGTTGGACGCGGCTGCCGTGGCCGTCGACATGGTGCAGACCCTTCCCTCCTCCATACCTCCGGTCGCACCGGTCACCACCCCCGGGCTCGCGGTCGTGCGCTTTCACGGTCGCAACAGCGCCTGGGGCACGGGCACCAAGGAAGAGAGGTTCCGGCACTCCTACACGCCCGGGGAACTGGCCGAGTGGGCGCCGCGCATCCGCACGATGGCCGGGCAGGCCCGAGAGGTCCATGTCCTGTTCAACAACTGCTGCGCCGACGCGGCCGTCCGCGCCGCGCAGTCGATGCGTCATCTGCTCGGTCTCCCCGCGCCGGCCACGGGCTGAGCCGCACGGGGCCGTACCGTCGTTCCGCGACGGGCCGTGGTTCGGAGCGGTCCCGACCCTGACCATGGCGGCCACCGCACCGAGCGGATCCGTCTCGGCGCCCTGGTGGCCTCAGTCAAGCCTGCTCGCCCGTCACGCGCTGACCCGTGGCTTTTCGTGGCCGGCGTCGGCCCGACCATGGAAGCCTGACCGCGGTCCGGCGGGCGCGACGCGTTCAGATTCAGTAGTGTCATCGACTCTTCATTCGACCTGCCCGGAGGACTCCACGTGACCATGCCCGCTCCGCCCGAAGGCCAGGATCCTGTGAACCAGGAGCCGCCGGTCCAGGATCCGTGGCGCCCCGGGCCGTCGGGACCGGCAGCCTTGAACTGGCCGGTGTACCCGGTGCCGGTGCCGCAGGCACGGAACGCGATGGGTGTCACGGCCCTGGTGCTCGGCATAGTCGGTGTGCTCCTGAGCCTGGTCATCATTCTCTTCTGGATGTCCTGGTTGCCGTCCTTGCTGGCCGTGGTCTTCGGCTTCATCGGACTGAGCCACGCGCGCAAGGGGCTGGCGACCAACAGGGCGATGTCACTGGCCGGTGTGATCTTGGGTGCGGTCGGTCTGCTGATCGCGGTCGGCGGCGGGGTGTTTGCCGTAATGACGGTGAAGAAGGTCACCGAAGACACTCGGGCGAGGATCGACAAGGTGAAGGCGTCCGAGGCTGCGGAGGACAAGAAGGCGAAGGAGGAGGAGAAGGCCAGACACCTGTCATTCGGTGAGACGTACACCTACGAGAACGGCCTGAGGGTCACCGTGGCCAAGCCGCAGCCGTTCACGCCGAGCGACCCCGTATTCGGTCACGCGACGGGGAACAAGGCGGTCCAGGTGACGGTCACCGTCTTCAACAGTGGCAAGGAGCGGATCCCGGTCGAGACGGGGCTGCCCAACGTCACCGACGCGAACGGGGCCTCCACGGAGTTGGTGATCGACGGAAGCGGACGCCAGAAGGTCATCACCGGCTATGTCCTGCCCGGCAAGGAAGCCGTCGGCAAGTACGCCTTCTCGCTGCCTCCCGACGCGGCCGACAAGATCGAGGTCGAGTTCAGCCCCGACGCGATGGTGTGGCCGGATGCCTACTGGTCCGGTCCCAACTGATCCGGGTCTGCCATCCGCACCTCTGGGGCGCCCGGCCGCACGCCGAGGCTGTCCGATGCCGCCCACCTGTCGGCCGTGTCCGACCGGCACGGCCGCGAATGTCGCGGCCGGTGGGATTGCGGCCGGTGTTCGATCCGCCGCCTGCGCGGGGAGGCCCGAAGGCCGGACCGTAAGGTCGTCATCATGCAACTGAGTACGGTGATCCTGCCGGTCCGCCCTTGGCACAACGGCGGAAAAGACCAGTGGACGAGGGCCGAAGAGCTGGGGTTCCACGGCGCGTACACATACGACCACCTGTCGTGGCGGAGCTTCCGGGACAAGCCCTGGTTCGGAGCGGTGCCCACGTTGACCGCCGCCGCGACGGTGACGGAGCGTATCCGTCTCGGCACCCTGGTGACCTCGCCGAACTTCCGCCATCCCGTGACACTGGCCAAGGACCTGATCACGCTGGACGACGTGTCCGGCGGACGGATCACCCTGGGCATCGGGGCCGGCGGCAACGGCTTCGACGCGACGGCCCTGGGACAGGAGCCGTGGACCCCCCGGGAGCGGGCCGACCACTTCGCGGAATTCGTGCCCCTGCTGGACCGGCTGCTGACGGAACCCTCGCTGACCCGGCAGGGCACCCATTACTCCGCTGTGGAAGCACGCAACATCCCGGGCTGCGTACAGCGTCCCCGTATTCCGTTCGCGGTGGCCGCGACCGGCCCGCGCGGGCTGAAGCTGGCCGCGGCGCACGGGCAGGCCTGGGTGACCACGGGCGACCCGAAGCTGTTCGAGACGGGCACCCCCGAGCAGTCGCGGGACGCCGTCCGGGATCAGATCGACCGGCTGGGCGCCGCCTGCGCGGAGATCGGCCGGGACCCGGGTGAACTGGACAAGGTCTTCCTCACCGGCTTCACACCGGACCGCGGCCGCCCCATGGAATCCCTCGACGCCTTCGTGGACTTCGCCGGCAGGCACTTCGCGCTCGGCATCACCGAGATCGTGATCCATTCCCCGATCCCGGACTCGGACTTCGCGGCCGACCAGAAGGTGTTCGAGCAGATCGCCACCGATGCGCTCACCCAGTTGACCTGATCAGCCGCCCCGAATCCGCCGCGCCCGCGCGGCAGGTCCCCGGAGGCGCGGCGGATCACGCACCGGCCCCGCCTCCGCTCCGTCGACCGCCGCCACCGGGCCCCCGCGTCCCACCGCCGCGCACCGGCAGTGGCCAGACAACTCCTCTCAGATGTGCGCCCCTCCGCACGCCCGTGCGTATCCGTACGTGAGAATGGGCGACGTGAACGCGCCTCAGGACTTCCCGCTGCCCGCCAGGCCCCGGCTCATCGCCACCGACCTGGACGGCACCCTGCTGCACGACGACAAGTCCGTGTCGGACCGTACGGTCGCCGCGCTCGCCGCCGCGGAGAAGGCCGGGATCGACGTGTTCTTCGTCACCGGGCGTCCGGCCCGCTGGATGGATGTCGTCAGCGACCATGTCCACGGCCATGGCCTGGCCATCTGCGCCAACGGAGCCGCGGTCGTCGATCTGCACGACGACGCGAGGCTGCTGCGGGTCCGCCCGGTGGACCGCGCGACGGCCCTGGAGGTCGTACGGGGCCTGCGGGACGCCGCCCCGGGGACGACCTTCGCGGTCGAGCTGACCACCGGCATCCACCGCGAGCCGGCGTACCCGCCCTTCCACCAGGACGCCGGGGCGACCGTCGCCAGCGCCGAGAAGCTCCTCCACGAGCCGGACCCCGGCTCCGCCGCGCCCGTGCTGAAACTCCTCGCCCATCACACCGACCTGACGCCCGACGGCTTCCTCACGCTGGCCCGTACGGCGGTGGGCGACCGCGCGTCCGTCACCCGCTCCAGCCCGACCGCGCTCCTGGAGATCAGCGGCCTGGGAGTGAGCAAGGCGAGCACGCTGGCGCTGTGCTGCGCCGAGCGCGGTATCTCGTCCGACGAGGTCGTCGCCTTCGGGGACATGCCGAACGACCTGGAGATGCTGTCCTGGGCAGGGACCTCGTACGCGATGGGCAACGCCCACCCGGACGTGCTCGCCTCCGCCTCCGGACACACCCTCACCAACAACGAGGACGGCGTCGCGGTCGTCATCGAGCGGATCCTGGCGGGCGCGTAGGCTCCGGCACGGTTCCGCCGGTCAGAGCGGGGCCTGCCAGATCACCGTGGTGCCGCCCCTGCTCGTGCCCAGTCCCGGCCCGCAGGTGCTGGATCCGCCGAGTGACTCCGCCCGTCGTCGCAGGTTGCGCAGTCCGCTGCGGCGCCCGCCGTGCGGGATGCCCACGCCGTCGTCGGCGACCGACAGCCGGACCGCGACCCTGCCGTCCGAAAGCCTGACGGTCGCGTCGACCACGACTTCGATACGGGTGGCGTGCGCGTGCCGGAAGGCGTTCGAAAGCGCCTCGCGGAGCGCGGCGATGAGATTCCTTCCGGCGAGTTCACCGACGCCGGAGTCGACCGGCCCCACAAAGCGGTGAGAGGGAGTGAATCCCAGCGGCACCGCGGCCATATTGATCTCCCGCAGGACGCGGGTGCGCAATCCGGCCGGCGCCTCGGCCGGTCCCTGGTGCAGCGCGAAGATGGCGGTGCGGATCTCCTGAATCGTCTTGTCCAGTTCGCCGACCGCCTTGTCGATGCCCCGATGCACCTCGGCCTCGACAGGTCCGCGCTGGGCGCTCTCCAGCATCATCCCGGTGGCGAACAGCCGCTGGATCACCAGGTCGTGAAGGTCGCGGGCGATCCGGTCCCGGTCCTCCAGGACTGCCAGCCGCTCCCGGTCGCGCTGGGCCTCGGCCATCATCAGCGCCAGCGCGGCCTGTGCGGCGAACTGCGTCGCCAGAGTGCGTTCCGTCGTACTGAAGCGGCGTCCGCCCGGCATGCGAGGCGTCGCGAGCACTCCGAGCACCCGGCCGTCGGTCCGCAGCGGCAGCAGCATGCACGGGCCGAAACTCAGGGCCAGATCCGTGATCACACGCGGATCGGTGGCACCGTCGTCCACGAAGACGGATTCGCCGGCGAGCAGGGACACCACGGCGGGGCTCTCCGCCGGGATGACCGTCCCCAGTTTGATGGCCGGATGATCGGCGGAGGCGGCCACGATCTCCAGACCGCGATCCGCCGTGCACAGCAGCACCACGCCGACGACCGAGTCCGCCAGTCTGCGGGCATGCTCGGCGACGACCGCCAGGGCGCCGCCGGCGTCGCCACCGGAGAGTAGCGCGGTGGTGACCGCGACCGAACCGTCGATCCACCGCTCGCGCTGCCGGGCCGCCTCGTAGAGACGGGCGTTGCCGATGACGATGCCCGCCTCGGTGGCGAGCACGCGCGCCATGTGCAGGTCGTAGTCGTCGAATTCGCGTCCGTTCGCCTTCTCGGACAGGTAGAGGTTGCCGAAGATCTCGTCATGGACGCGGATGGGGACGCCGAGGAACGTCCTCATCACCGGATGGCCCGGCGGAAATCCGACGGCACGCGGATCGGCCGAGACATCGGCCAGCCGGAGCGGGCCGGGATGGTGGAGCAGGGCGCCGAGCAGACCGCTGTGCCCGTCGGGCTGACGGCCGATGCGCCGGGCCGTTTCCTCGTCGACCCCGTAGGTCACCAGCTCGGAGAGGCCCTCGCCCGCCTCGTCGACAACACCGATCGCGGCGTACCGGGCGTCCCCGAGGCCCGCCGCGGTCTCGCAGATCCGCTCCAGGGTGGCGTGCAGTTCCCGGCCCGCTCCGGCGGAGCGCATGGCCTCCAGCAGTTGAGGTACCTGCGAGGTGTGGTCGGTGGACAGCCCGCGAGCGCCGCGGGCCGGGCGGGCGCCGGGCTCGAAGGAATCCGGAGGCTCGGACACATTCATGGTATCGAGACTAATAAGCCCTATTTGATAGGGAAAGTCGGCTGCTGGGCGTCAAGGAGATCACCGGCGCGTTCCCGTTCCAGCATCCGCCGCAGCGGCCCCTCACCGGCGACCAGGTCGTCATAGGGTCCGCGCTGCACGGCACAGCCCTGCTCCAGCACGATCACCTCGTCGACCGCGTCCAGTCCCCGGAGCCGGTGGGTGATCAGCAGCGTCGTCCTTCCCTCTGTCGCCTCCAGCAGATCGGCGGTCAGGGCGTCCGCCGTCGCCAGGTCCAGGTGCTCGGCCGGTTCGTCCAGGACCAGCACGGGGAAGTCCGCGAGCAGCGCGCGGGCCAGCGCCAGCCGCTGCCGCTGCCCGCCGGAGAGCTGGGCGCCGTGCTCCCCGACGAGCGTGTCGAGTCCGGCGGGCAGCGCGTCGACCCAGTCGAGCAGCCGGGCCCGGCCCAGGGCGTCACGCAGTTCGTCCTCGGTCGCGTCCGTACGGGCGAGCCGGAGGTTCTCCCGTACGGAACTGTCGAAGAGGTGCGCGTCCTGGGCGCACAGCCCGACGAAGCGCCGGACGGTGTCCCCGTCCAGCCCTGCCGTGTCCGTCCCGCCGAGGCGGCAGGTGCCCTCTCGCGCGTCGAGGAAGCGCAGCAGGACCTGGGCGAGTGTGGTCTTGCCCGAGCCGGAGGGACCGACGACAGCGACCCGTTTCCCGGCGGTCAGCGTCAGATCGAAGCCGCTGAGCGCGTCCTGCCGCTGCCCGGCGTACCGGGCGGACAGCCGCCGCACCTCCAGCGGGAAGGGCGACATGGGAGCGGCGGCCGGCCGGTCCGGTTCCTGTACGGGGACGGGGGCGTCGAGCACCTCGTACACCCGCTCCGCGCTGCGCCTGGCCCGCTGCCGGTACCGCACGGCGAGGGGCAGGCCCGTGACCGCTTCGAACGCGGCGAGCGGAGTGAGCACAACAACGGCCAGCTCGATGCCCGCGAGCCGGCCGTCATGGACGGCCCTCACCCCTACGACCGCGGCGGCGGCCACCGTCAGGCCGCAGACGAGCGCGGAGAGGCCGCTGCCGAGCGCGTTGGCGGTGGCGCCCCGCGAGGCGATGGACGTCAGTGCCGCGTCGGCCTCGCGCGTCCGGCGCAGCCGGTCCTTCAGCGCGCCGGCGACGGTCAGTTCCGCGGTGCCCCTGAGCAGATCGGCCACCAGACTCGCCAGTACTCCGCGCGCCGGGGCCAGTTGCCGCTCCGCCCGGCGGGCGCAGGCGCCGCTCACCAGCGGTGCGCCCACTCCCGCTGCGAGCAGTCCGGCGGCCAGCACGGCCCCCGCCTCCGGCAGCAGCCACCCGGTGAATCCGACGGCGCCCGCTCCCACGAGTACGGCGGTGCCGACGGGAAGCAGCCAGCGCAGCCAGTAGTCCTGGAGTTCGTCCACATCGGCCACCAGCCGGGACAGCAGGTCTCCGCGCCTGGTCTCGCGCAGCCCGGCGGGCGCGATGCGCTCCAGCCGCCGGTATACGGAGACCCTGAGGGCAGCGAGCATTCTGAGCACCGCGTCGTGCGACACGATGCGCTCGGCGTACCGGAAGACGGCCCGGCCGATGCCGAAGGCGCGGGTCGCCGTCACAGCGACCATCAGATAGAGCACGGGCGGCTGCTCGGACGCGCGCGAGATGAGCCAGCCGGACACCGCCATGAGGCCGACGGCGGAGCCGAGCGCGCAGCTTCCGAGCACCAGCGCCAGCCCGAACCGGCCGCGCAGCGTCCCGGCCGCCGCGCGAACCCGCGCGAGGGGATCCCGGGGCGGCGCCGACGGGGCCGGGCCTGCGGACGCGGCCGGGTCGTCGCCGGGGACGGACTGCCGCGCGGTCCCGGACGGCCCGACCGGGACGGTCAGCCCCCGCGTTCGGTCCTTCCGCTCGCGGGGCTCTCGTTCCGGCAGCGCGATCACCCGGTCCGCCACCCCGAGCAGCGCCGGCCGGTGGACGACCAGCACCACGGTGCGGCCCGCCGAGAGCCGCCGTACGGCGTCGACGATGCCCGCCTCGGTCTCCCCGTCGAGCGCCGCGGTGGGTTCGTCCAGCAGCAGCAACGGCCGGTCCGCCAGGAAGGCCCGTGCCAGGGCGAGCCGTTGGCGCTGCCCCGCCGAGAGACCCGCGCCGTCTTCGCCGAGCGCGGTGTCCATGCCCCGGGGGAGCGCCGTCACGAAGTCATGCGCCCCCGCGTCCCCCAGTGCCTGCCGTACCGCCGCGTCGTCCGCGTCAGGCCGGGCCAGGCGTATGTTCTCCGCGATCGTCCCCGCGAAGAGATACGGCTGCTGCGGGACCCAGGCGATCCGGTCCCGCCAGCGGTGCAGGTCGAGGGAGGACAGATCCCGGCTGTCGACCCGCACCCGGCCCTCGTCGGGTACGGCGAACCCGAGCAGCACATTGAGCAGGGTGGATTTCCCGGCCCCGCTGGGGCCGACGAGAGCGACCGTCTCCCCCGGCTCGACCGTCAGGGTGGCGGCTTCCAGCGACGGTTCCGCACGCCCGTCGTGGCGGACCGTCACACCGTCCAGTTCCAGGCGCGGGGCGCCCGGCACCTCGCCCGTACCGTTCGCCGGCGGCTCGGTCTCCAGGACGGTGAAGATCTCCTCCGCGGCGGAAAGCCCCTCGGCCGCCGCGTGGTACTGCGCGCCCACCTGCCGGAGCGGCAGATATGCCTCGGGCGCGAGGACCAGCACGACCAGCCCGGTGTAGAGGTCGAGATCTCCATGGACGAGGCGCATCCCGATGCCCACGGCGACCAGCGCCACCGACAGCGTCGAGAGCAGTTCCAGCGCGAAGGACGACAGAAAGGCGATCCGCAAGGTGCGCAGGGTCGCCCTCCGGTACTCCGAGGTGATCTCGCGTATCGACTCGGCCTGCGCCTTGGCCCGTCCGAAGACCTTGAGTGTCGGCAGCCCGGCCACCACATCCAGGAAGTGGCCCGACAGCCGTGACAGCAGCCGCCACTGACGGTCCATCCGTGACTGGGTCGCCCAGCCGATGAGCGCCATGAACACCGGAATCAGCGGCAGCGTCAGCACGATGACCGCTGCCGAGACCCAGTCCTCGGTGACGATCCGCGCCAGGACGGCCACCGGCACCACGATCGCCAGGCCCAGTTGCGGCAGATAGCGCGCGAAGTAGTCGTCCAGGGCGTCGACCCCTCGGGTGGCCAGCGTGACGAGCGAACCGGTGCGCTGTCCGCTCAGCCACCGAGGACCCAGTTCGGCCGCCCGTGCCAGCAGCCGCCCGCGCAGTTCGGACTTGACCGCGGCGCTCGCGCGGTGGGCGGCCAGCTCGGTCAGCCAGGAGACCAGACCGCGCCCGACGGCGACCGCGCCCAGCAGGAGCAGGGGAGTGCGCAGCTCGGAGCCGTCGAGCCCGCGCTGGAAGGCGCCCACCACCACGTCGGCGATCAGCATGGCCTGAGCGATCACCAGCCCCGCGCCGGCCAGGCCGAGAACCACCACGGCCACCAGGAAAAAACGTGTGGCCCGGGCGTAGTGGAGCAGACGCGGGTCGATTGGTTTCACGTGAAACACCCACTCCTTGTCCTGCGTCCCACCGGACGCGCACAGCGGTTACGCGTCGGCGATGTGCTGGGTACCGATCCGCTTGCGGAACACCCAGTACGTCCAGCCCTGGTAGAGCAGCACGAGGGGGGTCGCGATACCCGCGCACCACGTCATGATCTTCAGGGTGTACGGGGTCGACGAGGCGTTGGTGACCGTGAGGTTCCATTGCTCGTTCAGCGAGGACGGCATGACATTCGGGAAGAGCGTCAGGAAGAGCATGGCCACCGCGGCCACGATCGTCACCCCGGAGAGGGCGAACGACCAGCCTTCCCGGCCCGCCGCCACGGCGCCGATCGCACCGGCCAGCGCGGCCACCGCGACGATCATCGCGACCAGGCTCTTGGCGTCCCCGTGGTCCGCCTGGGTCCACAGCAGGAAGCCGAGCGCCAGTACAGCGGTGACCACTCCCAGGGTGAGCGCCAGCTTCCTGGCCCGTACCCGGATGTCCCCCACCGTCTTGAGCGCGGCGAACACGGTGCCGTGGAAGGTGAAGAGGGCCAGGGTCACCAGCCCGCCCAGGATGGCGTAGGGGTTGAGCAGGTCCCCGAGATCGCCGACGTACTCCATCCGCGCGTCGATCTTCACGCCCCGCACAATATTGCCGAAGGCGACGCCCCAGAGCACGGCCGGCAGCAGGGAGGTCCAGAAGATGGCGTGTTCCCAGTTGCGCTGCCAGTTCTCCTCGGGCCGCTTGGCCCGGTATTCGAAGGCGACACCGCGCACGATCAGGCAGACCAGGATGAGCAGCAGCGGCAGATAGAAGCCGGAGAAGAGAGTGGCGTACCACTCCGGGAAGGCGGCGAAGGTCGCCCCGCCCGCGGTCAGCAGCCAGACCTCGTTGCCGTCCCAGACCGGTCCGATGGTGTTGATGAGGACGCGCCGTTCCTTGCGGTCGCGGGCGAGCAGTTTGGTGAGGATTCCGATGCCGAAGTCGAATCCCTCAAGGAAGAAGTAGCCGGTCCACAGGACGGCGATCAGGACGAACCAGACGTCATGGAGTTCCATAGCTCCTCAAGTCCTCAGTACGAGAAGGCCATCGGCCGGTCGGCGTCCGTCTGGTCGCCGCCGATCTTTGTGGGCGGATTGAGGTCGGCGTCCGTGAGTTCGGGCGGGCCGGCCTTGACGTACTTCACCAGCAGCTTGACCTCGATGACCGCGAGGACCGCGTAGAGCAGGGTGAAGATGATCATCGAGGTGAGCACCTCCGCCTGGGAGACCTCGGGGGAGACCGCGTCGGCCGTGCGCAGCACTCCATACACGACCCATGGCTGGCGTCCGGTCTCGGTGAAGATCCAGCCCCACGAATTGGCTATCAGCGGGAAGAGCAGCGTCCAGAGGGCCGTGATCCAGTACCACCGGGCGAACTTCGGGCTGAGCGCCTTGCTTCTGAAGAGCACCAGACGCGGTACCTCGTCCTCGCCCGTCCGCAGCGCGGGTGGCAGCAGGAACTTCCTGCGGGTGAGCCAGAGCCCGAGCAGACCGATGGCGAAGGACGTCATGCCGAAGCCGATCATCCAGCGGAAGCCCCAGTAGGCGACGGGGATATTGGGGCGGTAGTCGCCGGGGCCGAATTTCTGCTGCTCGGACTTGTTGACGTCGTTGATGCCGGGGACATGAGAGCTGAAGTCGTCGTTGGCGAGGAAGGACAGCAGCCCGGGGATCTCGATGGCGACGCTGTTGTGGCCCTTCTCGACATCTCCGTAGGCGAACACGGAGAACGGCGCGGGCGCCTCGCCGTCCCACAGCGCTTCCGCCGCGGCCATCTTCATCGGCTGCTGCTTGAACATGACCTTGCCCAGGAAGTCACCGCTGACGGCGGTGAGCAGTCCCGCGATCACCACGGTGACCAGGCCCAGCCGCAGCGAGGTGCGCATCACCGGGATGTGCTTCTTGCGGGCCAGATGGAAGGCCGCTATCCCGACCATGAAGGCCCCGCCGACGAGAAAGGCGGCGGTCAGGGTGTGGAAGAACTGGGTCAGTGCGGTGTTCTGGGTGAGCACCGCCCAGAAGTCGGTGAGTTCGGCCCGTCCGGCCTTCTCGTTGATCCGGAAACCGACCGGGTGCTGCATCCAGGAGTTGGCCGCCAGGATGAAGTAGGCGGAGAGGAGCGTGCCGATCGAGACCATCCATATGCAGGCCAGATGGATCTTTTTCGGCAGCTTGTCCCAGCCGAAGATCCACAGGCCGATGAAGGTGGATTCGAAGAAGAAGGCGATCAGCGCCTCGAAGGCGAGCGGGGCGCCGAAGATGTCGCCGACGAATCGTGAGTAGTCGGACCAGTTCATTCCGAACTGGAACTCCTGCACGATGCCGGTGACGACACCCATGGCGATATTGATCAAGAAGAGCTTGCCCCAGAACTTCGTGGCCTTGAGGTACTTGGGATTCTCTGTACGGACCCACGCGGTCTGCAGCCCCGCGGTCAGCGCGGCGAGCGAGATCGTCAGCGGGACGAAGAGGAAGTGGTAGACGGTGGTGATGCCGAACTGCCAGCGCGCCAGGGTCTCCGGCGCCAGAGCGAGGTCCACGTCATCTCTCCTTACGTCGCCGTGTCCACAGCCGGTTCACCCCTTTCATCCCGGACGAAGCGCCAGAAATCAGGGTGAGCTTGTGAACGCGTTCACATTCACAAGCATTATGTCGCACCCCTTTCCGGATCTTTGTGCGGGGGGGGTGCCTCAGGACACGCCCCCGGCCGTCCGGCGCCCGGGGGCTCCGCACGGGAGGACCGGCGAGACGCCGAAGGGCGGCCTCGACGAGACCGCCCCTGATCACACCGCCCCGGCTCGGCCCCGGCCGGGCTACAGCTCCTTACGGAACGCCTCGGCGGCCCCCAGGAAGATGTCATTGGCCTCGGGCTCACCGATCGTGACCCGCACGCCCTCGTTCACAAAGGGCCGTACCACCACGCCGGCCGCCTCGCAGGCCGCCGCGAAGTCGAGCGTGCGCTCCCCGAGCCGGAGCCAGACGAAGTTGGCCTGGGTCTCGGGCACGGTCCAGCCCTGGCCGGACAGGGCCTCATGGACCCGCTGCCGCTCCGTCACGAGCGCGCCGACCCGCTCCAGCAACGCGTCCTCGGCGTGCAGCGAGGCGACCGCCGCCTCCTGGGCGATATGGCTCACACCGAAGGGCACCGCGGTCTTGCGCAGGGCCTCCGCCACCGGCTCGCGCGCGATCGCGAAACCGACTCGCAGACCGGCCAGCCCGTACGCCTTGGAGAAGGTACGCAGCACGGCGACATTCGGGCGGTCGCGGTAGATGTCGACCCCGTCCGGCACCTCGGCGTCGCGGTTGAACTCGCGGTACGCCTCGTCCAGCACCACCAGCACATCGTCGGGCACCCGGTCGAGGAACCGTTCCAGCTCGGCCCGGCGCACCACCGTCCCGGTCGGGTTGTTGGGGTTGCAGACGAAGATCAGCCGGGTCCGGTCGGTGATCGCCCCGGCCATGGCGTCCAGATCGTGCGCCTCGGCCGGGGTCAGCGGCACTCTGACGGACGCCGCGCCCGAGATCTGGGTGATGATCGGATACGCCTCGAAGGACCGCCAGGCGTAGATGACCTCGCCACCGGGGCCAGCCGTGGCCTGCAGCAACTGCTGGGCGACCCCCACCGACCCGGTGCCGGTGGCCAGGTGCGACGCCGGCACCCCGAAGCGTTCGGCCAGTTCGTTGATCAGGCCGGTGCAGGCCAGGTCCGGATAGCGGTTGAACACCCCGGCGGCCGAGATCGCCTGCTCCATCACTCCGGGCAGCGGCGGATACGGGTTCTCGTTGGAGGACAGCTTGTACGCGACAGGACCGCCGGACGCCGCCGGCTTGCCCGGCTTGTACATGGGGATGCCGTTCAGTTCGGCGCGCAGCTTGGGGCTCGTATCACTCACCGCAGGTCCTCCTCGGCCGTTCACGGGTCCATGCAACCTCAATACTCCTCACCCTATGAGGATTCGCGGCCCCTGCGAATGGCCTGTGCCGAGGATTGAGCGACGCCGTGGAAGAGACCCGGGGAAAGTGCGGCGCCGAGCCAGGAGGCGCTCGCCATCTTGAGGGGCGCCGGTGGCGCGCGCCGTGGCGCGCGTCCCTCGTAGAGGTGAGTTGAGACCTCTTCGAAACATGGACCTATCGACAGGTCCACACCCCTCGACGCATGGCAGAACATAGCTACACCCCGCAACCTTGCCGAATTCCAAGGTCGCCCAGTGCTTTGGATCATGCAGAAACGTGCCTGCTACCAGGTGAATGTGTGACCGTCCCAACCGTCCGCCCGAGCCCTACTATCGGCTCGCCATGACAGCAGCAGGGAAACACCAGGTGAGCCGGACGGACACAACGCGCCGGGGAAGCCGGCAAGGTCGAGCGGGCATCCGGGACGTTGCCGCCGCCGCCGGTGTCTCCATCACGACTGTCTCGGACGCGCTCAACGGCAAGGGGCGGTTACCCGACGCCACCCGACGCCATGTCCGAGAAGTCGCGGAGCGCCTCGGCTACCGGCCGTCCGCGGCGGCCCGAACCCTCCGTACCGGCAAATCGGGGCTCATCGGCCTCACCGTGACGACGTACGGGGATGAACCTTTCACCTTCACCGAGTTCGCCTACTTCGCCGAGATGGCCAGGGCCGCGACCTCCGCCGCGCTCGCCCGCGGCTACGCCCTCGTCATCCTCCCCGCCACCTCCCGCCATGACGTCTGGTCGAATGTCGCACTCGACGGAACCGTCGTCATCGACCCGTCCGACCACGACCCCGTCGTCACCGAACTCGTCCGCCAGGGACTGCCCGTCGTCTCCGACGGCCGGCCCGCCGGCACCCTTCCCGTCACCGCCTGGGTCGACAACGACCACGAGGCGGCCGTCCTCGACCTGCTCGACCACCTCGCCGCCGCCGGAGCCCGCCGGATCGGCCTGCTCACCGGCACCACCACGGACACCTACACCCGGCTCTCCACCACCGCGTATCTGCGCTGGTGCGAACGCGTCGGCCAGGACCCGGTCTACGAGTCCTACCCCGCCCACGACCCGTGCGCCGGGGCTGTCGCCGCCGACCGGCTCCTGGCCCGTCCCGACCGCCCCGACGCCGTCTACGGGCTCTTCGACCCCAATGGCACCGATCTGCTCGCCGCCGCCCGGCGGTACGGACTGCGCGTACCCGAGGACCTGCTGCTGGTCTGCTGCAGCGAGTCCACCGTCTACGCCGCCACCGAACCGCCCATCACGACGCTGTCGCTCAAACCGCGCCGTATCGGCACCGCCGTCGTCCAGCTCCTCATCGACGCCATCGAGGGCATCGAGACCGACCGGCCGGTCGAACAGGTGATACCGACCGAACTGATCGTCCGGACCTCCTCCCAACGGCGCCCGCCACGCACCACGGTCAGCGCCCCCAGGTCCCCCGCGATCGACTGAGCGGCGCCCGGGGGAGTCACACTCCTCCCCCGGGCGCCCCACCGAAGGCCAGACCTTTCTCATTTCGGGCGATCGGCGCCAAAACAGCCGGTGAACCACAAGTGCAATCGGATTCACCACCCCTGGTGCGTCACACAGGAGGAGCGGCGTTCCTATGATGGGCGCACGACACCACAGACCTTCCCCTGCCTCCGATGGGCTCAGCCCCATCCGATCAGGCGGGCCTGAGAGGTGTACGGCGGCGCGACGGTGGTGGAGGGGTCGATGACACAGGGGGCCGGCCAGGGATCCGCGGTGCGGACGGCGACGTTGCGCGACTTCCGCGTCCCGCCGTACGCACAGGTTCCCGTGCAGTCCGGGCAGCCCGAGCAGTCCGTCCCGGCGTCCGGCAGCCTCACCGGGCATCCCGGCAACGCCATCCCGGACGACGAACTGCCGGAGGGTTACACACCCACCGAACGCGATCTCCCGGTGATCAACCGCGGGGACACCGTCCAGGTGCGTGTCGCCGCCGAGGCGGCCGGGTCCGGCAGCCTCGGGCCCCTCTATGTCGTCGGTGACGTCCACGGCTATCTCGACGAACTCCTCGACTCCCTCGCCGAACAGGGCCTCGTCGACCCCGAGGGCCACTGGGCCGCGGGCACCGCCCGCCTCTGGTTCCTGGGCGACTTCACCGATCGCGGCCCCGACGGCATCGGCGTCATCGATCTCGTCATGCGGCTCTCCGCGGAGGCCGCCGCGGCCGGCGGCTACTGCAAGGCCCTGATGGGCAATCACGAACTCCTGTTCATCGGCGCCAAGCGGTTCGGCGACACACCCGTCAACTCCGGCGCGGGCACCGCCACTTTCCAGGCGGCCTGGCTGCTCAACGGCGGCCAGAGAGCCGACATGGAGCGCCTGCAGGACGTCCATCTGCAGTGGATGTCCCGGCTCGACGCGGTGGTCGAGGAGGACGGACACCTCTTCATGCACTCCGACACCACCGCCTATCTGGACTACGGGTCCACCATCGAGGACGTCAACGACACCGTCCATCAGATCCTCACCCGCAACGACGCCGACGAATGCTGGGATCTGTTCCGCAAGCTCACCAAACGCTTCGCGTTCCGTGACGAGGGCGGCCCACAAGCCGTCCAGGAACTGCTTTCCCAGTACGGCGGAGAGCGCGTCGTCCACGGCCACAGCCCCATTCCCTATCTGCTCGGCGAAGTCGGCGCCGAGGACGCCCCGGACGGCGAAGAGGACAGGGGACCGGTGGTGGAAGGGCCCCACGTCTACGCCGACGGACTTGCCATCGCGATGGACGGTGGAGTGACCATGGCGGGAAAACTGCTGGTGGTCCAGCTTCCCCTGCACAACTGAAAACGCGCGGCGGGTGATTTCCGCAAACCCCCTGTCACCGCACGCCAAAACAGCTCTACCATCGGCGTATCCGTAGCAGGCTCTCCTCCGCTTTCGCCAACTGCCCGCTACACGTGGGCCGACCGGCCCTACGGAGCATCGGGGGATGCACATGAAAAGCGCTCCGCACCTGCTGAGCGAGGATCGCGTCGATTTCGAGCGGATCCTCGACGACGCGCTGCGCCACGCACACGACCGCCCGGATCTCGCCGCGGTCGGAAAGCGGCTCAACACCGAGCAGTTGCGCACCATGGCCCTGAACGCCACGGCACTGATAACCACGGCCGCCGCAGCCGAGTACGAGCACTACACCGGGGTGCGCGAGGAGTCCCGCTCGCCCGCCTCGCCGGACTCGGTCCGCGGTTCCGTACTCGACCCCGCCGAGGGCGGCGCGACCGTCTCCGGTGCGGGGCTGACGGCCGTCATCACCGTCCTGGTCCCGGTCCTCGGAGGTACCGCCGCGGCGATCTTCCTGCTCGTCGGCTATCTCCTCAAAGCACTCAGCCCGCCGCCCGCCTTCGCCGACACCCTGCTCGCCGTCGGCTGGTTCTTCGCCGCCGTCACCGCGATCGGCATCCTGGCGGCCGCGGTGGGTCTGCTGATCACAGCCGTGCGCAACGGTGCCACCCAGCTCCCGGCGGAGGATTCGGACGGCGAGCTGCCGGACGAGGTGGCCCGCGCGCGGGAAGCCTGGCGACACGCCCTGCTGGAACGCGGCGTTCTGCCGTTTCTGCGGGCCGCCCTGGCCGATCCGAGCGCCGACCCCGCCGTACCGGGGCCGCCCCGCACAGTGCGCCACCTTCCCAGGATGGGCTACAGCCGGCCCGATTTCAGCAGTCCGGACAAAGGCTCCACCGCGGGCCAGCGCCCGTCCTTCACCAGCCCGGACTTCACCAGCCCCGATTTCGGCGGCCCGGAGCACAAGCCGGAGTAGCGGCTCCCGGCTCGCGGCCGCCGCTGACCACGGCCGGTCCAAGAGCCGCGTACCCACCGGCCCGCCGACGATCCGGTGCCGCCGGCTCGCCACGACTTCGTGTCTCCGGCCCGCTGTGGCGCGGGCCGGAGACACCGTGGTCCCGGAGGGGGCAGGCCCTACTCCGCCAGCGGCAGATACACGCGGTTGCCGGCCGCGGCGAACTCCTTGGACTTCTCCGCCATACCGGCCTCGATCTCGGCGGTCTCCATGTCACCGCCGTGCCGGGCCCTGATGTCCTGCGAGATCTTCATCGAGCAGAACTTGGGGCCACACATCGAGCAGAAGTGCGCGGTCTTCGCCGGTTCGGCCGGGAGGGTTTCGTCATGGAACTCCCTGGCCGTGTCCGGGTCGAGAGCCAGATTGAACTGGTCCTCCCAGCGGAACTCGAAGCGCGCGTCGGAGAGGGCGTCGTCCCAGTCCTGCGCGCCCGGGTGGCCCTTGGCCAGGTCCGCCGCATGCGCCGCGATCTTGTAGGTGATGACGCCCGTCTTGACGTCGTCACGGTCGGGCAGCCCGAGGTGCTCCTTGGGGGTCACGTAGCAGAGCATCGCCGTGCCCCACCAGGCGATCATCGCGGCACCGATGCCGGAGGTGATGTGGTCGTACGCCGGCGCCACATCGGTCGTCAGCGGACCGAGCGTGTAGAACGGCGCCTCCTCGCAGATCTCCTGCTGGAGGTCGATGTTCTCCTTGATCTTGTGCATCGGGACATGGCCCGGGCCTTCGATCATCGTCTGTACGCCCAGCCGCTTGGCGACCGAGTTCAGCTCGCCCAGCGTGCGCAGCTCGGCGAACTGCGCCTCGTCGTTGGCATCGGCGATGGAGCCGGGCCGCAGCCCGTCACCGAGGGAGTACGTCACGTCGTACGACGCGAGGATCTCGCACAGCTCCTCGAAGTTCTCGTACAGGAACGACTCCTTGTGGTGCGCCAGGCACCAGGCAGCCATGATCGAGCCGCCGCGGGAGACGATGCCCGTCTTGCGGCGGGCCGTCAGCGGCACATACCGCAGCAGTACACCGGCGTGGACCGTCATGTAGTCGACGCCCTGCTCGGCCTGCTCGATGACCGTGTCCTTGTAGATGTCCCAGGTCAGCTCCTCGGCCCTGCCGTCGACCTTTTCGAGCGCCTGGTAGAGCGGCACCGTCCCGATGGGGACGGGGGAATTGCGCAGCACCCACTCACGCGTGGTGTGGATATTGCGGCCGGTGGAGAGGTCCATGACCGTGTCGGCGCCCCAGCGGGTCGCCCAGGTCATCTTGTCCACCTCCTCCTCGATGGAGGAGGTGACCGCAGAGTTGCCGATATTGGCGTTGACCTTCACCAGGAACCGCTTGCCGATGATCATCGGCTCGATCTCCGGGTGATTGACATTGGCGGGCAGGACGGCGCGGCCCGCGGCGATCTCCTCGCGGACGACCTCCGGCGGCACATTCTCCCGGATCGCGACGTACTCCATCTCCGGGGTGATGTCCCCGCGGCGGGCATAGGCGAGCTGTGTCACCGGCTGCCCGTTCCGTGCCCGGCGCGGCTGACGGGGCCTGCCGGGGAAGACGGCGTCGAGGTTGCGCAGCCCTCCGCGCGGTGAGGTGTGCTTGAGCCCGTCGTCCTCGGGGCGAGCGGGACGGCCCGCGTACTCCTCGGTGTCCCCGCGCTCGATGATCCAGTTTTCCCGCAGTGGGACGAGACCGCGGCGTACATCGGTCTCGACGGTGGGATCGGTGTACGGCCCCGAGGTGTCGTACAGCGTCACGTCCTTGCCATTGGTGAGGTGCACCTGGCGGACCGGCACCTGGATGTCCGGGCGCGAGCCCCGGACATATCCCTTGTGCCAGCCGATGGACCTTTCGGCCCCGCTCGGATTCCCCGAGTCGGAGGCAGACGTGTGTGCGTCCTGAACGGTCATGAGACCTACTCCCTACGCCGGCATTACCCGGTAACAGGTTCAGCGGTCGGCGCAGCGAAGGTGTCCAGGGGATGTCCCCCGGGACCACACCATCAGCGCCCTCTCAGCCCGGTGCTCCGAGCTCCCGCGTGTGCAAAGGTGCCTCCACGCTAGCGCTCCATCGGGCGCGCTGAACAGAGGGCCTCTTCCTTCTTGCGATGATTCAGGGGTGACCTCACCCCAGCAGACTCGTCAGCCTCATGGCCACTCGCACAGTCATGGGCCCGCAGAACCGGTCTCCCGGCACCTCCGCAAGGTCATCGCGGCGGTCCTGATTCCCTTCGCGGCTGCGGTAGTCGTCGGCCTCGCCGTGCTCTGGCCGGGTGGCGCGCCCTCGCACGAACGCAGCGGTGTCGGCTTCGACCGGCAGACCCAGCAGGGCAGGGTGGTGCAGATCGAGCAGGTCGACTGCAAGGACGTCAACGCCTCCCAGATCCCCGCGTCGACGCCGCCGGGCGATGCGCCCCGGCCGACGGAGACAGGAGACTGCACGAAGGCCGCGATCGAGGTCACGACCGGCAAGGAGAAAGGGCGGACATTTATTGAGATCGTCCAGCCGGACGCGCCCCGGCAGTTTCACGTGAAACAAGGCGTGGTGGTGGCATACGCACCCGACGCGCCCCATGATCTCCAGTACTCCGTGACCGATGTGAACCGCGAGTTCCCCATGGCTCTGCTGGCCGGGATCTTCGCTCTCGCGGTTGTCGTGGTGGGCCGGATGCGAGGGGTGATGGCGCTCGTCGCGCTCGCCGTCTCGTTCGCCGTACTGACGCTGTTCATCCTGCCCGCGATACTGCAGGGCTCGAATCCGCTGGTCGTGGCCGTGGTCGGGGCGAGCGCGATCATGTTGATCGCGCTCTATATGTGCCACGGGCTCACGGCGCGCACCTCGGTCGCCGTCCTGGGCACTCTGATCTCGCTCCTACTGATCGGACTGCTGGGATCGCTCTTCATCGGCTGGGCGAGTCTGACCGGCAACACCGACGACAGCACCGGACTGATCCACGGTCTCTATCCAGGGATCGATATGAGTGGTCTGCTGCTGGCCGGCGTCATCATCGGTTCGCTCGGCGTACTGGACGATGTGACCGTGACGCAGACCTCAGCGGTCTGGGAGCTGCATCAGGCGGATCCGTCGATGGGGCCGCGCGCGCTCTACCGGGCGGCGATCCGGATCGGCCGGGACCACATCGCCTCGGTGGTCAATACGCTTGTACTCGCCTACGCGGGCGCGGCACTGCCTCTTCTGCTGCTGTTCTCGATCGCGCGGTCGGGCGTGGGCACCGTCGCCAACAGCGAGCTGGTGGCGGAGGAGATCGTGCGCACCCTGGTGGGCTCGATCGGCCTGGTCGCGTCGGTGCCGGTGACAACGGCTCTGGCCGCGCTGGTGGTCTCCGCCGACCGGTCCGGGCCTTCCGGGAGCCCGGAGCCCGGGTCCACGGGCTCCGCGTCGGCCCCTTCCCTGCCCGGACAGAGCGCACGCGTGTCCGGAGCCGAGGGCAGGGGCCGGCGCCACAAGAAATAGCAGGTCCGTACGGTGCGCTTCAGGCCGACCGCGTCCCCAACCTCACGGGCCGGTACACCTAGCCGGCGTTCTCCTCGGCGAGGATGCGGCCGAGCGCTTCCTCCAGACTGCCCTCGAAGTCGCCGAGCGTGCGCTCCTGGCCGAGTGGAACCAGTCGGTCGGTCCGGTCGAGGAAGGCCACCAGCGGCGCCGCGCTCACGCGGAAGAGCGCGCGGTCGTCACCGACCTGGAGGCGGATGTGTACGTCGGAGAGGTCCTCGGGCACGGTCGGCGCGATGCGTACGTCACCGTCCCCGCTGGGTGTGTTGATGCCGTCGAGCAGCAATTCGCGGCCGAAGGTCCAGGTGACGGGAGCGTCGCCGGGGAGATGGAAGGTCATGCGCACCGCGTAGGGATCCCCCATCTCGTAATGGAGTTCCACCGGAATCCGGAACGAGAGCTCCTCGGAGACGAGGAAGCTCATCAGGACCTCGGCCTGGACCGACTCGCGCATCGTGCACCCCGGAGTAGATAAAGCGTGGCTGGGAATGATCCATGCGGACCTTGACGCAATAGTCCTGTACGCGCTAGCGGATCACAAGGAGTAATTTTTCAGATACTGATAGAGAAGGCGAACGCGCTCAGCATGCAACCGATCTCCCTGCGTAACCATTCTGCCGCAGGGAGCAGTCTCTGCTGCTGATCGAGTGGTAGAGAAATGGCCACTGTGGCGGCAGTGGTTCCGGCGGTGACCGGAACGGCCGCGCAGAGTGTGCCGAGCGCGTACTCCTGCCGTGCCACGACGGGCTCCATGCGCCCCAGGGAGCCGAGGCGTCTCAGCAGGGCGTTCCGGTCCGGCACGGTGTGGGACGTGAGGGGGCGGACAGGGTGACGGTCCAGATGATCGCGCCGTGACTCGTCGTCGAGCTGACTCAGCAGACACAGCCCGATCGCGTGGGCATGCGCCGTCTCACGGAAGTCGGCCCATTCGTTGACCGCGGGGGCCGAGGGGCTGTCGGCGACGGCGATCAGATCGATCTCGCCCTCGTGGTAGAGCGCGAAGTAGACCGGGGCCCCGATGGTGTCCCGCCAGTGGCCGATCGAATCAGCGATCTTGCTGCGACGATTCTGCAGCGCTCCGCCGTGCCCCAGATTCTCCGCCGCCTCGCCGAGAACAAAGACGCCCCGCTCACGACGGAGATAGCCCTCGTGCGCCAGCGTGCGCAACAGGTGATAGGCAGTGGGAAGCGGCAGACCGGCCTCGCGGGCGAGCTGCTTCGCGGGGGCTCCGTCCGGATGGGAGCCCGCGGACTCCAGCAGTCGCAGCGCTCGCTGCACCGATCCGATCAGGGTAGGGGCTGCGGTTCTTGTTGCTGTGGCCAAAGGTCATCCCCAGGCGTGCTGACGGGCAGGGGCCCGCCCGCGGGGGCCGCCCCCGCGCGCCCGCCGCACCCCTGGGGACCAAGGGACCGAAGGAGCTCTGAGGCGGACCCGAGGAATCCTGAGGCCCCGCCCGGAAAATCGCATTAAACCTGTGGTCAGCGCGAATGCGATCTTCCCGGAGCGCGGCGAGAGCAGTCACTCTAGGGCCAGGCCGGGGCCTGAGTTGGTTTGCCGTTCACCTTTCCCCCGCTCGGGCTAACGGCCGCACTGACTGTCAGCCTCTTACCAGTCGCCGCGGGACGACGAGGACGACATGAACTTCCTCACGACGTAGATCAGTCCCCCCACCAGAGCCACGAAGAGCAGCAGCTTGAAGAGGATGCCGATCACAAACGCGACCACGCTGACGATCAGTCCGCCGAACACGACGATGGCGATCAGGGGCACCGCGATCCACTTCACCCACCACGGCATTCCCGTGAAAATGTCCCGAACCGCCATCGTCGCTACCTCGCTTCACCCGATACGTCAGACATCTGCCCTACTCACCAGATGCTAGAGGCGAGGAGGCGTCCGCGGCGGACTCGCGTCCCCCGCTCTTCCCTGATCCCACCCTGAGACGGACCTGAGGGTCGGGGAGGCAGGGCAGTTCGAGCGGGGGCTGGGATCGCTCTCACCCCTCGGGCGGCGAGAACACGACCATCACCCGCAGATCCTCCGTGATGTGGTGGAACTTGTGCGCGACTCCGGCCGGTACGTAGACGACGCTGCCCCGGCCGACGTGGGTCGTCTCCATCCCCACAGTGATCGACGCACGGCCGCTCACCACGAGGTACACCTCGTCCTGCCGGTGCGGCTGCTGCGGGTCGGTCTCCCCGGCGTCCAGCGCGTACAGCCCCACAGACATGTTGCGTTCCCGCACAAACTGCAGATATGCCCCGTCGTTGGCGGCACGCTCCGCCTCCAGCTCATCCAGTCGGAATGCCTTCATGCCACGATCAGACACATGAAGAATTTCGTAGTCAAGACGATCGCCAACGCCGCTGCGCTGGCAGTCGCGATCTGGCTGATCCAGGACATCGACCTCACCGGTGACAGCACCGGCAAGAAGGCTTTGACCTTGGTGCTCGTCGCCCTCCTCTTCGGCCTGGTGAACTTCGTCGTCAAGCCGATCGTGCAGCTGCTGACGCTGCCGCTGTTCATACTCACCCTGGGCTTGATCACCCTGGTGATCAACGCCCTGATGCTGCTGCTGACCTCGTGGCTCGCGGGCAAGCTGGACCTGAGCTTCCATGTCGAAGGCTTCTGGACCGCGGTCCTCGGTGCTCTGATCATCTCGATCGTGTCGTGGGCGCTGCATGTCGTACTCCCCGACGACAAGGACTGACGGCCCTGTGAGTCCTATGTGTCACACCTGCCAGAACCGCGCCGGCGACATCCGCCGCCGGACGGTGGAGATGGCGAGCCGCGCGCTGCTCGCCACCGTGAGAAACACGATCGTGGAGGCGTCATGACCATCGGGGACGGCACACGGGCCGTACGGGCGGGGCTTCCTGACCCGGTGAAGTACGAACCGACCCTGCCGGGGCCGGTTTTCGCCGCCCACTTCCATCTGCCGGGCGAGCCGACCGGGCCGTACACCTACGGCCGGGACGAGAACCCGACCTGGACCCATCTGGAACGGGCCATCGGCGAGCTGGAGGCGCCGGGGCAGCCGGTGGAGACCATAGCCTTCGCCTCCGGGATGGCCGCGATCTCCGCGGTGCTCTTCTCCCAGCTCCGGGCCGGCGACGCGGTCGTCCTGCCGGACGACGGATATCAGGCCCTGCCACTGCTGCGGGAGCGCCTTGAGGCCTACGGCGTGGCGGTGCGGACCGCGCCGACCGGGGGCGATGCCCAGCTACGGCTCCTCGACGGCGCCCGGCTGCTCTGGATCGAGACACCGTCCAACCCCGGGCTCGACGTCTGCGACATACGGCACGCGGTGAGCGAGGCCCATGCCGCCGGCGCGCTCGTCGCCGTCGACAACACCCTCGCCACCCCGCTCGGCCAGCGTCCGCTGGAACTGGGCGCGGACTTCTCGGTGGCCAGTGACACCAAGGGCATGACAGGCCATGGCGATATCCTGCTCGGCCATGTGACCTGCGCCGATCCCGAACTGGCGGCGGATGTCCGGCGCTGGCGCAAGGTCGTCGGGGCCATCCCCGGGCCGATGGAGGCCTGGCTCGCGCACCGCTCGCTGGCCACTCTCCAGCTACGCGCCGACCGGCAGTGCGCGAGCGCGCTGGAGCTGGCCCGGGCTCTGGAGGGGCGCGACGAGGTGAGCGGGCTGCGCTATCCCGGGCTGCCCAGTGATCCCTCGTACGCCGTCGCCTCGCGGCAGATGCGGCGCTTCGGGTCCGTGGTGTCGTTCGTCCTGCCCGGCCGGGAGTGGGCCGAGCGTTTTCTCGACGGGCTGCTGCTGGTGGACGACGCGACGAGTTTCGGCGGCGTACGGTCCACCGCCGAGCGGCGCGGCCGGTGGGGCGGTGACGCCGTACCGGAGGGCTTCATCCGGTTCTCCGTCGGAGCCGAGGACACCGAGGACCTGATCGCGGACGTGCTGCGCGCCCTGGACGAAGCGGCGTGCTGAGCCCCGGGGCGTTAGGGCGGGTAGTGACAACACACCCCCCGTGCGCCGGACGGTCCGAGCCTCCCCCCTCGTGGCTCGGACCGTCCCAGGTTCCACGCGCGGAGAACCACTCGCCCAAGGCTAGTTGACTCTGCGTCAGTGTCCAATCACAGTAGCGACAGCAAGCTATCGACTTATTTATAGTTGACCGCTCGAAGACGCTGCGGGGACGAGGAGCGCGGGACATGGACCTGGCTCTGCTGCGCACCTTTGTCACCGTGCACCGAGCCGGCTCCTTCACCCGCGCGGCGGCCCTGCTGGGCCTCTCGCAGCCCGCGGTGACCGGCCAGATCCGGACACTGGAACGGCAGCTCGGCCGGCCGCTCTTTCTGCGCCAGGCCCGGGGTGTGACGCCCACGACGATCGGCGACGAACTCGCCCACCGGGCCGCCCCTCATCTCGACGCGCTGATCGAGATCGCCGAGACCGGCCTCGACGAGGAATCCGGTGCCCGCACGCTGCATCTGGCAGGACCGCCGGAGTTCACCTCCCTGCGGGCGCTTCCCGCGCTCGCCCCGCTGACCGCCCAGGGACTGGCGCTGCGCACGTCTTTCTTCGGCAACGCCGAGGAAACCCTGGAGGGGCTGGCTGCCGGACATCATGATCTGGCCATCGCCACGGCCCGGCCACGCGGCGGACTGCTGACCGCCACTCCGCTCTGCGACGAGGAGCACGTACTGGTCGCCGCGCCGCGCTGGGCGGCGCGTCTGGGGCACAACGTGCTGCGCGAGGGGCATGTGGTGCTGGAGCACCTACCGGTGGTGGAGGTGCATGAATCACTGCCGTTTGTCTCCCGCTACTGGGCGGCCGTCTTCGACACCCGGCCCGCCGCCGCGGCGACCGTGATCGCCCCGGATCTGCGCGCCGTCCTGGAGTGCACGGCGGCGGGAGCGGGCCTGGCCGTGCTGCCGCGTTATCTCTGCGAGGCGGCGCTGGAGCGCGGAGAAGTGGTCGCCCTGCTCGATCCGCCGGTGCCGCCGCTGCGGACGTATTTCCTGGTCGTACGCGCCGGGACACTCTCCCTCCCGCCGGTCGCGCGGGCGCACGAGTGGCTGCTGCGCGCTGCGGTGGACTGGTGACGGCGGAGCCGGCGAAAGTTTCAGAACGGGTGTCACGGGCCAACCTCTTCCCATGACCGAACGGCCCGTGGTCAAGCGCACCTCACGCGCCATCCTGCTCGACGGCGACGACCTGATCCTGATCAAACGCACCAAGCCCGGGGTGGATCCCTACTGGATCACCCCAGGTGGCGGGGTGGAGGCGGGGGACGCCACGGTCGTCGACGCGCTCCACCGGGAAGTGGACGAGGAGCTCGGAGCCAAGATCATCGACGTGGTGCCCTGCTTCGTCGACACCGTCGAGCACATCGCCGAGGGCGGCGTGGCCGGCGTGAAGGTACAGCACTTCTTCGTCTGCCGGCTGGAGTCGATGGACCCCTCGCTCCGGCACGGCCCCGAGATCGAGGAGCCGTGCGGGGAGTACGAGATCGTCCGCGTGCCGTTCAGCCGGGTCGGCATCGCCGCCGTCCATCTCGTACCGCTGTCCCTGCGCCACTACCTGGACGGCAATATCGAGGGTGTGCGGGCGATGCACGCCCCCGACCTCGGATGATCGACCGGACAGGACCGTCAGGCCCTGACCAGTTCATCGAGGGAGTCGTGGCGGATCCGATCCGACGGGATACCGGCGCCCCTGAGCGCGTCGAGCCCGCTGCGGATCATGCCTGGCGGGCCGGACAGATAGGCGTCGTACTCATGCCAGGGGCCGTAGTCGCGCACCGCTTCCGGTAGCTGTCCCGTGAGGCCCAGGCTGGGCCCCTCCGCGACCACCGCGCGCACCGCGAGCCAGGGGTGCACGCTCTCCAGCCGCAGCATCGTGTCGATGTCATACAGGTCCTGATCGCTGCGCGCTCCGTAGAAGACCTCGACCTGACGCCGGTGCCCATGCTCGGCGACGTCCTCGATCAGCGCCTTGATGGGGGCGATACCGGTGCCTCCGCCCAGGCAGAGCAGGCCGTTGTCCGTGCTGTGGTCGACGGTCATGGAGCCGGCCGGAGGACCGAGGCGGAGGACATCGCCGGGGCGGGCGTGATGCACCAGGGCGTTGGACACCCAGCCTGCGGGGACCGCCTTGACATGGAAGGAGAGCAGACCGTCCGGACGGGGCGCCGAGGCGAAGGAGTAGTGCCGCCACACGCGCGGCCACCAGGGGGTCTCCAGGCTGGTGTACTGCCCGGCGCGAAAGGGATACGGCTGGTCGGGGCGGACCGTGACCACGGCGATGTCGGAGGTCCGGAGTTCGTGCGAGACCACCTCGGCCTGCCACCAGGCGGGAGCGTGCGACTCGTTCTCGGCCGCCGCGTCGATCATGATCTGCGAGATGGTGGTGTACGTCCTGACCCAGGCGTCCTCGGTGGCGTCGTCCCAGGTGGTGGAGGCATAGCGGGTCAGCGCGCCGATGAGGGCCTCGCCGACAGCGGGGTAGTGCGTGGCCTGGGTGCCGTACTTCCGGTGTCCTCGTCCGAGTTGCCGGAGGTAGTCGGTGAGGACCGCCGGTGAGTCCATGTGTTCGGCGGCGGTGAGCAGCGCTTTGAGGAGCCGGTCACGCTGGGCGTCCATGGCGACGGGGAACAGGTTGCGCAGGTCCGGGTGGCGGACGAAGAGCAGCGCGTAGAAGTAGGAGGTGACCTGGTCCGCGACAGGGGCGATCTCGGCCAGGGTGCGGCGGATGAGGATCGCGTCGGGGGACGCCTGGCGGTCGGTGGCGGAGGCACCCTGACCGGCGGCCGGTCGGGGGGCCGCGGCAGCCGGTTGTGAAGCAGGGGCCTCTGGTTGGGCGGCAGCGGCGGCCGGTTGCGGAGCAGGGGCCTCCGGGGGCAGCGCGGCCGAGACGGACGCTCCCGATGGCGACGGCGTGCCATGACGCGGCGCGACCTCGGGCCCGGCGGCGACGCCCGGCCCGGCCGCGGGCGGCGCGGCGGGTGGCTCCCCGGAGTCGGGCCGCGCGGGGGCAGGACGCGCGCCTGCGGACCGTACGGCGGCTTCCGCGGCTGCTTCGGAGGCGGGCCCGCCGCTGCCCGCGGTCGCGCCGGGACCCTCGTGCACCGGTGGATGAGCGGCCGGGCCGTCACCACGAAGGCCCTTGTTCCGGGGGCGGAAGGCATCGGGGACATCGTCCGGTGGCGCCGGCCGGCGGGAGACCGGATCCGCCGGGGACTCATGGCCCCCGGGACTCTCACGCCGTGGCGGTACGGGACGGGACGCCCCGGAGCCCACCGGGCGTATGGAAGCGAGTGAGCGGCTCGGGACGGATATTCGGTCCCTTCCCGCCGCCTCACCACGGCCTGTGGGCCCAGGCGTCGCCCCGGAGCCCGGCCGGCCTTCGCCGCCCGGTGCCTTACGGGGGGCGAACCAGCCGCCCCCTCCGCTCTCTCCTGAAGTGCCCTTGTCGGCCGACGTGGTGGTCGGAGCGTCCATGGTGTGCCTCGCCTCGAACATCTTTCGGTCGGTCCCGCACTTCTGCCGGCCCGGAATACGCTAGCAATTCCCCGCTCTGACGAGGACTGTTGGCCGCCAACATTTACCTCCGCCAGACCCCCAAGTCGGGCAGGATGGGGAGGAGTGTGACATTGTCCGCAGTTCCCGTCGTCGCAGCATGGCATGCAGCCTCATCATGCGGGACAAAGAGCGTGAAGTCCGGGCATCCGCACCGCTTTAGCGTTAGGCTGCATTGACCCTGTGCTCATTCCCGGCTTCCCGCCACGTTTTTCGCGACACCTCCGGGTCAGCGTATTACTGCTGACGGCTTCCCAGTCACTGCCGTAGGCGCACCAGTTCGTAGGCCTCGCGAAGATCGCCTCCCGTGTACGAGTGTGAGGCGAGCCCTGACAGGTGGTGGTCCGCATTCACCGCCACCGTCCTGGGGACCACTGTGAAGATCTCCGCATCCGACATGGAATCACCATACGCAACACAGTGGTCCAGCCTCACCCCGAACTCCGCGCACAGCCGTTCCGCGATCTTCACTTTGGCAGCCGCGTTGAGAATGCCCGCCCGGTCGACCGGCTCGGTGAAAGGCAGAACCGGCCAGCGAGAACCGTGCGCGGCATGCGCTCCCCAGTCGAGCAGCCGCGCGACAAAGAAGTCGGGCGAGAGGGAGATAACAGCGCAGTAATCCCCTTGTTTCCGGATGTCTGCCCAGACCTCGCGGATCCCGTCCAGCCAGGGTGCGCCGTCAAAGGCGGCCGACAACTGCCCCGGGGTGAGTTCGGCCCACAGTTCCCGGGCCCGCACGGCGAACTCGTCCGGCGCAAGTCCCCGCGACAGGAACTCGCTCTCCAGCTCGGCGATTTCGGTACCCAGCCCAAGCTGCCGGGAGATCTCCACGGCTGCGGCTGAGCCCCGGATGAGCGTTCCATCAAGGTCGAAAAGATGCAGTCTGCGTGCGCTTGCCATGTACGCCGAGGTTAGTATGCGCGGCCTGCCTCACCAGCGGACACCCTTCATCCATCCGAAAGGCGCCGTTGTTTCACGTGAAACCACGCAAACACCTACCCACCGGTCAGGCTCGCCCATCCAGCGCTTCCTTCCTCAAATCTCGGCCACTTCCCGTAAAGGGCTGGACGAACGATCACTGAGTCCGACAGCCTGATCTTCATGCCGACACCGCTCTCCGAACTGCCGATCAGGCCGCTGACCAGGGGGGATCTCGTACTCTGCGCAGATCTCGCCGAGGATCGAGGCTGGGCGCGCGAAGATCACAAGTGGGGCTTGCTCCTGACAGCGGGCACCGGATACGGCATCGACGATCCAGCCGCCAAGGGCCTGGCCGCCGTATGCGTCGTCACATCATTCGGCCCGGACCTCGCTGCCATCGGCATGATGCTCGTCGCCGGAAGACACGCCCGGCAGGGACTGGGGCGACGGCTGATGGCCCATGTGCTCCGTGAGGCCGGGGACACGCCGCTCGCGCTCTATGCCACCCCATACGGCCGGCCGCTGTACCAGCAGCTCGGCTTCACCGACTCCGGAGAAGCCGAGAGGGTCCATGGCCAGTTCCGTACCCCTGGGCGCGAGCCATTGCCGGCGACCCGCCCGGCGACCCCCGGGGACCTGCCAGTCCTCGCGCGTCTGGACGCGGAGGTTTTCGGTGTGGACCGCACTCCCATGGTCGCGCGCCTCCCCGCCTTCGCGGACCGGCTCCGGGTCGCGGACAACGGCTCCGCGATCATCGGATACGCGGCGGCCTGGCCCACCCCGGAGACGGATGTCATCGGCCCGCTGGTCGCCCCGGACGTGGAGACCGCAAAGGCGCTGGTCTGCTCCCTGGCCATGGATTCGGCCCGGCCGGTACGAATGGATGTCGACGTACGCCACCAGGGATTGCTGACCTGGCTGAAGGAAAACGGTCTGGAGGCCGGTATCAGCACCACTGTGATGACGTATGGCATCCCGGAGCTGCCGGGTGACTGGACCAGGCGGTTCGCACCGCTCAGTCTGGCAACGGGCTGACGGGTGGAAGCGGAAGCAATAATTGCATACGCCGTATATTGCGCTGTTCCTCTACTCTTGAAGCAGAGCCGCTCCGGCCGATGGAGGACAGACGCATGACAGCGACGGACCCGGCGCTCACCGCTCTTGCCCAGGGCTGGGTGGCGCTCTCTCTTCTGCACGGGAGAATCGAGGCGCATATTGAGCGTGCGCTCCAGGCGGGGCACGATCTGAGTGTCCGTGAATACTCTCTGCTCGACGTTCTGAGCCGCCAGCACGACGGACCGGGTGGCCATCTCCAGATGAAGCAAGTCGCCGACGCCGTCGTCCTCAGCCAGAGCGCCACCACCCGGCTGGTCACGCGCCTTGAGGACCGGGGCCTGCTCACCCGGTATCTGTGCGACACGGACCGCCGCGGTATCTACACCGATGTCACCCAGGACGGTCTGACCCTGCTCGGCGAAGCCCGCCCCACCAATGACAAGGCGCTGCGCGAGGCCCTCGACGAAGCAGCCAAGAATTCCGAGCTCGCGCCCCTGGTCCGGGCCGTCGAGGAGCTACGGGTCCCCGCCTAGGGCGGTCCGGCGTAGTCTGCGGATCATGAGCGATCTGGAGATACGGCCCGCCGCCCCCGATGATCTGCCCGCCATTGTGGCGATGCTGGCGGACGACCCGCTGGGGGCGCAGCGCGAGTCTCCCGACGACCTCACCCCGTACAGCGCCGCTTATGAGCGGCTGGCCCGCGACCCGAACCAGCACGTGATGGTGGCCGTGCGTGGCGACCGGGTGGTCGGGACGCTGCAGCTCACGATCATCTCGGGACTGTCCCGGCGCGGTGCCACTCGCTCGGTCATCGAGGCCGTACGTATCCACGCCGATGTGCGTGGCAGTGGGCTCGGCACGCTGCTTGTCGAGTGGGCGGTCGGCGAATCCCGGCGCCAGGGCTGCCAGTTGGTCCAGCTGACCTCGGACGCCAGCCGCACCGACGCCCATCGCTTCTATGAGCGACTCGGCTTCACCGCCTCCCATGTGGGATTCAAGCTCCAGCTCTGATCCAAGAGTGGGGTGGCCGGGGAACGCGCGGACGGCGAGATCGTCTGGCATCCGCTGACCGATCCCGATCGGGGAGCCGCCCCGGCCATCGGGGCCAAGGCGGCATGCCGCGACTGTTTCACGTGAAACATCTGGCTCGTTTCACAGAGGCAAGCCCCGCCAGCCCTCCTTGTCCACACCGCCGGGCACATCAGCCCGAAGGTCATACGGCTCACGGGTAAAGACAAACGACGCGAGGTCGAGATGGCTCACCGAGCCGTCCGCCCGAGACACCACGCGCAAGGTCTCCCCCGCGTAGTAGCCGTCGAGCCCGGTCCAGCTACCGTCGGACTGGGCGACAAACCGGGAGCCACGGTCGACGCCGCGCAGCGCTCGCAGTTCCAAGCCGCGGTCCGCCGTCAGCCTCAGACCGAAAGCGCGAGTGCCCCAGTACCACGGCCCGGTGAGATCCAGCAGCGTCCGGTCGACCTCGGGCAACGGCCGCCATGGCTCGGGAATCCGCGGCTCGGCGTCCGCCACGATGGCGACAAGATCGGCGGCGATCGACCCGGCGAGGGGCCCGGAAGTCGCATTGGCCAGCACCACAGCGGCCACGCCGTCCGTCACACTCACCCACAGACCGGCGACAAAGCCCGGCAGCGAACCCGTGTGCCCACTCAGCGTCCGGCCACCCTGGCGGAGGATCTGGGTCCCGAGCCCATAGCCGCTGTCCCAGGCGTCCGGCTCGGGCGGCACGGACGGCGTCCGCAACTCCCTTACGGACGCGGCGCTCAGGACCTTCTCGTCACCATCGGCAAGAAAGACGGCGAAGCGGCAGAGATCAGCGGCGGTGGACCAGAGCTGACCGGCCGGGGCCATCAGCCCGAGATCCTCGCTCGGCTCGGGCAGCATCACATCGGCCCAGGGATGCACGGCCCAGCCCCCGGCGTACGGAGCGACCGGCCGACAGGTCGTACGATCCAAGGACAGCGGCTCAAGAACCTCGCGCCGCAACACCTCCTCCCAGGACGCCCCCCGGACGGCTTCGACCAGCGAACCGAGCAGTGTGTAACCCGGGTTGGAGTAGTGAAAACGCCGGCCGACGGGGTGCAGCACGGGCCGCTCACCGAGCACATCGGCGAGTTCGGGGCGCAGCGTGCCAGGTGTCCGCTCCCACCAGGGCGCCGGTGTCTCCGCGCCCAGTCCCGCGCTGTGGCCGAGAAGCTGAGCGATGGTGGCCTCACCGACGCCCGAGCCAGGAAGATGCTTCTCCAGCGGGTCATTGAGATCGATCAGCCCCTCGTCACGCAGCCGCAGCACCAGCACAGCCGTGAAGGTCTTGGTGATCGAGCCGATGCGGTACTGGGTGCCGGCGTCCGGAGCGTGCCCGTCCACAGAACTGCGGGAGCCCGCCCACACCATCCGCCCCTCCCGCGCCACCGCCGCGACCAGCGAAGGCGCGCGCCCTTCGGCCTGCGCGACGGCGATGCGGTGCAGCAGGGCTCGTTGGGTGGTGGGCAGCAGTTCTTCACACGGTGAGGTCATGAGACACATCTACCGTCGCCGGTCCGTCGAGTCGACCACTTTTCGCGCGACGCGGAGTCGGCGGATTGAATCGGTTGATCGGCGATCGGCCGCAGTCGCTGTTCTTGCGCTCTGCCCACGGGACGGGCCGGGGTGCCATGGCGCGTACGGTCGCCGGCTCCCACCGGCGGCTTCCCGGATCTGTTCGGCGCTCGCGGGCAGCGCGCGGTAGTACGAGCAGGCGCGGCGCGGGTGGCTGCCGTGCGAGCAAGGCCGGGCGAGATCAACCACGCTCCGGGCGCCTCATCAACCGGTTGTGGCCCCTACCTCCCGCGCAGCGGCAAGGTAGGCGAGAACCAGCGTCCGTTTGTCATCCTGGCGTGCGGCCACCGCCAGGTGAGACGGGGAAATACCCCGCACCGGCACGGCGATCACCTCGTCCCGGACGAGCAGCGGGGCGTTGCCGGCGGCCAGCAGTGCCACCCCCTGGCCGCCGGCGACCGCCTCATGGGTCTCCTCGGCGCTGGCCACCACCCCGCCGATCCGCGGCTGTCGACCGTCCCTGGCGTCCAGGGCAAGCCAGTAGTCCCGCAGCGGGCCGGCTTCCGGGGGGAGGGCGAGGAAGGGCTCCTCCAGCAGGTCGGTGAAGTCCACCTTTCCCTCGGGGTCGGAGGTGGCCCGCGCCGCCAGGGGGTGTCCGTCCGGGAGCGCGACCAGCCGAGGCTCGCGGGCCACCACCGCGTACTGGTAACGGTCACCGTCCGGCTGTGGCAGCCAGACGAAGGCGACGTCGCTGGATCCATCCGCCAATCCGGCGCTGGGATCGGCCCAGTTGACCTGGCGCAGGACGGACCGCGCGTCCGGATGCCGGGAGACTAGGCGGGTCCGCAGGGCGGGCAGCAGCCCGCGGCCCGGGCTGGTGGACATGCCAATCACCAGGGTGCGCCGCTCGGCGGTCTTCGCCTCCTCCACCGCCGCCTCCGCGGCTCCCCAGGCGGCCAGTACCGCACGGGCGTGCGGTAACAAGGCTTCCCCCACCGCGGTTAATCGCACTGACCGCTGATCCCGTTCGAACAGGACCACGCCCAGTTGCTTCTCCAGCATCCGAATCTGCTTGCTCAGGGTGGGTTGGGAGACGAAAAGCCGCTCGGCGGCGCGGGTGAAGCTCAATTCCTCGGCGACCGAGGTGAAGTAGTTCAGGTCACGCCCATGGACGTTCATGACTCCTGGCTATCACAACGGGACTTGGACGCCGTCCCGGTACCTGACGAAGGATGGACCTGTCGACGGGGCTGTCCCCGAACGGCAGTTGACGAGGGAGATGAAGATGAGCGAGGACGCCAAGGTCTGGCTGATCACCGGCGCGAGCAGTGGTTTCGGGCGGGCCATCGCGGAGGCCGCGGTCGCCGCCGGTGACACAGTGATCGGCACCGCCCGGCGAACCGAGGCGCTGGACGACCTGGTCGCCGCGTACCCGGACCGTGTCGAGGCGATCAGCCTGGACGTCACCGATGGCGAGCGGATCGATGGGGTGGCCGCCGACGTCCTGGCCCGCTACGGCAGGGTGAACGTGCTGGTGAACAACGCCGGCCGCACCCAGGTAGGGGCGTTCGAGGAGACCACGGACCGGGAGCTGCGTGACCTGTTCGAGCTGCATGTATTCGGCCCCGCGCGTCTGACCCGGGCACTGTTGCCGCAGATGAGGGAGCGGGGCAGTGGGTCGGTCGTGAACATCAGCAGCTTCGGCGGGCAACTGTCCTTCGCCGGGTTCTCCGCGTACAGCGCGACCAAGGCGGCGCTGGAGCAACTGTCGGAGGGCCTGGCCGACGAGGTGGCGCCGTTCGGTATCAAGGTGCTGATCGTGGAGCCCGGCGCGTTCCGTACCAACCTGTTCGGCAAGGGCGCGGCGTATTTCTCCGAGGAGAACCCGGCGTACCTGGAGAAGGTCGGCGCGACCCGGCAGATGGTGCGGGGCGGCGACGGCAGCCAGCCCGGCGACCCGGCGAAGGCCGCGGCGGCGATCCGGCTGGCTCTGGACGCCGAGAAGCCCCCGCTCCGCCTTGCTCTCGGCGGCGACGCGGTCGACTTCCTGACCGCGCACCTGGACTCCGTGCGGGCCGAGCTCGCCGAGTGGGAGGAAATCTCCCGGGGGATGGACTTCGACACGGCGTGACAGCCAGGCAGGGGGGAGGGCCCTGTGCTCGGTGAACTCCCCGCCTTGTCCCTTCCTCCGCAAGAATCTCTCTGGCCGCTCGTTGCTGGGGACTGGCGTCGTTGACGCCGAGGTGGCCGGGGGCTGCTTTCGGCGGGAAGGCCGCTGACGCGGCGGAAGAGCCGGCAGCGGACGACCCGCCGTGCGGTGATGCGCTTTCCCGGCCGGCCGGACGGGCGGGTCAGCGCAGTCCGGCGAAGAGATCGTTCTCGGGTACGGCCGCGCCGGTGGCGTCCTGGACACGTACGAAGGTCTCCACGCCCATCAGCTCGCCGAACTTCTCCTTGCCCATCTTGAGAAAGAAGATGTTCTCGCCCTGACTGGCGTGCGCGGCCAACGCGTCGAACTTCTGACCGCTGAACGGGGTGGTGTCCACCCACGTGGTGATCTCGTCGTCGGGGAGGCCGATCTCGGCCATCGCGGCGGCCTCGGCAGGATCCGGTTCCGGCGCGTCCTCGTGAAACTCGCGCATGATCTCGCCGAACCGCTGCATCCCGGAGCGGGGCATCGTGGTCCAGTACACCTTCGGTGTCAGCGCGGTCATCTCCAGCGCCGCCATTGTGATGCGGTGGGCCTGGATGTGGTCGGGGTGGCCGTAGAAGCCGTTCTCGTCGTAGGTGACGACCACATCAGGTCGGTAGTGCCGCATGAGTTCCGCGAGTCGGGCGGCGCCTTCCTGCACGGGGGTCTGCCAGAAGGCTCCGGGGGCGTCGTTGCCCGGCCAGCCCATCATCCCGGAGTCGGCATAGTCCAATGTCTCCAGATCGCTGACCTTCAGCACGTCACAGCTCGCCTCAAGTTCTTGACGGCGCATCAAGGCGACCGCCGCCGGATCGTGCCCGGGGTCGCCCGGCTTGACACCCCCCGGTCCGTCACCGCAACGGCCGTCGGTACACGTCACCAGAACCGTGCGGATGCCTTCCGCCGCATACCGCGCGAGGACCCCTCCGGTACCGGTGGCCTCGTCGTCGGGGTGGGCGTGTACTGCCATGAGCGTCAAGGGCCGGTCAGTCATAGAACATTCCTCCTGCGGAAATATGTCGTGGTCCGAGTCCGCGGCGGGCATACCGCGACCTTGGGGCCCGGATCCTTGTGGGCTCGGACGACCTGTGGTCTCCGTGTCCCCGCCCGTGCGGCGCCGGCCCCCCGGTCGATGCAACCGTGCCGGCCGGACCGGCTGTTCCCGGCGCGGCCTCGGCCTTCCGGGCGTCGGCGTCCGAAGCGAACGAGGTACAGGCCCGACCCGTGTGTCTCGGCGTCATGCCGGATCCGACTTCCATCCGGCACCAGCCGTGAGTAGCGACACGACATCGGAACCCCTACGAGCTGTAGGATCTCGCGGCTCATGTCATAGGGGACCGCGCTGACCTGCTGCTCTGCGACCAGTCTCACCGCGTGGCATGGGAGGTCCGTCTCACGACGGTGGCCATTTCCTCACCGCAGACGGCAGACTCCGGCGGTGACCTCAAACACCCCGCGCACTGCTCGACACGAACCCGCTCGTGCAGACCCTGGTCTCTATCCCGATCTCGTGGCTGCCGGCAGTCTGGCCGCGGCCCTGGAGGTGGCTGCCGCCGAGCAGGGGCTCACCCTCGGCACGGTGCTGAGCAACGATTCGGATCCGCTGCGGACAGCTGGCGTCGCCAGCACGGCTCCTGGCCGGAAAGCCTGCTGGATCTTCATCGGGTCGGAGAGCCGCTGGTTCAACATCAATGGCCTGTGTCGAGGCGTTCAGCTACTCTCGGGCTCGACCTCCGATCTGGGAGAGCTGGCCCGAGCTGCGGCAGGTTGGCGAAAAGGGGCCATGCTCCGCGAGATCGAGGAGGCTGCCCCCTTCGTCGAGGTGAGCGAGCTAGCCGAGGCGCATGAGCGCGGTCCAGCCGAAGCAGTCACCGCGCAGTGGCGGCTCCTTTTGGAGGATCTGCGCCAGGAGGCACGCCGGCTCGGCCTCGCCCGCCAGACCCTGGCGCTCGCCGAAACGGCTTCGGCCGAACCGAAGTTGCGGTAGTTGTATCCGTTCACCAGCCACTGGTCACTTCACTTCACGACCTGCACCGGATTCCCGTACTCATGGAACGTGCCGTTCGTCGATCCGCTGAGCGACGGTCGCTATCGCATTTGCGGTCCCTCCCGGGGCACTGTGATCGGCGAGGCGGACACGGCCGAGCACGCGATCGCCTTGGTGGTAGGCGCTCTGAAGGCCGACTGCGGTCCAGCTGTCGCGGGAACCGCCAACGACCTGCGTGATCGGCAAATCGGCCAATCACCCGAGAAGTGAACGCGCCAGTCCCTGACCAGCAACTTTCTGCGCTGTCTCAGCCCGTGTCGGGGTGCCCGTGTCTCAGGTCCGTGGCATTTCTTCAGGACCGGTATCTGGAGCCGTCCGCTCCGACCACTCGCGCACGGTCACTGCATGCTCGATGCGGCTGACGATGTCCTTCTTGGACGCCGCGTCCAAGGTCTCCGGGATCCTGTCGAAGGTGTCGGGAAGGACATCGAGCAATCCCCAGATCTGTTCGCCGGTCCTGACGGTCAGCAGTTGCTGGCATCTCCACTGCAGCGGCACATCGAGACGGTGCGTGAGCCGCTGTATGAGCGTAGGGAACAGGTAGTGCGTCGCCTCGGCAGCGAGGTGCTCTTGGAGCCAGTCGACCGGCAGGCGCTGACTGAAGCCGTGCATGGTAGCCTCTTGGGCCAGGTCCAGGAGCTGAGGGGTGTCGACGGCTCGGACGGTGTGCGGAAGGGTCGGGGTCATGCCGAGATGATGCCAAGAAGCCTCCGCAAGGCCGAGAGGTCAGCGGGGCCGGGATGCAAATCTGGCGACGGGCAGGACCCCAGATTTCCCCGAACTCCTCGGAGCTAAGTTGCTCGGGGTCCTGGCCTTCCCACTCCGACACGGGTGATGACGGAGCCATCGAATCCTCCACCGCGGCGATGTCAGAGCCATGCTGGAGGATTACGCCCATGCTGATCGCGACGACTGAGGCTGGGCGCGTGGTGAAGAAGCCGTCGAAGCCGGTGATAGGAACGATGCTGGCCAGCCTCCATCGCGGGAACGCACATCTGGTTCTGGAGCGCGTAGAGGATGGCGTGGAGGGCAACTGGTATGTCCAGGTACTGCTGCGCGACGACAACACGTACCAACTCGAATATCGGGACGGCGTTGCCACCGAACACTACCAAACGCGGACAATCTCCCAGAAGAAGGTCCTGACGGCGATGCTCGGCTGGGCTGCTGGCAGGGGGGACTGGCGGGACGCTTTCATGTGGAACAACATCGGCTCGCAGTTCGAAACCGGAGAGGCTCCGCAACTCGGATGATCAGGTCACCTATCCGGGAGTTGCTTCGCCCGTCGCTTGGATCCACTCGCAGATGGTCTCGATGGCGTCGAGAAGCTCTTCCAGGGTGCGGAGATCACGATGCTGCCGACGAACCCGATCTGTTGCCACGTCCCCGCACTCAAGTTCCGCTTCACCGCTGCTCCAGACGATGAGCATGGAGACTTGGTCATCCGTTTCCAGCGTCACCCAGGTGCTCGTCTTGGTTCGGCCGTCCTCAGGCGATCGCTGGACGCCACCCGTGATTCCACACGATCTCAGGCGTTCCTCGTGCTCGTCGAACCAGGTCTGAAGCCTCTGAGGCAGTTCATCCAGGGTCCGCTGAGCTTCTGCACTATCTCTCATGGCTGGGGGATGAATCCCGCGGATCGGTCGAGATGGAACGGAGAACCGGCAACCATCGGATCCCAGCCCTGGCTCCGCGCTTCCCGAATGCTCGCAGCAACGTGAGCTGGGCGAATGGGCTCTGCCTCAACGCCCACCCAGTTGCTGGGATGGGCCTGCCCGCTGGTGACGATCAAGGTCGTGCCCGGCTGGCTGCCGCTGGCCGCTTCGACCGCGTAGGTCATCGGTGTCCAGCAGAGTCCCTGCATGTAGGAGGGCTTCCTGCGGATCCGCCAGCGGTACTCGATCCCGTCAACGGTTATGCGCCGGGAACCCTTCTTGTTCAGTGACATCTTCGCCTCCTCCGCTGTCGGACTCTAGCGCTGTGCAATAGGTCCATCTCAGCCGGAATCTTCCGGGCCGCCGGGCAGCGCGCCGAAAGCAGGGTGCCGTGCAGGCTGTGGTCGACGTAGTGTCCCAGGCGAAAGGCGGTTCCAGTGGAGATCACGGTGCAGTGGATCAGGACGTCCTGGACGAAGTACTCCAGGGGCGGTGAGGCTGCTGCCCGCAGGAATGCAGCGCCAACGGGGTTCCTGGTGTCACCAGCGGCGTCTTCCTTCGCCCAGGTCATCCAGATGTCCGAGCGTGACGGTTTCGAGCCGCACGAGAGCAAGAGGGACTTGCGCCAGGTCGGACTCAGCTTGCGAGACGAGGGCGATCGGCTTCGCGTGCTGGCGCGTGTGGAGCCGTTGTTCGGATTGCCGCCTCGCCCGCGGCGGCCGCCGGCGGTGCGTCTGGTCCCGGGGCAGTGGGTCCGTTGGCAGTTGAACTATCGGTTCAGTAGCGCCGCCGGAATACGGGACTGGTCGTACTGGCTCGACACGTTCAATGTTGCCTATGGGCCCGTCGACCCGAACGTCTTCCTGTCGGAGCCGACCGTTCTGGTCGATGAGTGCGGTCCAGTTCGATAGCCGTCCGTCGACGATCGACTGGTCATGGGTTCTGCCTGGAGGCGGGAGGAATGCCGTCTTCGATAGTGTTGCCGCCTGGTCGAGCGCCTTCGCTGTCCGTCAGAGCGTCCATCACGGCTTGTCCAGCCTGGGTGGGGCGGAGGGACTCGCCCCTGCGGGGGCGGACGTAGAGCTGGACGCCCAAATCCCTTTCCAGTGCGGCAAACTGGGTGTAAAGGACCGAGCGGGTGGTGCCGAGGTGGCGTGAGGCCTCGGCGAGGGTGCGATGTTCCATCGCTGCTCGAAACCGCTGGAGGCGGCCCCAACAGCGCCGATCTGTGAGGGCCGGTCTGATGAGCGGCGGTACTGATTCGAGTTCCGTTCGGCTCACGGCCCGCTGTCCGCCGCGTGGACGGAGTTCGATGCCAACGGCCCGAAGGTGTCGTGTGAGGGTCGTTGGGCTCGTGTCCAGCTCGGTTGCGATGCTGGCCAGGGTCCGGGCCTGCCGGGTGTACTGCTCTCGGAGCCACTGCTCATCGACGATCAGCTTCCTCGATGGCTCTCGGCTAGCGATGAGGCCGGACTGATTGAGTACCTCGCTGATGAGTCTCTTGGGGAGACGGGTCCCTGAGGCGATCTCTCTGACCGTCTTCCGCGCGTCGAGGTACTCGCTTCGCAGGAACTCGTCGGTGAGCACGGTATGTGCTTGTTGACGCGCTTGAGCTGCGGCAAGCCGGGACCGTCGGGCAACGGGCCTGCTGGGGTCAACCCAAGATCCGCCGCTTTTGGAGGGCCAGGGGCTGCTGGGTGGGTGCTGCTCGAAGCAATGGCGGATGCTCTCGAGAGCGACGCCCATCTCCTTCGCCGCGACGGCGGGCGCTCGGCCCTCATCGCAGATGAGACGGTGTGCTCGTCTCACGTCCACTGGTCCGCCGGGCAGGCAGAGTCCAGCGGCAAGGTCCGCTGGAGGCTCCCAGGCCAGCGGTTCGTCGATGCCCAAACCCCGTAGGTAGTTCTCGCCGTACTCGTCGAGAGTTCCCAGGAGGGCGGCGGTGATCCGGAAGGGAACCACCGCGACGCCTCCCGCCGCCTCGGCGGTCGTGATCCGGAGCAACCCTGGCGCCTGCCGGAGATCATTTCCGGTGATGCGCTGATAGAGGTAGCGGCGCACAGACAGCAACCGCGTTTCCTGTCCCGAGTGGACACCGGTCTGTGTGCAAATCGAAACCCAGTCATCAGCGGGCAAGAGGCCCTCGCCTGTCAGCCCGCGGCGACGTTCGTAGTCGATGGGGACGGGCTGGGTGTCCAGGTAGTCGGCGATCTCGCAGAGCCCGGTGAGGACTCCGTCGTGGCCCTGCTGGGCAAGCTCGGCGAGCGTGTAGTGGACGTCGAGTTGCGCCTGGTGGCCGAGCATGCTGATCAGGGGATCGAAGTGACGTTTGGATGCTCCGGGGAGTAGGAGTGCGACGGCCAGGGCCGCGCGGAAGTTGCCGATGTTCCGGACGCCGGCGGCGGGCAGGAAGCGAGCAGTCCATCCACGCCAGAGTAATTGTGGGACTCGGCCGGCCCGTGCGGCGGTCAGGGTCTCGTTCATCTTGTGGGGTGGGCGCGGGCGAGTGGTGCAGCTTCGGAAGCGGAGCCGGTCTACGTTCGCCATGCGGGTGTCCATGGCCTGCCAGATCAGTTGTTGCAGGGCAGTGGAGTGCCCTCTCCAGCGCCTGTTGATGTCACCCAGCGGCATGAGGTCAAGTCGTTCACCGTCTCGTTCGAGGAGGGTCCGCAGCGTGGCGATGTTTGCCTTGTCGGAGCCCTGTTGAAGGATGTGGACGGCGCGGGTGAGTCCGCCTGCGGTCACTGCCGCCGAGCTGGGCGAGAACTGGCCGTCTCCGGCGTAGTCCTGGCATGCCTGCTCGACATGCGGATCAAGTGTCGGGAAGTCGTCGGGTTCCGCGATGCGCAAGACCCAGGAGGCCAGCGCACGCAGGTCGTTGAAGATCATTCGGAGTGCGGGGAGGGACTGTGCTTGTCCCTGTTCGACTCGGTCCAGCAGGTCGTTGATCCAGCGCTGCGACGCCAGTACTGGGCTGTCTTCGCGAAGGGCGGCAGCGGGGGCCAGGGTGAGGTCCGTCTGGCAGAGCACCCCTGACGGTTTCAGCGTCGTAGGACACTGATGGGGTGGAAGATCACGGAAGATGCTGACTCGGCCGTGGCGGGTGCGCTGGTTGCAAGAGGGACAGGCGTGCGGCAGCAGGATCCGGTGCCGAGTGCAAGCGAAGCTCCAGGGGAGGCGCCAGCGCAACTGCCAGCGGCCGTCGTGTTCGTGAAGGCACTGGGGGCAGTATCGGGAGCCGTTTCGGCCCCATAGCTGCATGCGGTTCACCGTCCGGCGGTGAGGGTGCAGTACGAGCGCATGGCCGTCGTACTGGCGCAACGTCATCGCATGCAACCGGTCAGCGGGGACTCCGCTGACGACCGCGGCCTGCTCGGCCTGCTCCGGCTCGAGGTAGCGGGTGAGGTCAGGGAGGTTGCCGTCGCGCCGGCCGGGCAGTCCCAAGGCGATCAGGATCTCGCGGAAGCTGACCATGCTGCGGTGGGCCAGAGTCTCCAGCCAGGAGTCCAGGGCTTCTCCTGGCAGCGGCGCGACTCTGATCGGGAGAGTCCGCAGGCCGGACGTCACGCGGCTTTCCGGTTGCTGGATCGGGGCCGGCTGGTGAGTCGTCGCTTGTCCAGGGCTGCTTCGAGCTCCCTGCGAGCATTCTCGGATGCCTCGTCGTTCTTCACTCGGTCGAGCAGGTCACGGTCGAGGCGTTCGGTGCCGCTGCGGACGGCTCTCTGGCAGCCCCGGTTGATCAGTGTCATCAGCGAGCCGATATGCCCGGTGCTGCGGGCAAAGAGGTAGTCGGAAAGATCGTCCGCAAGCATGCCGGGGTACTTGTCGGCCAGGACCACTCGCTTCTCCAGGGCGAGAAGCATCTTCCTCCATTCTCGGCGGCCCGCCTCGTTCTTGATGGTGAAGGGCTGCATGTCCAGTCGAGTCGTGCGCCGGCCTGTCTGGGCCAGGGCTGTGTCACCAGAAGTAGTTCCTTCGCTGAACAGGCCCTTCTCTGCGAGTCCGACGCCGATCATCAGCAAGGTCACGGGGAACTCGTTGGCGATCCACTTCAGGTGGTTGCTGACCTCGATGCCGCTGGTGTTGCGCCACTTCAGGAAGTGCAGATCGTCGAGGGCAAGGACGCGCACTTCGCAGGACAACACGCAGTCCAGGGCCCGCTGGCCCATCTGGGCGGCTGTTCCGCGGTTACGTCCGGCATGGCCAAAAAATTCCAGAATGGCACGGTTGAGGTCCTTCATGCCGGTATTGCCGGTCAGTCCAACCCGGCAGACCGGAAGCCGTTCGTGTCCCTGGGCTGTGAACTCACCGTTCTCGGCGATCTCCCGGTGGTGGAACTCACGGAGGAACGCCAGCACCGAGGTCGTCTTCCCGAGGCCGGGAAAGGCGTCGACAGCCACGGCGCCCTTGGCCTTGTCGCCATCCTGCTGATTGCTGTCGACGATGTCCCACAAATCCTCGTGAAGATCGGCCAGTTGCTGCGTCCTGATCGGCCCGAGGTTGGCATGCCACTCCCGGCGCAGTCGGTCGTAGACGGCTCTCGCCTCAGAGGTCAGAGCTTTCAGCTCTGCCCTCGTCAGCAACCTGGGCTGTTCGCGACGCGGAGCGTTGGCGAACTCCTTGAAGTCCTCCTTCCGCGACAACGCCAGATTCCCCAGGCCCAGCGGGAGCGGGTCAGTCACACGTCCTCCAGTGCGTCGGCGTAGAAATCGTCCTCTTCGACGAGGACTTCGAAGTCGGCCTCGTCGTCATCACCCGTCTCGGCCGGCTCCATCTCCTCCGGCTCCTCGTGGGACGAGCCCTCTTTGTCCCCCAGGGCTTTGCGGACTGAGGGCAGCGAGACGACTGACTCGTCGGACTCGGGTAGTTCGATGGCCGCTTGCTCTCGCGATAGCCGCAGGGCCATCCGCCGCTCTGCCAGCGTTGTGCCCAGGCCGAGGTTCCAGCGCTCCAATAGGTCGGCGACCGCGAGACGGTCGTCAGGAAAGCGATACTTCGCAGCAGCCAGTTTCCGGGCGAAGGCGAGAGCATCCTCGCTCAGCGGCATACCGGCCGTGGGCGCATGTTCCCAGGTCAGGGTGCGCCAGCGACGGTCCAGGTCCCGGACGTAGATGCGGGTGATGTCGTCGGGGTCGACCTGGAAGGGCCATCCGTTCTCGACCGGACCCTTGTAGGGACTCCGGACATGGCTGAGGCCTTTGAGGCCGGGGCCGCTGTAGCGGCGACGGCCGATCTCGACTCCGTAGTGCTGGATCGTGCGCCATTCGGTCTTCAGGAATTCGTAGGCGAGGTCGGGGTCTCTGGGGGCCTCGATGTAACCCGCCCGGGCCATGCCGTGCTCGAACATTGCGGCGGGGGACATCCGCAGCCCTGGCAGGCCCGGGTCGACCAGACTCGTGTGCGGTCGATGGTGGTAGACCGCCGCGACCCACTCACGGATGATCGCTTCCAGCTCATGCAGGAAGAAGAAGGCGTCGTCCTCGGGGTTCTCCCCCCGGGAATGGACGTCCGGCCCCTTATAGCCGGGCAATGCTTGAAGCAGGCCCTCGCGCAGGGTGCGAAAGAATCTTTCGACTGGCCCTTTGTCACGGCCCGTCCGTAGCCTCGCAGGCTGGATCGAGATGCCCATCCGCCTGCAGACGCTGGTCAGATGCTCGGAGTCGTACTGCTTTCCGTGGTCGATGACCAGGGTTTCTGGAACCAGAATGGGGCCAGCTGCACCAGCCCCTTCGGCGACAGCCGTATCCACGAGGACCGTCCGTGGGATGCCGTGCTCGGGCCAGACCGCGTAGCGCGGCCAGTCCTTCCCAGCCGGCCTGGGCCGGAACGACTGGTAGAGCACCGCGCTGACGTCCACCGCCTTCGTCGACACCGGGGTGAGGCGGATGCCGGTGACGCAGCGGGTGTACCAGTCCATGCCGACGCTGAGCTCGGCCTGCACCCATCGAAGCGTGAATGGGTCGAAGGCGAAAACGTCCAGCCGGGTGGAGTCCATCAGGAGATACTCGCCCGGCCTGGTCGGCCGCAACTTGCCATAAGGCCCATTGGGCCGGCCAGCGATGTCCCGGTTCCGCTTCGCACTCAGCCGGAAGAGCGGGTGCTGGTCCTCCAACTCCTCAAGCAGCCGGAAGGCCGTAGCCCGGCTGGGTTGCGGGACGACATCCGGACCGAACCGTGCGACCACCCGTGCTCGGGTCCGCTCGATCACCAGCGTGCGGGACGGCTTGGACTCCTTGGCGTGCTCGACCATGACCTCCGTGGCTGTCTCCACCCACCGGTCATCCAGTTTCGTGGCCCGCCCACGTGCGGGTCGCCCGGCAGCCGCCAAGCTCGCCTCGCCCCCACGGCGGAAGTCCCGAACCCAGCGCTCGACAGTACGGACGGTGACGCCGACTTCAGCGGCCTTGCTCGCGTAGCGCTGGCCGAGGGGGAGGTCAGGCGAGTATTCCGGCCTCGGCTCTCCTTCCGCCGCCAGCTCCGGAGCACCCACCCGGTAACCGGTGAGGACTTCCCGGACGTGGCCTGCCCGCTCTCGTAGTCCGTCTTGCTCGGCTTTCGACAGCTGGCTCAGCACGACACCAGCGACGTCTTCGTCGTCGTCACCGGACGGTCCCGGAGCATCCGGGATCACACGAGCTCGGTCAGACAGCAGCAGTTCCTTCACTGCCAGTCTCAGCAGCTTCCCGCGGCCATTCTTCAGTACCGCCTCGTTGCCGTTCGCGGTGATCGCCAGCTCGACTACCTCAACGGTCTCGCCGTCATAGCGGAACCGTGTACCAACTCCCACGCGGATTCCGGCCCAGCTCACTTCGGAACCTTCAGAACGTGATGACCGCTGAGCGGGGTACTCAAGTCGGTGACCAGTTCGCCACGCCAGAGAAGGTGAAGGACCCCAGCTCGGACCTCCTCCGGTTCCCGTCCGGCAAGTGCGTCATCGAGTTCGCCAAGTGTCCGGCGGTCCAGCCCCATCGCTCGAAGTTCGTCGAGCAGGAGACCATCGAAGAGCCAGTCGCGTCGGTACCCGGCGAGGAATCGAAGGTTCTCAAGTTCCGCCGACGCAGGTTCGCTCCACACGACGTATCGCCATCCGCGTGTCTCCAACAGCCGTCGCGTCCAGTCAAAAGTGAATGCCACCTCTGGCTTGGCCACCCGGTGCCTCGGCTTGACGTCGACCACGACCGGACCGTCCTCGCTGATCAGCAGGTAGTCCGGGATGTGTTTGCGAACCTTGCCTTCCACTTCGGCTTTCAGCAGGAAGGGCTGGGCAAGGATTCGGCGGACAGATGGGTCGAAGTCGTCAAACAGCAGTCGAGCAAGTTCAAGCCGCGACTCGTAAATCACGTGGTCACGCATGGTCGACGACCAGTAGGTGCCCGAGTAGTGCTTCTGGCCGTCGTACCACCGGAATGTCCGCCATGGAGACGCTGTCGCTAACGTCGCGCCGCTGACGCTCTCCCACGGCTCGTCTTCGAACTCCCGGCCCGATGTACGGAAACACACCATTGCCGACTTAACTGGCATAAGCACCCCCACTCCCGCAGCATCAGGCTCGATGCGATCAAGCAGTCGGTGACAGCCTGGGCCGTACGGCGGTACGTTCGCCAAGAGAGCTTGGAGCGTCCACACGTTTGAGCGAATTCGGCTTTAAAGCCTGGCCAGTCTCACAGCGATGTCGTATCCGACATCCATCCGACATCGACCGTGAGATTCCGACACGGAACATGAGGCCCTACAACGAGCGGGATCAGGTCTGTGCCATGTCCACGAAGCGTGAGTAGTGGCCCTGGAACGCCACCGTGATCGTCGCCGTCGGGCCGTTACGGTGCTTGGCCACGATGAGGTCGGCCTCGCCCGCCCGGGGCGACTCCTTCTCGTACGCGTCCTCGCGGTGCAGCAGGATCACCATGTCCGCGTCCTGCTCGATGGAACCCGACTCACGCAGGTCGGAGACCATCGGCTTCTTGTCCGTACGCTGCTCGGGTCCACGGTTGAGCTGGGAGAGCGCGATGACCGGCAGCTCCAGTTCCTTGGCCAGAAGCTTGAGGTTTCGCGACATGTCCGACACCTCCTGCTGTCGGCTCTCGGCCCGCTTCGAACCGCCGGACTGCATGAGCTGGAGGTAGTCGATGACCACCAGCTTGAGATCGTTCCGCTGCTTGAGCCGGCGGCACTTCGCGCGGATCTCCATCATCGAGAGGTTCGGCGAATCGTCGATGTAGAGCGGCGCTTGTGACACGTCCGGCATACGGCGGGCCAGCCGGGTCCAGTCCTCGTCCGTCATCGTGCCGGAACGCATATGGTGCAGCGCCACGCGCGCTTCCGCCGACAGCAGACGCATCGCGATCTCATTGCGCCCCATTTCCAGCGAGAAGATCACGCTGGGCAGGTTGTTCTTGATGGAAGCGGCACGGGCGAAGTCCAGAGCCAGGGTGGACTTACCCATGGCGGGGCGGGCCGCGATGACGATCATCTGACCGGGGTGCAGACCGTTGGTGAGAGAGTCGAAATCGGTGAAACCGGTGGGCACACCGGTCATCTCTCCACTGCGCGAACCGATCGCCTCGATCTCGTCCAGTGCGCCTTCCATGATGTCGCCGAGCGGCAGGTAGTCCTCACTGGTTCGCTGCTCGGTGACGGCGTAGATCTCGGCCTGGGCGGCATTGACGATCTCGTCGACGTCTCCGTCGGCCGCGTATCCCATTTGCGTGATCTTGGTGCCGGCCTCGACGAGCCGTCGCAGCACCGCCCTCTCGTGGACGATCTCCGCGTAGTACGAGGCGTTGGCCGCGGTGGGCACCGACTGGACGAGCGTGTGCAGGTAAGAGGCCCCGCCGACGCGGGTGATCTCACCGCGCTTCGTCAGCTCGGCCGCCACCGTGATCGGGTCGGCCGGCTCCCCCTTGGCGTAGAGGTCGAGAATCGCCTGGAAAACCGTCTCGTGGGCGGGGCGGTAGAAGTCGTGTCCCTTGATGATCTCCACAACATCGGCGATGGCGTCCTTGGACAGCAACATGCCACCGAGGACGGACTGTTCGGCGTCGAGGTCCTGCGGCGGCACCCGCTCGAAACCCGAGGATCCGCTGTCCCAGGCCGCGTTGTCACGGCCGCGCTCGTGCTGCTCCTCGCGGCCCCGCCCCTCCCCACGGCGCTGCCGGGAGACAGGCAGACGGTCACTGGGGCCGGTATCGGTCCAGGGGTCGTCCAATGGCTCGGGGATGCTCACCGGCCACCTCCTCACGTCCGCGCCGCGGACCTCGCCGTGCCATTCTTTTTACGGCACGACACAGACAAAACGAGAGGCCTGACTCCGGTTCCGGCGCGTCGGACGCCGGTCCACGGTAGGCCCGCGGGCACCGTCAGCCAATCTGGTTATCCACAGGCCATGTGGACGACGGACCAGATGCTGTGGAGAAGTCCCGTGAACCTGTGCACGGACCGGGGGACAGCACTGTGGACAAAGTCATATTCACCCCGGCGCACCCCCTCTGAGCTGGCCTTTTTCCATCCACTGGCTGTGGGGGAGAAAAACTTTCCCGGCTGGACCAAGATCAGAACAAACGACGCACGACAGAGTCTCCACACCGTCGACACGTAAGGACTCAACCCGTATTGCGTCTCTTACCTGTGGAAGATTAGATTGAGCGCATGACGCAGGCCCCCACGGCATCCAGGACAAGACAGCGACGGCATGACCGAGAGATCATCTCGCTCGCCGTGCCGGCCTTCGGCGCCCTCGTCGCCGAGCCGCTCTTCGTGATGGCCGACAGTGCGATCGTGGGCCATCTGGGCACGCCGCAATTGGCCGGGCTCGGCATCGCGGCAGCCCTGCTGACCACCGCGGTGAGTGTCTTCGTCTTCCTCGCCTACGCCACCACGGCCGCGGTGGCCCGGCGCGTCGGCGCCGGGGATCTCCCAGCCGCCATCCGTCAGGGGATGGACGGCATCTGGCTCGCACTGCTGCTCGGCGCCGCGGTCATCGCCATCACCCTGCCCGCCGCACCCTGGCTCGTCGGCCTGTTCGGGGCGTCGGACACGGCAGCCCCCTACGCCGTCACCTATCTCCGCATATCCAGCCTCGGCATCCCGGCCATGCTGGTCGTGCTGGCCGCCACCGGAGTGCTGCGCGGGCTCCAGGACACCCGCACACCTCTGTATGTCGCGCTCGGCGGGTTCGGTGCCAACGCGGCGCTCAACGGTGTACTCGTCTACGGCGTCGGGCTGGGCATCGCCGGTTCCGCCTGGGGCACGGTGATCGCCCAGTGCGCCATGGCCGCCGTCTATCTGGTGGTCGTCGTGCGAGGAGCGCGTCGGCACAGCGCCTCGCTGCGCCCCGATGTGGCGGGCATACGGGCCAGCGCCCAGGCAGGAACGCCCTTGCTTGTGCGCACTCTCTCGCTCCGAGCGGTCCTGATGATCGCCACCGCCGTCGCCGCACGTCTTGGCGACCGGGACATCGCCGCCCACCAGATCATTCTGTCGCTGTGGAGCCTGATGGCCTTCGCGCTCGACGCGATCGCCATCGCGGGACAGGCGATCATCGGCCGTTGTCTCGGCGCCGACGACACCACGGGCGCCCGGGAGGCATGCCGTCGCATGGTGCAGTGGGGAGTCGCGTGCGGTGTGGTGCTCGGTGCTCTGATCGTGCTCGGGCGCCCGCTGTTCATCCCGCTGTTCACCGGCGACCAGGCGGTGCGGGACACCCTGCTGCCTGCCCTGCTGGTGGTGGCCGTCTCTCAGCCGATCGCGGGCATCGTCTATGTGCTGGACGGCGTGCTGATGGGCGCTGGGGACGGACCGTATCTCGCTGGCGCCATGCTGGTGACGCTCGCGGTCTTCGCCCCGGTTGCCCTGCTCGTGCCCGCCCTGGGAGGCGGGCTGACCGCCCTCTGGTGGGCGATGGGACTGATGATGGCGATCCGCATGCTGACACTCTGGCTGCGCACCCGGTCCGGCCGTTGGCTGATCACCGGCGCCACCCGTTAGCGGGCGTCCATCCAGAGGGGCGTTTCACGTGAAACATCCCCGGTGCCCGTTTCCTCGTTTCCTCCTTGAGCTCGCAGCACCCTCTGGAACAGCGAGAGGGCCGCATCCCCGGGGGATGCGGCCCTCTCCATGCTCTGCCGTACGCAGCGCTTACGCGGCGATGACCTCGATGCCGAGCTTCGCGGCGACCTCGGGGTGCAGACGCACAGACACCTGGTGCGAGCCCAGGGTCTTGATCGGCGAACCGAGCTCGATGCGACGCTTGTCGACCTCCGGACCACCGGCGGACTTGATCGCCGAAGCGAGGTCGGCCGGGGTGACGGAGCCGAAGAGCCGGCCGGCGTCGCCGGAGCGAACGGCCAGACGGACCTTCACGCCTTCGAGGCGGGCCTTGATCTCATTGGCCTGCTCGATCGTCGCGATCTCGTGGATCTTGCGGGCGCGGCGGATCTGCGCCACGTCCTTCTCGCCACCCTTGGTCCAGCGGATCGCAAAACCGCGCGGGACCAGGTAGTTGCGAGCGTAGCCGTCCTTGACGTCGACGACATCGCCGGCGGCACCGAGGCCGGACACCTCGTGGGTGAGGATGATCTTCATGATTCGGTCACCCTTCCCTTATCGCGCGGTGGACGTGTAGGGCAGCAGCGCCATCTCACGGCTGTTCTTGACTGCCGTGGCGACGTCACGCTGGTGCTGCGTGCAGTTGCCGGTGACGCGGCGGGCACGGATCTTGCCACGGTCGGAAATGAACTTCCGCAGCATGTTCGTGTCCTTGTAGTCCACGTACTGGGTCTTGTCCTTGCAGAACGCGCAGACCTTCTTCTTAGGCTTGCGCACAGGCGGCTTCGCCATGGTGTTTCTCCTGTGTGATCAAGAAGTGGGGAACGAACCCGCCCTTAGAAGGGAGGCTCGTCCGAGTAGCCGCCGCCGGAGCTTCCGCCCCAGCCGCCTCCATTGCCCCCGCCGCTCTGCGGCTGCTGCTGGCCGCCGCCGGCCGGCGCGCTGGTGGCCCACGGGTCGTCGGTGGGAGCACCGCCGCCGCCCTGCTGGCCACCACCACCGGGGCCGCCGCCCCAGCTACCGCCGCCCTGCTGGCCGCCGCCGTAACCGCCCTGGCCACCACTGCGACCGGTGGTCTTGGTGACCTTGGCCGTGGCGTTCTTGAGGCTGGGGCCGACTTCCTCGACGTCCAGCTCGTAGACCGTGCGCTTGACGCCCTCGCGGTCCTCGTACGACCGCTGCTTCAGCCGGCCCTGCACGACAACGCGCATGCCTCGCTGGAGCGACTCGGCGACGTTCTCCGCCGCCTGACGCCAGACCGAGCAGGTGAGGAACAGGCTCTCGCCGTCCTTCCACTCATTGGTCTGGCGGTCGAAGGTACGAGGAGTGGACGCGACGCGGAACTTCGCGACCGCCGCACCGGACGGGGTGAAGCGCAGCTCGGGGTCGTCGACGAGATTGCCGACGACCGTGATGACGGTCTCGCCTGCCATGGGTGAACCTCTCGGCGGGGATTGCTTCTGGCTGCTTGCTGCTACTCGAACCCGATGACCTCTGAGCTAGGCGCTCAGTGGGTCTCGGGACGGAGGACCTTGGTCCGGAGGACCGACTCGTTCAGGTTCATCTGTCGGTCGAGCTCCTTGACGACCGCAGGCTCGGCCTGGAGGTCGATGACCGAGTAGATGCCCTCGGGCTTCTTCTTGATCTCGTAAGAGAGACGACGACGGCCCCAGGTGTCGACCTTCTCGACCTTTCCGTTGCCCTCACGGACGACGGAGAGGAAGTTCTCGATCAGCGGGGAGACAGCGCGCTCCTCGAGATCGGGGTCGAGGATGACCATCACCTCGTAGTGACGCATGTGGAACCCACCTCCTTTGGACTCAGCGGCCACGGTCGTTCCGTGGCAGGAGGGTCGTGATGCGTGAGCAACGGTATCGGCCACCACTGACAGTCCGGCTCGACGTACGAGCGATCATGTTGTGGCCAGGGCAGACACCGGTGCAGACCGTACAGACTACCCGCACACCGGCTTCCGGTTGAAATCCGGCCGCCCGCGGACGCAATCTGTACACATCGGGTGTGTGCGGCGCTACGATGCGCCGCCTTCCGGCAAGGCCAGGAGGTGCCACATGGCACAGACAATGCGACCGAACTCCGCCACGTCTCTCTTCGCCACCGATGGCAAGCGCCATCCGCTCCAGGACAGCCTGGCCGCGGTGACCCTGGTACTGGGTCTCGTCGCGATTGTCGCGGCGATCTTCGACAGCCTCCATCTGCTCAGTTCGTGGGCCGGTCTGGTGGGCATTCTGACCGGGGCATACGCGCAGTTCATCTCCGTGACGACCCGGGAACGGTTCCTGACCATCCTCGGCCTCGGAGCCTCGGCGGTCGGTTTCTTCATCGGCATGGCCCACGGGGGACTGTTCGGCGGGATCGTCGGTTAGGGCCTGTTGCGCCCCTGGGCTTCGGCGAGGCGAAGCCCAGTGACGGATCACACGGTCTGAAGGGGCCGAAAGGATCCTGTTGTCCGGCCTTCCCGCCTCCCCCGGCGGCGCGCGACGGCAACCGGGGCCTCACCCGGGGCCAGGTCGTCCCCATACGCCCGGATATGCCGGTGGCGTTCCGCCTCCCGGCACACCGCGGCCGACCGCCGCGTACCGTCCCACCGGCGATTACGGGACAGCCCGCGGTCGGCGGGTCCCCCGTCGGGCCAGGCCAGGCGCTCCATCGGCACAGTAGGCTTCGGCGCGAGAGCCGGAGCCCCTGTATCCATGGGGACACACCTGCCGAGGAGCGCCCCGCATGAGTCTGACCCTGAGGACCATCAGCCGAGAGCAGCATCTGGCATACATCCAGAGCCTGCCCGCGGCGAGTCATTGCCAGGTCCCGGCTTGGGCTGACGTCAAGACGGAGTGGCGCTCCGAGAACCTGGGCTGGTTCGACAAGGACGACCAGCTCGTCGGCGCGGGGCTGGTGCTCTACCGGCAGCTCCCCAAGATCAAGCGGTATCTGGCGTACCTCCCCGAGGGACCGGTGATCAACTGGTACGCCCCCAACCTGGACGAGTGGATGCAGCCGATGCTCGCGCATCTCAAGCACCAGGGCGCGTTCTCCGTGAAGATGGGGCCGCCGGTCGTCATCCGCCGCTGGGACGCGGGTGCGATCAAGTCCGGTATCCAGGACCCCGACGTCAAGCGCCTGCGCGATGTCGAGGCCACGCACATCGAGCCGCGCGCCTTCGAGGTGTCCGACCGGCTGCGGAAGATGGGCTGGCAGCAGGGCGAGGACGGCGGCGCCGGCTTCGGCGACGTACAGCCGCGGTATGTCTTCCAGGTCCCGCTGGCGAACCGCTCGCTCGACGATGTCCTCAAGGGCTTCAACCAGTTGTGGCGGCGCAACATCAAGAAGGCCGAGAAGGCCGGTGTCGATGTCGTCCAGGGCGGCTACGGCGATCTTGAAGAGTGGCAGCGCCTGTACGAGATCACCGCCGAGCGCGACCACTTCCGGCCGCGCCCGCTGTCGTACTTCCAGCGCATGTGGACCGTCCTCAACACGGAGGACCCCAACCGCATGCGGCTCTACTTCGCCCGGCACGAGGGCGAGAACGTCGCGGCGGCGACGATGCTCATCGTCGGCGGCCATGTCTGGTACTCCTACGGCGCCTCCGCCAACCACAAGCGTGAGGTCCGGCCCTCGAACGCGATGCAGTGGCGCATGCTGCGGGACGCCTACGCGATGGGCGCCACCGTCTACGACCTGCGCGGCATCTCCGACTCGCTCGACGAGACCGATCATCTCTTCGGTCTGATCCAGTTCAAGGTGGGCACCGGCGGCGAGGCCGTCGAGTACATCGGCGAGTGGGACTTCCCGCTCAACAAACTGCTCCACAAGGCGCTCGACATCTACATGTCGCGCCGCTGACCGCGATGACAAAGCGGCGGAGAAAGCCGTAACTCCGTCAAATACCTACAACCATCCATATCCTTCACACACCGCAGCCACGAGAAAGGTTCCGGACCGGCATGGCGCTCTCCCTTTACGTCGACACCGCGCGCTGGCGGGCGCACCAGAAGTCGGTCATCGAGCAGTTCCCGGGCCTGGTCCCGGTCTGCAAGGGCAATGGCTACGGCTTCAGTCATGAGCGCCTCGCCGACGAGACCACCCGCTTCGGCTCGGACACGCTCGCCGTGGGGACCATCTACGAGGCCGCCCGGATCAAGGACTGGTTCAGCGGCGACCTGCTCGTCCTCACGCCCTTCCGGCGCGGCGAGGAGCCGGTGCCGCTGCCCGACCGTGTGATCCGCTCCGTCTCGTCCGTCGACGGCGTGTTCGCCCTGGTCGGCGCCCGTGTCGTGGTCGAGTGCATGAGCTCCATGAAGCGGCACGGCGTCAAGGAGGAGGAGCTCGGCCAACTGCACGCGGCCATAGAGGACGTACGTCTGGAGGGCTTCGCCCTGCACCTCCCGCTCGACCGTACGGACGGCTCCGACGCGGTCGAGGAAGTCATCGCCTGGATGGACCGGCTGCGCGCGGCGCGGCTGCCGCTGCACACCATGTTCGTCAGCCATCTGCGCGCCGACGAGCTGGCCCGGCTCCAGCAGCAGTTCCCGCAGACCCGTTTCCGCGCGCGCATCGGTACGCGGCTGTGGCTGGGGGACCACGAGGCGACCGAGTACCGCGGTTCCGTTCTGGATGTCACCAAGGTCGTCAAGGGGGACCGGTTCGGCTACCGCCAGCAGAAGGCCGCCTCCGACGGCTGGCTGGTGGTCGTCGCCGGGGGCACGTCCCACGGTGTCGGCCTGGAGGCGCCGAAGGCCCTGCACGGTGTGATGCCCCGTGCCAAGGGTGTCGCGCGCGCGGGCCTGGCCACGGTCAACCGCAACCTCTCGCCGTTCGTCTGGGACGGCAAGCAGCGCTGGTTCGCCGAACCGCCGCACATGCAGGTGTCCATCCTGTTCGTGCCCTCGGACGCCCAGGAGCCCAGGGTCGGGGACGAGCTGGTGGCCCATCTACGGCACACGACGACACAGTTCGACCGCATCGTCGACCGCTGACCCGGCCGCCGCCGACCATCACCACACCGGAGCCGGCACACGCGGCGCCGGTGGGCCCGGCGGGGCCCGGGGCCGGCCCCTGTGGCGGCCGACCCGGCCCGACGGGCCCTCAGGCGGCGCCTGGCGGCCGTACTCCCCATTCGACCCGCAGCCGTCCGTCCTCGGGCTCCTCGGCGCGTGCGGCCCCTCGCCGCGCGTGGGCGGCCTGCCCGAGCACGAACACGTCAGCCGCACCGTCCAGCACCCCGCCCGAGGGGTCGTCGGAGCCGTCGGTCCGCACCCCGTCCCGCTCCGGCGTCAGGATGTCCCGTACGACCAGCGCGCACAGATACAGCGTCCCCAGCAGATGCAGGGCGATGGCGAGCTGGTAGCCCTCCGTCGGCAGGCCCTTGTGGGCGTCGCCGCTCGTCGTGTACGCGAGATACATCCAGATGCCCAGGTAGTACATGACCTCGCAGGCCTGCCAGACCAGGAAGTCCCGCCAGCGCGGCCTGGCCAGGGCGGCCAGCGGCACCAGCCAGAGCACGTACTGGGGCGAGTAGACCTTGTTGGTGAGGATGAAGGCGGCGACGACCAGGAAGGCCAGTTGCGCGAAGCGCGGGCGGCGCGGGGCCGTCAGCGCCAGCGCCCCTATCCCCGCGCACGCCAGGAGCATCAGCAGCGTCGCAGAGGTGTTCACGGTGCCGACGTCCAGGGACTGTCCCGTGCGCTGTGTGATGATCAGCCAGAAGGACCCGAAGTCGATCTGCCGCTCCTGGCTGAAGGTGTAGAACTTCTTCCAGCCCTCGGGCGCCAGCACCATCACCGGCACATTCACCACCAGCCACGCGCCGGCGGCTCCCAGCAGCGCCGTTCCGTACTCCCGGTACTTCCCGGCCCGCCAGCAGAGCACGAGCAGCGGTCCCAGCAGCAGTACGGGATAGAGCTTGGCCGCGGTCGCGAGCCCGATGAGGATGCCGAAGGCCAGGGCCCGGCCGCGTGACCACATCAGCATGGCGGCCGCCGTGAGCGCCACGGCGAGCAGATCCCAGTTGATGGTGGCGGTGAGGGCGAAGGCGGGTGCGAGAGCGACCAGCAGCGCGTCCCAGGGACGGCGCCGGTGGGTGCGCGCCGTGCAGACCGCGATGACCGCGGCGCAGATCATCAGCATGCCCGCGTTGACCATCCAGTACATCTGCTCGCGGTACTGCATGGAGCCGCCCGGGGTGAGCCAGGAGGCGACCTCCATGAAGAGGCCCGTCAGCACGGGGTACTCCAGGTACTCCATGTCGCCGTTCAGCCGGTCGAAGTACGGCACGAGGTTGTCGGCGAAGCCGCGCCCCAGGTAGAGGTGCGGGATGTCCGAGTAGCAGGCGTGCGTGTACTGGGAGCTGGCGCCGCGGAACCACGCCCAGTCGTAACACGGCATCTTCTGCGCCATGCCCAGCGCGAACATGCCGATCGCCACCAGAGCGACGACCCGCACGGGCGTGAGCCGGCTGCTGCCGAACCAGGCCCAGCGGCCGGCGGGGCCGCCTATCAGCTCGCTGCCGGCCGCGGCGATCTCGTCCCGCCGGGTGGGCGGCACGACGGACCGGTCCTGGTGCACGGTTGTCTCTTCGGTGCTCGGCATGCCGACCATCCTGCCGTACGCCGCCGTGGACGCGGCGAGGGCCGCCGCACCGTACGTACACGCTGTGTACGCAGCCGGTGCGACGGCCCTCCTGGCAGATGCCGTGAGCCGGGCTCGGTCAGCCTCCCGGGCCCCCGAAGATGCCGCCGTTGTTGTTGGCGCCGTTCTGGCCGCCCTCGTTCTCGCCGCCCGGTGACGTGGGGGTCATGCTGGGCTCCCCCCCGCCGGAACCGTTGTTGTCGCCGCCCTGATTGGCGCCGCCGGTGTCTCCGCCCTGGTTGGTGCCGCTGGTCTCACCGCAGCCCCACCACTTGTCACAGGAGTCGCTCGGGGTCGGCGCGGACTCGGAAGGCGACTCGGAGGGGGTCTCCGAAGGAGTCTCGGAAGGCGTCTCGCTCGGCGTCTCGCTCGGCGTGGGGGTCGGCGACGCTCCGCCCCCCCAGACGGCCTCGCCCCAGGGCTCCGGCTTCGGGAAGGGCTTGGGCGCCTGTCCCTTCAGCGCCTGCTCCATGTAGTCGTGCCAGATCTCGGCCGGGAAGGAGGCACCGTGGATCGATTCCTGATTTCCGGTGCCGTACATCTCCTCGAACTTGCGGTTCTTGCTGTCCGCGTTGTCGTCCATCCGGTACATGTCGATGGCGGTCGAGAGCTGCGGGGTGTAGCCGACGAACCAGGCCGACTTGTTGCCGTCGGTGGTACCGGTCTTACCGGCCACATCGCGCCCCGTGAGCTGCGCCTTCGTACCGGTGCCCTTGTCGACGACGGTCTTCAGCACGTCCGTGACGTTGTCCGCCACCTGCGCGGGGAAGGCTCGCTGGGGCTTGTCCTTGTGCTTGTAGACGGACTCGCCGCCCTTGAACACCTCGGACACGGAGTACGGATCCCGCTGTTGGCCGCTTGCCGCGAAGGTGGCGTAGGAGCCGGCCATCCGGATGGCGCTGGGGTCGGAGATACCGATCGAGAACGACGGCACATTGGACTTGGCGAGGGAGCTCTCCAGCAGACCGGCGTCGATGGCCGCCTGCCTGACCTGCGGGATGCCGACATCCATGCCCAACTGCACGAAGGGGGAGTTGACGGAGAGCCTCATGGCCTCACGCAGGTCGATGTCGGGGGTCGGGGGCGAGTAGTCGCCGTCGTTGGTCTGCAGCCACTCCTTGCCCTCCTCGTTGGTCCAGATCGACCCGTCATAGTTCTTGATCTTCAGCTTGTTCTTGCCGATGTAACGGGCCTTGTCCGGCGAGATCTTCGTACGTTCGTTCTCACCCTGTACTTCGCCACCCTTGGGGTCGCGGACCCCGTCCTGCATCGCGGCGGCCAGGACGAACGGCTTGAAGGTCGATCCGACCTGGGCGCCGGTCTGGTCCGCGTTGTTGGTGAAGTGCTGGGTGGCGTCCTTGCCGCCGTAGATCGCGACGATCTTTCCGGTCGAGGGCTCGACGGAGGCGCCGCCAAACTGGACGAACGTATCGGTCTTCGGCCGCTTCTTCGGATCGATATTGGCCTTCTCGACCTTCTGGACGGCCTCGAACAGCTCCGAGACCTTCTTCTTGTTGAAGGTCGTGTGGATCTCGTAGCCGCCCCTGGTGAGGTCGTCCGCCGTGATGCCGCGCGTGTTGTTGTTGACGAAGTTGGCCTTGGCGAGGTCGACCAGATAGCCGATCTGTCCGCTCAGCTTGTTGTTCTTCTTCGGCTTCTGCGGCATCGGGAAGTCGGTGTACTTGGCGCGCTCGGCAGCGTCGAGGTGCTTGTCCCTCACCATCTCGTCGAGGATCCACCTCCATCGCTTGGTGGCGCGCGTGGTGTTGTCCTGGGCGGTGGCCGACGGGTCGATCTCCGTGGCGCCGGCCGGGTCGTAGTAGGTCGCGCCCTTGAGGAGGGTGGCGAGGAACGCGCACTGGCTCGCGTTCAGGTCCTTGGCGTCCTTGCCGTAGTACGTACGGGCCGCGGCCTGGATGCCGTAGGCCCCTCGTCCGTAGTACGACGTGTTCAGATAACCCGCGAGAATGTCGGGCTTCTTCATCTCGGTGCCGACCTTGATCGAGATGAAGAGCTCTTTCAACTTGCGGCTCACCGTCTGGCTCTGGTCGCCCAGCAGCGCGTTCTTGACGTACTGCTGGGTGATGGTGGAGCCACCCTGGGTCTGACCGCCCTTGGCCATGTTCACCAGGGCGCGGCTGATGCCCATCGGGTCGACGCCGGAGTCCTGGTAGAACGACTTGTTCTCGGCGGAGACAACCGCCCACTGCATGTCTTTCGGGATCTGCTCGAACCCGATGATCTGCCGGTTGACCTCACCGCCGGTGGAGACCATCGGCGTGTTGTCGTCCCAGTAGTAGACGTTGTTCTCGGCCTCCGACGCCTTGTTCTCGTCGGGCACCCCCACGACGGCGTACGCGATGGTCCCCGCGGCCATCAGCGAGCCGAGGAAGCCGATGCTCAGCGCGGTGGTCTGCCGCCAGGACGGCACCCAGCGCCGCCAGCCGTACTTGCCGTAGCGCGGATAGTCGATCAGCCGCTTCTTGGCCGGCTGGCCGCCCCGGCCCGGGCCGTCGTGGCCGCCGGCTCCGCGCCGGCCACCGCCGGGTCCGCCATGACCCGCGCCCCCGCCTTCCGCGCCGCGCCTGCGGCCACCGCGCTGGGCGGCCCGCCTGGCTTCGGCGCGGCCACTGTAGGGACGCTCCTCCTCGTAGGAGTCGGAGTGCGAAGCCGAGGCGGCTTCGCGGGAAGGGGCCGCGCGGCGGCCGGAAGGCTGCTGGGTAGCACGCCTGGCCGCAGCACGTCCGCCTCCCTGCGGCTGTGGCGGTTTGCGACGGTGCTCGCTCATCGAACGACTACTCCTCGGGCAGGCACATAGGCCTGGAAGCGGCAGTTGAGTTCCGGTCCCCCCGAAATGAACACGGGCCAGCCCGGCGTCGGGCTTGTCCGACATGCATCCGGTAAGCCGACTGTCTTGACGCTCAGAGGCGCCGCGCGGTTCCCGGTGGTCTGCATGCCGCACAGACTACGCACGGTCAAAACCCACCGAGAGCTGAAGTTCACCCCAAATCAGGCAAGTTGCTTGCCGAGAATGAGCGATGTGACGCCGTTCACCATGTCTCCCCTTGTCGCAACAGGAACTCCGCTCTATCGTCATGATGTATCGAGTCGATACATCAGCACGGCATAAGTGTCCGGACAGCGGAGGAGGCGAAGGGTGAGCAGACGCTCGGGGATCCTTGAGTTCGCTGTCCTCGGTCTGCTCCGTGAGTCCCCCATGCACGGCTATGAGCTGCGGAAGCGGCTCAATACCTCGCTGGGGATCTTCCGGGCCTTCAGCTACGGAACGCTCTATCCCTGTCTCAAGACGCTGGTCACCAACGGCTGGTTGATCGAAGAGCCGGGCAGCGCTCCGGAGGACGCGCTCGCCGCTTCACTCGCCGGGCGCCGCGCCAAGATCGTCTACCGGCTGACGGCGGAAGGTAAGGAGCACTTCGAGGAGCTCCTGTCGCACACCGGGCCCGACGCCTGGGAGGACGAGCACTTCGCCGCCCGCTTCGCCTTTTTCGGGCAGACGGAGCGCGAGGTCCGGATGCGGGTGCTGGAGGGCCGCCGCAGCCGGCTGGAGGAGCGTCTGGAGAAGATGCGCGCTTCCTTGGCCCGGACACGCGAGCGTCTCGACGACTACACGCTTGAGCTGCAGCGACACGGTATGGAGTCCGTGGAGCGCGAGGTGCGCTGGCTGAACGAGCTCATTGAGAGCGAGCGGGCGGGGCGGGACCAGAGACAGTCCACCCCCGGGGATCCCGCCGCTCCGCACGACACATCCGAAGAAGCGGACGGCCTGCCCCGGCACCGGGACGCCACGTCTTCCGGAGGCACGCCTCCGGAGCGTCCCGGATCGCCGGATCCGTCCGCCGGCACGGGCAACTGAGGCCCCGCATCCGCGCAGGGCCTCATCGGGAACACTGAGATCACACAGGGAGCAAGCGGAATGGGTTCGGTTCGCGTAGCCATCGTCGGCGTCGGCAACTGCGCCGCCTCGCTGGTACAGGGCGTCGAGTACTACAAGGACGCCGACCCGGCGGGCAAGGTGCCGGGTCTGATGCATGTCCAGTTCGGCGAGTACCACGTGCGGGACGTCGAGTTCGTGGCCGCCTTCGACGTCGACGCGAAGAAGGTCGGCCTCGACCTCGCGGACGCCATTGGCGCCAGTGAGAACAACACCATCAAGATCTGTGATGTGCCGTCCACGGGCATCACCGTCCAGCGCGGCCACACCCTCGACGGTCTGGGCAAGTACTACCGCCAGACGATCGAGGAGTCCCCCGAGAATCCGGTGGATGTCGTCCAGACCCTCAAGGACAAGCAGGTCGACGTCCTGGTCTGCTACCTGCCCGTGGGTTCCGAGGCCGCCGCGAAGTTCTACGCGCAGTGCGCCATCGACGCCAAGGTCGCCTTCGTCAACGCGCTGCCGGTCTTCATCGCCGGCACCAAGGAGTGGGCGGACAAGTTCACCGAGGCCGGTGTCCCGATCGTCGGCGACGACATCAAGTCGCAGGTCGGCGCGACCATCACGCACCGCGTCATGGCGAAGCTCTTCGAGGACCGGGGTGTCGTCCTGGACCGCACGATGCAGCTGAACGTCGGCGGCAACATGGACTTCAAGAACATGCTGGAGCGTGAGCGTCTGGAGTCCAAGAAGATCTCCAAGACGCAGGCGGTCACCTCGCAGATCCGGGACCGCGATCTGGGTGCCGACAACGTCCACATCGGCCCGTCGGACTACGTGGCGTGGCTCGACGACCGCAAGTGGGCATACGTCCGGCTCGAGGGCCGTGCCTTCGGCGATGTGCCGCTGAACCTGGAGTACAAGCTCGAGGTGTGGGACTCCCCGAACTCCGCGGGTGTCATCATCGACGCCGTGCGCGCCGCGAAGATCGCCAAGGACCGCGGCATCGGTGGCCCGATCCTCTCCGCGTCGTCCTACTTCATGAAGAGCCCGCCCGTGCAGTACTTCGACGACGAGGCGCGCGAGAACGTCGAGAAGTTCATCCGGGGCGACGTCGAGCGCTGAGGCGCGCTGCGGCGGACGCAGCCGGGGGCGCTGGAGCCAGGCCTCCCATCCGTACGAGAAGGGTCACCGGACAGCGTCCGGTGACCCTTCTCGTATGAGCCGGCAGCGCGTGTGTGACGCTGGCCCGCATGCCTGTCGTGCGTCAACTGCGCGTGCTCGTGCGCCTCAGTGCCTTCCGCCGGCTCCTGGCGGTCCGTCTGCTGTCCCAGGCGGCCGACGGGGTCTTCCAGGTGGCGCTCGCCGCTTACGTCGTCTTCTCTCCCGAGAAGCAGACCTCGCCCGCCGCGATCGCCTCCGCCATGGCGGTCCTGCTGCTGCCGTACTCACTGGTCGGCCCGTTCGCCGGTGTACTGCTGGACCGCTGGCAGCGCCGCCAGGTGTTCCTGTACGGGAATCTGCTGCGGGCCGTGCTCTCGGCCTGTACGGCGGCGCTGATCCTGACCTCCGTGCCCGACTGGCTCTTCTATGTCGCGGCGCTGTCCGTGACAGCCGTCAACCGGTTCGTTCTCGCCGGGCTTTCGGCGGCGCTGCCGCGCGTCGTCGACGACGAGCGGCTCGTCCTGGCGAACTCCCTCTCCCCGACGGCCGGAACGCTCGCCGCGACAGCGGGCGGCGGCCTGGCCCTTGTTGTACGGCTGACGGCCGCGGACTCGGACGCCGCCGTGATGCTGCTGGGCGCCGTCCTCTATCTCTGTGCGGCGCTCACCTCACTCCTGATGGCCCGTGAGCTGCTCGGCCCGGAGCGGCCCCTCGCCCAGCCACGGCTGAGGGCCGCCCTCGCCTCCACCGCCCGCGAGCTCGCGGGCGGGCTGCGGCATCTCGCGGAGCGGCGGCCCGCCGCCCGAGCGCTGGCCGCCATGACGGTGATGCGCTTCTGCTACGGGGCGCTGACGGTGATGGTGCTGATGCTCTGCAGATACGCCTGGACCGACGAGGAGGCGGACGGGCTGGCCCTGCTCGGGCTCGCTCTCGGCCTCTCCGGCGCGGGGTTCTTCACCGCCGCCGTATTCACCCCGTGGGCGGTGGGGCGGCTCGGTCCGTCCGGATGGACGGTCGCGTGCGCGGCGGCCGCCGCCGTCCTCGAACCAGCCCTGGGCCTGCCCTTCGCGGCGATACCCACACTGGCCGCCGCGTTCGTTCTCGGCCTGATCACCCAGGGCGCGAAGATAGCCACCGACACGGTGGTACAGACGGCTGTGGACGACGCGTTCCGAGGCCGGGTCTTCTCCCTCTATGACGTGCTCTTCAATATCGCCTTCGTCGGCGCCGCGGCGGTGGCGGCGCTGATGCTCCCAGCGGACGGCCGCTCCCCGGCGCTGGTGGTGACCGTTGCCGTCCTCTATGCCGGCGTGGCAGGCACACTGAGACGGCAGGGGATGCGAAAGGGCGGTGTTTCACGTGAAACACCGCCCCGGAGTATCGCGAACTGATCCCGTCCCGCGTTGCACGGCAGGTCATGTTTCACGTGAAACATGACCTCACCCCTTCAGTTCTGCGCGGCCCACCACTCCTTGAGGGCTCCGACGGCCGCGTCCCGCTCCATCGGCCCGTTCTCCAGCCGCAGCTCCAGCAGGAACGTGTACGCCGCTCCGATCACCGGCCCGGGGCCGACGCCAAGGACCTCCATGATCTGGTTGCCGTCCAGGTCGGGCCGGATGGCATCCAGCTCCTCCTGTTCCTGGAGCTGGCCGATGCGCTCCTCCAGGCCGTCATACGCCTTGGAGAGCGCGTTCGCCTTGCGCTTATTACGTGTGGTGCAGTCCGAGCGGGTCAGTTTGTGGAGCCGTCCCAGCAGCGGACCGGCATCGCGCACATAGCGCCGCACGGCCGAGTCCGTCCACTCGCCCATCCCATAGCCGTGGAAGCGCAGATGGAGCTCCACCAGCCGCGAGACATCGCGCACCATCTCATTCGAGTACTTGAGCGCGGTCATCCGCTTCTTGGTCAGCTTCGCGCCCACCACCTCATGGTGGTGGAAGGAGACCCTGCCGTCCTTCTCGAAGCGCCGCGTCCGGGGCTTGCCGATGTCATGGAGCAGGGCGGCCAGCCGGAGCACCAGGTCCGGGCCGTCCTCCTCCAGATCGATCGCCTGCTCCAGGACGGTCAGCGAGTGCTCGTAGACGTCCTTGTGCCGGTGGTGCTCGTCGCTCTCCAGCCGCAGCGCCGGCAGTTCGGGCAGTACCCGGTCGGCGAGTCCGGTCTCGACCAGCAGGGCCAGGCCCTTACGCGGGTGAGCGGAAAGGATCAGCTTGTTCAGCTCGTCGCGCACCCGCTCGGCGGAGACGATCTCGATCCGCTCGGACATGGCCTTCATCGCGGCGATCACTTCCGGGGCCACCTCGAAGTCCAGTTGCGCCGCGAAACGCGCGGCCCGGAGCATACGCAGCGGATCGTCGGAGAAGGACTCCTCAGGGGTGCCCGGGGTGCGCAGCACCTGGGCCGAGAGATCCTCCAGCCCTCCGTGAGGGTCGATGAACTCCTTCTGGGGCAGCGCGACGGCCATCGCGTTCACCGTGAAGTCCCTGCGGACGAGGTCCTCGTCGATGGAGTCCCCGTAGGACACCTCAGGTTTGCGAGAAGTCCGGTCGTAGGCTTCCGAGCGGTAGGTCGTCACCTCGATCTGGTAGCCGTCCTTCTGGCTGCCGACCGTCCCAAAGGCGATCCCCACATCCCACACCGAATCCGCCCACGGCCTGACGATCTTCAGAACATCTTCGGGACGGGCATCAGTCGTGAAGTCCAGGTCATTGCCAAGCCGGCCGAGAAGGGCATCCCGTACCGATCCACCAACCAGGGCCAGACCGAATCCGGCCTCCTGAAATCGGCGCGCGAGATCATCGGCGACGGGGGACACCCGCAGCAGTTCGCTGACTGCGCGGCGCTGCACCTGACTGAGTGCACGGGGATTGTCTTCATTGGCGTTCGGCACAACAGAAAAGGGTACGTGCCGCAGCTCACGCGGGCGTCCCCGTTTCCGGGCCCCGGACTCCGATGCACGAGTTTCCGGCGGCGCATGAGATTCTTCCGATCATGTGGAGCAGTCCTCAGCACTTCGCCACAGCGCACATCGTTACCATGCGTGGACGCATTAATCGACAACCACCGACGGCAACAACGATGACAAGGGACGGGCGAGCGCGTGGCGGAGGCGGCAGACTTCCAGGGGACGGGTCACCCTCCTGCCCGCCGGTGGCTGCGGCGCACAGCCTCTCTGATCGCCGGAGCACCGCTCCTGGCCGGTCTGGTGGCGGGTGCGGCGTCCCCTGCGGCTCATGCCGCCCCTGCCCCCACCAAAGCGACCGGCTCCCGCACGGTCGATGTGTCCCTCGACACACTGACCCCGAGCGCGCCCGTGAAGGGCGACACCCTCACCGTCTCCGGCACGGTGACCAACGAGGGCAAGAAGACCATCACGCATGCCCAGGTGGATCTGCGGGTGGGACCGAGGCTGTCGGGCAGGACCGCCATCGATGATGCCGCCGAACGCTCGACCAGGGCCTCGGGCGCCGTGGCCCCGATCGGCGGCACGTACAAGGTCACCTTTCCGAAACTCACCACCGGCATCCCGCAGGACTTCTCCCTCTCCGTGCCGGTCAGCAAGCTCGGGCTCGATGAGGAAGGCGTCTACCAGCTCGGTGTCTCGCTGACGGGTCAGACGTCCTCCGCGCCGTACGACCAGGTCCTCGGTATGCGGCGTACGTTCCTGCCCTGGCAGCCCGAGGCCACGGAGAAGAAGACCCAGCTCACCACTCTCTGGCCGCTGATCTCGACGACGCATCTCTCCGCGGAGACCGGCTCGGACGATCAGCAGACCCCCGTCTTCGAGAATGACGACCTGGCCACCGAGCTCGCCCCCGGCGGCCGGCTCGAGCAGATGGTCTCGCTCGGCAATGAGCTGCCCGTCACCTGGGTCATCGACCCCGATCTGCTCGCCACCGCCGACGCGATGACCCGGGACTACCGCGTCAGAAGCGGCCGGTCCACGATCCCCGGCAAGCACCAGGCCGTGGCCAATCAGTGGCTCAACGCCCTGGAGAAGGCGGTACAGGGCCGTAAGGTCGTCGCGCTGCCGTTCGCCGACCCGGACCTGGCGTCGCTGGCCCACCGCGGCAAGGACTCGGGCGCGCTCAGCCACCTGCAGCCCGCCACGGACGTGGCCGGCAAGACGGTGGAGACCATCCTCCACACCAAGCCGTCCGTGGACTTCGCCTGGCCCGTGGACGGTGCGATCGACCCGTCGATCGTGGACGTCGCGACCTCGGCGGGCGCCCACAAGGTGATCACCCGTAGCGACAGCCTTCAGGACAACCTGCCGTACACCCCCAGCGCCGCGCGGCCGATCGGCGGCGGGACCACGGCCGTCGTCGCCGACACCCGGCTCTCCACGGCCTTCCAGAGCGACATGACATCGGCGGGCAGCTCCACCATCGCCGTCCAGAAGTTCCTCGCCCAGACGCTGGCCCTGACCCTGCAGGTCCCCGACAACGAGCGCAGCATCGTCGTGGCCCCCCAGCGGATGCCCACGGCCGCCCAGGCGCAGTCCATGGCCCGGGCGCTGCACGGCCTGGACCCCGAGCGGTGGACGGAGCCCACCGATCTGATCGCGGCGGCGGCTGCCAGGCCCGACGACGACGCCACCACCAAGGTGCCCTCCTCCTCGCGGTACCCCGGGAAACTGCGCGGCCAGGAGCTGCCGAGCGAGGCGTTCGGTGAGATCCGGGGCACTCAGGACCGGCTCGACAACTTCAAAGCCATCCTCAGCTCGCCGGACCGGGTGGCCGCTCCCTTCGCCAACGCGATCGACCGGGCCATGTCGACGTCCTGGCGCGGCGAGCCGGACGAGGCCCAGCGGTACCGCACGACAGTGGACAACTATCTGCTCAGGCTGACCGCCGAGGTACGGCTCATCAAGAAGTCCGTCCTCACCCTCTCCGGACGCAGCGCGACCATCCCCGTGACCGTCCAGAACCAGCTTCTGCAGGGTGTCGAGAATCTGGTGCTGCGCCTCAAGTCCGACAACCCGACGCGTCTCAAGATCGATGGTGACCGGACCGTCGCGGAGCGGCCGATCAAGATCGACGGCGGGCACAGCCAGTCGGTGAAGTTCACCGGCGCGGGCAACGCCAACGGTCCGGTCCAGGTGACCGCCCAGCTCTACACGGTGGACGGCAAGCCGTACGGCGACTCCATGACCTTCCAGGTGAAGGTGTCCGAGGTCACGCCCACTGTGATGCTCGTCATCGCCGGCGGAGTACTGCTCCTGGTCCTCGCCGGCGTCAAGATGTACAGCCAGCGCAAGCGGGCGGTGGCCCGCAGGGCGGCCGTCGGGCCCACGGACGACCGCGGCCAGGCCGGCGGTGCGCGGGACACGGACGTGGAGCCGGCTCCGACAAACACGGATTCCGAGCAGCCGAGTGACCTGACACCGGACACCGGACCGGAAAGCGGGGAGCCGTCGGGCGCGGGTGAGAAAGTGGACCGTTGAGCGATGTCGTGGCCGGTTGGCCGGGGACGATGAGGTGGGGTAACCATGAACGCGCCGTACGACGGTGACCGCGGGCCGGGCGCTGGCGGCGATCCGGCAGGCCAGGTTCCGCCCTCGCCGCGGCCTGCCCAGGATCCCTATGTCCAGGACGCCTACAACCAGGATCCTTACTGGTCACAAGATCTCTCCACGCAGGATCCGGTGACCGAGGCGCTCTACGATCGCGCCTCGCACCCGCCGCCGCCCCCGGGTACCTATCCGGAGGCGCAGCAGCTCTACCAGCAGCCGGCCGCACAGCAGCACTCTCCCGATCCCCGGATCTGGGCCCAGACCCCGCCGCCCGAACCGGACGGGCCGTCCCGCCGCCTCCCCTACGGGGACGACCCGAGGACCACCCAGTTCACCGGCGTCGACGAACTCGTCTCGTCGGCCGCCGACGAGGCCGCCCCGACGGACGCGTTCGCGCACCTCTACCGCGACCAGCAGGACACCAAGCCGGCACCGGAGCCCAAGCCGGCCCCCGCGCCGCCGCCCAAGAAGTCCGGCGGCCGGGCCGGCGGCCTGCTCAAGTCCAGTGCCCTGATGGCCGCCGGCACGCTGGTCTCCCGGCTCACCGGCTTCGTACGGAGCCTGGTGATCACCGCCGCTCTGGGCGCGGCCCTGCTCGGCGACTCCTTCACCGTGGCCTACACCCTGCCGACGATGATCTACATCCTCACCGTCGGCGGCGGCCTCAACTCGGTGTTCGTACCGCAGCTCGTGCGGTCGATGAAGAACGACGAGGACGGCGGTGTGGCATACGCCAACCGTCTGCTGACCCTTGTCATCGTTGCGCTCGCCGCGATCGTGGCCCTGGCCGTGTACGGAGCGCCGCTGCTGATCCGTCTGATGTCGGACACCATCGCCGACGATCCCGCCGCCAACAATGTCGCGGTCACCTTCGCCCGCTACTGCCTGCCCACGATCTTCTTCATGGGCGTGCACGTGGTGATGGGGCAGATCCTGAACGCGCGCGGGAAGTTCGGCGCGATGATGTGGACGCCGGTCCTCAACAACATCGTCATGATCACCACGTTCGGCCTGTTCATCTGGGTGTACGGCACCTCCGCCGACTCGAACATGACTGTCCGGACCATCCCGCCGGACGGTGTGCGGCTGCTGGGCATCGGGACGCTGCTCGGCCTCACCGTCCAGGCTCTCGCGATGATCCCGTACCTCCGTGAGACCGGATTCCGCTTCCGTCCCCGCTTCGACTGGAAGGGCCACGGCCTCGGCAAGACGGTCAGGCTGGCCAAGTGGACCGTGCTGTTCGTCCTCGCCAACCAGGCCGGCGTACTGGTCGTCACCCAGCTCGCCACCGCGGCCGGTGAGGCGTCCGGCAAGGACGGCACCGGCATCCTCGCCTACAGCAACGCCCAGCTCATCTGGGGCATGCCGCAGGCCATCATCACCGTCTCGGTCATGGCGGCACTGCTGCCCCGGATCTCCCGGGCCGCACACGACGGCGATCCCGGCGCGGTGCGCGACGACATCTCCCAGGGCCTGCGCAACTCCGCGGTCGCGATCGTCCCGATCGCCTTCGCCTTCCTGGCGCTCGGCGTGCCGATGTCCATCCTGCTGTTCTCCTCCAGCGGCCTGGAATCCGCGCGGTCCATGGGCTTCATCCTGATGGCGTTCGCCCTCGGCCTGATCCCCTACTCCGTGCAGTACGTCGTGCTGCGAGGCTTCTACGCCTACGAGGACACCCGGACGCCCTTCTACAACACGGTCATCGTCGCCGGCGTCAACGCCGCGGCCTCCGCAGCCTGCTATGTGATCCTGCCCTCGCGCTGGGCCGTGGTCGGAATGGCCGCCTCGTACGGGCTGGCCTACGCGGTCGGCGTGGGGGTCGCCTGGCGCAGGCTGCGCAACCGGCTGGGCGGCGATCTGGACGGCGGACGCGTCCTGCGGACATACGCCCGGCTCTGCCTGGCAGCCGTTCCCGGGTCCCTCGCCGCCGGAGCGGTCGCCTACGCCGCGCTGCACACGCTCGGCAGCGGCGCTCTCGCCTCGCTGGCGGCGCTCGTGGCCGGTGGCCTCGTGCTGCTGGGTCTCTTCCTCGTCGCGGCGAAGAAGATGCGGATCGAAGAGCTCAACGCCATGGTCGGTATGGTGCGCGGACGTCTCGGACGCTGAGACGGCGGGGCCGAGCGCAACCTTCGACGGCTGCCGCGTGTCGTGCATAGCGTCCAACTGTGGGCACAATTGGCTTGGCTGTTGGATAGTGCGCAACGGATGGGGAGGCAGGAGCGACGGTGGCGGAACGTAGCACGGCTGCCGTCGACGTGGCCGACAACAGCGGTGATGAACCGCTGGCCGCCAAGGCGGGCAAGGCCACGACCGACGGGGTGGCGAAAGCCCAGGACACCGCGGAGAAGTCCGCACCGGAGAAGGGCAGCGAACGGCCGGGCCCAGAGTCGGCCATCGCGACGCCCGAACTGCACAGCGGCCACAAGCTCGCCAGACGGTACCGCCTGGAGGAGTGCGTCACTCGTCTGGACGGTTTCAGTAGCTGGCGTGCGGTCGACGAGAAGCTGCGCCGCGCCGTTGGCGTACACCTCCTGCCGGCCGATCATCCACGTGCGCGGTCCGTCCTGGCGGCCGCCAGGTCCGCGGCCCTGCTGGGCGACCCTCGCTTTGTCCAGGTCCTGGACGCCGTCGAGGAGAACGACCTGGTCTATGTCGTCCACGAATGGCTGCCGGACGCCGTCGAGCTCACCGCGCTCCTCACCGCCGGGCCTCTGGAGGCTCACGACGCCTACCAGCTCGTCAGCCAGGTCTCCCAGGCCATGGCCGCCGCCCATCGCGAAGGGCTCGCCCACCTCCGCCTGACTCCGAGCGCGGTCCTGCGGACCTCCAGCGGCCAGTACCGGATCCGCGGCCTCGCCGTGAACGCCGCTCTGCGCGGAATCCGCGCGGAACGCCCGCAGCGCACCGACACCGAGGCGATCGGGGCGCTTCTCTACGCCGCGCTGACGCAGCGCTGGCCGTACGAGACGGACGCCTACGGGCTCTCCGGCCTTCCCAAGGGCGTCGGCCTGATCGCTCCCGACCAGGTCCGCGCAGGGGTGCACCGAGGTCTGTCGGAACTCGCCATGCGAGCCCTGGTCAATGACGGCGCGACCGCCTCCCGGCAGGAACCGCCGTGCACCACACCGGACGAACTGGCCGCGGCGGTCGCCGAGATGCCACGGGTCCGGCCGCCGGAGCCCTCGTTCACCGCCCCACCCGAATACCAGCGCACCACCTACCAGCAGGGCACATACGGCCGGGCACAGTCAGCCGCCAGTGCGGTGGCCGCACCACCGGTGCCGCCGCCGCCCCTGCAGAGCCGCGCGGGCAAGGCTCTGAAGTGGACTGTCGCCGCACTCCTCATCGCCGCCCTGGGCCTCGGGAGCTGGCAGGTCGCTGACCGGCTCATCAACCAAGTCGGGGAGCCGGACGACACCAGCCCCACTCAGCCGGTCACCCAGGACGGGGACAACAAGGCGCTCAACCCCGGCAAGCCGGTCGCCATCGTCAACGCCCAGGACTTCGACCCGTTCGGCCAGGACCGCTCAGAGAAGCCCGCCGGGATAAAGAACAGCTACGACCATGACCGGGGAACGTTCTGGAACACCGACGGCTACTACAGCTCGGACTTCGGCCGTCTGAAGCCCGGTGTCGGCATCATCCTGGATCTCGGCAGGGCTCAGCAGGTCGGCCGGGTGGACGTCTCCTTCCTGGGAGGGACCACCGCCGTGGAGCTGCGGGCGGCGCCCGCGGACACGTCTTCCCAGCCGACCGAACTGAACGGTTTCAAGAAGGTTGCCGAAGGATCCGGTGAGGACGTCGTTCTGAAGCCCGGCAAGCCGGTCCAGGCACGGTACGTTCTGGTCTGGCTGACCGATCTCCCGAAGGTCGGCGAGAAGAACTTCCGGGGCAAGGTCTCGGAGATCTCGATCACCAGCTGACCGGACCAGGGGAGGGGGATCACCGTTGGACAGTGCCGCGCTCGGCGACGCGAGCGACCAGGACCTCCTGGACGCTCACGTCACAGGTCACCCCCATGCGTTCGGTGAGCTGGTCAGGCGGCACCGTGACCGGCTCTGGGCCGTGGCCCTCCGGACCCTGGGCGACCGCGAGGAAGCGGCCGACGCCGTTCAGGACGCCCTGGTCTCCGCCTTCCGGGCGGCACACACCTTCCGCGGCCAGTCGGCCGTGACGACCTGGCTGCACCGCATCACCGTCAATGCCTGCCTCGACCGGGCCCGGAAAGCCGCCTCCCGGAAGACCTCCCCCATGGACGACACCGAGCGGCTGGAACAGCTTCTGGAGCCGCACGAGTCGGCGGCAGCTCCCGCCGAACGGCAGGACCTCCACCGTGAACTCCTGGCGGCACTCGCCAAGCTCCCCGTCGACCAACGGGCGGCCCTGGTGCTCGTCGACATGCAGGGCTATCCCGTGGCGGAGGCCGCACGTGTCCTGGGCGTACCGACAGGCACGGTGAAGAGCCGCTGCGCACGCGGCCGGGCCAGACTGCTGCCCCTGCTCGTCCATCTGCGAGGCGACGCCCCGGATGACAGGGGCCTCCTGCGGGGAAGGAACCGGACGCCGGGGGCATCCGTCCCACCGGCATCGGGGCCACGGGACCCAGAACCACGAGATGCAGGACCAAGCGATTCGGCTGCGGCGAAGGGCGGAGGTGGACGCGCGTGACCACGACCGACACACCTCAGCATCCGGACGTCTCAGAGATCTCCGACCTCGCCGAGGGCCTGCTCTCACCGTCCCGGTCCGCGGAGGTGCGCCGTCACCTGGACACCTGCGCCCTCTGCGCCGATGTCCGTGACTCCTTGGAAGAAATCAGGGAACTGCTCGGGACACTGCCCGGGCCGACGCGGATGCCCGACGACGTCGCGGGCCGCATTGATGCCGCCTTGGCCGCGGAAGCGTTCCTCGACGCGACCGTGTCCGGCAAGGACGCGCATGTTTCACGTGAAACCACGTCCGCCGCCGGAACCTCCTCCGTACCGGGCACCTCAGCGGCGCCGCATTCCACACCCCCGGAATCCGCCAAGGCCCGCGGTGGACGGGCCGAACGCCCGGGGAGCCGCCCGAGGGCGGCGACCGGCCCCGGGCGTGGCGGCCTCAGGCGATGGCGCGGTACCGGCGCTCTGCTGAGCCTCGTCTTCGTAGCGGCCGCCGTGGGCGTGAGTCTTCTGCTGCTCCCGTCTCTTCGGCCATCGGACAGCGGCACTTCCGCGGCCAAGAAGGAGAGCTCGCCGGTTCGCACCGCGGCGAACGACGTGTTTTCCGGGACCCCGCTCAAGGACCGCGTCCACGCGCTGCTGGGCCCCAGCCCCGGTCCTGACTCCGGCCTCACGAGCACGCCTGGCCGAGGGGGCGACTCCTCCAACAGGGACGGCGGCGGCACCTCGAACTCGCCCATGATCACTCCAGTACCCGAGGTGCCGCTGTGTATTCAGCACAGCACCGGCCGCACCGACCCCGTCCTCGCCGCCGAGACCGGCGTGTATCACGGCAGCCCCGCGTATCTCCTGATCCTGTCGCACCCCGTCGACAGCACTCGGGTGCTGGCGTACGTGATCGACGCGACCTGCGTCAACAAGGCCCCCTCGGGCAAGGGCAAACTCCTGCTGCTGCGGCCCTACGCACGCCACTGACGACTGCTCCGCGCCGCCGGACACCTCGGGAATGCCAGACCCGTAGGATCCGTTGGATGGGGTGAAGTCGTTGATCCGGCCCCAGTAGGCAGTCCCCAGAGACGAGGAAGAAACCCGTGAGCGACGTCCGTAATGTGATCATCATCGGCTCCGGGCCCGCCGGTTATACGGCCGCGCTGTACACCGCGCGCGCGTCGCTGAATCCGCTGGTCTTCGAGGGCGCCGTCACCGCCGGCGGCGCGCTGATGAACACCACTGATGTGGAGAACTTCCCGGGCTTCCGCGACGGCATCATGGGCCCGGATCTCATGGACAACATGCGGGCCCAGGCGGAGCGCTTCGGCGCCGAGCTTGTCCCGGACGACGTCATCGCCGTTGACCTGACCGGAGACATCAAGACGGTTACGGACACCGCCGGCACCGTACACCGCGCCAAGGCCGTGATCGTCACCACCGGCTCCCAGCACCGCAAGCTCGGTCTGGCCAATGAGGACACGCTCTCCGGACGCGGTGTCTCCTGGTGTGCCACCTGTGACGGCTTCTTCTTCAAGGACCAGGACATCGCCGTGGTCGGCGGCGGCGACACCGCGATGGAGGAAGCCACCTTCCTTTCGCGCTTCGCCAAGTCCGTCACGATCGTCCACCGCCGGGACACTCTGCGGGCCTCCAAGGCCATGCAGGACCGTGCTTTCTCCGACCCCAAGATCAAGTTCGCCTGGGACAGTGAGGTCGCCGAGATCCATGGCGACCACAAGCTCTCCGGGCTGACCCTCCGCAACACCAAGACCGGCGTGACCTCCGAGCTCCCAGTGACCGGTCTCTTCATCGCGGTGGGACACGACCCCCGGACCGAGCTGTTCAAGGGCCAGCTCGACCTGGACAACGAGGGCTACCTCACCGTCGCTGCCCCGTCGACCCGGACGAACCTGTCCGGTGTCTTCGGCGCCGGTGACGTCGTGGACCACACCTATCGCCAGGCCATCACAGCCGCCGGCACCGGGTGCTCCGCCGCTCTCGACGCCGAGCGCTTCCTCGCCGCCCTGCACGACAGCGAGAAGTCCGCAGAGCCGGAGAAGACCGCCACCGTCTGACCATCCTCACCCACACCCCCACCCCACACAGTTAAGGAGGCCGCCGTGGCCGGCGACCTGAAGCATGTAACCGACGACTCGTTCGAAGAGGACGTCCTCAAGAGCGACAAGCCCGTACTGGTCGACTTCTGGGCCGCCTGGTGCGGACCGTGCCGCCAGATCGCTCCGTCGCTGGAAGCCATCGCGGCTGAGCACGGCGACAAGATCCAGATCGTCAAGCTCAACATCGACGAGAACCCGGCCACCGCAGCCAAGTACGGCGTCATGTCCATCCCGACGCTGAACGTCTACCAGAACGGCGAGGTCGCCAAGACCATCGTCGGCGCCAAGCCCAAGGCCGCGCTCGTGCGCGACCTGGAGAGCTTCATCGGCGAATGAGCGAGCGCCGCTGACTCAATGTTTCACGTGAAACTGGCCCATCCCCCCGGCGGGGGATGGGCCAGTTTCATTCCTGTCGATGTCCGCCTCAGAGCGGCCGCAGCGCCGGCTCCTTCTTCACCGCGCCCAGGAGCCGATCCAGCGCCATCTCCACGTCTTCTTTCCAGGACAGCGTGGTCCGCAGCTCCAGCCTCAGTCGCGGATAGGCCGGATGCGGCCGTACGGTCTTGAAGCCCACCGCCAGCAGATGATCAGCGGGCAGCACACACGCCGGCTCCTTCCAGCGCGCGTCACCGAACGCCTCAATGGCCTTGAAGTCCCGCCGCAGCAGATCCTTGGCCACCGTCTGCACCATCACCCGGCCGAGCCCCTGTCCCTGATAACCCGGCATGATCCAGCCGGTCATCAACTGCACGGCATCCGGAGAGACCGGACTCGTCGGGAAAGCCGTGGACCGCGGCACATACGCGGGAGGCGCATACAGAACAAAGCCCACCGGCACATCGTCGACATACACGACCCGGCCGCAGGACCCCCACTCCAGCAGAACAGCCGAGATCCAGGCCTCTTTCTCCACCTCCGGCCTGCCCGCCTTTACCGCGGCCTCTCCGCTGACCGGATCAAGCTCCCAGAAGACACACGCACGGCAGCGCCTGGGGAGATCCTGAAGGTTGTCCAGCGTAAGCGGTTCGAGCCGACGCCCCATGGAGGCTGATCCTCACTCCCGTTGCCTGCCGCGCCACGAGCGGCTGTCAGCGCACTCCATTCCCGAAGCAGACTGCCGACGAAGCCGCCGAGCACTCCTAGACCAAGCCCGGCTGACACCAGTTGGCTGCGGCTCACCGATCGCATGGCACCCGCTCTCCTTCTCAGGTGGGTGAAGGTGGATGCGCCATACCAGAACGCATCGTATCCACCCAGAGGTTCCCGGCACACCGCGAGACAGCAAAGGGCGGGCTGTGTTCCGGTAAGCATGGAACACAGCCCGCCCTGCCTGGCGGCCGGGCCGCCTCAGCCTTGGTCCTCCTCGTCGGCGCCTTCGGCGCTAAGCCCCTTGTCCAGCACACGCCCCTCGCCGGGCGCGAGCGTACCGAGAATCCGTTCCAGGTCGTCTATCGAGGCGAATTCGACAACGATCTTGCCCTTCTGCTGTCCCAGCTGCACCTTCACCCGCGTCTCAAAACGGTCCGAGAGACGCGACGAGAGATCGGTCAGCGCCGGCGCCAGCCGCGCTCCGGCCCGGGGACCCTTGGACTTGGGAGTACTCTCCGGGCGCGACCCCATCAAGGTCACGATCTCCTCGACTGCCCGCACCGAGAGCCCTTCGGCCACAATGCGATGAGCCAGTCGGTCCTGCTCCTCGGAGTCGTCCACCGAGAGAAGCGCCCGGGCATGACCGGCCGAAAGCACACCGGCTGCGACCCGGCGCTGGACCGAGGGAGACAGCCTCAGCAACCGCAGCGTGTTGGAGACCTGCGGACGCGAGCGTCCGATCCGGTCGGCGAGCTGGTCATGCGTGCAGTTGAAATCCTTGAGGAGCTGGTCATAGGCGGCAGCCTCCTCCAGCGGGTTCAACTGAGCACGGTGCAGATTCTCCAGCAGCGCGTCCAGCAGCAGCTTCTCGTCGTCCGTGGCACGGACGATCGCCGGAATACGGTCCAGACCGGCCTCCCGGCAAGCCCGCCACCGCCGCTCACCCATGATGAGTTCATAACGCTCCGGCCCCACCTGGCGGACAACCACAGGCTGGAGCAGCCCCACCTCCTTGATGGAGGTGATCAGCTCGGCCAGCGCATCCTCGTCGAACACCTCACGCGGCTGTCGTGGGTTCGGCGTGATCGAATCGATCGGCACTTCGGCGAAGTGCGCCCCGGCCGCCGCCGGCTCGGACACCTCCTCAGGCTCCGGCGCCACTGTCTCCGCGTCCGGCGGCGTGGGAGCCTGCGGCAGCGATGTGACCTTCGCAGCGGCCACGCCCCTCTCCGCGGTCAGCACCGGAGCCCCTCCGGGAGTGGCCTGAGCCAATCCGGAGGAAGGCACCTGCGTCTCCTGCGGAGCGGCAGGAATCAGCGCACCGAGCCCACGCCCCAATCCTCTACGTCGCTCGCTCACTGGATCCCCTCCGCAATACTCTGCTGGCTGTTCTGGCTGCCCACATGGGCCTGCTGGACGTCATAGTGCACCCCGACCCCCCGCAGGGCGATCTCACGGGCGGCCTCGAGATACGACAAGGAACCGCTGGACCCCGGATCATAGGTCAGCACCGTCTGCCCATAACTCGGCGCCTCCGAGATACGCACGGAGCGGGGAATACTGGTCCGGAGCACCTCCTTACCGAAGTGACTCCGCACCTCCTCCGCCACCTGCGAGGCAAGCCGCGTCCTGCCGTCGTACATGGTGAGCAGGATCGTCGACACATGCAGCGTGGGATTGAGATGTCCACGCACCAGATCGACGTTCCGCAGGAGCTGCCCCAGCCCCTCCAGCGCGTAGTACTCACACTGGATGGGGATCAGCACCTCCGCGCCGGCGACCATCGCATTGACGGTCAGCAGACCGAGGGAAGGCGGACAGTCGATCAGGATGTAGTCCAACGGCTGCTCATACGCCTCGATCGCCCGCTGCAGTCGACTCTCCCGTGCCACCAGCGATACCAGTTCGATCTCCGCACCGGCGAGATCGATGGTGGCCGGGGCACAGAAGAGACCTTCGACATCCGGGACGGGCTGAACCACCTCGGAGAGCGGCTTGCTCTCCACCAGGACGTCATAGATCGAGGGCACCTCGGCGTGATGGTCGATGCCGAGTGCCGTGGAAGCGTTGCCCTGAGGATCGAGGTCGATCACCAGAACGCGCGCCCCATGGAGCGCCAGGGAAGCAGCGAGATTCACCGTAGTGGTGGTTTTCCCCACGCCACCCTTCTGATTGGCGACGACCATGACACGCGTCTGCTCGGGGCGAGGCAGACCCTCGCCGGCGCGGCCCAGTGCCTCCACCGCCAACTGGGCAGCGCGACCAATGGGGGTGTCGTCCATCGGGGGCGGCGTTTCACGTGAAACATCCTCCCCCGCCGACTCGGTGCGGGGACCGGGGACCGGATCGGCCATCGGCCCCGCGATGTTGGCGTCGGACCGCAAGGATTCACTCTCCTCGACTTCAGACTCGCAATGAACAGAGCCTGCCATGCTTTCGGGTTCGTGAACCAGCGAGGCCCGTGGTTCTGTGGAGGAATCCACCTCTGTGGACAACCCCATCCCCCTCACGAGGGGCTTTCGACTACGCGGCGTAGCAGCCTCGCGGCCACGACTGATAATTCCCTGCAGTAGCGAACGACGTTTCACGTGAAACACGATGCATCTGCCACAGGGCTACCCCGTTACGACACTCCGCGTGCGTAGATACGGCACCTTGTATGGAGCATCCACCGAGACAGTACGCACTGTACGGCTCAGCGACGCCGCCTCGCACGGCCCGCCCTGGCGGCCCTGGCTCGCTTTGTGGCAAACCGCACACCACCCGGACTCTCCCCGACCTCCACCCGCACCACCGTGGCCAGTGGATCGACGATCCCCTCGCCCACATGCAGAACCGAGCTCCCGACCACGCCGAGCTTACCCAGCGCCGCACGGGCTCCCTTGAGCTCTTCCTCGGCGGTGTCGCCCTTGAGCGCCAGCATCTCGCCGTACGGGCGCAGCAACGGCACCCCCCAGCCCGCCAGACGATCCAGCGGAGCCACCGCACGCGCCGTCACCACATGCACCGGCTGCAAGGTGCCCAGGACCTCCTCGGCCCTCCCGCGCACCACCGTCACATGATCCAGACCCAGCAGCTCGACCACTTCCTGGAGAAAATTCGTCCGCCGCAGCAAGGGCTCCAACAGCGTGATCTTCAGGTCCGGCCGCACCAGCGCCAGTGGGATCCCCGGAAGCCCCGCGCCCGAGCCGACATCGCAGACCATGACGTCCTCGGGCACAACCTCCGAGAGCACCGCACAGTTCAGCAGATGCCTCTCCCACAGCCGTGGCACCTCACGCGGCCCGATCAGACCGCGCTTGACTCCCGCGTCCGCCAGCAGCTCCGCGTACCGGACCGCCTCCGGAAAGAACTCACCGAAAACAGTCCGTGCCTCGTCCGGCGCAGGGGGAAGCTCTGCTGTCTCCGTCACGGGAACCGTCCTTCCATACCGAACCACCGACCGGTGGCTGACTATCAGGCTGACAAGGATCGGCCCCGCCTGCGAAACAGACGGGGCCGAAAAAACGAGGGACCGCTCAGGCGGGCAGCACTACGACAAAGCGCTGCGGCTCCTCGCCCTCGGACTCGCTGCGCAGACCCGCGGCCGCGACCGCGTCATGCACAACCTTCCGCTCGAAGGGCGTCATGGGATCCAGCTTCACCGGCTCACCGGTGCTCTTCACCTCATCCGCGGCCTTGGCACCCAGCTCGGCGAGCTCCGTACGCTTCTTGGCCCGGAAGCCGGCGATGTCCAGCATCAGCCGGCTGCGGTCCCCGGTCTCCCGGTGCACAGCGAGCCGCGTCAGCTCCTGAAGCGCCTCCAGCACCTCACCGTCACGTCCCACGAGCTTCTGCAGATCCCGGCCGGCCGAGTCACTGATGATCGAGACCGCAGCCCGGTCGGCCTCGACGTCCATATCGATATCGCCGTCAAGATCAGCGATGTCGAGCAGACCCTCGAGGTAGTCGGCGGCGATCTCCCCTTCCTGCTCCAGGCGGGTCAGGGTGTCGCCCCCCTCGGCGGCGGAGATGGTGCCTTCCGTCACGGATGGACTCCTTCTTACTTCTTGGACGGGTGCTTGGGCCGCTGCTGGCCCTTGCGCTGCCCCGGCTTGGCTTGGCGTGCGGAACCGGCAGCGGGCTTGCCCGCCGGCTTGGACGTGGTGTCCTGCGGCTCGCTCTTCTTCTGCAACGAAGTCTTCGCCGCATCACCGCGGACCTCGGAATCCGTGGCCTGCGTCGACGCGTCCGTACCCGAATGCGTGGCGGCTGACTGCCGCTTCGCCTTGGTCTGGCGCTTGGGCTGCTGCCGCTTCGCCGCACCACCGGACTCGGCCTCGACAGCCGCGGTGTCGCTCTTGATCACCGTGCCATCGGCCTGCGCGGCCAGGCCCGCCTTCGCCAGGCCGGTCATAAACCTGCGCTCGTTGTCATTGCGGTCGGGGCCCTTGGCCACAATCGCCCGGACCACATTGCGCTTACGCCGGGACCGGATGTCGCTGTGCGCCGTGATGCCCTTCAGCAGACGCTGCAGATACGCGTCCTGCGCCTTGCTGCCCGGTGTGGGGTTCTGGTTGATCACGAACATCTGCTGGCCCATGGTCCACACGTTGGTGGTCAGCCAGTAGACGAGCACACCGACCGGGAAGTTGATGCCCGTGACAGCGAAGATCACCGGGAAGATGTACATCAGCATCTTCTGCTGCTGCATGTAGGGCGTCTTGACCGTCAGGTCGACGTTCTTGGTCATCAACTGGCGCTGCGTGTAGAACTGCGACGCCGACATCAGAACGATCATGATGGCGGTGATGACCCGCACATCGGTCACCGAAGCGCTCAGGGACGCCACCTTGGCGCTGCCGTCCGTGAACTTGGCGGCCAGCGGAGCACCGAAGATGTGCGCCTGGCGGGCGCTGTCCAGCAGCCCCTGATTGATGAAACCAATCTGCTTACCGCTCGCGATGGCGGAGAGCACGTGGTAGAGGGCGAAGAAGAACGGCGACTGCACCAGGATGGGAAGACACGAGGAGAGCGGGTTCGTACCCGTCTCCTTGTACAGCTTCATCATCTCTTCGGACTGACGCTGTTTGTCGTTCTTGTAGCGCTCCTGGATCGCCTTCATCTTGGGCTGGAGCACCTGCATGTTCCGGGTCGACTTGATCTGCTTCACAAAAAGCGGGATCAGACAGATCCGGATCAGTACCACCAGGGACACGATGGACAGCCCCCAGGCCCAACCCGTGTCCGGGCCGAAGATCGCCCCGTACAGGCTGTGGAACTGGACGATGACCCACGAAACAGGTGTGGTGATAAAGCTGAAGAGACTGGCAATCGTGTCCACTAATCAGGCTCCTTGAGCGTCGGGCGAGGTCTCTGCGGCCGAACTGGGGGTGTCGGGGGCCGGTCCCCCGGAAGGCACGCCGGCGGCGGAGTTCCCGCCCTTGCTGCCGCGCCACGCGTTGCGCAGCAGCTCATGCCAACGCGGGCGTTTACGTGGTGGGACATGGTCCACGCCACCCGGCGACCACGGATTGCACCGCAGAATCCGCCAGGCGGTCAGCGCCGTGCCCTTCACCGCTCCATGCCGGTCGATGGCCGTGTATCCGTAGTGTGAGCACGACGGGTAGTACCGGCACACAGGCCCGAGAAGCGGGCTGATCGTCCACTGGTACAACTTGATCAGAGCCAGCAGCGGGTATTTCATCGCGCGCCCCCTCCCAGCAGCCGCCGAAGAGCGGCGTCCAGGTCTCGGGCCAGCTGTGCATATTCGGCGTCACCCGCTCCGGGCAGCGCCCGTACGACAACCAGGCTACCGGGGGGCAGCTCGGGCAGTCGGTCACGTATCAGGTGACGCAGTCGCCGCTTCACCAGGTTGCGAACGACCGCCCCACCCACAGCCTTGCTTACGACGAAACCCGCACGCGACGGGGGAGCGCTCTCCCCAGGCGCGTGCGGGTCCGTGGCACCGCTGCGTAGATGGACGACAAGAAGCGGGCGTCCGGCCCGGCGTCCTCGGCGTACCGCGGTCGCGAAATCCTCGCGCCGCCTCAGCCGATACTCGGTAGGCAGCACGACACGACCTGTTGGCGATCAGGCCGACAGACGGGCGCGACCCTTGCCACGGCGGGACGCGAGAATCGCGCGGCCGGCACGGGTACGCATCCGCAGCCGGAACCCGTGGGTCTTGGCGCGACGACGGTTGTTCGGCTGGAAGGTGCGCTTGCTCACTCGAGGGCTCCAGAAAGATATGTGTGGTGGCGGGACATCGCCTGGCTGTCACCGTGCGCCCACGAGTAGCTCGCGTTTACGCCCGAGTGCACCGCTTCACAACCACAGATCGTGATCCTTGCCCATCGGAGGCAGGCGGCAGCAGCCATCGACAACTCGACCTGGTCACGGTACGCGCGGCTACGCCATCCGGTCAAACCAGCTCGGCGCCGGTCTCCATTGTGCACAGGCTGTGGACAACAACTTGAACCTCGCGGGTCGCCCTGACTACCGTGGCTGAACTCCGGCTTCGTTTCCTGCCGGTCTTCCCATCCCGTCCCGAGAACCACATATTCGTGGGACCTGCGAGAGAGCGTGCCTTGTGGCTGATGTACCTGCCGATCTTGCCGCAGTGTGGCCACGAGTGCTGGAGCAGCTCCTCAGGGAGGGCCAGCAGGGCGTCGAGCCCAAGGACAAGCAGTGGATCGAGCGCTGCCAGCCCCTCGCCCTCGTCGCCGACACCGCGCTGCTCGCCGTCCCCAACGAATGGGGCAAGCGCGTCCTCGAAGGCCGTCTGGCACCCCTCATCAGCGAGACCCTGAGCCATGAGTGCGGCCGGCCCATCCGGATCGCGATCACCGTCGACGACTCCGCCGGCGAGCCCACCCCGCCGGCCCCGCCCGTGCCCCAGCAGCACCGCTACCAGGGCCCTCAGCACGACGACCGGTCCAGCGACACCTACGACGGCTACGGACACCGCCCCTCGGACGATGGCATGCCCTCCGTCCGCCCCGCGTACCCGGACTACCAGCAGCAGCGCCCCGACCCCGGCGCCTGGCCGCGCAACCAGGAGGATCTCTCCTGGCAGCAGCCCCGGCTCGGCGGGTACCAGGAGCGCGACCCGTACGCCGGCGCCCGGCCCGCTCAGCCGTCCCACGACTACCGGCAGCCCCAGGGACCCGAGCGCTCGCAGTACGAACAGCACGGCGACCGGCACGAGCTGCCGGAGCCCCGGTCCCCCCGCCACGGCGGCGGCCCCGGCGACGGCCGCGGCGGCGTGTCGGGCCCGCTGGGCGCCCAGCCCGCCCCGGCACCGGGACCCGGCGAGCCCCACGCCCGGCTCAACCCCAAATACCTCTTCGACACCTTTGTCATCGGCGCGTCCAACCGCTTCGCACACGCCGCCGCGGTCGCCGTCGCCGAGGCACCGGCCAAGGCGTACAACCCGCTCTTCATCTACGGGGAGTCCGGCCTCGGCAAGACCCATCTCCTGCACGCCATCGGGCACTACGCGCGCAGCCTCTACCCGGGCACCCGCGTGCGGTACGTCAGCTCCGAGGAGTTCACGAACGAGTTCATCAACTCGATCCGCGACGGCAAGGGCGACACCTTCCGCAAGCGCTACCGCGATGTCGACATCCTCCTGGTCGACGACATCCAGTTCCTGGCGAGCAAGGAGTCCACGCAGGAGGAGTTCTTCCACACCTTCAACACGCTCCACAACGCCAACAAGCAGATCGTGCTGTCCTCCGACCGGCCGCCCAAGCAGCTGATCACCCTGGAGGACCGGCTGCGCAACCGCTTCGAGTGGGGGCTGACCACCGACGTACAGCCGCCGGAGCTGGAGACCCGCATCGCGATCCTGCGCAAGAAGGCGGTGCAGGAGCAGCTCAACGCCCCGCCCGAGGTCCTGGAGTTCATCGCCTCCCGGATCTCCCGCAACATCCGGGAGCTGGAGGGCGCGCTCATCCGGGTGACGGCCTTCGCCTCGCTCAACCGGCAGCCGGTGGACCTCGGCCTCACCGAGATCGTGCTCAAGGACCTGATCCCGGGCGGCGAGGACGCGGCCCCGGAGATCACCGCCGGCGCCATCATGGCCGCGACCGCCGACTACTTCGGACTGACGGTGGAGGATCTCTGCGGCTCGTCCCGGAGCCGGGTGCTGGTGACGGCACGCCAGATCGCGATGTACCTCTGCCGGGAACTGACCGATCTCTCACTGCCCAAGATCGGCGCACAGTTCGGCGGGCGCGACCACACGACGGTGATGCACGCGGACCGGAAGATCCGCGCGCTGATGGCCGAGCGGCGCTCCATCTACAACCAGGTCACGGAGCTGACGAACCGCATCAAGAACGGCTGACACAGCCGGCTCGGACCTGTCGCAGGGCGCTCGGGGACACCGTCCCGGGGCGCCCTGCGGCCTGTCGTGCCCCCAGATCGGCCGCCCCGGCGTGCCGTCCGCCGCACTCCGCTGTTCGAATACAGGGCGGCGGGACGGTCTTCTCCACAGATCCGGAAGCAATCCTTCGTCCACAGCCTGGGGACCATGAAGTTGTCCAGACTGTGTCCACAGGCGCACCTGCCGTAATGCCATCGGGCCAGGTCAGAGCCTTGTGGATTTGTGTCTCACGGTGCTCCACAGGCTGTGGACGAAAAAGTCTTCCACAGGGCGCCGTGTTGCTTGTCCACCGGCGGCCCACAGGGCCGATCAAGTTGCCCACAGCTTCTCCACACCCCTGTCCACTGTTCGGCAACGAAACGCCCGGGATCACTGGGGCGAGTGAAAGGCGTCACACCAAGAAGCTCGATTGGGCTGTGGGGAACATGGGTAAAGCTGGGGACAGCCCTGGGGAGAAGTCCATGTCTCCTGTGCATCGGGTGTGCAGAACTTTCGCCTGTCCACAGATCGGCAGAGTTGTCCACGGGCGGCGCCCACAGGGGCGGTGGACAAAAAATCGGGTCTGACCTGGGCAGATGACGTTATCCACGGTTTCCACAGGCCCTACTACTACTGCCACTCAGAGTTAACGAGGAATCCGCTTCGAAGCGGGGCCTGTGCACAACTTGGGCGGGCGGCCTCCCCGGCTCGTCGCACCGACTTGACCCGCAGCCGCAGCGACTGTCGGCGCCGTACGTCAGACTGGTCCCCGGCATCACAGCCGACGACGAAGGCCAGCAGGGCGAGCCAGCAACAGCAGGAGGCGGTTCCGGTGAAGATCCGGGTGGAGCGCGATGTACTCGCGGAGGCGGTGGCCTGGGTGGCCCGTAGCCTTCCGGCCCGTCCGCCGGCGCCCGTCCTCGCGGGCCTTCTGCTGAAGGCCGAGGACGGCGCTCTCAGCTTCTCCAGCTTCGACTACGAGGTCTCGGCGCGGGTCTCGGTGGACGCCGAGATCGAGGAGGACGGCACCGTCCTCGTCTCCGGCCGGCTGCTGGCGGACATCTGCCGCGCCCTGCCCAACCGCCCGGTCGAGATTTCCACAGACGGTGTACGCGCGGTGGTGGCCTGCGGCTCCTCGCGGTTCACGCTCCACACCCTGCCTGTGGACGAGTACCCGGCGCTGCCGCAGATGCCGACGGCGACCGGCACGGTCCCCGGTGAGGTCTTCGCCTCTGCCGCCTCCCAGGTCGCCATCGCCGCGGGCCGCGACGACACGCTGCCGGTGCTGACCGGCGTACGGATCGAGATCGAGGGCGACACGGTCACCCTGGCCTCGACGGACCGCTACCGCTTCGCGGTGCGCGAGTTCCTGTGGAAGCCGGAAGCGGCGGACATCTCCGCCGTCGCCCTGGTGCCCGCCAAGACGCTGCTGGACACCGCCAAGGCGCTGACCAGCGGTGACACGGTGACTCTGGCGCTCTCCGGGTCGGGCGCCGGTGAGGGACTCATCGGGTTCGAGGGCGCGGGACGCCGTACGACCACCCGGCTGCTCGAAGGCGATCTGCCGAAGTACCGCACGCTCTTCCCCACCGAGTTCAACTCGGTCGCGGTGATCGAGACCGCTCCGTTCGTCGAGGCCGTCAAGCGTGTGGCCCTGGTCGCCGAGCGGAACACCCCGGTGCGGCTCAGCTTCGAGCAGGGGGTGCTGATCCTGGAGGCGGGCTCCAGCGACGACGCACAGGCTGTGGAGAGGGTCGACGCCCGGCTCGAGGGCGACGACATCTCGATCGCCTTCAACCCGACCTTCCTGCTGGACGGCCTGAGCGCGATCGACTCCCCGGTCGCTCAGCTCTCCTTCACGACGTCCACGAAGCCGGCGCTGCTCAGTGGCCGGCCGGCCGTCGACGCCGAGGCGGACGAGGCGTACAAGTACCTGATCATGCCGGTGCGGCTGAGCGGCTGACCCCACAGGTGAGTAGCCGGGCCCCGGCGTAGGCTCGGGCCCGGGTACGAATCGCCTCAACGCTTAAGGAACGCCTGATGGAGCTCGGTCTCATCGGTCTCGGCAAGATGGGCGGCAATATGCGCGAGCGCATCCGCCGCGCAGGCCACACCGTCATCGGATACGACCGCAATCCGGACATCGCCGATGTTCACAGCCTCCAGGAGCTGGTGAGCAAGCTCAAGGGTCCGCGGGTTGTGTGGGTGATGGTCCCGGCGGGTGCCGCGACCCAGTCCACGATCGACGAGCTGGCGGCGCTGCTGTCCGCAGGCGATGTCGTGGTGGACGGTGGGAACTCCCGCTGGACGGACGACGAGAAGCACGCCGTGGAGCTGGGCATCAAGGGCATCGGCTTTGTCGACTGCGGTGTTTCGGGCGGCGTCTGGGGCCTGGAGAACGGCTACGCGCTGATGTACGGCGGCGCGAGCGAGCATGTGGAGAAGGTGCAGCCGGTCTTCGACGCGCTCAAGCCGGAGGGTGACTTCGGTTCTGTGCACGCCGGCAAGGTCGGTGCGGGCCACTTCGCCAAGATGGTTCACAACGGCATCGAGTACGCCATGATGCAGGCCTATGCCGAGGGCTGGGAGCTGCTGGAGAAGGTCCACTCGGTGACCGATGTCCGTGAGGTGTTCCGGTCCTGGCAGGAGGGCACGGTCATCCGGTCCTGGCTGCTGGACCTGGCGGTCAACGCCCTGGACCAGGACGAGCACCTGGAGCAGCTGCGGGGCTTCGCCCAGGACTCCGGCGAGGGCCGCTGGACGGTCGAGGCGGCCATCGACCATTCGGTGCCGCTGCCCGCGATCACGGCGTCGCTGTTCGCGCGGTTCTCGTCCCGGCAGGACGACTCGCCGCAGATGAAGATGGTCGCGGCACTGCGCAACCAGTTCGGCGGCCATGCGGTCGAGTCGAACGGGTCGAAGAAGTAGAGCCCTGACACCGAGGGAGGCCTGCGTTCATCCATGCACGTCACGCATTTGTCGCTGGCCGACTTCCGGTCGTACGCCCGGGTCGAGGTTCCACTTGCCCCGGGCGTCACCGCGTTCGTGGGGGCGAACGGGCAGGGGAAGACGAATCTTGTCGAGGCGATCGGCTATCTGGCGACGCTCGGCAGTCACCGGGTGTCCTCGGACGCGCCGCTGGTGCGGATGGGGGCGGACCGGGCGGTGATCCGGGCCGCGGTGACCCAGGGCGAGCGTTCGCAGCTCGTTGAGCTCGAGTTGAATCCCGGGCGGGCGAACCGGGCGCGGATCAATCGTTCGTCGCAGGTCAGGCCCCGTGATGTGGTGGGGATCATACGGACGGTGCTGTTCGCGCCGGAGGATCTGTCGCTGGTGAAGGGTGATCCGGGCGAGCGTCGCAGGTTTCTGGACGAGCTGGTCACGGCGCGGTCGCCCCGGATGGCGGGGGTGCGGTCTGACTACGACCGGGTCCTCAGGCAGCGCAACACCCTGTTGAAGTCGGCGGCGATGGCGCGGCGGCACGGCGGGCGCGGGATGGATCTGTCGACGCTGGACGTGTGGGATCAGCATCTCGCACGGGTGGGGGCGGAGTTGCTGGCGCAGCGGGTGGATCTGATCGCGGTGCTGCAGCCGCTGGCGGACAAGGCGTATGAGCAGTTGGCTCCCGGTGGTGGTCCGGTGTCGCTGGAGTACCGGTCTTCCTCTGAGGCTTCTGCGGCTGTCGGGACTGTCGGGGCTTCTGCGGCTGCCGGGGCCTCTTCGGCCGGGGGCGGGGATATGCGCGAGGAGCTGTACGAGCGGCTGCTGGCCGCGCTGGCCGGGGTGCGCAAGCAGGAGATCGAGCGGGGTGTGACGTTGGCCGGTCCGCACCGCGACGATCTGGTGCTGAAGCTGGGGCAGCTTCCCGCGAAGGGATATGCCAGTCATGGTGAGTGCTGGTCGTTCGCGCTGGCGCTGCGCCTGGCTTCGTATGACTTGTTGCGTGCTGAGGGTAATGAGCCGGTGCTGGTGCTGGACGATGTGTTCGCTGAGCTTGACGCGCGGCGGCGGGAGCGGCTCGCGGAGCTGGTGGCGCCGGGTGAGCAGGTGCTGGTGACCGCCGCGGTGGATGACGATGTGCCGGGTGTGCTGGCGGGGGCGCGTTTTGTGGTGGCCGACGGCGCTGTGGAGCGGGTGTGAGCGGCGCGGGGCGGGCTGGGGGGCCCGAGGTGCCGGAGCCTGTGGAGTCGTCTGGTGTGGATCTCGCGCGGGTGGCGTTGCGTGCGGCGAAGGAGCAGGCGCGTGCGCGGGGTGCTGCCGCGCAGCAGAAGAAGCAGGCCAGGCGGGGCGGTGGGCTGCGGTCGGGGGCGCGGGCGGATGGTCGTGATCCGCTGCCGTTGGGTGCGGCGATCAATCGGTTGATCACGGAGCGTGGCTGGGAGGCGCCGGCCGCGGTGGGTGGGGTGATGGGGCGGTGGTCGCAGATCGTCGGTGAGGACGTGGCGAAGCACTGTGTGCCGCAGCGGTATGACGAGGGTGAGGACGAGCGGGCGCTGACGGTGCAGTGCGATTCGACGGCGTGGGCGACGCAGTTGCGGTTGCTGGCGCCTCGGCTGGTGGCGCGGCTGAATGAGGATCTGGGGCATGGCACCGTGCGGGTGATCAAAGTGTTGGGGCCCGGTGGGCCGCCGCAGCGGTTCGGTCGTCTGCGGGCGCCGGGGAGCAAGGGTCCTGGGGACACGTACGGCTGATGGGGCCGGGGCGGTCTTGACGGTGTGCGGCCCGGGTGGTCGCGGCCCGGTGGTCCGTCGGGGCGTGGGCGGGGTGTCGCTGCTTCCCGGGAGCGCCGTGTGCGCCTGTTTCCCGTTGTCGCGCCGGTCCGTCGCTGTCCGGGGGCGTCGGTCGCGGTCCGGGCTGAGGCGTTGTTTCTGTGTCTTTCGTGTACCGCGGTGACCTGGGGTTTCGCCTGGGGAGGATGAGGCGTCCCTCACCGTAGCGGGAGGTTGACAGGCCGAAGCGCTCAATGCCCGTGTGAGCCTCCTGGAGCCCCTTCCCGAATATGGGGAGTCGGTAGGCGCTGGTCCAGGGCGGCACATGCGGACTCAGGTACCGGCAAACCCTCATTCGGGTCGGCGCTACCGGTAGACTGACGGGAAATCCCGCTGTGCTTGCGGGACACGTCGACACAAGCCGAACGACGCAGCCGGTCCCGCTTGCTCGGAGAACGGCCTGTGCTGTGCCAGAAAGGGCGCTTCGTGGCCGATTCCGGCAACCCCAATGAGAAGACTCCGTCCCCCACGACTGGTCAGCACGGTGAGGTGACCGCCTCGTACGACGCCAGTGCCATCACCGTGCTGGAGGGCCTGGACGCGGTCCGTAAGCGGCCTGGCATGTACATCGGTTCGACCGGTGAGCGTGGCCTGCATCACTTGGTGTACGAGGTCGTCGACAACTCTGTCGACGAGGCCCTGGCGGGGCACGCGGACACCATTGACGTCACGATCCTCGCCGACGGCGGGGTGCGTGTGATCGACAACGGCCGCGGTATCCCGGTGGACATCGTGCCGTCGGAGAACAAGCCGGCCATCGAGGTCGTGCTGACCGTGCTGCACGCGGGCGGCAAGTTCGGCGGCGGTGGTTACGCCGTCTCCGGTGGTCTGCACGGCGTCGGTGTCTCGGTGGTCAACGCCCTGTCGTCGAAGGTGGCGGTGGAGGTCAAGCGTGACGGCTACCGCTGGACGCAGGACTACAAGCTCGGTGTGCCGACCGCGCCGCTGGTGCGGAACGAGGAGACGGCCGAGTCCGGTACGGCGGTGACGTTCTGGGCCGATCCGGACATCTTCGAGACGACGGAGTATTCGTTCGAGACGCTGTCCCGGCGTTTTCAGGAGATGGCCTTCCTCAACAAGGGGCTGACCCTGACGCTGACGGACGAGCGGGAGTCGGCGAAGGCCGTCGCCGGTGCCGAGGTCGCGGGCGGGGACACGGTCGAGGAGGCGGACGAGGAGCGGGTCCGCACGGTGAAGTACTTCTATGAGGGCGGCATTGTCGACTTTGTGAAGTACCTCAACTCCCGTAAGGGTGAGCTGATCCATCCGACGGTCATCGACATCGAGGCCGAGGACCGGGAGCGGCTGCTCTCGGTGGAGATCGCGATGCAGTGGAACGCGCAGTACAGCGAGGGTGTGTACTCGTTCGCGAACACGATCCACACGCATGAGGGCGGTACGCACGAGGAGGGCTTCCGTGCGGCGATGACGGGTCTGGTCAACCGTTACGCGCGGGAGAAGAAGTTTCTGCGGGAGAAGGACGACAACCTCGCCGGTGAGGACATCCGCGAGGGTCTGACGGCGATCATCTCGGTGAAGCTGGGCGAGCCGCAGTTCGAGGGGCAGACGAAGACCAAGCTCGGTAACACCGAGGCGAAGACGTTTGTGCAGAAGATCGTGCACGAGCATCTGACGGACTGGTTCGACCGCAATCCGAACGAGGCCGCGGACATCATCCGCAAGTCGATCCAGGCCGCCACGGCCCGGGTCGCGGCTCGTAAGGCGCGTGATCTGACCCGGCGCAAGGGCCTGCTGGAGAGCGCGTCGCTGCCGGGCAAGCTGAGCGACTGCCAGTCGAACGATCCGTCGAAGTGCGAGATCTTCATCGTGGAGGGCGACTCCGCCGGTGGTTCGGCGAAGTCGGGCCGTAACCCGATGTATCAGGCGATCCTGCCGATCCGCGGCAAGATCCTGAACGTCGAGAAGGCCCGGATCGACAAGATCCTCCAGAACACCGAGGTACAGGCGCTGATCTCGGCGTTCGGCACCGGCGTGCACGAGGACTTCGACATCGAGAAGCTCCGCTATCACAAGATCATCCTGATGGCGGACGCCGATGTCGACGGGCAGCACATCAATACGCTGCTGCTGACGTTCCTGTTCCGCTTCATGCGGCCGCTGGTCGAGGCGGGGCACGTGTATCTGTCGCGTCCGCCGCTCTACAAGATCAAGTGGGGCCGGGACGACTTCGAGTACGCGTACTCCGACCGGGAGCGCGACGCCCTGGTGGAGCTGGGCAAGCAGAACGGCAAGCGGATCCGCGAGGACTCGATCCAGCGCTTCAAGGGTCTGGGCGAGATGAACGCCGAGGAGCTGCGGATCACCACGATGGACATCGATCACCGTGTGCTCGGCCAGGTCACCCTGGACGACGCGGCTCAGGCCGACGATCTGTTCTCGGTGCTGATGGGCGAGGACGTCGAGGCGCGGCGTTCCTTCATCCAGCGCAACGCCAAGGACGTCCGCTTCCTCGACATCTGAGTCGGTCTCTGCTGACGGATTCGAAAAGGCCGAAAGGAATACTGACCAGCAATGGCCGACGAGAACACCCCTGACACTCCTGACACCCCCGAAAGCCCGGACACGCCGGTGGTCCCGGAGGCCGCTGTGGCGGTGGAGGGCCTGGCGCTGCGGGTCGAGCCGGTCGGGCTCGAAACGGAGATGCAGCGCTCGTATCTCGACTACGCGATGTCCGTCATCGTGTCGCGTGCGCTGCCGGACGTGCGGGACGGTCTCAAGCCCGTCCACCGGCGTGTGCTGTACGCGATGTACGACGGTGGGTACCGGCCCGAGAAGGGCTTCTACAAGTGCGCCCGTGTCGTCGGTGACGTCATGGGTACGTACCACCCGCACGGTGACTCCTCGATCTATGACGCGCTGGTCCGGCTGGCGCAGCCGTGGTCGATGCGGATGCCGCTGGTGGACTCCAACGGCAACTTCGGTTCTCCGGGCAATGACCCGGCCGCCGCCATGCGGTACACCGAGTGCAAGCTGATGCCGCTGTCGATGGAGATGCTCCGGGACATCGACGAGGAGACCGTCGATTTCACGGACAACTACGACGGCCGTAATCAGGAGCCGACGGTTCTGCCGGCGCGGTTCCCGAATCTGCTGATCAATGGTTCGGCCGGGATCGCCGTCGGTATGGCGACGAACATTCCGCCGCACAATCTCCGTGAGGTCGCGGCGGGTGCGCAGTGGGCGCTGGAGCACCCGGACGCCAGTCATGAGGAGCTCCTCGACGCGCTGATCGAGCGGATCAAGGGTCCGGACTTCCCGTCCGGCGCGCTGGTGGTGGGCCGCAAGGGCATCGAGGACGCGTACCGTACGGGCCGCGGTTCGATCACGATGCGCGCGGTGGTCGAGGTCGAGGAGATCCAGAACCGTCAGTGCCTGGTGGTCACGGAGCTTCCGTACCAGACCAACCCGGACAATCTCGCGCAGAAGATTGCCGACCTGGTCAAGGACGGGAAGATCGGCGGCATCGCGGACGTCCGTGACGAGACGTCTTCGCGTACGGGACAGCGGCTGGTCGTCGTCCTGAAGCGGGACGCGGTCGCGAAGGTCGTCCTGAACAACCTGTACAAGCACACCGAGCTGCAGACCAATTTCGGTGCGAACATGCTGGCGCTGGTCGACGGTGTGCCGCGCACCCTGTCGCTGGACGCGTTCATCCGGCACTGGGTGACGCACCAGATCGAGGTCATCGTCCGGCGTACCCGGTTCCGGCTGCGCAAGGCCGAGGAGCGGGCGCACATCCTGCGGGGTCTGCTCAAGGCGCTGGACGCGATCGACGAGGTCATCGCGCTGATCCGGCGCAGTGACACGGTGGAGATCGCGCGTGAGGGCCTGATGGGGCTGCTCACGATCGACGAGATCCAGGCGAACGCGATCCTGGAGATGCAGCTTCGCCGGCTGGCGGCTCTGGAGCGGCAGAAGATCGTCGCGGAGCACGACGAGCTGCAGCAGAAGATCAATGAGTACAACGCGATCCTGGCGTCGCCGGAGAAGCAGCGTCAGATCGTCAGCGAGGAACTGGCCGTCATCGTCGAGAAGTTCGGTGACGACCGGCGTTCGAAGCTGGTGCCCTTCGACGGCGACATGTCCATGGAGGACTTGATCGCCGAGGAGGACATCGTCGTCACGATCACGCGTGGCGGCTATGTGAAGCGTACGAAGACGGACGATTACCGGTCGCAGAAGCGTGGCGGCAAGGGCGTGCGCGGTACGAAGCTCAAGGAAGACGACATCGTCGACCACTTCTTCGTCTCGACGACGCACCACTGGCTGCTGTTCTTCACGAACAAGGGCCGGGTGTACCGGGCGAAGGCGTACGAGCTGCCGGACGCCGGCCGTGACGCGCGGGGCCAGCATGTGGCCAATCTGCTCGCCTTCCAGCCGGACGAGCGGATCGCGGAGATCCTGGCGATCCGTGATTACGAGGCCGTGCCGTATCTGGTCCTGGCCACCAAGGCCGGTCTGGTGAAGAAGACTCCGCTGAAGGACTACGACTCGCCTCGGGCGGGTGGTGTCATCGCGATCAATCTCCGGGAGACGGAGGCGGGCGGCGACGACGAGCTGATCGGCGCGGAGCTGGTGTCGGCGGAGGACGATCTGCTGCTCATCAGCAGGAAGGCCCAGTCGATCCGGTTCACCGCGACGGACGACGCGCTGCGTCCGATGGGGCGCGCCACATCGGGTGTCAAGGGGATGAGTTTCCGCGAAGGGGACGAACTGCTCTCGATGAATGTCGTCAGGCCCGGTACGTTCGTGTTCACTGCTACAGATGGTGGGTACGCGAAGCGAACCGCTGTCGACGAATATCGCGTCCAAGGTCGTGGTGGCCTCGGTATCAAGGCTGCCAAGATTGTGGAGGACCGTGGTTCCCTCGTCGGCGCGCTGGTGGTCGAGGAGACGGATGAAATCCTGGCCATCACCCTCGGCGGCGGTGTGATTCGCACGCGAGTCAACGAAGTCAGGGAGACGGGCCGTGACACCATGGGCGTCCAACTGATCAACCTTGGCAAGCGCGACGCCGTCGTCGGTATCGCTCGTAATGCCGAGGCTGGCCGCGAGGCGGAAGAGGTCGACGGGAGCGATGACCCGGGGACCGAATCGGCGGGTACGGCCGAGGTCGCCGGGGGCAGCAAGCCTTCGGCCGGGGAGCACGAGGAGTAAAGCGTGAGTGGAGCCACGGGCGCCGGATCGGCCGCTTCCGGAGGGAACGGTGCTCGTGGCCCTGCCACGGACTCCCAGGGGGTTACGGTGACCGATACCCGGGGGCAAGAGCCTCCGTACGAGACGTATGGATCTGGGCAGTCGCAGCAGGCTGCGCAGCCGTACCACCCGCCGCAGGCGTATCCCTCGCCGCAGGGCGGGGGAACTCATGGCGGACAGCAGAATCTGCAGGGCCAGCCGGCTCAGCCGGCGGCTCAGCAGCGGGGTGCCGGCGGTCAGCAGCAGTCGGCCTCGGCGGTGCGCAAGCCGAGGACGGGTGCGCGGACGACACCCCGTACGCGCAAGGCGCGGCTGCGGGTGGCGAAGGCCGATCCGTGGTCGGTGATGAAGGTCAGCTTCCTGCTGTCCATCGCGCTGGGCGTGTGCACGATCGTCGCGGCAGCGGTGCTGTGGATGGTCATGGACGCGATGGGCGTGTTCTCGACGGTGGGCGGGACGATCAGTGAGGCCACGGGCTCGAACGAGGGCAACGGGTTCGATCTGCAGTCGTTCCTGTCGCTGCCGAGGGTGCTCATCTTCACCTCGGTCATCGCGGTGATCGATGTGGTGCTGGCCACGGCGCTGGCGACGCTCGGAGCCTTCATCTACAACCTGTCGGCGGGCTTCGTGGGCGGTGTTGAGCTCACGCTCGCCGAGGACGAGTGAGGGCCGGGTATCGATTTTGGGGCTGGCCCTGAAGTGCGCTAATCTTCAGGGGCAGCGCGGGGCTATAGCTCAGTTGGTTAGAGCGCATCCCTGATAAGGATGAGGCCACAGGTTCAAATCCTGTTAGCCCCACCGCGTAAAGGCCCTCAGCCGTCAATGGCTGGGGGCCTTTGGCGTGTGTGCCGGACAACTGCCGTCGTCGGTCCTTGGTGGTGCGGAGATAATCCGATGCTCTTCCCGTTCCGGTGTTCTCGGCCGTGGTCCAACTGCCTTGTGGACAGGCGCTTTCGGGCTGTGCGCGCGGCACCACCGGTGGGCGGCGCCGGTGCCCGGACGGGGCCCAGGGCCTAGGATGCGGCGGGTTCGTACGGCGCGGCCGCAGAGCCGTCCTCCGGGGGGAGAACGCGTCAATGGATGTCCTGACGCTGGTGTCCGCGACGGTCGCCGTGGTCAGCGCGTCCGTGGCGGCCCTGCTGGGTTACTGGCAGCAGCGGCGCCTGCGGGCCATGGAGCAGCGCAACCTGATGGAGGCTTACGGGGCCTCGCTGGCCTGGGCGGCCTTCGATCTGCAGAGCAGGCTGTTCAACATCCTGCGCGGTCATGTCGTCGACCGGCGGCCGGGGCCGCAGAGTGGATTCCTGACGTCGTTTCTCACGCTGGGCAGCGAGGAGGAGGCCGAGTATGTGCGGCGCTCCACGGTCTTCGTCCTCGCCGAGTATCTCGGCTGGGTGGAGATCCTGCGGCGGGACATTCAGTTCCTCGATCTGGGCCGCTCCCGGATCAACCGGGATGTCATGGTCAAAATCTCCGAGATCGGTTCTTCGCTGAGCCGTATATCCGCGGAGAGCAACGAACTGCGTCTCTTCCGTACGCATCAGCGGGCGATCGGTGAGCTGATGGTCCATCCGGAGGGTGAGCCGGGCAGGCGGCGGTGTCTCGGCTTTGTGGAGTTCTGTGTGAGGCTCGACACGGACGAGGGTTTCGGCCGGTGGTTCCGGCAGCCGCTGGCGGACATCGACCGGCTGGCCCGGGACGCCGGGCCGGCGGTCTCCCGGATCGGGGGAATGCAGCGGCAATTGGTCGCTCTGGTGGATCTGCTGGATCCGAGGTCCGAGCGGTTCCCGCAATTCCGGGCGGCCTTTGACCGCGACGCCGACGTGAGGCCGCCGCGGGGGTGAGGGAGCGGTCCGGTGCGATGGGGCGGCGCCCGGCCCGGGAGGGCGGCGCGGCATCGGGACTGGCGCGCCGCGGGGGCGGGCGGCCCTCACGGAACGTGTGGGTACGGAGCCGGTCCGTACGGTCCGGCGGCGCCCCGGGGCCGCTGTGCGCGGGCCGGGCTTTCTCCCTGGTGAAGGCGGAGGACGGGGCGCGGGCAGGTCACCGATCGGTATCGGTCGGTGTGTATAGTCGGGCGCCAGAAGTCCCTTACGCCAAGGAAAGACGAGGTCGCGCGGTGAAGAAGCTTCTCTTGGTCGCACTGGCCGCCATCGGCGGGCTCCTCGTGTACCGCCAGATCCAGGCGGATCGCGCCGAGCAGGATCTGTGGACGGAGGCGACCGACTCCGTGCCCGCAGGTTCGGGTGTGTGAGACGCAGCAGAGTCCGATTGCGAGCCCCGGTCGCCGAGCGGCCGGGGCTTCGTGCTGTCCGGGGCCGGCCGCGCGGGGGCGGTTTCTGTTCGCTTGCGTGAAGCGTTTGCTTGCGGAGGCGAACGGTGCCGTGGTGGGCCGGGGTGGGCCCGGCGGATACGCCCCGGAGGGTTGATTCGGCGGGCGCGAGACAGCGGCGGGAAGGCCGGGGCAGGATGGACCGGCCGCCGCGACCGGGGCGGCGCGGGGCGGCCGGGACGACCGAGGGGAAGCGCGTGAAGAGGCAGCGCAGCAGGGGCCGGGTGGCGCTGGCGGGGGCGGTGGCGATATGTGCGGTGGCGGCGCTGCCGGGGCCGGCGGGGGCGGCCGGTGAGCCGAGCCCGTATGTCTTTCAGCCCGGAGCGGTGCGGATCACCGGAGCGGCGACCACGAGTGACGCGGAGCGGCTCGACGCCGGGTCCACCTACCGCGACTCGATCGGCCCGGACGGCACGCTGATCTACCGGCTGGACCTGGACGCGAAGACGAACGCCTATGTCTCCGTCGTGGCCGTGCCGAAGCTGAACACCAGGGTGGCGTACGGGGACAAGATCAAGGTCTCCGTGCAGAACCGGGAGGGCAACGACTGCGGCTCCAACGACGCGGGGTTCGGCTCCGGGGAGTTCCCCCGGCCGCTCGCCGCCTATGCCTACCGGCTGATCGACGAGAACGCCTCTTCCTGCCAGGAGGCGGGCCCGTACTTTGTCGTCGTCGAGCGGACCGGCAAAGACGCGTCCACGCCCGAGGCGTGGGACCTGGAGATCCGGCATGTGTCCGAGCCCGGGCTCCGGGAGGCGGGCCCGTCCGAGGCGCCGTCGGTGTGGCCCAGTGCCTCTCCCGAGCCGGTCGGCGACGGGCCGAGGGTGCGCGAGGGCGGCACGAGCTTCTACGACGCCACCGGGCTGACACAGGGCGAGTGGAGGGCCAGGATCGAGCCGGGCGCTTCGCTCTTCTACCGGGTGCCGGTGGACTGGGGGCAGCAGCTTTTCGTCAGCGCGGACCTGGGCAGTTCCGGCGGGACGGGGTTTGTGAGCGGCGCGGTGTCCGTGTCCCTGTACAACCCGGCGCGGGGCCTGGTCGACAGCAGGGACTCGATGTCGTACGACGGCAAGCAGAAGACGACGTCCCTGGAGCCGCTGCCGCCGGTGGCGTACGAGAACCGCTTCGGGTCCGGCAGCGGTGACACCGACATGCGGTTCGCGGGCTGGTACTACCTGCGAGTCAGCCTCAATCCGCAGGTCGGGGAGGTGTTCGGGAAGAGGCCGTACGGGCTGACGCTGCGGGTGAACGTCAGGGGCCGGGCGGAGAGCGGGCCGGGGTACGCGGGGCCCGCCGGGGACTTCACGGTGACGCCGGAGAAGCTGGACGACGCCTCGAACGGGCAGAGCAGCGAGGACGCCGCGAGGAGCGACCGGATGGTGCTGGTCGCGGCGTCCGGGATCGGCGCGGGCTCCGCGCTGCTGCTCGGGCTCGGTGCCTGGACGCTGCTCGCTCGGCGGCGCGGCGGCCGGGGTCCGGGGCGGGGCGCGGAAGAGGCCCGGACGCGGGAGTACGGGCCGCCCGCGCGGTAGTGGGGAGACGCGGGGCTCAGATCTGGGTCAGCGCCCAGATGCCCACCGCGAAACAGGCCAGTGCCAGCAGCAGGACCGGGACCGCCACCTTCGGGGGCGGTCCCGGGCGTTTCGCGGAGGAGTGGCGGGCGGGTGTCCCCGGGCGCCGGCCCGGTGGCTGGGCGGGAACCTGCGGGTCCTGAGCGGTGTAGGGACCGGTGAGGGCTTCCACGGGGTGGGCCGCCGCCGTCGGTGCCTGGGACAGGTCCTGCGGGGTGGCAGGAAAAGGGGCGAGCTGATGCGCCGGCAGGGGGGTGGGCGGGGTGTGCTGCCGGGCGGGCGGCGGCAGGGCGAAGTCCTGCTGCTGACTCTGCTGAGGTGGCCGCGGGGGCGGCTGCCGGTCGGGCGGCGGAGGGAGATGGAAGCTGCCGGTCTCCGACATGGACGAGGGCGCGGGCGGCGGCATGGGGGCTGCCTGGGGGGAGGCCGGCCGCGGTACGGGCACCGGGCCTTCGCCCCGGCCGTCCGCCCGCGGGTCGGTGCCGGGATCCGAGGGCTGCGGGTCCGGGACGGGACCGGCGGGGCCGAACGCGGCGGGCAGCGGACCGATCTGGTCGAAGATCTCGACCGGCTCGTCGTCGGCGCCGGGCTCGGGCAGCAGTTCCACAGCCGTGGTCAGCGCCTTGCGCGCGCCGGTGGCCGTACGGAACCGGGCGTTCGGGTCGGGCTGGAGGAGGCCCGCCAGGACTTGCCACAGCGGCTCGGGGATGCCCTGAGGCGCCCCGGGGGTACCGTGGGCGACGAAGTGCTCGACCAGGGCCTGGGAGTCCGGCTTCTGACCTTGCAGCAGGTACAGCGCGACAAGTCCGACCGCGAAGAGATCGGCCGGGAAGTCGGGTTCCGCGCCCATCATCTGCTCGGGAGCGAAGTAACCGGGCGTTCCGACGACATAGTTGGTCTCGGTCAGGCGCGGCTCGCCCTTGCGCATGGAGATGCCGAAGTCGGACAGCCGCAGATGCGGCCGCGCCGTGCCGGTGGCCTCCATCAGGATGTTGGCGGGTTTGATGTCGCGGTGCACGACACCTTCCGCGTGCACCGCGGCGAGACCGGACAGGAGCTGGTCGAGCAGCGTGCACACGAAGCGTGGCGGCAGCGGGCCGTAGTCACCGATGACATGGGCGAGCGATCCGCCGCTCACCAGATCCATGGTGAACAGCACCTTGTCGTCGTCCGCGGCCCAACTGGCCGGGGCGAGGACATGCGGGTGGTCGATCCTGAGCGCCTGCTCCCGGACGAACCGCAGCAGGGTGTGCGCGTCGCTCTGCTGGAGGACCTTCGCCGCCACATAGCGCCGGCGGCGTTGGTCCCAGGCCCGCCAGACGGCGCCGACACCACCGCGTCCGATCGGGTCGATCAGCTCATACCGCCCCGCGAAGACCTCACCCATTGCGCCGCGCCCGCTCCCCGTTGTCCCGCCGGCGGCCTGCCGCCCCGGCCCTGGCCTAGCTCTGGTGCGCCTCGTAGTGGGCGACCGCCTCCGCGGTGCGCCCGGCGCCGTACACCCGGAGAAACTCTGCCAGTTCGGGCTGGGTCGGGGCGAGGGAGTCCGCCGCATCGATGATGTCGCCGGCCGCCGCGACCGACCGCAGGAGGGACTGGATCTCGCGGACGACCCGGCGCACGGTCGGCGCACCGGAGCTGTTCGTCGTCTGGCTGGACGCGGTGAGGACGGAGCCGCCCTGCGACTTCTTGATCTCCTCCATCCGGTCCGTGGCCTCCCCGGCGCTGACACTGCCGTCGGCGACCTGGCCCGCCAGATCCTGCAGCGCCTGGACCCGCTGGACCACCGCGGGATTGCCGATCTTCGCGCGTTGACCACTCATCAGCTGGGAGAGCATCGGGGCGGACAGTCCGAGAACCGCGGCGAGCCGGGCCTGGTTCAGCCCGAGGTCGTCGATCAGACGGCGGAAGAGCCCCCCGAGGGGCTCTCCGTACCAGCTTCGCTGGAGCTCTCTGGCTCTGGCAGTCGATTCCTGCTGTGTGGCGTCCATGCGCGTCTCCCCATCGCTTCCCCATTGCGGCAGCTTCGCTGCTGCGAACCTCGTGGGGCATCTTACGGAGCGTGGTCGCGCACGGGGAGTCCCAATCCTTTTGCGGGACCAGGGGGAAACACCCGGTACGCTGGTTCCCGGTGATGGAGGGGCGGCTCTCGGCTGCTCGGTCATGCCCACCCACTCGCGGGGCCTTAGCTCAGTTGGTAGAGCGCTGTCTTTGCATGGCAGATGTCAGGGGTTCGACTCCCCTAGGCTCCACACCTCGAAAACCCTCCTGGCCCCCCGGATATGCGGGCCAGGAGGGTTTTTGCCCTCCGGGCCGCCCGGGCTCCTGCGGCCTGGCACCGCCGGGGGCGCGGGCGGACCGGCCGCGCTGAGCCACCGCGCCGATCCGTTCCCCTCACCCGGTCGGCCGGACCGCCCGGAACGGAAGCCGGTACCTGACGGAACGGGGGCGCCGCGAGGGCCGGAACCGGTCCGCCGCAGGCCTCCGGCGCTGTTCCCTGCGGGTCCCGCCGGCGCCCGGTTGGACCGTACGAGTGGTGTTCATCCGAAGAGCTGCGGACGAGCGGCGTCGCTCCGTGGATTCTCAAGATGCGTCCACATCATAAGGAAGGTATAGATCGCCCAAACCCGAAAGCGAGGGGTCATGGCTGCCTTCAAGGTCAAGCACATGTGGACCGTCTTCATCACCGCGTTCTTCGCGGTACTCGCCTCCCTGGGGCTGACCGCCCCGGCGGCGGCCGCGGGAAACGCCGTACAGCAGCCGACGGAGCAGCCGGTACCGGCGCCCGCCATGGCGGAGGGAAGCGAGAAGACCACCGACCGGGCCACGGGGGGCGGGGCACCACAACGAGGGCGGTCACTGCCGCCGACGATCAAACAGCGTATCCATGCCGAGGCGCACGGCTCGTCACCATCGGCCCGCCTCCTGCCGGCGGGCATGCCGAGCGGTACCAGTACACGCGGCGCCACGAGTGTGCGCGGCGGCACGGTGACACAGAGCGGTACGGGGATGCACGCCCGCAGGACACACGGGACCGCCTACGCCGCCGACGCGGTACGCAGGACCGCCGCCTACGCCGCCCGCACGGCACACGGAACCATCTACGCGACCGGCACGGCGCGCCGCGGGACGGGCTACGCCGCACGCACGGCGCTCACCGCGGCATGAGGCGCCGGGAATCCTGCGGCCTCCCGGCGCCCTCCACAGCCGGCACGCCCGCGCCCCGACCTCTGGCACGAGCCCGGCACACGGCGTCTGATCAGGGACGATCGCCCGGGTGGTCCGGACCGTCGGTGTCCGTCCCGGTGCCCTTGGCCGGCGCCTCCGGATCGAGCGGATCCACCCCGTCCCTGCTGCCGTCGACGGACGACAGCCGTTCACGCTCCGAGGGCTCGGTAGCGGCGGGCGGTTCCACCAGCCAGTCCGGATTGGCCTGCTTGTCCCACCACTTCCAGGCGGCGAAGGCCCCGCCGGCCAGCGCGCCCAGGATCGTCAGGCCCTTGGCCAGCCGTCCTGCCCTGGCCCGCCGCTCGTGCTTCCTCACCAGCTTCTGGATCTCTTTGGCCGTGACCTGTCCGCGCAGAGCGGCCACGGCGGCCGCGGACCGTGCCGCCGCCTGCTCCGCCATCGGCTGCGCGGTGGCCACCACATGACCGACCCGCGGCACGGTGAATTCCGCCGCCTGACGGGCGGCCGTACGGGCGCGGTGAGCCACGTCGTCGACCTTGGGGGGCACATGGGGCGCCACATGGGCGCTGTACTGGATTCGCGCCTGCTGGGCTGCTTTGGACATGGTCGGGGCGAGCCGTACGCGCGCCTCGTTGGCATATAGAGCGGCATGCTCCTTGGCCGTACCGGCGTAAGGGGCCACCGCTACCGCGGCGTGCTGCACGCTCTCCTTCGCCGAACCGGTAGCGGCGCGCACGCTGTCCATGCGGGTCACAGGATCATCCTCCTCGGTGGCGTTCCGTAATTCGCCTGTCCATCCATTCCGAAATCATGCCTGCCGGGATCGGTCCCGGCATGCGGTGCGGGCATCCGGGTCATGGAAGGCGACGCGGGTGATTCCCGGGCACCGCACTCCCGGAAACCGTCAAGCAGTCGAACCGTCAAGCAGTCGAACTGTCAGACAGTCGAACGAACCGTCAGACAGTCGAACCGTCATACCGTCATGCGTGGACGACAGGGCCACGCCTCGTCCCGGCTCGCGCCGGTCCGGGGGCGATCCGGCCGTACTCCGCGCCTGTCCGTCATGGGCCGCCTTTATGCGCGGTCGCGCCGTCCAACCGTTCTGCCCGGACCCGGGGGACGGTCTTTTCGTGATTCCTGCCTCAGCCGGCCCGAAAACACCCGCCGGCCCCGAAGACGCCCCTGGGGAAAACACCCCAAGACGGGCGCAAAGCCCTTTCCGGGGCAGGGGTCGGGCGCCGAGTGTGCCTTCCGTGCGAGGATCGTGAGAGTCAGAGAAGACTTACGGAAGGCAGATCGTGGCCGAGCAGCTTTACGCCACCCTGAAGACCAACCAAGGCGACATCGAGATCCGGCTCCTGCCGAACCACGCGCCGAAGACGGTCAGGAACTTCGTCGAGCTCGCGCAGGGCGAGCGGGAGTGGACCAACCCGGAGACCGGTAAGAAGACCACGGACCGGCTGTACGACGGCACCATCTTCCACCGCGTGATCAGCGGCTTCATGATCCAGGGCGGGGACCCGCTGGGCAACGGGACCGGCGGCCCCGGCTACGAGTTCGAGGACGAGTTCCACCCGGACCTCGCCTTCGACAAGCCGTACCTGCTGGCCATGGCCAACGCCGGCCCGGGTACCAATGGCTCGCAGTTCTTCATCACGGTGTCGCCGACCGCCTGGCTGACCCGCAAGCACACCATCTTCGGTGAGGTCAGCAGCGAGGCCGGCAAGAAGGTCGTGGACGCCATCATCGGCACCCCGACCAACCCGCGCACCGACCGCCCGGTGCAGGACGTGGTGATCGAGTCGGTCGTCGTCGAGACCCGCTGACGGACCGGGCCTGTTTCCACGGTTCGGGGAACCTTCCCGCCCTGCCCGTCCGTAGTGGTTACATACCGGACGGGCGGGGCGGTGCGCTGTGTGCCGTCAGCCCCACGACGACCGAGGGGACCGATGGAGCAGCCGCCAGAAGGCCATGGAGCCCAGGAACAGCCCGCCGCAGGCGAGGGCCCTCCGGGCTGCTACCGGCATCCGGACCGGCGGACGGGCATTCGCTGTACCCGCTGCGAGCGCCCCATCTGTCCCGAGTGCATGGTCAACGCCTCGGTTGGTTTCCAGTGCCCGGACTGTGTCCGGCAGGGTGCCGGTACGGGGCACGCGCCGGCCGCCGCCCGGCCGCGCACCCTCGCCGGCGGCACGATCGCGGCCGACCCCCGGCTGCTCACCAAGATCCTGCTGGCCATCAATGTCGCGGTGTTCGTCGCCGTGCTCGCCGTCGGTGACCACGGCAGGATCGTCTCCGACCTCGATCTGATCGGCCTCGCCTACAACCCCGAGCTCGGCCAGGTCGTCGGTGTCGCGGACGGCGAGTGGTACCGCCTGCTCACCGCGGTGTTCCTGCACCAGGAGGTGTGGCACATCGCCTTCAACATGCTCGGCCTGTGGTGGCTCGGCGGGCCGCTGGAGGCAGCGCTCGGCCGGGTGCGGTTTCTCGCGCTCTATCTGGTCTCGGGCCTGGCGGGCAGCGCTCTCACCTATCTCATCGCCCCGCCGAACGGGCCCTCGCTGGGCGCCTCCGGCGCCATCTTCGGGCTGCTCGGAGCCACCGCCGTGGTGGTGCGCCGGCTCCACTACGACATGCGGCCGGTCATCGTCCTCCTGGTGCTGAACCTGCTCTTCAGCTTCCGGTCGGGCATCGCCTGGCAGGCGCATGTGGGCGGCCTGGTCGCGGGCACTCTGATCGCCATCGGCATGATGCACGCGCCGCGCGAGCACCGGGCACTGGTGCAGTACGGCACCACGGCCCTGGTGCTGGCGGCCGCGATCGTGATCGTCGTCGTCAGGACGGCATCGCTGACCTGAGCGCGGCGGGCGGGCGGGGGCCGCCGACACCGGCGCTCCCGCATCGGAGCGTGACGGCACGAGAACCGCCCGTTCCCACAAAGTTGTCCACAGCGAGAAACAGATCATGTGCACGCTGTGTGGAACATCCGTACCCCTTGTCGCCCGTATGGGTCTGACCAGCGGCGACAAGGGGATAGCGGAGGCCCGGAGAACCCGGTGCAGTAACACCGGCGTCAACATCCCGTGGAGTTATCCACAGATCGTCAGACCTTTTCCCCTGCTGTGGACAACGCTGTGGATAAGTCAGGGCAGAGCTTGACGACAGGCGGACGGACCGGCTACTTCCACTGGGTGGAGACACCGAAGCCGGCGGCGATGAAGCCGAACCCGACCACGATGTTCCAGTTCCCGAAGCTCTCCAGCGGGAGATCGCCCTCGGTCACATAGAAGACGACGATCCAGGCCAGCCCGATCAGGAACATGGCGAGCATCACCGGAGCCACCCAGCTCCGGTTGGTCAGCTTTATGTTGGTCGCCTGCTTCGGGGCCGGAGGCGGCGTGAAGTCGGCCTTCTTGCGGATACGTGACTTCGGCACGAGGGACTCTCCTGTCGATGCGCTGCGTGACCGCGCAGGGGAACTGTAACGGGGTGCCGGGACGGAGAGCAGGGGGAACACCGCCGCCCCCGGGCGTCCGTTAGCGTAGTGCTTCCGCGGCGCCTAAGGAGATAAGGGTACGTTGAGCAATTCCGCCGACTCCCCCCGAGGGCCGGTCCGCCGCCCGATCAGGCGGCCGGTCCGGCTGCTCACCGCCGCCGTCTTCGCGCTGGCCGGCCTGATCTTCGTGACGAGCTTCAACACGGCCAAGGGCACCAATATCCGGACCGACGCCTCGCTGCTGAAGCTCTCCGACCTGATCCACGAGCGCGACCGGAAGAACGCGGAGCTGGGCGAGACCACCGCGGCCGTACGGCGCGAGATCGACACCCTCGTCCGCCGCGACGACGGCTCCACCGAGGCCGAGAACGCCAGGCTGCGCGCCCTGGAGGACGCCGTGGGCACGAACAGGCTCACCGGCCAGGCGGTCACCGTCACCCTCGACGACGCCCCGCCGAACGCCACGGCCAACCCCGGCTACCCCGATCCCCAGCCCAATGACCTCGTGATCCACCAGCAGGACCTCCAGGCCGTCGTCAACGCCCTGTGGCAGGGCGGCGCCCGGGGCATCCGGGTCATGGACCAGCGGCTCATCTCCACCAGCGCGGTCCGGTGCGTGGGCAACACGCTGATTCTGCAGGGCCGCGTCTACTCCCCGCCGTACAAGATCACCGCCGTCGGTGACCGCGACAGGCTCCGCCGGGCTCTCACCGACTCACCGGCCATCCAGAACTACCTGCTCTACGTGAAGGCGTACGGCCTCGGCTGGAAGATCGACGACGACGGCAGGGAGACCCTCCCCGGCTATTCGGGCACGGCTGATCTGCACTACGCGGAGCCGGTCGGGTGACGGCTGTGACGAACAGCAAACCCGAACCTCCGTACGGCTGCCCCATGCGCCGCCCATGTGACCCCGAGGCCCTTTAGTCTGGTGCCGTACCGCCCGGGGCGGTACCGAACGGAAGGGACAGCATGTACGGCTGGATCTGGCGGCATCTGCCGGGCAACGTATGGCTGCGGGCGGCGATCTCGCTCGTGCTGGCACTGGCCGTCGTCTATGTGCTGTTCCAGTACGTCTTCCCGTGGGCGGAGCCACTGCTGCCGTTCAACGATGTGACGGTCGACGGATCGGGGGCCGCCGGATGAGCGCGCGCATCCTCGTCGTCGACAACTACGACAGCTTCGTCTTCAACCTCGTCCAGTACCTGTACCAGCTCGGCGCCGAGTGCGAGGTGCTGCGCAACGACGAGGTGGCCACCTCGCACGCCCAGGACGGCTTCGACGGCGTCCTGCTCTCCCCCGGCCCCGGCACCCCCGAACAGGCCGGTGTGTGCGTCGACATGGTGCGCCACTGCGCCGTGTCGGGTGTGCCCGTCTTCGGCGTCTGCCTCGGCATGCAGTCGATGGCGGTCGCGTACGGCGGTGTCGTCGGCCGCGCTCCTGAGCTGCTGCACGGCAAGACGTCCCTGGTCACGCACGAGGGCAAGGGCGTCTTCGCCGGGCTGCCCTCGCCGTTCACCGCCACCCGCTACCACTCGCTCGCGGCGGAGCCCGAGGCGCTGCCGGCCGAACTGGAAGTCACGGCGCGGACGGCGGACGGCATCATCATGGGCGTACGCCACCGTGACCTGCCCGTCGAGGGCGTGCAGTTCCACCCCGAGTCGGTCCTCACCGAGCACGGTCACCTGATGCTGGCCAACTGGCTCGCCCAGTGCGGCGATCCCGGGGCGGTGGGCCGTTCGGTGGGCCTGGCGCCGGTGGTTGGCGGGGCGGCGCTCGCGTGACGGCACTCCGCCCCGAACACGACGCCGGTCACGGAGCCTCGTACGAGCAGGGAGCGTACGGGGACGCCGACGCGTTCGAGGCGGCGGTGGATGGTCTGGCGGACCCGCTGAACGATCCGCTCCCGGGACAGCGCCCGGAGCCCGTCCGGAAGGCGCGGCACCGGGCGCCGCGCGAGGAGCCGTGGCCGGGCGCAGGACCGGGGCCGGCACCGGAAGCCGCCGAGGGGCCCCTGTGGTCCGGCGAGTACCACCCGCAGCAGGCGGCGCAGGCCCCTCAGGGGCCCCAGGGAGCGCCTGGCGGCCGGCCGGAGTGGCAGGGCCCCGGGACCCCCTACACGGCCGCGCAGGGCGCCCCGGCGGGCCCCGCCCCGATATCCACGGAGGTTCCCGCCGCGCCCGCCGAGCCCGATCTCCCGCTGGACGACCGGACGGTCGCCCTCCGGATGGCGGAGGTGCACCGGGCGGTCGATTCGGTGACCGGAGCGGGCGCCGACGGCGACGAGGCCGAGCCGCGTACCGGCGGGCGCGCCGAACGCCGCAAGGCGGCCAGGGGCGGCCGGGGCCGCAGGCGTTCCGGGACTCCGCAGGCCGGCGCGGAGCAGGGCCCGGCCCAGCCGCCCGCGCCCACCAGGACGCTCTCCCGTGTCGAGGCGCGCCGCGCCGCGCGGGCGCTCAAGGAGAGCCCGGCCGTCATCGCCAGCCGGGCGGTCGGTGAACTCTTCATCTCCTTCGGTGTGTTGATGCTGCTGTTCGTGACCTACCAGCTCTGGTGGACGAATGTCCGGGCCGACCAGTACGCGGGGCAGCAGACGAACAAGATCCAGGACGGCTGGGCGAAGGGCCGCCAGCCCGGCGCCTTCGAGCCGGGTCAGGGATTCGCGATCATGCACATCCCCAAGCTGGATGTCGTGGTGCCGATCGCCGAGGGGATCAGCAAGGCGAAGGTCCTCGACCACGGCATGGTCGGCCACTACGGCGAGGGCAGCCTCAAGACGGCGATGCCCTCCGACAAAGAGGGCAACTTCGCGGTGGCGGGCCACCGCAACACCCATGGCGAGCCGTTCCGCTACATCAACCGGCTGAAGCCCGGCGACGAGATCATCGTCGAGACGCAGGACGCGTACTACACGTACGACATGACGAGCATCCTGCCGCAGACCGCGCCGTCGAATGTGAGCGTGATCCGTCCGGTGCCGCCGGGTTCCGGGTTCACGGAGCCCGGCCGGTACATCACGCTGACGACCTGTACGCCCGAGTTCACCAGTACCTATCGCATGATCGTATGGGGCAAAATGGTCGAGGAACGGCCACGCAGCAAGGGCAAGCCCGACGCTCTCGTCGGCTGAGACGACCGGCATCACCACAGGGACGGGGACGGTTGCGGTGGCAGCGAGGACCGAGCACGGCGGGCAGACCGGCACACCGAGACCGCCGGCCCCGGAGCCGGCTCCCGCGCCGGTCCGCCGGCCCCGGAGCCGGGGCGCGGCCGTGGTCAGCGTCTTCGGCGAGCTGCTCATCACCGCGGGCGTGGTGCTGGGCCTCTTCGTCGCCTACTCGCTGTGGTGGACGAATGTCCTGGCCGACCGCGAGGCCGCCAGGCAGGGCGACGACGTACGGCACCACTGGGCGCAGGCCCCCGGCCGCGACGGCACACCACGGACCTTCGACTCCAAGGACGGCATCGGCTTCCTGCACGTCCCGGCGATGAAGAACGGCGAGGTCCTCGTCAAGAAGGGCACCGACACGGCGTCGCTGAACGACGGCATCGCCGGCTACTACACCGAACCGGTCAAGTCGGCGCTGCCCTGGGACGAGAAGGGCAACTTCACGCTGGCCGCGCACCGCGACGGCCACGGCGCGAAGTTCCACAACATCCACAAGATCAAGAAGGGTGACGCGATCGTCTTCGAGACCCGCGACACCTGGTACATCTACAAGGTCTACAAGGAGCTTCCGAAGACCTCGAAGTACAACGTCGATGTGCTGAAGCCGGTCCCCGAGGAGTCGGGCAAGACCACACCGGGCCGCTATCTGACCCTGACGACCTGTACACCGATCTTCACATCGGACTACCGCTATATCGTCTGGGCCCAGCTCGACCGCACGGAGAAGGTCGACACAAACCGAACGCCCCCGCCGGAGCTGCGCTGAGCGATACGATGAGCGAGGCCCGAAGCCGCAACCAGATCTTGCGACTTCGGGCCTCTGTCGTGCGCGCGGCTACCGCAGCACGTTCAGCGCCGTCCCCGCGCTCCAGGCCTCCAGCAGACCCCGGTGTACGGCGGTCACCCCGGCCTGAACGGCGATGTCCCGCGCCTCGCGGGAGAACGGGCAGGTCGCCACGTACAGCGCCGCCTCCGCGTGATGGAGCGTCATGGTGCCGACGAACTTCTGCATTTCGCCGCTCCAGACGGACCGGTGGGGCGCGAAGTTCTTGCACTGGACGACAAGGCGCCGGCCGTCCGCGGTGTGCGCGGTGATGTCCGCGCCGCGATCACCGCTGCCGCCGTGCACCCGGACATCGGTGCATCCGTCGCGGCGCAGCAGTCCCGCGATGTGCTGCTCGAACTCCCGCCAGTTCATGGCGTCCATCGCGGCCATGACCCCGCCCAGCGGGCGCTGCTCCCGCGCACGCTCCAGCCGGTGCAGCCGCTGGGTGTGTTGGGCGAGCTTTCCTTGCGCGCGCCGCATGTCGTCCCGGACCGAGATGAGAGCGCGGCGCTGCTCGCCGGCGGTCTCGATGAGGGCGTTGAGCATGGGCACGACGGTCGTGCCGAGGACCTCGCTGATGCGCCGGTCGATGCGGTCGTCCAGGCCGGCCGGGTCGGTGCCGCTGCGGTCATGGAGGTCGCTCGGGGGCCTGTGGACAGAGTTTTCCACAGGCCCTGTCCGGGCCAGGTACTCCATGTCCAGCAGGTAGGTACGCACCTGACGTGCGACGTCGCTGTCGCGGAGCAGCATGGCGACATTCAGGACGGCGCGGCGGGAGAAGAGCGCGAGGGCTTTGGACCGTGACTGGATTCCACAGGCCCTCTTGAAGAGGGTCAGTTGCGAGCCGGTCAACACGTGGTAGCCGTTGGCTTCCAGTTCCTCCCGGTGATCCTCCACCAGTGACTCAAGCGTCTTCACGCCCACGTGGAAATACGCGGCGACCATCGCCGTCGTCACATGCATGCCGTCCGGCAGCAGTGACAGTGCCTTGACCCGGTCGAGCACATCCGTCCGGTCGGCGACGCCGTCGCGCAGCGTCCTCGACTCCAGCAGCACCGTCTCGTTGATCATTCTCCTGCCCCCTCTTTCGGGTGATGGCCGCGTGGCCAGGAGTGGAGTTCGCCACCCCACCCCATTCAGCCCAACGAGTCGGGACATATGAAGACACGATGGTTCTTGAGATGGTTTGGACGCCCGGATGTCCGCGCCGGATCTCTGCGGGGGTGTCCGCGCCCCGATGTCCGCGCACGCGAAAGCCCCGGCACCCATGCGTTCGGGTGCCGGGGCTTTCGTGTGCCTACGAGGGCGGTTGTCCGTGTCAGCCGCCGGTCGGGCCGCCGAAGAAGCCGCCGCCGTTGTTGCCCCCGCCGCCGTCGGCCGTCGTGACGCTGATCGGCGTGTTCGGCGGGACCTGCTGTCCCGCGGGCTGGTCCTGGCCGAGGATCCGGGCGTTGTCGTCCTTCGGCCCCTGCACATTGCCCAGTTGCAGGCCGGCCTGCTGAAGCATCGCCTTGGCCTCGCCGAGCGTCTTGAGCCGCAGGTCCGGGACGGGCTTTGTCTGCGGCTGCTGCGGGCCCCTGGAGACTTCCAGGGTGATCTGGCTGCCCTTGGCGGCCGAGGAGTTGCCCTCCGGGGTCTGCTTGACGACCTGGTTGGCGGGCTGGTCGGAGTCCACGTCGTTCCGCACCACGGTGAACCCGAGCGTTTCGAGCTGCCCCTTGGCGTTGTCGAACGACTGGCCGACCACCGGAGGAATCGGGATCTCGGTGTTCTTGGCGATCGTCAGCGTGACCTTGGTGCCCTTCTCGGCCTGCGAACCGCCCGCCGGGTCCTGCTTGAGCACCGTGCCGGGGTCCTCGTCCGACTCGACCTGCTTGGTCTCGACCTCGAAGTCGTCGGCCTGGAGGATCTCCGTCGCGCTTTCTTCCTGCTTGTCGACGACGTCGGGGACCTTGACCTGCGGGGCGCCCTCGGAGACGACGATCTGGATGGTCTCGCCCGTGTTCATCGTGCCGCTCGCGGGTGTCTGGCTGCAGATGGAGCCCTTGGGCACCTCGCAGCGCTCCGAGCCGGACTCGGCGATCTTCACACTGGCGTTGCTCGCGAGTTTCTCGGCATCGGCGACCGTCTTGCCGACGAGCTGCGGGACGGAGACCTGGATGGGCTCGTCCTTGCCGCCGAAGACCTCTTTGCCGATCAGGATCGCGCCGACCAGCACCAGGATGCCGGCGACGACGAGCAATATCGTCGAGGTGTTGGATTTCTTCTGGCGGCGCCGGCTGCCGGGCCGCTCGTCGTAGCCGCTGTAACCGCCGTCGTCCGGGTTCATCGGCGGGAGCATCGACGTCTGGCCGGCCGGGGCGGCCTGGCGCATCGCGGTGGGCTGCTCGTCGTGGCCGCCGTAACCGCCCGCGTAGCCGACGGAGCCCATGGCGGCGGTGGCCGCGACGGGCTGGCCGTCGAGGCATGCCTCGATGTCGGCGCGCATCTCGTCGGCGGACTGGTAGCGGTAGTCCGGGTCCTTGACGAGGGCCTTCAGCACGATCGCGTCCATCTCGGGCGTGATCTCGGGGTCGTAGACGCTCGGCGGCTGCGGTTCTTCCCGTACGTGCTGGTAGGCGACGGCGACGGGGGAGTCGCCGACGAAGGGCGGCCTGACCGTGAGCAGTTCGTAGAGCAGGCAGCCGGTGGAGTACAGGTCGGAGCGCGCGTCGACCTGCTCGCCCTTGGCCTGCTCCGGAGAGAGGTACTGGGCGGTGCCGATGACGGCGGAGGTCTGGGTCATCGTCATGCCGGAGTCGCCCATGGCGCGGGCGATGCCGAAGTCCATGACCTTGACCTGGCCGGTGCGCGTCAGCATGACGTTGGCCGGCTTGATGTCGCGGTGGACGATGCCCGCGCGGTGGGAGTACTCCAGGGCCTGCAGGATGCCGACGGTCATCTCCAGCGTGCGCTCGGGCAGCAGTCTGCGCCCGGAGTGCAGCAGCTCGCGGAGGGTGGAACCGTCGACGTGCTCCATCACGATGTACGGGAGGGAGACGCCGTCGAGGTAGTCCTCGCCCGTGTCGTACACCGCGACGATCGCGGGGTGGTTGAGCGAGGCGGCCGACTGGGCCTCACGGCGGAACCGGGCCTGGAAGGACGGGTCGCGGGCGAGATCGGCCCGCAGCGTCTTCACAGCGACGGTGCGGCCGAGCCGGGTGTCGTGCGCGAGGTAGACCTCTGCCATGCCACCACGGCCGAGCACCGAGCCCAGCTCGTACCGGCCGCCGAGGCGACGCGGCTCTTCCATAACTGTTCCAGCCCTCTCCGTCAGTCCTGACCGCACCGGTGTGTGGTCCGGCGGTGTGCTGTTCGCGCATACGCTACCGGGCACGCCGTATCCGTTCCGCCCGTACCGGTCACCTGATATACGACCGGTATCGCATTGTGCGGTTATGGACGTGGGCCGTGACCGGCGTCACTTCTTGCTGTCGATGACGGCCTTCATCACGTTCTTGGCGATGGGGGCGGCGAGGCCGCCGCCGGAGATGTCGTCACGGCTGGCGCTGCTGTCCTCGACGACGACCGCGACGGCGACGGGGGACCCGTTGTCCGTCTTGGCGTACGAGATGAACCACGCGTAGGGGTTCTTGCTGTTGTTCTCGCCGTGCTGGGCGGTGCCGGTCTTGCCACCGACCGTCACGTTCGGGATCTGGGCGTTGCCGCCGGTGCCGGTCTTGACGACCGTCTCCATCATGCTCTGGAGCATCTGTGCGTGCTCCGGGGTCAGGGGGCGGCTCAGCTCCTCGGGCTCGGTCTTGCTGAGCACGTCGAGGTTGGGCGCCCCGAGCTGGTCGATCATGTACGGCTTCATCAGCTTGCCGTCGTTGGCGACCGCGGCGGCGACCATGGCCATCTGGAGCGGGGTGGCGCGGGTGTCGAACTGGCCGATGGCGGACTGCGCGGTCTGCGAGGGGTCGATGTTCTCGGGGAAGATCGAGGCGGAGGCGCGGACCGGGACGAACTGCTCCTCGTTGAAGCCGAACTTCTTCGCGGTCTCCAGCATCTTTTCCTTGCCGAGGTCCGAGCCCATCTTGCCGAAGACGGTGTTGCAGGAGACGCGCAGCGCTTCGCGGAGTGTGGCGTTCTTGCAGGGGATGTTGCCCTCGTTCTGCAGCGGCGTGGTGGTGCCGGGCATGATCCAGGGGAGCGGTGACTCGGTCGGTGCGTCGATGTCGGTGACCTTGCCGTGCTCCAGGGCCGCGGCCGCGGTGACGACCTTGAAGGTGGAGCCGGGCGGGTAGGTCTGGCGCAGTGCGCGGTTGAGCATCGGGTCGTCGGGGTTGTTCTTCTTGTCCAGCGAGACCCAGGCCTTGGTGTCCTTGTCGCTGTTGCCGGCGAAGGAGGCGGGGTCGTAGCTGGGGGTGGAGGCCAGCGCCAGGATCTTGCCCGTCTGCGGCTCGATGGCGGCGACGGCGCCCTTCTTGTCCCCGAGGCCCTCGAAGGCGGCCTTCTGGGCGGCGCCGCTGAGGGTGGTGACGACATTGCCGCCGCGCTTGGCCTTGCCGGTGAACATCGCCATGGTGCGGTCGAAGAACAGCCGGTCGTCGTTGCCGGTGAGGATGCCGTCCTCGATCTTCTCGATCTGGTTGGCGTCGAAGGCCTGTGAGGCGTAGCCGGTGACGGGGGCCCACATGGGGCCGTCGATGTAGGTGCGCTTGTAGACGAAGTCGGTGTCGTCCGTCTTGACGGAGCCGGTGATGGGCTTGCCGTCGACGATGATGTTGCCGCGCTCGTTGCTGTAGCGCTCGATGAGGACACGGCGGTTGTAGTCGTGCGAGTTCAGCTCGTCGGCGCGGACGTACTGGAGCCAGTTGTCCCGGACCAGCAGGGCGAGGATGAGCAGCCCGCAGAAGATCGCGATGCGTCGCAGCGGCTTGTTCACGGTCGGACCACCTGGGTCATCTCGGCGTCGGGTGACGGGGCTGGTGCCGGCGCGGGACGGCGCGCGGTGTCGCTGATACGGATGAGGATGCCGATCAGGGCCCAGTTGGCGAGTACGGAGGAGCCGCCGTACGCGACGAACGGCATGGTCATACCGGTCAGCGGGATCAGGCCCATGACGCCGCCGGCGACCACGAAGACCTGGATGGCGAAGGCGCCGGAGAGGCCGATGGCGAGGAGCTTGCCGAAGGGGTCGCGGGCGGCGAGGGCGGTGCGTACGCCCCGCTCCACGATCAGCCCGTAGATCAGCAGGAACGCCATGGTGCCGGCGAGGCCGAACTCCTCACCGACGGTGGTGAGGATGAAGTCGGCGTTGGCGGCGAAGCCGATGAGGTCGGAGTTGCCCTGGCCGAGTCCGGTGCCGAGGGTGCCGCCGGAGCCGAAGGACAGCAGCGCGTCGCCGATCTGCTGGCAGGCGCCGTCCGTCTCGTAGCAGGCGAAGGGGTCGAGCCAGGCGTTGACGCGGGCCTGGACGTGCGATTCGAAGGAGGCGACGCCGACGGCTCCGCCGACCGACATCAGCAGGCCGAAGACGATCCAGCTCGTGCGCTCGGTGGCGACGTACAGCATGACCACGAAGAGGCCGAAGAAGAGCAGCGAGGTGCCGAGGTCCGTCTCGAAGACCAGGATGAGGATCGAGAGGCCCCAGATGGCGAGGATGGGGCCCAGGTCGCGGCCGCGCGGCAGGTAGAGGCCCATGAAGCGGCGGCTGGCGAGGGCCAGGGCGTCGCGCTTCACCATCAGATAGCCGGAGAAGAAGATCGCGATGACGATCTTGGCGAACTCACCGGGCTGGATGGTGAAACCGCCGATGCTGATCCAGATCTTCGCGCCGTTCACGGCGGGGAAGAACATGGGCAGGATCAGCAGCACCAGACCGATGGCCATGGAGATGTAGGTGTAGCGCTGCAGGATGCGGTGGTCTCTGAGGAGCATCAGCACGGCCGCGAAGAGCGCGATGCCCATCGCCGAGTACAGAAGCTGCTTGGGCGCGTCGGCGCTGTACGAGCCGAACAGCCGCTCGGCGCGCCGGATGAGCCGCGGTGACTGGTCGAGACGCCAGATCAGCACCAGCCCGAGGCCGTTGAGCAGGGTGGCCAGCGGCAGCAGCAGCGGGTCGGCGTACGGGGCGAATTTGCGCACCACGAGGTGGGCGACGCCGGCGAGCAGGCCGAGGCCGAGCCCGTAGCCGAGCATCCCCGTGGGCACTTTGCCGTCGAGGGCGAGCCCCACGTTCAGGTAGGCGAACACCGGGATGACGACGGCGAAGGCGAGCAGGCCGAGTTCGGTGTTGCGGCGGCTCGGTGCTTCGATCGCGCCGATGGTGGTCGTATTGGTGACAACGCTCATGGTGGTGAAAGGCCCCCTACGGCCGGCTTCTACTGCTTCCCGCAGTTCGAGGCCACTTTCTGCTCCTCTTCCGAGAGGCTGGGGCCCGGAGTGGGAGTCGCTGCTTTCGGCTTGGTGTCGGTGGTGCTGCCGGAGGGATCCGTGCCGGTCGTCGGTGAGCCGGCCTGTGCCTCGTCGGTGACCACGTCGGCTTCGCGGTCCGCCTGCCGGCGCTGCTCGTCCTTCTTGCAGGCCGATGCCTGGACGGCGAGTTCCTGGATCTTGTCCCGTCCGCTGCCGAGGTTGCCCTCGGCGATGGTGGCCTCGACCTGCTTGCGCTGGTACTGCGGCAGGTACTTGAGTTCGATCTCGGGGTGGTCGGTCTCGACCTTCGAGAGCGAGAGCCAGGCGAGGTCCTGGCTGATGCCCCGGTAGAGCGCGACGTGCTGTTCGTTGGCGCCGACGTAGTACTGGGTCTGGGTCCAGCGGTAGCCGCCGTACAGGCCGCCGCCGACGACGGCGAGCGCGAGCACGACGTAGAACGATCTCTTGAGCCACCTGCCGCCCTGGCGGGGCTTGACGAAGTCCTCGTCGCTGTAGGCGCCGAAGCCGCCCTCGGGGGGCATGCCGTCGTAGCCCGCGTCGCCGCTGCCGGGCGGCCCGAAGGCGCCGGCGGGCTGCTGCGGGACGGCGCGGCCGAGGCCGGCGGCGCGGCCCGCGGGAGTCTGCATCGCGGCGGCGTTCTCCGCGGTGTTCAGCGGGTGCTGGTTCTCGGCGACCGCGCCGACGACGACCGGGGTGTCGTTGAGCTGGCCGGCCAGGGTGTCGTTGGACTCGACGTCCAGGACGTCGGCGACGATGCAGGTGATGTTGTCGGGGCCGCCGCCGCGCAGCGCGAGCTGGATGAGGGCCTGCACGGTCTCCTGCGGGCCGTGGTACCCGGCGAGGGTCTCCTCCATCGTCTGGTGGGAGACGACGCCGGAGAGGCCGTCCGAGCAGATCAGGTAGCGGTCGCCGACGCGGACCTCACGGATGGACAGGTCGGGCTCGACGTGGTCGCCGCTGCCCAGCGCGCGCATCAGCAGGGAGCGCTGCGGATGGGTGGTGGCTTCTTCCTCGGTGATCCGGCCCTCGTCGACCAGCCGCTGCACCCAGGTGTGGTCCTGGGTGATCTGGGTCAGTACGCCGTCGCGCAGCAGATAGGCGCGGGAGTCGCCGACATGGACGAGGCCGAGCCGCTGGCCGGTCCACAGGAGGGCGGTGAGCGTGGTGCCCATGCCCTCGAGCTGGGGGTCTTCCTCGACCATGACCCGTAGCTGGTCGTTGGCGCGCTGCACGGCGGTGCCGAGCGAGGTGAGGATGTCCGATCCCGGCACGTCGTCGTCGAGCTGGACGAGGGTGGAGATCACCTCGGAGGAGGCGACCTCGCCGGCGGCCTGGCCACCCATGCCGTCGGCGATGGCGAGCAGCCGGGGCCCGGCGTAGCCGGAGTCCTCGTTCCCCTCCCGGATCATGCCTTTGTGCGATCCGGCGGCGAAGCGCAGAGACAGACTCATGCGCACCTCGCCCGTCGGCTCGCCCGTCGACTGTCGCGCCAGCCGGTCTCGAGCCACACTGCCCACCCTCCGGTCGGGAGCCTGCCGCGGTCCGCTGTCGGTACCGCCGCGGCTCGCTCGCTCCGCTCGCTCATTGTCGTACTACTTCCGCAGCTCGATGACGGTCTTGCCGATGCGAATCGGAGCGCCCAGCGGAATCGGTGTCGGGGTGGTGAGTCGGGTCCGGTCGAGATACGTGCCGTTGGTGGACCCGAGATCCTCGACGATCCACTGGCCGTCACGGTCCGGGTAGATCCTGGCATGCCTGCTGGACGCGTAGTCGTCGTCCAGCACGATCGTTGAGTCGTGCGCGCGGCCCAGCGTGATCGTCTGCCCCTGGAGCGCCACCGTGGTGCCGGTGAGCGTGCCCTCGGAGACGACCAGCTTGGTCGGCGCGCCGCGGCGCTGCCGGGCTCCCTGCTGCTGGCGCTGCTGAGGCGGCGCCGGGGTCTGGCGGGCCTGCTGCGGGCGGGCGTCGCCGCTGCGGCGTGAGCCGCGCTGCGTGACGCGTGTTCCGAACAGGTCGCTGCGGATGACCTGGACGGCCACGATCACGAACAGCCACAGAACGGCCAGAAAACCTAGCCGCATGACCGTCAGGGTCAGCTCTGACATTGCCCCCGCTTCACCCTTCGGCTTGCCTGAAAACGATGGTGGTATTGCCCACGACGATCCGCGAGCCGTCGCGGAGCGTAGCGCGGGTGGTGTGCTGTCCGTCTACCACGATGCCGTTGGTGGAACCGAGGTCCTGGATGGTCGAGGGTGTTCCGCTGCGGATCTCGCAGTGGCGGCGCGATACGCCGGGGTCGTCGATCCGTACGTCCGCGTCGGTGCTGCGGCCGAGCACCAGCGTCGCACGGGACATCTGGTGCCTGGTGCCGTTGATCTCGATCCAGCGCCGTACCTGGCCGTGCGTCGCGCCGGGGCCGGGGGGCACGCGGCCCCCGGCGGGCGAGTGGCCGCCGCCGGGAGGCGGGGAGGCCGGCATGGGGGGCACCGCGGCGGGCGGGTAGCCGTAGCCGCCGGGAGCGCCGCCCTGGGGGGCGGCGTGCGCGGCGGGGCCGCGCTCGGGAGCGTGGGCCTGTGACGTACTCGACGCCAGGGTGCGGCTGCGCACCCGGTAGAGACCGGTGTCGAGGTCCTCGGCCTTCTCCAGATGGACCTTGATCGGGCCCATGAAGGTGTAGCGCTGCTGCTTCGCGTAATCGCGGACCAGCCCGGACAGTTCGTCACCGAGCTGGCCGGAGTACGGGCTGAGGCGCTCGTAGTCGGGCGTGCTCAGCTCCACGATGAAGTCGTTGGGGACGACGGTCCGTTCGCGATTCCAGATCGTCGCGTTGTTGTCGCACTCGCGCTGGAGGGCACCCGCGATCTCGACGGGCTGGACCTCCGACTTGAACACCTTCGCGAAGGTGCCGTTGACCAAACCTTCGAGACGCTGTTCGAAACGCTTCATGACTCCCATGGGGCACCTCCTCCGTCGTTGGCGTCCTGGTACTGCTTACTGATCGTATCCACGCGTCGGGAAATCGGCTGGTTCCCCTTGTCTGGCCCGTCGATGAGTGTCACCTCTCACACGGATCGTAGAGGCGCACTCATGACAGTGTCCCGCACCCCGGGTCCACCGAGGAGGAGTGGGTGCGGCCGTCCTTCGTTCCCTGGTCTCCCTTCGGGTAGCCGAAACAACGGATGTGAATCCACCCTCGTCACCGTGCTAATCTTCTCGATGTCGCCAGGAGCACACACCAGCAGGTGAGGCACCGAACGACACACCCAATGCGCGGGTGGCGGAATAGGCAGACGCGCTGGATTCAGGTTCCAGTGCCCGAAAGGGCGTGGGGGTTCAACTCCCCCCTCGCGCACCGATGAAGCCCCGCAGGTCCTCGGACCTGCGGGGCTTTTCGTTGCGACATTGTGTCCTGGTTGTGTCCTTACGTCCTGATGTCCCGCGCGCATCGGCCGTGTCCGGACCGCCTTGGCGCAAAACCGGCGTGAGACATGCCTCCCGCCGGGGCTCGGCCCGGTGGGAGGCATGTCTCATCGCTCAGGTGGGCGGACCGGCAGGGCCCGGTCGGCCCGGTCCGCCCCGTGGCGGAATCAGGCCGCGAGGCGGGCGGCGAGGGCCTTGGCCTTCTGGGTCGCCTCTTCGCGCGCCTTTGTGCGGGACGCCTCGGCGAGCGGGATGAAGTCGGCCATCTCGGGCTTCGAGTGGGCCAGGGTGAGCTCGGGCACGATGAAGTCGATCTCGGTGGCGCCGAACATGCCCGTCAGGACCTTCTCCAGATAGGTCTGGACGAACTCGAACTCCTCGCGCGGGGTGCCGGGCGCGTAGGAGCCGCCGCGGCTGGCGACGATGGTGAACGGGGTGTTCGCCAGCGTGCTGTCGGGTCCCGCGTTGTGGCCGACGATGATCACCTGGTCGAGCCAGGCCTTCAGCGTGGACGGGATCGTGAAGTTGTACATCGGCGCGCCGATCAGCACGGCGTCCGCCTCGGCCAGCTCGGCGGCGAGCTCGGCGCGCAGCGCGTTCTCCGCGCCGGCGACGACGGCCGTGACGTCCAGGTGGGGCAGCGGGGTGGCGGCGAGATCGCGGTAGACGACCTTGCCCTCGGGGTGCTGTTCCTGCCAGGAGCGGACGAACTCGGCGGTGATGTCGCGCGAGGCGGAGCCCTCGGGGAAGACGGCGGAGTCGATGTGCAGAAGCGTGGCCATGACGTTCTCCATGGGTGCGTGGGGGATCCGCACCGATGGTGGCGCGGGGACGGTGTTTCCGTTCGTACCTATAGATAACATAGTCGCTTACTTTTTTTCATCTCCTTCACGGGGGCCGGTACTCTGTAGGCATGGCTGACCACAGCGAGGAAGCGTGCAAGAGGGTGGACGTGAGCATCACGCGCGTCTTCGAGCTGCTGGGCAAGCGGTGGACCGGACCGATCATTTCCGTGCTCATGGAGCGGGCGGTCTACTTCGCGGAGCTTCGGCGGGCGATCCCGGGCATCAGCGAACGCATGCTGTCGGACCGGCTCACCGAGCTCGGCACGGCCGGACTGGTCGTGCGGGAGGTCGACGAGGGACCGCCCCTGCGGGTCGCGTACCGGCTGACGGCGGCCGGGGCGGCGATGGAACCGGCCCTGAAGGAACTCTCGCTGTGGGCCGAGTCCTATCTCCGGGAGAGCGCCGAGAAGGGCTGCTGACGCGGGGCCGTTCCGGGCCCCGAGCCCTTGGGCCGTCGCACCAGGACCGGCCGTGGCAGCACCAGGTTGGCGGGCTCTTCCTGCCGCTGACAGGGGCCGGTCGGGGCTCTTTCCGCCGCTGAGGGGGCCGGACATTGAGTTGTCCACAGGCCGTTGTCCACAGGGGAAGACGGCTGTCCCGGCCGGGGGTACCGTCGTGGACAGTTGATGTTGCACGAGCACGGGGGAGGCCGCACATCATGGGCGAGGTCGAATCGGTGGAGCCCGGTCGGCGGGCGGATTCCGGAGACGGACGCGTTCCGGTGGTGCCGGGCTTCGCGCCGCGTACGGGCGAGGCCGTGCACCGTCTGGCGGGCGGGCGGGGCCCCGGAGGGGTCCCCGTCGACGCACGGACCCCCAAGGGGCTGGGGAAGGCGCTGCGGGCCAGGGTGCCGCGCTCCTCGCACGATTCGGTGGTGTTCGCCGCGCAGCGGCCCGACGCCGTGCGGGCCGTCGAGGAGTCCAGCCGCGACCGGGTGCCGGGTCTGGTCCCGCTCCGGGTCGGACGGATGGCCGCGACTCCCTTCGCCTTTATGCGCGGCGCCGCCGGACTGATGGCGTACGACCTGACGGGCACCCCGGTCACCGGCATCGGCACACAGATCTGCGGCGACGCGCACGCCGCCAACTTCGGCCTGTACGGGGACGCGCGCGGTCGGCTCGTCATCGATCTGAACGACTTCGACGAGACCGTGGCCGGCCCCTGGGAGTGGGACGTCAAGCGGCTCGCCACCTCGCTGGTGCTGGCCGGCCGAGAGGCGGGCGCGGACGAGGACACCTGCCGGCGCGGCGCGCACGACGCGGTGGGCTCCTACCGGCGCACCATGCGGCTGCTGGCGAAGCTGCCCGCGCTGGACGCGTGGAACGCGATCGCGGACGAGGAGCTCGTCTCCCACGCGGACGCCCGTGATCTGGCCGGCACGCTGGAGCGGGTGTCGGAGAAGGCCCGCAGGAACACCAGCGCGCGGTTCGCGGCCAGGTCGACGGTGCTGGTGCCGGACGAGAGCGGCTCCGGCGGGGGGTCCTCGCTGCGCTTCGTCGACGCGCCGCCCGTGCTGCGGCGGGTGCCCGACGGGGAGGCGGCAGCGGTGGCGGCGTCGCTGGAGGAGTATCTGGGCACCCTCTCCGAGGACCGGCTGCCACTGCTCGCGCGGTACGCGATCCACGATGTGGCCTTCCGCGTGGTCGGCACCGGCAGCGTCGGGACGCGCTCGTACGTGGTGCTGCTCGCCGACCACCTGGGCGAGCCGCTGGTGCTCCAGGTGAAGGAGGCGCGGGCGTCGGCGCTGCTGCCGCATCTGCCGGCCGTCGGCTTCGAGGCGCCGCGGGCGGAGCACGAGGGACGCCGCGTGGTGCTCGGCCAGAAGCGGATGCAGGTGGTGAGCGACACTTTGCTGGGCTGGACGACCGCCGCGGGCAGGCCCTATCAGGTACGGCAGTTCAGGAATCGGAAGGGGAGCGTGGACCCGACGGCGCTGCCGGCCGACCAGATCGACGACTACGGACGGATGACGGGAGCGCTGCTGGCCAGGGCCCACGCGCACAGCGTGGACCCGCGCCTGGTCGCGGGGTACTGCGGCAAGAACGAGGAGCTGGACGAGGCAGTGGCGGCCTTCGCCGTGGCGTACGCGGACCGTACGGAGGCGGATCACGCCGAGCTGGTCTCAGCCGTCAGGAGCGGGCGGATAGCCGCCGAGCTCGGGGTGTGACGGCGCGGGGCGGGGCCGGGACCCCGGCGATCACCCGTACGCTGGACGGGTGACGCATGACGCCCCGGGGAGCTGACGATCCGTAATGACGACGAGCAGGACGTACGAGATGTGCCGGACGCGACGCGACGCGCGAAGGCGGCAGGCGTGAGCGGGGCGGGCTCGGTACACGGAGCGGCGTCGGACGCGGCGGACGCGCTGCGGCCCGAGGCGCGGCTGGAGAAGGCCGTGCGCGCCGCGGAGCAGGCTCTGATCGAGTTCGAGATCGCGCTGGAGACCTTCCGGATCGAGGTGGAGAACTTCTCCCGGCTGCATCACCAGCGGCTCGGCCCGATGTACGCCCGGCTGGACGAGCTGGACGCGATGATCGCGGAGGCCCGGGCGGCCCGCAGCGGTGATCCCGAGGACGCGCGCAAGGCCCGCGAGGCCCGGGCGCTGGTGCAGCCGATGCCCGGTGTGGAGGAGCTCTTCCACGATTGGCTCGACTCGGAGGGGCTGTCGCCGGAGGCGGCGGCGATGCTGACCGATCAGCCCGTACGCCCGCCCGCGCGGGTCCGGCCGAGCGACGAGGCCCGCAAGCTCTACCGCGATCTGGTGCGCAAGGCGCACCCGGATCTGGCGCAGGACGAGACGGAGCGGGCACGGCGTGAGGAATTCATCACGCGTGTCAACGCCGCCTATGCCCGCGGGGACGAGCCGCTGCTGCGGGAGCTTGCCGGCGAGTGGGCGGCGGGGCCCGCGCCGCGGGCGCCCCGGCTGAGCGAGAGCGAGGAGCTCTATGCCCGGCTGGAGTGGCTGTCGCAGCGCAAGGAGATGCTGACGCTGGTCGCCCAGGAGCTGGAGCAGAGCGCCATCGGAGCCATGCTCAGGATGGCGCCCGACGACCCCGACCGGCTGCTGGAGGAGATCGCCGAGCAGTTGCTGGCGGAGGTCGCCGGGCGCGAGACGGAACTGTCCCGGCTCGTGCAGTAGGTTTTCCGGAGGCCACTGGTTTCCGCCCGTCATGACGAGAGAAGGCAACGCCCATGAATTCCGCCCCGCTGCCCGCGGTCGATGTCGCGGCGGTCCCGTCCGACGGACTGGTGCTGGACGTCCGGGAGGACGACGAGTGGGCGGCCGGTCATGTCGAGGGCGCGCTGCATGTCCCGATGAGTGACTTCGTGGCCCGTTTCGGAGAGGTGACCGAGGCGGTGGCCGGGGGCCGCACGGCCTATGTGATGTGCCGGGTCGGCGGCCGCTCCGCGCAGGTCACCCAGTATCTGGTGCAGCAGGGCATCGACGCGGTGAACGTGGAGGGCGGCATGCTCGCCTGGGACGGCGCCGGGCGTCCGGTGGTCACCGACAACGGCGGCCCGGCGTTCGTCCTCTGAGACCGGTCCGCGCGGTCCGGGTCGGCCGACCCGGACCCGGCCGGAGGCGGCTCGGTTCAGCGGTCGAAGTCCAACTCCACTTCGGCGGTGGCCGGATGGGACTGGCAGGCCAGCACATAGCCGGCTTCCGTCTCCTCCGGTTCCAGCGCGAAATTGCGGTCCATCCGGACCTCGCCCGAGACCAGGAACGCCCGGCACGTCCCGCACACCCCGCCCTTGCAGGCGTACGGCGCGTCCGAGCGGCTGCGCAGCACCGTCTCCAGGAGTGAATCGCCTTCCAGGACCGGCCAGTTGCCGGAGCGGCCGTCAAGGGTCGCGGTGAGGGTGCTGCGGGCCGGGACCCGCGCCGCGGCCGACGACGAGACCGCGGCGGCGCCGTCGTCGACATGGAAGATCTCCTGGTGGACACGGCTCCGGGGGACACCGAGACCGCGCAGCGCGCGCTCGGCGCCCGCGACCAGACCCAGCGGTCCGCAGAGGAACCATCCGTCGACCTCGGCCACCGGCAGCAGTGAGGGCAGCAGTCCGGTCAGCCGCTCCCGGTCCAGCCGTCCGGACGGCAGCCCCGCCTGCTGCTCCTCCCGGGAGACCACCGTGACGAGCTGAAAACGGTCCGGCCAGCGGTCCTTGAGGTCGGCGACCTCCTCCAGGAACATCGTCGACGCCACGGTGCGGTCGCTGCGGATCAGACAGAACCGGGCGCCGGGCTCCCGCTCCAGCAGGGTGGCCGCGATCGACAGCACCGGTGTGATGCCGCTGCCGCCGACGATCGCCGCGAAATGCCCGGGGCGCGGTTCGAGTACGAAGCGGCCCGTCGGCGCCATGGCCTCGACGGTGTCACCGACCGCGAGTTCCTTGAAGGCGTATGTCGAGAACTCGCCGCTCTCGACCAGCCGGATGCCCACCCGCAGCACCGGATCGCCGGCGCCGGCGGGCGCGCAGATCGAGTACGTACGGCGGATCTCCTTGCCCTGTGCCGTGCGGCGCAGGGCGATGTGCTGGCCGGGCAGGTGCCGGAAGGTCTCGCGCAGTTCGGGGGGCACGTCGAGGGTGACGGCCACCGAGTCGTCCGTGAGCCGCTCGACCTCGCCGACCCGGAGCGGATGGAACATCTACAACTCCTTGAAGTGGTCGAACGGTTCGCCGCAGGAGGCGCAGCGGCGCAGCGCCTTGCAGGCGGTGGAGGAGAACCTGCTCAGCAGCTCGGTGTCGGCCGAGCCGCAGTGCGGGCAGCGGATGGCGAGCGCCAGCGGCACCGGCCCGCCGGTGTGGTGCGGGCGGGGCGGGGCTATGCCGAACTCGGCGAGCTTGCGCCGTCCCTCGGCGCTGATGTCGTCCGTCGACCAGGCCGGGGAGAGGACGGTGACGACCGAGACCTCGGGGATGCCGTGTTCACGCAGGACGCGCTCTATGTCCGAGGACATCGCCTCGATCGCCGGACAGCCGGTGTAGGTGGGCGTCAGCTCGACCCGGGCGCTGCCGGGGCCGGACATCCGGACGTCGCGCAGCACGCCCAGCTCCTCCAGTGTCAGCACCGGGAGCTCGGGATCGGGCACGGCGCCGGCGAGGCGGCGCAGCTCGGTCTCCAGCGGCGTCGGCGCCGTGGGCGGGGTGCCGGCCGCCGCGGTCGTCGCCGCGCCGCCGGTCACCATGACGCCCCCGGGTGGCTGCGGTGCAGATGCTGCATCTCGGCGAGCATCCGTCCGAAGGGCTCGGTGTGCAGGCCCTGCCGTCCGGCGCCTGCCGTCCAGGCCCCGGAGCGCGGCCCCTCCGGCAGGGGCAGTGTCGCCCGCTCCAGCACGGCGGTGACGGAGTCCAGCCAACCGCTCTCCAGGGCCTGCCAGTCGACGTCGAGTCCTTCGACGGGGCGGAACATCTCGCCGGTGAACCGCCAGAGCGCGTCGCAGGCCCGCCGCATCCGGTCATGGCTCTCGGCCGTGCCGTCGCCGAGCCGCAGCGTCCAGTGCTCGGCGTGGTCCTGGTGGTACGCGACCTCCTTGACCGCCTTGGCCGCGAGTCCGGTGAATTCGCTGTCCCCGGCCGCCAACTGCCGGTACAGCAGGAGCTGGTAGGTGGAGAAGTAGAGCTGACGGGCGATGGTCCGCGCGAAGTCGCCGTTGGGCTGCTCGACCAGTTGGAGATTGCGGAAGGACCGCTCCTCGCGCAGATAGGCCAGGTCGTCCTCGTCCCCGGCGAGGGACAGCAGGATCCGGGCCTGTCCGAGGAGGTCCAGCGCGATATTGGCGAGGGCGACCTCCTCCTCCAGCACGGGGGCGTGGCCCGCCCACTCCCCCAGTCGGTGCGAGAGCACCAGCGCGTCGTCGCCCAGGGCCAGTGCGGCGGCGGTGAGGGTCGCCGGTGCGCCGCTCACAGGTGCTTCACCCCCTCCGGGATCTCGTAGAAGGTCGGATGCCGGTACGGCTTGTCGGCGGCGGACGCGAAGAACGGGTCCTTCTCGTCGGGCGAGGAGGCCGTGACCGCCGAGGACGGCACGACCCAGACGGAGACGCCCTCGCCGCGGCGGGTGTAGAGATCGCGGGCGTTGCGCAGGGCCATCTCCGCGTCCGGTGCGTGCAGGCTGCCCGCGTGGGTGTGGGACAGCCCGCGGCGCGAGCGTACGAACACCTCCCACAGCGGCCAGTCGGTCGATCCGGTCATGCCGTCGCCTCCGTTCGCGTTCCGCCGGGTGCGGCCTCGGCGGCGCGCTTCGCCGCGTAGGCGGCTGCCGCCTCGCGCACCCAGGCCCCCTCGTCGTGCGCCCGGCGGCGCTGGGTGATCCGTTCTTCGTTGCAGGGGCCGTTGCCCTTCAGCACGTTCTTGAACTCGTCCCAGTCGATGGCTCCGAAGTCGTGCCGGCCGGCTCGCTCGTTCCACCGGAGATCCGGGTCGGGGAGGGTCAGTCCGAGGGCCTCGGCCTGCGGGACGCAGATGTCCACGAACCGCTGACGCAGTTCGTCATTGGAATGCCGCTTGATCTTCCAGGCCATGGACTGCGCGGAGTGCGCCGATTCGTCGTCGGGCGGACCGAACATCATCAGGGACGGCCACCACCAGCGGTCCACGGCGTCCTGCGCCATCGCGTGCTGGGCGGGCGTCCCCTTGCTGAGGGCGAGCAGCAGCTCGTAGCCCTGCCGCTGGTGGAAGGACTCCTCCTTGCAGATCCTGACCATCGCCCGGGCGTAGGGGCCGTACGAGCAGCGGCACAGCGGGACCTGGTTGGTGATCGCCGCGCCGTCCACCAGCCAGCCGATCGCGCCGACGTCGGCCCAGGTCAGCGTCGGGTAGTTGAAGATCGACGAATACTTCTGGCGGCCGGAGTGGAGCTTGTCGAGCAGTTCCTCGCGGCCGGTGCCCAGGGTCTCGGCCGCGCTGTAGAGATACAGGCCGTGTCCCGCCTCGTCCTGCACCTTGGCCATCAGGATCGCCTTGCGGCGCAGTGACGGCGCGCGCGTGATCCAGTTCGCCTCCGGCTGCATGCCGATGATCTCGGAGTGGGCGTGCTGGGCCATCTGGCGGACCAGCGTGGCGCGGTACGCCTCCGGCATCCAGTCCCGCGGCTCGATGCGCTCGTCGGCGGCCACGGCGGCGTCGAAAGCCGCCTCGAATGCCTCCGCCGTCGTTTCCGTCGCCGTCTCCGCGGCGTTCGCGGTCACTGCCGTCATCCGGACCCCCTACCGACCGATCGTTCGGTTCGTGAACTTCAATGGTGAGTCGGTGGCCCGTAGGGTGTCAACCCTGTGGATGACTGACTGCGGTACCGACGGGGATCGGGGCGGGATGGATTCGTACGACGACAAGGGTGTGAGGGCCGGGTCGCCGCCCGGCGTCGGGATATCCGGCCTCTCTCTCCCCTATCAGGTGGCCGCCGCGCTCGCGTTCGCGGTCATCGCCCTGCTGACCTGCGGGCATCTCGCCATGGTCTTCCTGCATGTCGCCCCGTCCAACACGCTGACCAAGCAGCACGGCGAAGCCGTCGACGAGTGGATCTATCCCGAGTTCGAGCAGAACTGGAAGCTCTTCGCGCCCAATCCTCTCCAGCAGAATGTCGCGGTGCAGGTGCGTGCCGAGGTCGAGTCCTCCTCCGACGGCACCCGGAAGACCACCGGCTGGATCGATCTCTCCGCCGAGGACGGCGCGGCGATCCGCGGCAATCTCCTGCCCAGCCATGTCGACCAGAACGAGTTGCGCCGGGGCTGGGACTTCTTCGTCGGCTCGCACGACAACGAGAACCGTCCCACTGGTCTGCGCGGTCGGCTCTCCGAGGGCTATGTCCGCCGCATAGTGATGCTCCGCCTGGAGAGCCACGATCTGGGCGGCCCGGTGGAACGTATCCAGCTCAGGTCCGCCACCAGCGCCGTACCGGCCCCGGCGTGGAGCAAGGAGAAGATCAGCACACGGCCCCTGTACCGGGTCCTGCCCTGGTGGACGGTGAACGCCGCGGATCTTGCCGGCGGTGTACGGAACGGCCGTACGGAGGCGGGCGAATGAGCGAGCAGCCGATCAACCGGACGGGCACCGACCGGTGGGCCGCCCGGGCCCTTCAGCGCATCAGCTCCACGGCCCTCGGCCCGTATCAGAGCGCGGTCGTCCGGATCGGCTTCGCCGGGACCTGGCTGCTCTTCCTGCTGCGCGAGCTGCCGCACCGCCGGGAGCTGTACGGGCCCGAGTCCCCGTGGAGCTGGGAGATGGCCCGGCAACTGATCGCGAGGAACGGCGCGTTCACCGGACTGATGTGGTCGGACAGCACGGTGTGGTTCGAGATCGTGTTCGCCGTCGCCGTGCTGTCCAGTGCTCTGCTGATGCTCGGCTGGCGCACGCGCACCATGTCCGTGCTGTTCATGTTCGGTGTCCTGTCGCTCCAGAACCGCAGCATCTTCATGGGCGACGGCGGCGACAACGTCATCCATCTGATGTCGGTCTATCTGGTGCTGACGCGCTGCGGGCAGGTCTGGTCGCTGGACGCCGCGCGGGCCGCGCGGACCGAGGCGCGGGCCCGTGAGGGCGCCGGGGCCGGGGAGACCGCCGAGGAGAACGCGGCGGAGGGGCACGGCGCCGCGGCAGGGGACGGCGCGGCGGCTGCGCGCCCCGCCGCCGTGCGGGACCGGCTCGGACCGGTGCTGTGGGTGCTCATGGGGGCCTTCCTCCTCATCGGCACGGTGACGGACCGCGTCCAGGTGGAGACCTGGCTGCTTGTCCTTCTCTGGGGGGTGCTGGCCGGGCAGGCGCTGTGGTGGGCCGCGAACCGCTACGCGCCGGGAGGCGAGCCGCGCGCCCTGCTCGATGTCCTCGCCAATCTCGCCCACAATGCCGCGCTCGTGGTGATCATGGCTGAGGTCTGTCTCGTGTACGCCACCGCCGGCTGGTACAAGATCCAGGGCTCGCGCTGGCAGGACGGCACCGCCCTCTACTACCCGCTCCAGCTCGATTACTTCGCGCCCTGGCCGGATCTCTCCGGTCTGCTCGCGGCCAGCGGTGTTGTGGTGATGCTGGTGACCTACATCACGGTCATCGTGCAGGTCGCCTTCCCGTTCACGCTCTTCAACCGGCGCGTCAAGAATGTCCTGCTGGTCGCGATGATGCTGGAGCACGCGGGCATCGCCCTGCTTCTCGGGCTGCCGTTCTTCTCGCTCGCGATGATCGCCGCCGACGCGGTTTTCCTGCCGACGACCTTCCTCCGGCGCCTCGGCGACGCTGTCGCGGCCGGGGCGCGCCGGCTCTTCTCCCGGGCCGGGGCGAAACCGCCGGAGCGGCGGTACGACAGCGAGGACCGGCCCCGCACGCTCGTCGGCTGAGCGGCGGACACCGGCCCGGCGCGGGATCCGGCCCGGGCCGGCGGCACCGGGCGGCCGGTGGGGCGGCGGCGCCGAAACCGTAGTCTGAGCCGATGAGGGATGCCGATGAAGGACGCTGATGCCACGACGGCCGCGCGGCGGTGGCGCGAGGCCGCTCCCGGCGCCGTGGTGCTCGACGGCTTCCACGCGCTGAAACACGCGCTGCGCTTCGGCGCGGATGTGCGGTTGGCCGTCACGAGCGACAAGGACTCCGTGCTGGCTCTCGCGGGCGAACTCGCGGGGGACCTGACCGAGGTGCTCCGGGACCTGGTGGTCGAGGTGCCAGCCCCGGTCCTGCGCGATCTGGTGACCAAGGTCCACCCGACCCAGGTCGCCGCGCTGGCGGTCAGGCGCGACAGCCGGGCGAATCTGGCCGAACTGGCGAGGCTGCCCCGGCGCTCCCCGGTGGTGGTCCTGGACAACCCGCGCAACCTCGGCAATCTCGGCGCCGTGGTGCGGCTCGCCGCCGGGTTCGGCGCGACCGGGGTGGTCACCACCGGCGACATGGACCCCTGGCACCCGAACGCCGTCCGCGCCGGCGCCGGTCTCCACTTCGCCACGGCCGTCGAACGGCTGGCCCCCGACGACTTCCCGCCCGGACCGCTGTACGCCCTGGACCCGGAGGGGGACGACATCAGGTCCGTGGACATCCCCGATGACGCCCTGCTCGCCTTCGGCTCCGAGCGGCACGGACTCTCGGCGGAACTGCGCGGCCGGGCGGCCAGGCTTCTGGCACTCCCGATGCGGCCGCAGGTGTCCAGCTACAACCTCGCCACCAGCGTGGCCATGACGCTGTTCCACTGGGGAGGGCCGGCCCCGGACCCCGCTCGGACCGGGTGACGCGCCGGGAAACGGCCTGAGTGATGGCTCCCGGCGCCGCCCGTCTTCTGGCGGGCGGCGCCCCGGGCCGGGCCTCAGGCCTGGCGGCGGACCTCCACCACCCGGAAGCGGTTCGCCACGAACGCCGCGTCGCACAGCGCCGCGTTGGCCGCCGGGTTGCCTCCCGAGCCGTGGAAGTCGGAGAAGGCCGCCGTCTGGTTCACATAGACCCCGCCCGTGAGATTCAGCGAGAGCTGCGCGGACTCCTCCAGGCAGACGTCCTCGATCGCGCGCTCCGTCTCCGGCGACGCCGTGTACGCGCCGACCGTCATCGCGCCCTTGTCACGCACCGTGCGCCGCAGCAGCTCCAGCGCGTCCGCCGTGGAGTCCACCGCGACGGCGAACGAGACCGGACCGAAGCACTCGGCGAGATACGGCACCTCGGCCTCGCCCTCGGGCCCCGCCTCCCAGGACTTCTCCCAGACCTTGCGGGCGCCGTCGGCCTTCACGATCGCGGGCGTACGGACCACGGCGTCCGGGAAGTCCGGATGGACGACCTCCCGCGAGGGCAGCGCGATGTCCCCGAGCCCGGCCGCCGCCTCCAGACGGGCCTTCACATCGGGGTTGACCAGCGCGCCCAGCAGGGCACTGGCCCGGGCGTCGTCGCCCAGCAGCCCGGACACCGCGGCCGCGAGATCGGCGACCACCTCGTCGTACGACTTCTCGCCGGCGTCCGTCGTGATGCCGTCCCTGGGGATCAGCAGGTTCTGCGGGGTGGTGCACATCTGGCCGCTGTACAGCGACAGCGAGAAGGCGAGGTTGGAGAGCATGCCCCGGTAGTCGTCGGTGGAGTCGATGACCACCGTGTTGACGCCGGCCTTCTCCGTGTAGACCTGCGCCTGGCGGGCGTGGCTCTCCAGCCAGTCGCCGAACGCCGTGGATCCGGTGTAGTCGATGATCCGGATCTCGGGACGCACGGCCAGCGACTTGGCGATGCCCTCGCCCGGCCGCTCCACGGCCAGCGCGACCAGATTCGGGTCGAACCCTGCCTCGGCGAGCACCTCCCGGGCGGCGCGCACCGTCAGCGCGAGCGGCAGCACGGCGCGCGGATGCGGCTTGACCAGGACGGGATTGCCGGTGGCCAGCGAGGCGAACAGGCCCGGATAGCCGTTCCACGTCGGGAAGGTGTTGCAGCCGATCAGCAGCGCGATGCCGCGCGGGGCCGCGGTGAAGGACTTCCGCAGCTCCAGGGGGTCGCGCTTGCCCTGCGGCTTGGACCAGTCGGCGGCGGCGGGCGTACGGGTCTGCTCCTGGTACGCGTACGCCACGGCCTCCAGGCCGCGGTCCTGGGCATGCGGCCCGCCCGCCTGGAACGCCATCATGAACGCCTGCCCGCTGGTGTGCATCACCGCGTGCGCGAACTCGTGCGTACGGGCGCTGATCCGGGCCAGGATCTCCAGACAGACCAGGGCGCGCGTCTCCGGTCCCGCCTCGCGCCACGCGCCCATGCCCGCGCGCATGGCGGGCAGCAGGACGTCCGTGTCCACGTGCGGATACTCGACGTCGAGCGCCGGGCCGTAGGGCGAGACCTCGCCGCCCGTCCAGCCGTCGGTGCCGGGCTGGTCCAGCTCGAAGCGGGTCCCGCGCAGCGCCTGGAAGGCGGCGAGCCCGTCGGCCGGCGCGCTCTCGCCGTACGCCTTGGGGTGCTCGGGGTGCGGCGACCAGTAGGCGCGGGTGCGGATGGCGTCGAGGGCCTGGTCGAGGGTGGGCCGGTGCTTCTCGGAGAGCTGCTGGGGGCTGAGCTGGGCGGCCATGACGGACCAACTCCTCGTCGAGCTGGGCGGAAAAGGGACATGAGCTGACTGAGCTGACAGACAGAGTTAGAGTAACCGAACGATCGGTCGGGACAACAGGGCGCGGGAAACCTGTGCATAACTCACCTGTGGACAACTCATGCGGGAGGATTGCGTCCATGACGGCAATCGAGCCCGGCCGCGTCGTCGCGGTCGTCGGCGCAGGCACGATGGGACAGGGCATAGCCCAGGTGGCACTGGTCTCGGGGCATCCCGTACGGCTCTACGACGCCGTGCCGGGCCGGGCGGCACAGGCCGCCGCGGCGATCACGGGCAGACTCGCCCGACTGGTCGAGAAGGGCCGCCTCGACGCGGCGGCGCGCGACGCCGCCGGGGCGCGGCTGCGGCCGGCCGCCGCGCTCGCCGAGCTGGCCGACGCCGCGCTTGTCGTCGAAGCGGTCCTGGAGCGGCTCCCCGTCAAACAGGAACTGTTCGCCGCGCTGGAGGAGATCGTCTCCGACGACTGTCTGCTCGCCACGAACACCTCCTCCCTCTCCGTCACGGCCGTCGCCGGGGCGCTGCGCGCCCCCGGCCGTTTCCTCGGCATGCACTTCTTCAATCCGGCGCCGCTGCTGCCGCTGGTGGAGGTCGTCAGCGGCGCCGCGACGGACGGGACGGCCGCCGAGCGCGCGTACGCGACGGCGCTGGCCTGGGGCAAGACACCGGTGCGCAGCGCCGACACCCCCGGGTTCATCGTCAACCGCGTCGCCCGTCCCTTCTACGCCGAGGCGCTGCGCGTGTACGAGGAGCGGGCCGCCGACCCGGCGACCATCGACGCGGTGCTGCGCGAGTGCGGCGGATTCCGGATGGGGCCCTTCGAGCTGACCGATCTGATCGGACAGGACGTCAACGAGGCCGTCACCCGGTCCGTCTGGGAGTCCTTCTTCCAGGACCCGAAGTTCACCCCGTCGCTCGCGCAGCGCAGGCTGGTGGAGTCCGGGCGGCTGGGCCGCAAGTCGGGAGGGGGCTGGTTCGCGTACGGCGAGGGGGCCGAGGCGGCCGGGCCGCACACCGCCGCGCCCGAAGCCGCCCCCGGGTCTGTCGTCGTCCGGGGCGAGCTGTTCGCGGCGGCCGCGCTGCCGGACCTGATCGAGGAGGCGGGTATCGGTGTTGTGCGCAAGGACGAGGCCGTGTCCGGCCACCCGGGCTGGATCGAACTGTCCGACGGCACACGGCTCTTCCTGGCGGACGGGTCGGCGGCCGACGACGCCGGGATGCCCGTGATCCACTTCGATCTCGCGCTGGACTACCGCGAGGCCGCCCGGATCGCCCTCGCGCCCGCCGCCGGAGTGGACGGGGCGGCCCTGCGCGAGGCCGTGGGTCTCTTCCAGGCGCTGGGCAAGAAGGTCAGCGTGATCGGTGACGTCCCGGGCATGATCGTGGCCCGTACGGTCGCCATGCTCGTTGATTTCGCGCTCGACGCCGCCTCGCGCGGGGTGGCGACCGAGGAGGACATCGACACCGCGATGCGGCTCGGCGTCAACTACCCGCGCGGGCCCCTGGACTGGGGCGGGCGGCTCGGCGCGTGGTGGGTGGCGGGCACGCTCCAGTCCCTGCACGAGGAGTATCCGACGGGCCGCTACGCCTGCTCACAGGCGCTGCGCCGACTGGCCGCCGCGCAGGAGGGCCCCGCGTCATGACCACCGCCAGGCGTGACACCTATACGCCGGAGACCCTGCTGACCGTTGCCGTCCGCGTCTTCAACGAGCGCGGCTACGACGGCACGTCGATGGAGCATCTCTCCAAGGCCGCCGGGATCTCCAAGTCGTCGATATACCACCATGTCGTGGGCAAGGAGGAGCTTCTGCGCCGTGCGGTCAGCCGCGCCCTGGAGGGCCTCTTCGGGATCCTCGACGAGGAGGGGGCGGTACACGGACGGGCCATCGAGCGGGTCGAATTCGTGACGCGCCGCACGGTCGAGGTGCTGATGGCCGAACTCCCCTATGTGACGCTGCTGCTCAGGGTCAGGGGCAATACGCAGACCGAGCGGTGGGCGATGGAGCGGCGGCGGGAGTTCGACCAGCGGGTCGCCGATCTGCTCAAGGCCGCGGCGGCGGACGGGGATCTGCGGGCCGACATGGACATCAGGCTGGCGACGCGGCTGCTGTTCGGCATGGTCAACTCGCTGGTGGAGTGGTATCGCCCGCTGGGAGCCGGTGGCTACGACCGTGACCAGGTCGCGGAGGCGGTCGTACGGCTCGCGTTCGACGGGCTGCGCACGGATGGTGCGGGGGCGGTCGCGGGGCCGGAGGAGCCGGCTGCCGGTACGCCGGACCGAAAGGTCTAGCCCGGCTTCAGAGCGGGTCCGCGGCCGCCCCCGGGTCCGTCTCCTCGAACACCAGCAGTGTGCGGGTGGAGAGCACCTCGGGGATGGCCTGAAGTCTGGTCAGGACCAGTTCGCGCAGGGACCGGTTGTCCGGGGTGTGCACCAGCAGCAGCACATCGAAGTCGCCGCTGACCAGCGCGATGTGGGTGGCGCCCGGCAGTTCCTGGAGCTGCTCGCGCACGGTGCGCCAGGAGTTCTGGACGATCTTCAGAGTGATATAGGCGGATGCGCCCTGACCGGCGCGTTCATGGTTGATCCTGGCGCTGAATCCACGGATCACCCCGTCGTCGAGCAGCCGGTTGATCCGGGCGTACGCGTTGGCGCGCGAGACATGGACCCGGTCGGCCACGGACCGTATCGAGGCCCGGCCGTCCACCTGGAGGATCCGGAGGATGTCCCGGTCGATGGCGTCCAGCGGGCGTGGCGGCGGGCTCTGCTCCGCACCGCCGTTGCCCCCGCCGGCCCTGTCGCCGTCGGCCATTTGTTCAGCTCCCATGTCTCCCCGCCTCCGTGCCGTGGACGGCCTGCGTCCATCCCAGGCTGTGGAGAACCGTTTGTCCACAGGCTGGAGGCGCCTGTAGCCAAAATGCCTTCCCGACCGAACAATCGGTACGTGAGGCGTGCCACATTCAGGCACCCCTGTCGCCCGCTCCCACGAGGAGGTGCACGCGTGAAGAAAAGCAGTACGCCGGTCCAGGAGCCGCCTGGCGCCGCTCCCCGGTCCACCCCGCCCCCGGCGTGGCAGCCGCGTACCGATCCCGCACCGCTGCTCCCCGACGCGCAGCCGTTCCGGGTGCTGGGCACGGCCGCCGCGGCCGGTGCCGATCCCGCGCTGCTGCTGCGGCTCTACGCGGAGCTGGTGCGCGGCCGCAGGTACAACACGCAGGCCACCGCGCTCACCAAGCAGGGCAGGCTGGCCGTCTACCCCTCCAGCACCGGCCAGGAGGCCTGCGAGGTGGCCGCCGCGCTGGTGCTCGCGGAGCAGGACTGGCTCTTCCCGAGCTACCGCGACACCCTCGCGGCCGTGGCGCGCGGGCTCGACCCCGTGCAGGCGCTGACGCTGCTGCGGGGCGACTGGCACACCGGTTACGACCCGTACGAGCACCGCGTCGCCCCGCTGTCCACGCCGCTCGCGACCCAGTTGCCGCACGCGGTGGGCCTGGCGCACGCCGCCCGGCTCAAGGGCGACGACGTGGTCGCGCTCGCCCTGGTGGGCGACGGCGGCACCAGTGAGGGCGATTTCCACGAGGCGCTGAACTTCGCCGCCGTATGGCGGGCCCCGGTCGTCTTCCTCGTGCAGAACAACGGCTTCGCGATCTCGGTGCCGCTCGCCAAGCAGAGCGCGGCGCCCTCCCTCGCCCACAAGGCCGTGGGATACGGGATGCCGGGCCGGCTGGTCGACGGGAATGACGCGGTGGCGGTGCACACGGTGCTGAGCGAGGCCATGGACCGCGCCAGGCGCGGCGAGGGGCCGACGCTGGTCGAGGCCGTGACCTACCGCGTCGACGCCCATACCAACGCGGACGACGCGACGCGCTACCGCGACGACGCGGAGGTCGAGGCGTGGCGTGCGCACGACCCGGTCCGGCTGCTGGAGCGGGAGCTGACGGAGCGTGGGGTGCTGGACGAGGACGGCATCAGGGACGCGGCCGCGGCCGCCGAGGCGATGGCCGCGCGGCTGCGTGACCGGATGAACGCCGAGCCGGTGCTGGACCCGATGGACCTCTTCGCGCACGTCTACGCGGAACCGACCCCGCAGTTGCGCGAGCAGGCGGCGCAGCTCGCGGCCGAGCTGGACGCGTCGGCCGGGGAAGCGCCGGGTGAGCCACGATGACCACGGTCGCGGTGAAGCCCGCCACCATGGCGCAGGCGCTCCGGCGCGCGCTGCGCGACGCGATGGCCGAGGACCCGTCCGTCCATGTCCTCGGTGAGGACGTCGGCACGCTCGGCGGGGTCTTCCGGATCACCGACGGGCTGGCCGCGGAGTTCGGTGACGACCGGTGCACGGACACGCCGCTCGCCGAGGCCGGCATCCTGGGGGCCGCGGTCGGGATGGCGATGTACGGGCTGCGGCCCGTGGTGGAGATGCAGTTCGACGCGTTCGCCTATCCGTCGTTCGAGCAGCTCGTCAGCCATGTGGCGAAGATGCGCAACCGCACGCGCGGTGCGATGCCGCTGCCCATCACCGTGCGGGTGCCGTACGGCGGCGGGATCGGCGGGGTCGAGCACCACAGCGATTCCTCCGAGGCGTACTACATGGCGACCCCCGGTCTCCATGTGGTGACCCCGGCGACGGTGGAGGACGCCTACGGACTGCTGCGGGCGTCGATCGCCTCGGACGACCCGGTGATCTTCCTGGAGCCGAAGCGGCTCTACTGGTCGAAGGCGCAGTGGTCGCCGGACGCGCCGGCCGCGGTGGAGCCGGTCGGGCGTGCGGTCGTGCGGCGCCGGGGCAGCAGCGCGACGCTCCTCACCTACGGGCCTTCCGTGCCGGTCTGTCTGGAGGCGGCGGAGGCGGCCCGCGCCGAGGGCTGGGACCTGGAAGTCGTCGATCTGCGCTCGCTGGTGCCGTTCGACGACGAGACGGTCGCGGCCTCCGTACGGCGTACGGGTCGGGCGGTCGTCGTCCATGAGTCCACGGGCTTCGGCGGTCCCGGCGGCGAGATCGCGGCCCGGGTCACCGAGCGCTGTTTCCACCATCTGGAGGCGCCGGTGCTGCGGGTGGCGGGATTCGATGTCCCCTATCCGCCACCGATGCTGGAGAGACACCATCTTCCTGGGGTGGACCGGGTGCTGGACGCGGTCGCGCGGCTTCAGTGGGAGATGGAGAGCTGATGGCCCAGGTGCTCGAATTCAGGCTGCCGGACCTCGGCGAAGGGCTGACCGAGGCGGAGATCGTCCGCTGGCTGGTGTCGGTGGGGGATGTCGTCGCCGTCGATCAGCCGGTCGTCGAGGTCGAGACGGCCAAGGCGATGGTGGAGGTCCCCTGTCCGTACGGCGGCGTGGTGACGGCGCGGTACGGCGAGGAGGGCACGGAGCTGCCGGTGGGGGCGCCGCTGCTGACCGTGGCGGTGGGCGCCGCGGCCGGGAGCGGGGAGGAGGCCGGGAGCGTCCCGCCGGGCCCGTCCCCGGCCGCCGGTCCTGACACGGCCGCCGCCCCGTCTGCGGGTCCGGCGCCGGAGCGGTCCGCCGCCTCCGCCTCCGCCGAGGGGTCGGGCAATGTGCTGGTCGGCTACGGCACGGCCGCTCCGGCGGCGCGCAGGCGCCGGGTCCGGCGGGCGCCGGTCGCCGATTCCGCCGCCCGCGCCGGGTCCCCCGCCGTTTCCGGCGGCCGGGCGGTGAACGGCGCGGCCGGGCCGGTCCCGGTGGTCTCGCCGCTGGTGCGCAGGCTGGCCCGGGAGAACGGCCTCGACCTGCGGGAGCTGACGGGCTCGGGCCGGGACGGGCTGATCCTGCGGGGCGATGTCGAGCAGGCGATCCGGCGGGGCGCGGCGCGGACACCGGCGCCCGCCGCTCCGGCCCCCGTGCCCGCCCCCGAGGTCCCGTCCGCCGCTCCGGCGGTCTCGACGGCCCGGGACGGCGCCGTCCGGGTGCCGCTGCGGGGCGTACGGGGGGCGGTCGCGGACAAGCTCTCCCGCAGCCGCCACGAGATCCCGGACGCGACCTGCTGGGTCGACGCGGACGCGACGGAACTCATGGCGGCCCGTGCCGCGATGAACGCGTCCGGCGGCCCGAAGATCTCGCTCCTCGCGCTGCTCGCCCGGATCTGCACGGCCGCTCTGGCCCGCCATCCGGAGCTCAACTCCACGGTGGACATGGCCGCCCGGGAGATCGTGCGACTGCCCCAGGTGCATCTGGGCTTCGCCGCGCAGACCGACCGAGGTCTGGTCGTGCCCGTCGTACGGGACGCGCAGGCGCGCTCGGCGGAATCGCTGAGCGCGGAGTTCGCGCGGCTCACGGAGGCGGGCCGGTCCGGGACGCTGACACCGGGCGATCTGACCGGCGGGACCTTCACGCTCAACAACTACGGGGTGTTCGGCGTGGACGGCTCGACGCCGATCATCAACCATCCCGAGGCGGCGATGCTCGGGGTCGGCCGGATCGTGCCCAAGCCCTGGGTCCACCGGGGCGAGCTGGCCGTCCGGCAGGTCGTCCAGCTCTCGCTCACCTTCGACCACCGGGTCTGCGACGGCGGTACGGCGGGAGGATTCCTGCGCTACGTGGCGGACTGCGTCGAACAGCCGGCGGTGCTGCTGCGCACGCTGTAACGGGGTCCGGTCCGCGGGAAACGGGCGGGGAACGGCCGGGGGCACCGCCCGGGGCCCAAGCCGGCCGGGCAAGGGACGCTTCGAACGGGCGATCACGGACCATACTTCAGCCATGACCGCGTATGACGCCATCGTGCTCGCCGGAGGTGCCGCCAAGCGGCTCGGCGGCGCCGACAAGCCCGGCGTGAGCGTCGGAGGCCGGGCGCTGCTCGACCGGGTGCTGGCGGCCTGTGAGGGGGCCGCCCGCACCGTTGTGGTGGGCGGCAGACGGCCCACGGTCCGGCCCGTGCGCTGGACGCGGGAGGAGCCGCCCGGCGGCGGACCGCTGGCCGCGCTCGACGCGGGGGTGCGGTGCGTCGAGGCCGATCATGTGCTGGTGCTCTCGGCGGACCTCCCGTTCCTGGGAGAGCCGACGGTGCGCCTGCTGATCGAGACGCTCACCGCCGGCGGCCGGGAGGCGGTTCTGCTCACCGACGAGGACGGCAGGGACCAGCCGCTGGTCGCCGCCTACCGCGCCGAGCCGCTGCGCCGCGAACTCGCGCTGCTGGCAACCGAGTACGGCACGCTCGCCGGTCTGCCGCTGCGTCTGCTGTCGCACGAACTCGACTTCGCCCGGGTCGATGCCGATCCCTTCGCTTCCTTCGACTGCGACACCTGGGAAGACATCTCCACGGCCCGGGCCCGGATCAGAGAGCATGGGACCGTGCTGGATGAATGGATCACCGCAGTCAAGGACGAACTCGGCATCGAGCTGGATGTCGACACCCGTGTCCTCCTCGACCTCGCCCGCGACGCCGCCCATGGTGTCGCCCGGCCCGCCGCGCCGCTGACGACCTTCCTGGTCGGTTACGCGGCGGCGCGGGCCGGAGGCGGGCCGGAGGCCGTCGCTGAAGCGTCCCGCAAGGCGGCGGCGCTCGCCGCGCGCTGGGCGGACGAGGCGGAGGACACCGGCGGGACCGGGTCCGAGGGGGCCGACGCCGGATGACGGCCCAGGACGGCGAGGACGAGGGGATCGCGGACGCCCTGGCCCTGGTCAGCAGGGACTCGGCCGCACCACGTGACCCCGGCCGGGCATGGAGCGCCGGCCGCCCGGCCGGCGGTGCCACGGGACGCGGTGCCTCCCCGGACCGTGACCCGGGCCGGGACCATGGCTCCGGCCGGGGCCATGGCGCGGGTCAGGATCATGGTGGCGGCTTCGCCGGGGCGAGCGGCCGGCGGCCGGAGCCATGGGCGGTGGCCCGCGCGCTCGCGGCCCGTGCGGGACGGTCGTCGCCGTCCGCCGCGGCCCGTCCGCTCCCCCTCGACCAGGCCCTGGGCCTGGCGCTTGCCGAGCCCCTGACCGCGCTCACCGACCTGCCGTCCTTCGACACCTCCGCCATGGACGGCTGGGCCGTCTCGGGGCCGGGGCCCTGGTCCGTGCGGCGCCCCGGCGGCGAGGCGGCGGACGCCAGTGACAACAACGGCATTCTCGCCGGTCATGACGCGGTGGCGGCGCTGCCCGACGGAGCCGCCGTACGGATCGCCACCGGCGCCCGGGTCCCGCCCGACACATCCGCGGTGATCCGCAGCGAGCACGCCCGTACGGACAGCGGCGGCCATCTCCATGCCGAGCGCGAGGTGGTCCCCGGGCAGGACATCAGGCCGCGCGGCCAGGAGTGCCGCTTCGGGGACCGGCTGCTGCCCGCCGGTTCCCTGGTGACCCCCGCCGTGCTGGGCCTCGCGGCGGCGGCCGGTTACGACGAGCTGCTCACCGTCCCGCGTCCCCGGGTCGAGGTGTTTGTCCTCGGTGACGAGCTGCTCGCGGCGGGACTGCCCCATGACGGGCTGATCCGTGACGCCCTGGGCCCGATGCTGGCGCCCTGGCTCCGCGCCCTGGGCGCCGAGGTCGTCGCCACCCGGCGGATCGGCGACGACGCGGGCGCCCTGCACGGCGCGATCACCACATCCACGGCCGATCTCGTCATCACCACCGGCGGCACCGCCGCCGGGCCGGTCGACCATGTCCATCCGGTGCTCCGGAAGGCGGGTGCCGAGCTGCTCGTGGACGGCGTCGCCGTCCGTCCCGGTCATCCGATGCTGCTGGCCCGGCTGGCATCGGGACGGCATCTGGTGGGGCTGCCCGGCAACCCGCTCGCCGCCGTCTCCGGACTGCTGACGCTGGCCGAGCCGGTGCTTCACGCGCTGGCGGGCCGGGCACCCGGTACTCCGTACCGCGCACTCCTGCGGGACGCGGTGCAGGGGCACCCCCATGACACCCGGCTGGTGCCGTTCGTCCACCGGGACGAGGGGCTCGTGCCGCTGCGCTTCAACGGCCCTGCCATGCTGCGGGGTATCGCCGGGGCCGACGGTCTCGCGGTCGTACCGCCGGGCGGCGGACGGCCCGGCGAGGAGCTGGAAGTTCTCGACCTGCCGTGGGCGGCCTCGGCGGAAGGCGGATGTTTCACGTGAAACTTCCCGGTCATGACGCGATGGCCAGGCATGCGGACGAGTATCTGGTCACCGCCCGGGTGAAGCTTCCGCACCGACGGGTCGAACGGCCCCTGCGCCAGGTCAGCAAACGACTGCTGATGGCGCTGTTCGTGCTGGCCCTGACGGTGTTCATCGTCTTTGTGGACAGCGAGGGCTATCACGACAACTCGGACGACGCCGTCGATTTGCTCGATTCTGTCTACTACGCGACCGTGACGCTCTCCACGACGGGGTACGGCGATATCGTCCCGTACAGCGACAGCGCACGGCTCGCCAATGTGCTGCTTGTGACCCCGCTGCGGGTGCTCTTCCTCATCATCCTGGTCGGTACCACTCTTGAGGTCCTCACGGAGCGCACCCGGGAGGAGTGGCGGCTGAACCGCTGGAGGTCCAACTTGCGCGACCACACCGTCATCGTCGGCTATGGCACCAAGGGACGGTCGGCGATGCAGACCCTCTGCGCCACAGGCATCAAGAAGGAACAGATCGTCATTGTCGATCCCTCCAGCAAGGTGATCGAGGCGGCCAACGCGGAAGGGTTTGTGGGCGTTGTCGGCGATGCCACCCGCAGCGATGTGCTGTTGCGGGCCGAGCTTCAGCGGGCCCGTCAGATAGTCATCGCCACTCAGCGCGACGACACGGCGGTTCTGGTCGCGCTGACCGCCCGGCAGTTGAACCGCAGAGCGAAGATCGTCGCCGCCGTGCGCGAGGAGGAGAACGCGCCGCTGCTGCGCCAGTCCGGCGCCGACGCGGTCATCACCAGCGCCAGCGCGGCCGGCCGGCTGCTCGGCCTCTCGGTACTCAGTCCCCGGGCGGGCGCCGTGATGGAGGATCTCATCCAGCAGGGCAGCGGTCTCGACCTCATAGAGCGCCCGGTCGTCAAGGCGGAAGTGGGACGGAGCGTCCGCGAGACGGACGACCTGGTGGTGTGTGTCCTGCGAGGACACCGTCTGATCGGTTACGACGACCCGGCCGCGAGCCCGCTGCAACTGACCGACCGTCTGATCGCCATCGTCCGGGCCCAGAGCGACCCGGCCCCGGCCCACTCGGAATGACAAGGCGGCCCGCCGCCAACAGGGGGTCATGACCCCGCCGTTGAACGCGCCCCGGAGGTTTCCGGGGAGTAGCCTCGCGGCCATGCATGCGATCACGATTCCGGAATCTGGTGGCCCCGAGGCACTTGTCTGGGCCGAGGTGCCCGACCCCGTACCCGGCGAGGGCGAAGTGCTCGTCGAGGTCGTGGCGAGCGCCGTCAACCGCGCCGATCTGCTGCAACGGCAGGGCTTCTACGATCCGCCGCCCGGCGCCTCCCCGTACCCCGGCCTGGAGTGTTCGGGCAGGATCATCGAGCTGGGCCCCGGGGTCTCCGGCTGGGCCGTCGGCGACGAGGTGTGCGCGCTGCTGGCCGGTGGCGGATACGCCGAGAAGGTCGCCGTACCGGCGGGGCAACTGCTCCCGGTGCCGGAGGGAGTGGATCTGGCCGAGGCCGCGGCCCTGCCCGAGGTGGCCTGCACGGTCTGGTCGAACGTCTTTATGATCGCCCGGCTGGCGCCGGGCGAGACGCTGCTGGTACACGGCGGAGCGAGCGGCATCGGCACCATGGCGATCCAGCTCGCCAAGGCGACCGGCGCGCGGGTCGCGGTCACGGCGGGCGGCGCCGACAAGCTGGCGCGCTGCGCCGAGCTGGGCGCGGACACCCTGATCAACTATCGCGAGCAGGATTTCGTCGCGGAGATCCGCGAGGCCACGGACGGCGCCGGTGCCGATGTCATTCTCGACATCGTCGGCGCGAAGTATCTGGAACGGAATGTGAAGGCCCTGGCGGTGAACGGCCGGCTGGCCGTCATCGGTATGCAGGGCGGGGTGAAGGCCGAGCTCAACCTGGGCGAGCTGCTGCGCAAGCGCGGCACCGTCACCGCGACCTCACTGCGCGCCCGGCCGCTGCGCGAGAAGGCCGAGATCGTCGCGGGGGTACGCGAGCACGTCTGGCCGCTCGTCGCGGCGGGGCGGGTCCGGCCGGTCGTGGATCAGAGGCTGCCGCTGTCGGAAGGGTCCGAGGCGCATCGCGCGCTGGAGGCCGGTGCCCATGTGGGCAAGATCCTGCTGCTCACGCCCTCCGCGGTCTGAGGCGAGAGTCCGGTCCGCCCCCGATCCGGTGCACCGCACGGTGCGCCGGCTCGGGGGCGGATCTCCCCGAGTCGCTGAGCAGCGGGCCGCGCGAGGGCGGCCCCGGGGGACGGCCGTCTACAGATACGGGCCGGAGCGCAGCGCCCCGTGTCCGGGCTCGCCGTCGTCCTCCTGGACCGAGCCGGGCGGAAGGGCGCGCCGCATCTGCTCCAACTGGGCCCTGGCGGCCATCTGCTGAGCGAACAGCGCCGTCTGGATTCCGTGGAAGAGGCCCTCCAGCCATCCCACCAACTGTGCCTGCGCGATCCGCAGTTCTGCCTCGGAGGGGATGGCCTCGTCGGTGAAGGGAAGCGAGAGCCGCTCCAGTTCCTCGACCAGCTCGGGGGCCAGCCCGTCCTCCAGCTCCTTCACCGAGCCGGCGTGGATCTCCTTGAGCCGCACCCGGCTCGCCTCGTCCAGAGGAGCCGCACGCACCTCCTCCAGAAGCTGCTTGATCATGCTGCCGATGCGCATGACCTTCGCGGGCTGTTCGACCATCTCCGTCACCGGGACCTCGCGTGCCTCGTTGTCGGCTCCACCGCCGCCGAGCGACATCCCGTCCTGTCCCACAACAAGGACATGGGGGCTCTCCTGCGACCGTTCGTTCCTCGGCATCTCCATGCCGCCATTGTCGCGCACGTGTGCGTCATCAGACGGTGTGCCCCCGTACGAGGATGATCCACCCTCCTACGGGGGCACATCCCGCCGTGCCGGGCGGGACTCGCGCCGTCCGCGCTACGCGGCCGCCCGGCGGCCCAGCGTCCGGTGCGAGCGGGTGACCAGGGCCGCCAGGACCGCCGCGCCCAGCGGGACCGCGATCAGCAGGACCGCCAGCGTCTCCCAGGGGATGACGACGGGCACATACGGCGCGGTGGCGTCGCTCAGCCCTTCCTTGATCGTCCGCTGGTATCCGGCCAGCCCTTCACGGCGCTGGGTCAGCCGCAGCCCGACCGCCGGCAGCACACCGGCGGCCGAACCCAGCAGCACACCCATCACGGCCACCACCGCGCACTGGAATCCGCTGAGCGTCCTGCGTACCCGCTCCGGTGCGCCGACCGCGGCGAGCGTCTTGAGATCGGACTCCGCGTCGGCCTGGGCGAGACCGGTGGCGATACCCGCCGCGCCGATGGTGATCAGTCCGGCGAAGACGGTCAGCGCCAGCAGCGTGATGTCACTCTCGCCGACATAGCCCCGCTCGATGTGCACGGTGGCCTCGGTACCGGTCTTGTCGATCTCGCTGTTCAGCTTCTGTTCCTGCGCGCTGTCCGGCATGGCGCTGGTCGTGTAGTACGCGCCGAGCGGGACGGTGCCGATGCCCGCCGACCTGGCCGCGGCCGGCGTCAGGATCATCGAGAGGCCGTACGCGTTCTGTCCGTCCGGGATCTGGTGGGCCGGGAAGGACTTGATCACACCCGGGGCGTCCTGGCCCCTCCCGGCGGCGGCGTCCGCCCGGTCGGTGTCCGTGATCAGACGGATGCCGACCTTCCCGTCGGAGTCGATATCGCGCTTGTCGAAGGAGACGGCCTCGCCGTCCGCCAGCGCCTTCTCCGCTCCGGGGTCGTCGATCCCGAGGACCTTCAGGACCGTGGCGTCACCGATCAGGACCCGGCCGTCGACATTGCTGTAGACGTCCGCTTCCTTGCAGCGCCAGTCCTTGACGAGCTTGCGGCGCTCCTCGGCGCTGAACTGTGTCGCGGGGTCGGCGGGGCCGGTCTCCCACAGCGGGCAGCGATTGGGCTGGGGGACGACCACTTCGTACCGTCCGCAGCCGTCCTCGCCGCCGTAGACCGGGCAGCTCGGCTTCCCCACGGAGATCCGGTCCACATTGGCCCGGATGTCCACGGGCAGGGTCTTCTGGACGGCCGAGCGCACGGTCGGCACATCCCGGCCGCCGTCTTCGGTGATCATGACGTAGACCGCGCCGCGCGGAAGCTGCGGCTCGTACGCGGCCCTGCTCTGGGCGTCGGTGCTCGCCGCGTAGGTGGACACGGCCACCGTGCCGGCGACCGCCGCGAGCACCGCGGCCACGGCCGGGGCCGTACGCCCCCGGTTGCGTACGGCGTCGCGCAGCGCGAGCCGCGGCGAGAGCGGCAGCCAGCGGCCGACCCGGCCGAACAGGCCCACCAGGGCCGGGGTCAGCGCGACCACGCCCAGCTCCGCGATGGCGCTGCCGCCCGCGACGATGGCGAACTGTTCGCTCACCGCCGATCCGTACAGCGCGATCGCCGCGCCGAGCACCAACGCGATCAGACCCAGTACGGGCAGGACCCTGCTGCTCCGGCGCACACCTCGGCGGCCGGTGAGCGAGGCCAGCACCGTCTGCCGGGAAGCGGTGACGGCGGGGACGATCGCGGCCAGCAGACCCGTGACCACGGCGAGCAGCGCGATCCCGAGCAGTTCGGCCGGCCGCAGGTCGAAGCTGCCGAACCGCTTGCCCAGGTACTGCTCCAGGACGGGCCGCAGGGCGTAGGTGAGGGCGATGCCCAGGGCCGTGCCGGTCACGGCCGCCGCGACCCCGATCACCAGACCGCCGGCGAGCACGATGGCGCGGATATGGCGCCGGTCGCCGCCATTGGCTCCGACCAGGCCGAGCTGACGGCGCGAGCGCCGGGCGCCGACGGCGAAGGCGGGGCCGGCCAGCAGACAGATCTCCAGCATGGCGAGGCCCACGACGGTGGCGGCCACGGCGAGCTCGGTGGTGGAGGAGGTCGCGGGGCGATCGCCCCAGCCTTCCTCCTGGTACAGCGGGACGTCCGCGTCGGCCGGCGGGGCCAGGGCGACGGCGCGGGATTCCACCGTGATGCCATGGGTGTTGACCTGCTGGACCTTGTTCCACGTGAAACCACCCGGCGCGTTCACCAGCAGGGTGGTGCTCTGGTCCGTGCCGGGCAGCCCGTCCGCCTCCAGTGCCTTGTCGAGCGGACCCAGCATCGCTCCGGGCAGCGCGGTGACCTGATCGGTCTTGAGGGCGTCGGGCAGTTCGTACGCGCCCACGATCCGGTAGTCGGCGTCAAGGCCGCGGGCGGTGAGCTTCGAGCCCACCCGCAGCCCGCTGGTCTCCAGGAAGTGGGTGGTCGCGGCGACCTCACCGGCCTTCTCGGGGAAGCGTCCGCTGTCCAGGCGCATGATGCCCCGGGCCATCGGGTCGGCGGCCCTCAGCTCGCGGATCTCGGTCGGAAGCAGACCGTGTGTGGTGCGGAGCTTCGCGGAGCCGAGCGAGTCCTCCAGGACGGTGGCGCCCGGCGGGAGGGCCTTCCTGACCTCGGCGGAACCCTCGGGCCAGGGGTTTTCCTCGAAGTCGCCGACCGGCATATAGCTCTGGCCGTCCGGGCTCTGGAGGAGCGGCGTACCGCCGAGGGACGGATCGGTGAACCGGGCGTCGGCCCGTCCGAGGGTCCGGCTCAGGCTCTCCTCGGTGGAGAGATCCGCGCTGCGCAGCGTCAGATCCGCCGCGCTCACACCGAGGATGGGAAGCGCGATCATGGCGAGGACAAGGAAACTGCGTCCCTTGAAGCGCCAGGCGTCACGGCGGGCTATCCGCACCGCCGCACGCCAGGAGTGGAACCAGGTCGTCACAGCTCGGCCGCCTGGCCGGTGAGCAGCGAGTCCGCCGTGCTGCGGAGGGTCTGGTCGACGACCGCGCCGTCCCGCAGGAAGACCACCCGGTCCGCCCAGGCCGCGAAGCGCGGCTCATGAGTGACCAGGACACCGGCGGCGCCCGCGTCGCAGCGGGTGCGCAGCAGCGCGAGCACGCTTTCACCGGTCTCGGAGTCCAGGGCGCCGGTCGGCTCGTCCGCGAGCACCAGACGCCGGTCGCCGATGAGCGCGCGGGCTATCGCCACCCGCTGCTGCTGGCCGCCGGACATCTCGTCGGGGAAACGGTCGGCGAGCTGGTCGAGGCCCATCTCGGCGAGCGCGGCGAGCGCTTCGGTCCGTGCCGTGCGCGCGGAGGTGCCGTCCAGCTCGCGCGGGAGCGCGATGTTCTCCGCCGCGGTGAGGGCCGGGATGAGGTTGTAGTCCTGGAAGACATAGCCGATGCTGCGCCGGCGCAGCGCCGCGAGCCTCTTGCGGCCGACGCCGGTGATGTCGGTGCCTTCGACGATCACGCGCCCGGAGGTCGGGGTGTCGAGGCCGCCCGCGATGGTGAGCAGCGTGGACTTGCCGGAGCCCGACGGGCCCATGACGGCGACGAGTTCGCCGGGGAAGACATCGAGGTTGATACCGCGCAGGGCATGGACCTCGGTGGCTCCGCTGCCATGGACACGGGTCAGTTCCTGGAGTCGCAGCACGGGTTGGCGCTGTTGCTGGTGTTTCTGCTGTTGCTGGTGTGACTGGCCGGGCATGAGGGGTCCCCCTTGGGGCGTACGCGTGGGCCCGCGTGAGCGCGAGCGGATATGAGTGAGCGGGAGGAAGGCGAGAGGCGAGACGAGACGGGGTCGGCCGAAAGACGGAGGCCGCACCGGCGGGAACCGCCCGCCGGTGCGACGGACCGCAGGCGCACGGGCCGACACGCCGGCCCAGCACGATCCGGACGAGACTTTCGGCCCCTAGTCGGCGGAGGGCGTGACCACGGGCTCGGGCTCCGGCCGCGCGGCCGGCCGGCCCGCAGGCGACTGCGCCGCCCCGTCCTTCCGTTCCGCCGGCAGCGAGAGCCGGACCAGCCGGGACTCGCAGTGGTCGAGCCAGCGGGCCTCGGCCTCGGTCTGGAAGATGAGCTGTTCGAGGACGAGCAGCCAGGCCACCTCGTCGCGGTCGGCCGGGGCGGTTTCCAGCGCCCGGGCCTTCAGCCTGGTGTAGTCCTGCATCGCCTGGACGGTGTGGTGGCGCTGCGACTGGATGACCTCCCGGATGTCGACTCCGGGCGCGCCCACCGCCATGGCGAGCTTGATCGCCAGCTCGTCCCTGGGCGGGCTGCTGCGGTCGACGGGCGTGCGGAACCAGGACCGCAGCTCCGCGCGGCCGGCGTCGGTGATCGCGTAGAGGGCATGGCCCGCGTCGTCCTCACCGTCCTGTGCGACCATGCCGTCGCGTTCCAGGCGGCTGAGGGTCGTATAGACCTGGCCCACGTTGAGCGGCCAGGTGGCACCGGTGCGGGACTCGAACTCCGTGCGGAGCTGAGAGCCGTAGCGCGAGCCGTGTTCCAGCAGGGCGAGAAGCCCGTGGCGAATCGACATACTCAGTATGTATACCGAGTATGGAGTGGCCCGCAAGCGACCTGAGACGGACCTGACACCTACGCCGGAAGGAGGAGGCGCCGGTCAGCGGTGGCGCAGCCGCATCCCCAGGAAGCCCAGTCCGAGGCCGATGAGCGTGATTCCGGCGCCCAGTGTCAGCACGGGAATCGGCCGGGTCATGGACTCGGCGATGGCCTTCGAGACCGGCTTGCGGGCGGCGGAGGGCGGCCGGGACCCGCGCGGGGTCGCCTCCTCCGCCGGATACTCGTCCGCGGGATCCTCCGACTCCCAGGTCTGATCCCTCGCGTTCCCCTCGTCCGTCCTCCCGCTCTCGCGGGACGGCTCGGGCGTCGGCTGCGCCGTGGGGGAGGCGGAGGCCGACGGGGAAGGGCTCGTGGAGGGGGAGGGCGACCGTCCCGGCCGCCTGGACGGGTTCAGGCCCGTCTCCGCTCTCGGGTCGTCCCAGGCGTGGCCCCGGGCGTCGTCCCAGAAGGTGTCACTCTCTTCGCCGGCCGGGTCCTCCGGCGGCCATTCCCCGGGCTCGGCCGGTCTGCCCGGCCTGATGCGTCCCTCGCCGGCCGGCCGGCCCGCCAGTGGTTCCGACAGCTCGTCGCCGGGCTCCTCGGCCGGTCCGTCCTCCGGTTCCTCCGGTCCGTCCGCCGGAGCGTCCAGCGCTTCCGCCGGCCCGTCGGCGATCAGGCCGGCCGGTCCGTTGGCCGGCGCCCGGGACGACACCGGTACGGCCGCGGGTAGCGGGGACTCCTCGGCGTACGCGGCCGGCGCGGCCAGCAACAGGGACGCGACCGTGATCGCACAGCGGGAGCCCAGCGTTGGAGTCACCGGATCAGCGTCACACGCGACCGGGACTCCGGCATCCCGGATGAGCCGTATGGGACGCCTGCCCGTCGGGCGGTGTGCGCGGCCCGGAAGCCGGTCGTCCGGGACGCCGTCCGGAATCGTCCGGAGGGGGGAGGCCGGGTGTACGACGGAGGGACTACTCCGGGTCGCCCGTCGAGATCGTCAACTCGAACACCTGATTCCTCGGCACGATCCCGGAGCCCTCGCGCGGGAACTGGTCGATCACGGTGTCCTCGGCGTACTGGCCGTTGTTCTCCTCCTTGACCGTCCATCTCCAGCCCGCCTCACGGAGGCATTCCTTCACGGAGATGAGGTCCTTGTACCGCAGATCGGGAGCCTCGACCTTGGCCGGGTCGATGCCGTCCTCGGAGGCGTCCGTGCAGTCCGAGGCGTCCATGGTCCGGTTCCGCTCCGGCGGCTGGTGACCCGCCACCGGCGAGTCGCTGATCCCCGTGCCCTCCGTGCCGCCGGGGTCCGAGTCGCCGTTCATGGAGAGCGCCGTGATCACACCGCCGATCGCGAGGACCGCGAGCACGACCGAGCCCACGATGAGCGGCATGTTCCGGCGGCCGCCGCCACGGCCGCCGTGAGCGCCGTGGACGCCGGCCGCGGAGTGGGAGGAGACGGAGTACGACTGCGGGTTGCCGTAGGGCGGCGGCGCCTGCGGATAGCCGTAGCCGGGCGCCGGGGTCTGTATCGGAGGCGGCGTGTGCGCGGGCGGTCCGTAAGGTCCCGGCTGGTAGGGCGTCCGCACCCCGGGCGGCGGCACGGCCGCGGAGTCCACCGGCGGGAAGACCGCCGAGCCGACCCCCGGGCCGCTGTGGCGCGGACCGCCCTGCACGATCACCGGGGCGCCGCTGTGCCCCGCCGCCATCACGCGCGCGCATTCGTCGCGCATGGCGACCGCGCTCGGGAAGCGCTCGTTCGGGTTCTTCTTCAGCGCCCGCGCGACCAGCGCGTCCACCGCCGGGGTGATCGAGCGGTTGAACGCGGACGGCGCGACGGGCTCCTCCTGCACATGCGCGTACGCGATCGCCAGCGGCGAGTCCGCGTCGAACGGCAGCCGGCCCGTCAGCAGTTGGAAGAGCATGATGCCGACCGAGTAGAGATCGGAACGGGCGTCGACGCCGCGTCCCAGCGCCTGCTCGGGCGACAGATACTGCGGTGTGCCGACGACCATGCCCGTCTGTGTCATCGAGGTGACGCCGGACTGCATGGCACGGGCGATGCCGAAGTCCATCACCTTGACTATGCCGCGCTTGGTCATCATGACGTTGCCCGGCTTGATGTCCCGGTGAACCAGGCCCATCTCGTGACTGGTCTCCAGGGCGGCCAGCACATCGGCCGTCACCTTGAGCGCCTTGTCGGCCGGCATCGCGCCGTACCGCGCGATGTCCGCCTGGAGCACGGAGCCGAGCGGCTGCCCCTCGACGTACTCCATGACGATGTACGGCATCAGCGCGCCGTCCAGCTCGTCCTCGCCGGTGTCGAATACCGAGACGATATTGGTGTGTGACAGTTTGGCGACAGCCTGGGCCTCGCGCCGGAAGCGCTCACGGAAGGACTGTTCGCGGCCCAGTTCAGTGTGGAGGGTCTTGATGGCCACCTGGCGGTCCAGCGCCACGTCGTACGCCAGGTATACGGACGCCATCCCGCCTTCACCGAGCAGGTCACGAAGCTGGTACCGGCCGCCCGCGACCGAACTGCCCGCATGGCGGCCGTGTGCGCCGTCCTGGCTCATGACTGTGCTTCCCCCTCGGCACGCCACACAGCACGGCCGGCCCGGCCGCCGTGAGGAGGCGCTCCGCACTGATGCCGGTGCTGTGATGTCGACGCGGTGAATGGTGAATATTGACGCGGTGATCCGTAGTACGGGCCAAGTCTGCCCCAGGGCACCGACACGTCAAGCCGGGTGCCCGTTCCGTGACCGTACGCACAGCAAGCGTCTCGGAAGCGTTACAGGCGGAACGGGGAATTTGCCTGGGTGCGGTGGCAGCGGGTTTGATGGCCCGTCCATCCTGAACCGGCGTGTCCCGGGAAGCCTGTAGCGTGACATGGCAGAGCGACACCTGATGAGACACGCATGGCCACATCTGAGACACACAGCGACACCGCGGACCGCGCACGCGGGTATCACGCGGACAGAAACGACGGCGAGGACTGATGGCAGCCGAACCCGAAGCAGGCGGCGGAGTGTCGGATGCCGCGGAATCCTGGGGCGACGGCGGGCTGGTCGGTGGACTGGTCGGCGACGGCCGCTACCGGATGACCCACCGGCTCGGCCGCGGCGGCATGGCCGAGGTGTTCGCGGCCGAGGACGTACGGCTCGGACGCACGGTCGCCGTCAAGCTGCTCCGGGCCGACCTGGCCGAGGACCCGGTCTCCAAGGCACGCTTCACGCGTGAGGCCCAGTCGGTGGCCGGCCTCAACCACCACGCGGTGGTGGCGGTGTACGACTCCGGCGAGGACACCGTCAACGGCCAGACCGTGCCGTACATCGTGATGGAACTGGTCGAGGGCCGCACCATCCGCGATCTGCTGGTCAACGCGGAGGCCCCGCCCCCGGAGCAGGCACTGATCATCGTGTCCGGTGTGCTGGAGGCGCTCGCCTACTCGCACCAGCACGGCATCGTGCACCGCGACATCAAGCCCGCGAACGTGATCATCACCCACAGCGGCGCCGTGAAGGTCATGGACTTCGGCATCGCGCGCGCCCTGCACGGCGCGCAGTCGACGATGACCCAGACCGGCATGGTCATGGGCACGCCCCAGTACCTCTCGCCCGAGCAGGCGCTGGGCAAGGCCGTCGACCACCGCAGCGACCTGTACGCGACGGGCTGCCTGCTCTACGAACTCCTCGCGCTGCGGCCCCCGTTCACCGGTGAGACCCCGCTCTCCGTCGTGTACCAGCATGTCCAGGACATCCCGGTGCCGCCCTCCGAGGTCTCGGACGGCGCCCCGCCGGAGCTGGACGGCCTGGTCATGCGGGCGCTCGCGAAGGAGCCCGACGACCGGTTCCAGAGCGCCGAGGAGATGCGCGGGCTGGTCCAGTACGGCATGCAGATGCTCCAGCAGCAGGGCGGCCACACCGGAAGCTGGAACACCGGCCCGGTAGAGGCGCACCCCGGCGGCGGCACCCGCGCGATGGGCATGGCCGCCACGACCGCGATGGGTTATCCGCCGCACGGCGACACCTCGCAGGGTCCGATACTGCCGCCGATGAATCCGGACGACGGCGGGTACGAGGGCGGTCACCAGGGCGGCGGCGGGCGCGGCAGGATGATGTGGCTGTTCGTCGCGCTCGCGCTGGTCGCGATCGTGGCGGGCGCCGCGTACGCGCTGAACGGGATGAGCGGCACGGACAACGAGAAGAGCAAGGACACGCCGGTCGTCTCGCCGAGCGAGTCGTCCCAGAGCTCCGATCCGACGCCGTCCGACGAGGAGTCGTCGCAGGACACGGAGTCCGACGATTCCTCGGGCGGCAATCAGCAGCCCGACTACTCGCCGCGCGAGACGCCGTCGGAGACGCCGAGCGGGGAGACCGAGAAGCCGACCGTCTCGCCGACCAAGCCCAGCCAGTCGTCGGGTTCGACGGGCACCACCGGCGGGTCGAACCAGGGCGGCACGGACGGCAGCACCGGCAGCACCTCGGAGGGCACCACCGACGGTGGTACCGACTCGGGCGGGACCGACCAGGGGGCGAGCACGGGCACCGACACCGGAGGGACCACGGACGGCGCCGCCAACGGCGATCCCGGTACGTCGGTCGCCGGCCAGGAGGGCGGCGCTCCCGGCGGCGGCGGCTGACGCCCGCCCCGCCCCGGGCGGGACGCGTACGGCACGGTCCCGGGTCCCCGCCCGTCATGGCGGGGACCCGGGACCTTTCTGTCGGCCTGTGACCTGTCGGCCCGTGAACTGTCAGGCCGTGATCTGTCGGCCCGTGACCTCACGGCCCGTGAACTGTCAGGCCGTGAACGCCTCGTACACCGCCTCGTACTCGCGCGTCCACCACACCGCGAGGGCCGACACGGCGGCGAACAGCGGGTCGGCCCTCCGGTCGCCCCGCTGATAGCTCCAGCGCAGTATCCAGAAGTCGTTGAGCCGCTCCCACCACACGCGGTGCACGGCGGCGGCCAGTTCCGAGGCGTCCGCGCCGGCCGCCCTCCGGTAGGCCCGCGCGTACGCCCGTACCTTCCCGAGCTCCAGCTCGCCCGTCGGCCGGACGAAGAAGATCGCCGCCGCCCGTACCGCCTCCTCCGCGCGCGGCTGTACGCCGAGCCGGTCCCAGTCGACGATCGCGGCGGGCTCAGCGCCCCGGTAGAGCAGATTCAGCGGGTGGAAGTCGCCGTGCACCCAGCCCGTGGCCGGTTCGGCGCCCGGCGGCGGGCGGCGGTGGGCGTGGCGCTCCAGCAGGACGCGGCGTTCCGTGAGGCGGTGCTCGGCCAGCGCGTCGAAGGCGCTTCTGGGTGTGCGGTCGCGGGCCAGCGTCAGCAGTTCGTCGATGAGCGCGAAGGTCCCGGCCGGGTCCGGGCTGTCGTGTGCCCGGCCCGCCGGGTCCGGCTCCATCACCTGCTCCAGGCAGACGTGCACCAGCCCGAGGAGTCCGCCGAGACGGCGGGAGCCCTTGGCCGTGAGCTGGGCGCCGTCGCGGTGGCGGCCCTCGACCCAGGGGTGCAGGGCGTAGCAGCGGCCACCGATGACGGCGACGGTGTCACCGTCCGTGTTTTCGACGGGTGGTGCGACGGGCACGCCGAGCGCCTGGAGCCGCAGAGTGGCGCGGTGCTGGCGGGCGATGGCCTCGCGGTCGCCGTCGAGATGGTGTTTGAGGAAGTAGGAGCCGCGGGTGGTGGAGAGGCGGTAGCCGCGGTTCAGCAGCCCCTGGGCGACCGGTTCGCACGAGAGGGGCTCGCCGGCGTTGCGGTAGCGGCGCAGCAGCGCCCGGACGGGCGGCGCCGAGGCGGAGGTGGCATGAGGAGCGGAAGCGGCGTGAGTGGCGGAAGAGGTACGAGCGATGGCAGGGGGAGGAGTGACAGGTGGGGCTCGATGTGGTGCGGGTGTGGCTGGTGAGAAGTGAGAAGCGGGGGCGGGCGGGGGAATCAGAGCAGTCGCGGCAGGCGCAGCGAGGTCATATGAGCGCGGCACTTGTCAGATGGTAGATCACGCAGCGTGTCCGCTCCGTCGCTCCCGGGAGTTGTCGAGCATGTGTACGGTTACGAACTGCGGCACAAGCCGCATATAGACCGGATCAAGCGGCTCGTCGTCCACCTGTTGTGGGCCAATACCGAACAGCTCCAGCTCTCCGGGCGTCGGATCGATGATCTCGGCGGTCCCGGTCAGCTGGACCGACCAGAGCTCGGCGTCGGCGCTGCCGAAGTTGTCCGCGCAGTACGCCATCACGCAGCCGCCGGACAGCCGCCGGTATCCCAGGTCCTCGTGCAGTCGGAGCAGGACGCAGCCCTCCGCCACGGCATGGCGGGCCGGTGCGACGAACGGCATCGCGCGGATGCTGGCCGCCACTCGTCCGAAGGGGACTCGGTCGAGCAGTTCCATGGCGCGGTGTTCGTCGGTCAGCATGGATCCCACTGTCCGTTACCGAACCCCTCGTCCAACAGGGGAGGCGGCCCCGAAAACAGAGGACGTTGGTCCCGATTACGACCGGGACTGTCACGGTATGTATACGGGATTCGATTTCGCCGGTCCGTGCCGGCGCGGCTCCCGGGGCCGTTGCGAGCACGCGTGCCCGCGCGGCTCAGTGCTTCTGCGCTCCCAGCCTGGCCACATACGCGGCCGCCTGCGACCGCCGCTCCATCCCGAGCTTGGACAGCAGGCTGGAGACATAATTCTTGATCGTCTTCTCGGCGAGATGCAGCCGCTCGCCAATGGCGCGGTTGGTCATGCCCTCGCCTATCAGATCCAGGATCCGGCGCTCCTGGTCGGTGAGGCCCGCCAGCTTGTCGTCGGCCTTGCGGCCGTTGCCGTCGCGCAGCCGCTCCAGCACCTGAGCCGTCGCCACCGGATCGAGCAGCGACTTGCCCGCCGCCACGTCCCGTACCGCCGCCAGCAGCTCGCTGCCGCGGATCGCCTTGAGCACATATCCGGACGCTCCGGCCATGATCGCGTCGAACAGCGCCTCGTCGTCGGCGTACGAGGTGAGCATCAGGCACTTGATGTTCTCGTCCCGCGCGCGGATCTCCCGGCAGACCTCGACCCCGCTGCCGTCCGGCAGCCGTACGTCCAGCACGGCCACATCGGGGCGTGCCGCCGGGATCCTGGCTGTGGCGTCCTCGGCCGTGCCCGCCTCTCCTACGACTTCTATGTCCTCCTCCACAGACAGAAGTTCGAAGACACCCCGGCGGACGACTTCATGGTCATCAACCAGGAATACGGTAATTTTTCCATCTTCGTACACAGAATTCAGTCTCACACACTCACCCCTTCCCTGTCGCAGATCAGCGGGATAACGTGCCGTTGTTCCGGCGGCCTGCAAGGCTGTGACCAGTGGTTGTTCCCGACTTTGACGATTTACTTGGAAATCCAAGCAAAATTGCAGGTCAAACGGGGTTTCGCAGTAATGCGGCGCACTGGGTAACGTGCCTGTGACAGGGCGCTCGCCGGGGCACCTGTCACGCCTGTCCCTACCGGGTCGCACCCACCCCGTGCGCGCGGCGGTACAGGCGAGCCGCACTGGTTCCCGGCGGATCCCGGGGGCCGGACAGACGGAGGAGCACGCACGTGACCGTGGAGAGCACTGCCGCGCGCAAACCGCGACGCAGCAGCGGCGCCAAGCGCGCCAGCGCGAAGAGGACGCCGCAGCCACAGACTTCCGAGCCCCCGCTCGTACAGTTGCTCAGCCCGGAGGGCGAGCGCGTCGAGCACCCGGACTACGAGATCGACCTGACCCCGGACGAACTGCGTGGGCTGTACCGGGACATGGTCCTGACCCGCCGCTTCGACGCCGAGGCCACCGCGCTCCAGCGGCAGGGCGAACTGGGACTGTGGGCGTCGCTGCTCGGCCAGGAGGCCGCGCAGATCGGCTCCGGCCGCGCGCTGCGCGACGACGACTATGTCTTCCCGACCTACCGGGAGCACGGCGTCGCCTGGTGCCGGGGGGTCGACCCGACCAATCTGCTGGGCATGTTCCGCGGCGTGAACCACGGCGGCTGGGACCCGAACAGCAACAACTTCCATCTCTACACGATCGTCATCGGCTCGCAGACCCTGCACGCCACCGGCTATGCCATGGGTGTCGCCAAGGACGGCGCGGACGCCGCGGTGATCGCGTACTTCGGGGACGGCGCCTCCAGCCAGGGCGATGTCGCCGAATCGTTCACCTTCTCCGCGGTCTACAACGCGCCGGTGGTCTTCTTCTGCCAGAACAACCAGTGGGCGATCTCGGAGCCGACCGAGAAGCAGACCCGCGTGCCGCTCTACCAGCGCGCGCAGGGGTACGGCTTCCCCGGCGTCCGGGTCGACGGCAATGACGTGCTCGCCTGCCTGGCCGTGACCCGCTCCGCGCTGGACCGGGCCCGGCGGGGCGAGGGACCGACCCTGGTCGAGGCGTTCACCTACCGGATGGGCGCCCACACGACCTCGGACGACCCGACGAAGTACCGGGCGAACGAGGAGACGGAGGCGTGGGAGGCCAAGGACCCGATCCTCCGGCTGCGCAGGTATCTGGAGCGGGAGGGCTGGGCCGACGAGGCGTACTTCGCGGCCCTGGAGGAGGAGAGCGAGACGCTCGGCAAGCGTGTGCGCGAGGCGGTGAGGGCCATGCCCGACCCCGACCCGCTGGCCGTCTTCGACAACGTGTACGCCGACGGGCACGCGCTCGTCGACGAGGAGCGCGCGCAGTTCGCCGCCTACCAGGCGTCGTTCGCGGACGTGGAGAGCGGCTCCGCCGAGGAGGGCAAGTAGTCATGGCCGTACAGAAGCTCCCCATCGCCAAGGCGATCAACGAGTCGCTCCGCAAGGCCCTCGACACGGACCCCAAGGTCCTGATCATGGGCGAGGACGTCGGCAAGCTCGGCGGTGTCTTCCGCGTCACGGACGGCCTCCAGAAGGACTTCGGCGAGGACCGCGTCATCGACACGCCGCTCGCCGAGTCCGGCATCGTCGGCACGGCCATCGGTCTGGCGCTGCGCGGTTACCGCCCGGTCGTCGAGATCCAGTTCGACGGGTTCGTCTTCCCCGCGTACGACCAGATCGTCACGCAGCTCGCGAAGATGCACGCCCGCTCGCTCGGCAAGATCAAGCTGCCCGTCGTGATCCGGATCCCGTACGGCGGCGGTATCGGCGCGGTCGAGCACCACAGCGAGTCGCCCGAGGCGCTCTTCGCGCATGTCGCCGGACTGAAGATCGTCTCGCCGTCGACGGCGTCTGACGCGTACTGGATGATGCAGCAGGCCATCCTGAGCGACGACCCGGTGATCTTCTTCGAGCCGAAGCGGCGCTACTGGGACAAGGGCGAGGTCAACGACGAGGCCATCCCTGACCCGCTGCACGCGGCCCGGGTGGTCCGGGGCGGCTCGGACCTCACGCTCGCCGCGTACGGCCCGATGGTGAAGGTCTGCCTGGAGGCCGCCGCCGCGGCGGCCGAGGAGGGCAAGTCGCTGGAGGTCCTCGATCTCCGCTCGATGTCCCCGATCGACTTCGACGCGATCCAGACCTCGGTGGAGAAGACGCGCCGGCTGGTCGTCGTGCACGAGGCGCCGGTCTTCTACGGCTCCGGCGCGGAGATCGCCGCGCGCATCACCGAACGGTGCTTCTACCATCTGGAGGCTCCGGTGCTGCGGGTCGGCGGGTATCACGCGCCGTACCCGCCGGCCAGGCTGGAGGACGAGTACCTCCCGGGCCTGGACCGAGTGCTCGACGCCGTCGACCGCTCGCTCGCGTACTGAGGAGTGCCGTGACCATGACTGCTGACACTTCCACTCGTTACCGGGAATTCCGGATGCCCGACGTGGGCGAGGGACTGACCGAGGCCGAGATCCTCAAGTGGTACGTAAAGCCGGGCGACTCCGTCACCGACGGCCAGGTCGTGTGCGAGGTCGAGACCGCCAAGGCGGCCGTCGAGCTGCCCATCCCGTACGACGGAGTGGTGCACGAGCTGCGCTTCGAGGAGGGCACCACCGTCGACGTCGGCGCGTCCATCATCACGGTGGACGTGGCGCCCGGCACCCCCGGCGAGGCCCCGGCGGCGCCGCCCGCCCCGCCGGCCGCCGCCGAGGCGCCGGCCGAGCCGACGGGCCGTCAGCCCGTCCTCGTCGGATACGGGGTCGCCGAGGCGTCCACCAAGCGCCGCCCGCGCAGAGGCGCCCCGGTGCCGGTACAGGCGCCGGCCTCCGCCGCGATCCAGGCCGAGATGAACGGGCACACGGGCGAGGCTCCACCGGCTCCGGAGATCCCCCGGGTCGGTCAGGCCGAGCCGGTCACGACGTCCCGGCCGCTCGCCAAGCCGCCGGTGCGCAAGCTCGCCAAGGACCTCGGTGTGGACCTGGCGACGATCACGCCGAGCGGCCCCGACGGGATCATCACGCGCGGCGACGTCCACGCGGCGACGGCCCCGGCGGCTGCTCCGGCGCCGGTCGTGCCCGCCGCCACGGCCACCGCCCCCGCCGCCGCACCGGTGGCGGTCCCGGCCGGCGGCCGGGAGACCCGTGTCCCGGTCAAGGGCGTACGGAAGGCCACGGCCGCCGCCATGGTGGGCAGCGCCTTCACCGCGCCGCACGTCACGGAGTTCGTCACCGTCGATGTGACGCGCACGATGAAGCTCGTCGAGGAACTCAAGGCTGACAAGGACATGGCGGGGCTGCGGGTCAATCCGCTGCTGCTGATCGCCAAGGCGCTGCTGGTCGCGATCAGACGCAACCCGGAGATCAACGCCACCTGGGACGAGGCCAACCAGGAGATCGTGCTCAAGCACTATGTGAATCTGGGCATCGCCGCCGCGACCCCGCGCGGCCTGATCGTCCCGAACATCAAGGACGCGCACGACAAGACCCTGCCCCAACTGGCCGAAGCGCTGGGCGAACTGGTGTCCACGGCCCGCGAGGGCAGGACGACACCGGCGGCCATGCAGGGCGGCACGGTGACCATCACCAATGTCGGCGTCTTCGGCGTGGACACCGGCACGCCGATCCTCAACCCGGGCGAGTCCGCGATTCTGGCGGTCGGCGCGATCAAGCTCCAGCCGTGGGTCCACAAGGGCAAGGTGAAGCCCCGCCAGGTGACCACCCTGGCGCTCTCCTTCGACCACCGCCTGGTCGACGGCGCGCTCGGCTCCATGGTCCTTGCGGACATCGCCGCCGTCCTGGAACAGCCGAAGCGGCTGATCACCTGGGGCTGACGGCGCTCGGGCCCCGTCCCACCACGAGCCCCGCGACGGCCGCCGCCGTCGCGGGGTTTTCTCTGTCCCGGCACACGCCGGGGCATTCGGCCTTCCGGCGGTGCCGGTAGTCCTTCCGTGCACACGGTGTAGGAAATTGGGCAATTTCTGGGCCCCGCAATGGGCAGCGGAGTCATTGTCTGATCTGATGACGGCAGGGATCGAAGGCCGGGCCGGGACATCGGTGCCAACGTGTCAGCGGTTCGGCCCGAGCGGCGAATTGGCCTGCCCGGCGACCTCGGCTCATCGGTGCGTCAGCGCAGGAACCGCGGCCGTGCCCGCTCCGTCCTAACGGCCGGCGAAGCGCTTTCGCGTCCGCGCGAAACGATTACGGAACGCTTCGCCGACGTTACTTTAAGCAGCGTTGTATTGAAGGGAACATCTTGCACAAGCGAAATGGAAAGCGCTGGCTTTCAGCGGCCGCCCTCGGCACCACACTGGCCGCGGGCGCTTTCGCTTTCCTGCCGACCGTCGCCCAGGCGCAGGACGAGGACAGTGCGGGGCAGTCGACCACACAGGCCGACTTCGCCGCCGCCGCCGCGGAGTTCAAGGTCCCGCTGTCCGTCCTGCTCGGCGTGGCCCACGAGGAGTCCGGCTGGCAGCAGCACTCCGGCTACAGCAACACCGGTGGCTGGGGTCTGATGAACCTCACCGAGGTGACGCCGGAGATGGCGGCCGAGGGCCCCGCGGGCGCCGCCGGCCGCTCCGACCTCGCCTCGTTCACCAACCATCCCGAACTGCACACCCTGCGGACCGCCTCGAAGCTGACCGGCATCCCGGCCGAGCGGCTCCAGAACAACCGGCGGGACAACATCCGCGGCGGCGCCGCACTGCTCGCCTCGTACCAGAAGAAGCTCACCGGCGGCACCTCCGAGGACCCCTCGCAGTGGACCGCGGCGATCGCCGCTTACGGGAAGCTCTCGGACAAGAAGGCCGCCGCGTCGTACGTCGACGACGTGTTCGCCACCATCAAGTCCGGCGCGCGGCGGAAGACCGCGGACGGCGTCACGATGAAGGCCGACCCGTCCGCGAAGCCGGTCGCAGGCCAGCTCGCCAAGCTCAAGCTGAAGGACGCCTCCTCACCGGCGGCCGAGTGCCCCCGCTCGATGAACTGCCAGTTCGTCCCGGCGGCGCCGTCCAACGGCCAGGTGTCCAACCGGCCCGACAACGGCATCAAGATCACTCAGATCATCATCCACACGACTGAGGGTTCCTACGACGCCGCGATCCAGACCTTCCAGACGCCGGGCGGCAGCTCGTCGCAGTATGTGATGCGTTCCTCGGACGGCGCCGTCACCCAGATGGTGCCCAACAAGGACATCGCGTTCGGTGACGGCAATTACGACAGCAACCTCCACTCGATCCAGATCGAGCACGAGGGCTTCTCGGCGCACGGCGCGGACTGGTACACGACGGCGGCCTACCGTCAGACGGCCAAGCTCGTGACCTATCTGGCCGACCGTTACGACATCCCGCTGGACCGTCAGCACATCCTCGGCCACGACAATGTGCCCGGTCCTTCCACCAGCAGTCTCGCGGGCATGCACTGGGATCCGGGCAACGGCTGGGACTGGACCCGCTTCATGCGCATGATCGGCGCGCCGATCGACAACGGCACCCGCGGTGTCGGCGCCGTCGGAACCGCCGTCACCATCGCTCCCGGCTACAACCGGAACCTCCAGACCTACACGGTCTGCCCCGGGGACGACCCGACCGGTGCCACCACCGCCTGCACGCAGGTCACCGAGCCGTCCAGCGCCCTGTTCGTGCGCAGCGCGCCGAGCGCCGACGCCCCGCTCATCCTCGACCCGGTCGTCCACCCGGACCCGGCCGCCACGGGCGGCACCGACCGCGTCAACGACTGGAGCGTCACCGTCCAGGCCGGACAGCGTTTTGTCGTCGCCGAGGTCCAGGGTGACTGGACCGCGATCTGGTACGACGGCCAGAAGGGCTGGATCCACAACCCCAAGGGCAAGAACACCGTTCTCGCCCCGGGCGCGCGGATCATCAAGGCGGCCGGCACCACCGCCGCGCCGGTGTACGGCACGGCCTACCCGGACGTCGCCGAGTACCCGGCCGGACTGTCCCCGTCGACGCAGAAGCCGCTCGCCGCGGCGAACTACGCGATCCCCGTCGGCCAGGCGTATGTCGCCGACCAGCCGCCGCTCGCCAGCGCCGACTTCTTCCCGTCCAGCGGAGCGGTCGTCATCGGGGCGAAGCTCTACTACACGATCCAGTTCAACCACCGGTATGTCCTGGTGAACTCCGGCGACGTCACCGCCACCACCTCCCGGAGGTAGTGACTCCCGAGCCGGTGGTGTCCGTCCCGCCAGGACGGACACCACCGGTACGAGGCGCCCGGGGCCGACGCGGCCCCGGGCGCCTTTCCGCGTTCCCGGCGCCCTTTGCCGCCTGCGATGTGCTCCGCCCGCACGGCCGGGGCCCGGAGCGGCCGGCCTCACAGGACCTCCGCGGGACCGGGCAGACCGATCTCGGCGAAGACGGTCTTGCCGACGGTACGGGGCTCGACGCCCCAGCGGTCCGAGAGCTGAGCGACGATCAGCAGACCGCGCCCGAACTTCTCGTCGTCGGCGGCGGTCCGCAGCGTCGGCAGCCGCTCACCACGGGCGTCGGTGACCTCGATCCGCAGGGCGCGGCGGGTGAGCACGATCCGTACCCGGAAGAGCCGGTCGCGAAGACCGCCGTGCAGCAGCGCGTTGGTGGCGAGTTCGCTGACGACCAGAGCGGTGTCACCGGCCAGCTCCGGATGCCCCCATTCGCCGACGAGCCGCGCGGCCCGCCGCCGGACGAGGCTGACGCTGCGCGCGGTGGGCGTGTAGCTCAGGCAGTCCTCCTGAAGGACGGGCTCGGACGCGGGCACTTCGTGGGCTGCGGTCATGGACACGCATCTCCTTGTGCGTTCGGGATCTGCCCGTACATGTGCGCGTGGCCCTGGCAGTGGCAATGCCGCGTCCGGCCGTGCGCGGTGGCATGGCGGGGCGGTGCACTTCCGCCGGTCGGCGCCGCTGTGCGAGCGGTTGGGCACTGAACGTAGCGGCCTCGCGGCGTTGCGCACAATAATCCTCAGGATATTTATCCCCGCAAGGGTGATTGTGTGTTGTCGAGAGGCGGTTGCAGACTGTGTCTGACACGAGGAGTGATGAGCCGTGACACAAGGGCGGGCGAACGCGGGAAACCGTGTATCGACAGTGCTGGCGCGCCAGTTGGGCGGGCAACTGCTGTCCTTCAGGGAGGCCGCCGGCCTGAATCAGTCGAGCGCGGCGGAGGTGCTCAGCTCGCAGACGGCCAAGGTCGCCAAGATGGAGCGAGGTTGGGTGCCGTTCCGCGATCCCGACATCATCGCGCTCTGCAAGCTGTACGGGGTTGAGGACGAACGTGTTGTGGCGGGCCTTCTCCGCCTTGCCAAGCTGGACCGCGAGCGCCGCAGGGCGAAGGGCTGGTGGGGCGCCCTCGACCCCGGCAACTTGCGTGAGTACATCGCCATGGAGGACGCGGCCCTCAAGGTGCGTGAGTGGCAGCTTTCGCTCATTCCGGGGCTGTTCCAGACCGCTGATTACACCCGAGCCATGGCGGTGCCCGACATCTCGGTAGACAAGATCGGCCAGATCGAGCAGGTCGTGGATGTACGTCTCCGACGTCAGGCGCGCCTCTACGACGACCCTCCGCTCCAGGTCCACGCGGTGATCTGGGAAGCGGCGCTCCGTCAACTGATCGGCGGCCCAAAGGTGATGCGGCAACAGCTCGCACACCTCAATGAGTTGGCCCGGCTACCTAACATCCTTATCCAGGTGCTGCCTTTTCGGGCAGGCGGCTACCCTGGCGTGGGAGGTTGCTTTAACGTCCTCTCGTTCGCCGAAGAAGGTGCGCTGGACGTGGTGCACATGGACGGTCTCCGCTCCACAACCTGGGTCGAAGGCCTGGAGGAAAGCGCCGATTACGTACACCTCTTCGCCCGCTTGTGCGGTGTCAGCCTCTCGCCCTACGACTCCGCGCAGCTCATCAACAGCCTCGGCAAGGAATTGAGTGAGTGATGTTCCGCTTCAAAAAGTCTAGTTACAGCAACCAGACCGGGGCGTGCGTCGAGGTAGCCCTCAACGTTCCCGGCACCGTCGCCGTGCGTGATTCCAAGGATGTCTCCGGTCCGGTCCTGCGTGTGGCTCCGGCCGCCTGGGATGCTTTCCGGTCCGGCCTGCGTCGTCCGTGAGCCCGTTACGGGGCGCGGTCACCGCCCGTTGTCCGCGCCCCGTACCGGCTCGTGCCATCGTGCTACTTCGTGGCGACACCGTGGACCCAGCCCCCGCCACTTCGGACTGACGAACTCCGGGAGCACACCATCCTCGAAGTAGCCTTACTCCTCGCGGTAATCGCCGTCGTCCTGCTCATGGCCAAGGTGATGCGCCGCCCCGCCGTGGAGCGGCCGGCCGCCGTCCGGATGCCCGCTCGTATGTCCTGGGCCAAGTGGGCCGGTGGAATCGCGTTCTGCCTCTGTGTGGCCGCGATCGCCTTTGTCGTGGGGGCCATGAGCGGATTCGACACCCGGCCGACCCGGCCCTGTGTGACCGAGCGCACCGGGGACATGAGCCCGCAGGCGTACCGGGCCCCTGAGAACGACGGCATCGTCATCACCTGGCGGGCCTTTCCCCCGTCGACCCTCTGCACCTGGCCGGACGGTACGGAGGTCGAGCTCGTCCCGCGCTGGATCAACGCGCTGCTGTTCGCCTCGCTGGGCGGTGCCGTCGTACTGACCGGCGGCGCCGTCGCCACCGCCTGGCGGGCCCGCAGGCAGTAGTGAGATCACATGCGCTCCCCATTGATCACTCCGGGTGACAATCTCGGCTCCTCGCGCGGCTCTTCGTCTTGATCACGTCGGCGTTGTCGGGGACCTGTTGGTGTTGTGTCACCAGGCCGTAACCGGCTGAGAAGGCCGGACGGCGGGCTCGTACTGGGTGGTGATGGCTCCGGATGTGCCGGAGTTCACGACCAGAGGAGTTACGGAATGTTCCGGAAGCGCATGGGAATGATCGCCGCGGCCGCCGCCACGGGCGCGATGCTGCTGACCGCCTGCGGCGGCAACGACGGCGGTACCGACAACGGTGCGGCCGGCGAGTCCTCTTCGGCCGCCGCCGCTCCCGCCGCCAATGCGGCCGGCGCCGGCGATCTGGCCTTTCTGAGCGGCTCCGCGAAGAAGAACAACGCGCCGGCGAACACGGGAGACTGGGCGAACCAGCCCGGCAAGCCCGCGGTCTCGCCGGTCGCGAAGAAGTGGGTGCAGCTCTCGGCCGCCAAGGCCGGAAACCTGGACCCGGTGGTCGTCAACGGCGCCGGATTCACTCTCTACCGGTTCGACAAGGACACGGCGAACCCGTCGAAGTCGAACTGCAACGACGCCTGCGCCGTCACCTGGCCGCCGGTGGTCGTGGACCCGCGCGGCAAGATCTTCATCGACGGCGTCAAGAAGTCCGACGTCGGTGTGGTCAGGCGCGATGACGGCACCCTTCAGGTGACGCTCGGCGGCTGGCCGGTCTACCGCTTCAGCAAGGACCTCAAGCCCGGCGACACCAATGGCCAGGGCGTGGGCGGCACGTGGTTCGGTGTCACCCCCGACGGCCAGAAGGCCGGCGGCCCGGCGGTCGGTGGCGGCCAGGCGGCCGACGGCGGTCAGACCGGGGGCGGCGCGAACACGGCGCCCGCCACCAGCGCCGTCCTCTTCGACGACAAGAACTTCGCGGACAACGGCTCGCAGGGCCTGTCCGGCCAGGGCTGCCAGAACGTCGCACGCGACAACATAGCCTCCTCCATCCAGGCCGGCGGTTCGCTGAAGATCTGGTCCGAGGCGAACTGCACCGGCCAGTCGAAGATCATCAACGGTGATGTCGCCGACCTGTCCACGATCGGCTTCGACAACACCGTCTCCTCCGTCTTCTTCGGATAACGGTCTCCGCCTCCGCTCCCGGAGGCGGTGCGACCGGGAGGGCCCGTCGTCGGTGGGGTCGACGGGCCGTCACCCGTTCGGGCGCCAGGCGTATTCGCCTGGCGCCCGAGGCGTTGGCCCGTGCCGCCGGGGCCACCGGGCCGCCTTCGCCGTCCGTATCCCGGACGGCGACCCTGTTGCACCTCTGTTGTATCTAAGCTGTGCTCATGCCGTCCGCTCCCGCCGCCCCGATGAAGCAACCGCCCGCCGCCGATCGTGTCTACAGCCACATCAAGGAAGCCGTGCTCGACCGCCGCTACGAGGGCGGCACGCTGCTCACCGAGGGAGAGCTGGCCGAGGCCGTCGGAGTGTCGCGGACACCCGTACGGGAAGCGCTGCTCAAGCTGGAGGTCGAGGGGCTGATCAAGCTCTATCCCAAGAAGGGCGCGCTGGTGCTCGCGGTGTCCGCGCAGGAGATCGCGGATGTCGTCGAGACCCGGCTGCTGGTCGAGGACTTCGCCGTGCGCAAGGCCGTACCGGCGTCGCCGCGCCTGATCACCCGGCTGGAGGCGCTGCTGGCGGAGCACCGGCTCAGGGCCGGGGAAGGCGATCTCGCGGGTGCGTCGATGGCCGACCGTTCCTTCCACGCCGAGATCGTGCGCAACGCCGGAAACCAGATCCTCTCCAAGCTGTACGACCAGCTCAGGGACCGGCAACTCCGCATGGGCGTCGCCGTGATGGAGGCGCATCCGGACCGGATCGCGAAGAACATCATCGAGCACGCCGAACTGCTCGAAGCCCTCAGAACGGGCGACGCGGACGGCGCGGCCCTGTGTGTGCGACGTCACGTCAGCCGCGTCAAGGTCCTGATCAGGGGTGAGGCCCGGTGACCGCCGCCTCCGTCGCCCTGCCCGGCGACCCACCCGGCGGCCGTCGCGCCACCTGGGTCTGGGGCATCGGCGTCGCCGTCTACTTCGTCGCCGTCATCTTCCGCACGAGCCTGGGCGTCGCGGGCCTCGACGCGGCCGAGCGCTTCGACGTCAACGCCTCGGCCCTGTCGACCTTCTCCATACTCCAGTTGCTCGTGTACGCGGGCATGCAGATACCCGTGGGGCTGCTGGTCGACCGGTTCGGCACCAAGAAGGTGCTCACCTTCGGAGTGGTGCTGTTCACCGTCGGACAGCTCGGCTTCGCCTTCTCCCCCTCGTACGGCACCGCTCTCGCCTCCCGCGCGCTGCTCGGCTGCGGTGACGCGATGACCTTCATCAGCGTGCTGCGGCTCGGCACCCGCTGGTTCCCGGCCCGGCGCGGGCCGATGATCGCGCAGATCGCCGCGCTGTTCGGAATGGCGGGCAATCTCGTCTCCACCATCTTCATCTCCCGCACCCTGCACGGCCTCGGCTGGACCACGACCTTCGCCGGCAGTGCCATGGCCGGTGTCCTGGTCCTCGTGCTGATGCTGCTCTTCCTGAAGGACCATCCGGAAGGCCATGAGCCGCCGCCCGCCGAACACGCCGGCGCCGCCTATGTCCGCAAGCAGATCGCCGAGTCCTGGCGCGAACCGGGCACCAGGCTCGGGCTGTGGGTGCACTTCACCACGCAGTTCCCGGCGATGTTCTTCCTGCTGCTGTGGGGGCTGCCGTACCTGGTCGAGGCGCAGGGCCTGTCCCGGGCCACCGCCGGTGAACTGCTCACGCTGGTCGTCCTGTCCAACATGGCCGTCGGGCTGGTGTACGGACAGGTCATCGCGCGCCACCACGCGGCCAGGGCGCCACTGGCCCTCGGCACGGTCGGAGCGACGGCGCTGCTCTGGGCCGCGACACTCGCCTATCCCGCCGACCACGCCCCGATGTGGCTGCTGATCACGCTCTGCGCGGTCCTCGGCGCCTGCGGACCCGCGTCGATGATCGGCTTCGACTTCGCCAGGCCCGCGAACCCGCCGGAGCGTCAGGGCACGGCCTCCGGCATCGTCAACATGGGCGGTTTTGTCGCCTCGATGACCACACTGCTGGCGGTGGGAGTGCTGCTGGACGCGACCGGCGACAGCTATCGGACGGCGTTCTCGTCCGTCTTCGTCCTCCAGGCGCTCGGCGTGGTGCAGATCCTGCGGCTCCGCGCGCGGACGGCACGGCGGGAGCGGGAGCGGCTGGTGGCGAGCCGGGTGGAGGCCGTGCACGTACCGGCATGACCCGCCGGGCGGACGCGCGCCCACCACCGATGTCCGAGGGAACGCCTGCCGCGCATGTCCGACAGAAAACGCACACGCTTCGCTCTTCCCCGCGGACACCGGAGTTGCCATGATCCAGACATGGCGGACGGGGGGGAAGCCGGTGTACGAAACGCGGTTCGGCTGGGACCGGAAAACGCTGGTGCCGCACCTGCCGGCCGATGTCGTGCTGGTCTCACGGCCGGTGAGCGGCCGGCGTCTCGACAAGGACCGACTGACCGCCGCCGTCGCCCACGTCGCGCCGGCGGTCCCGGTGGTGGACGCCGGGTAGGGCCCCTGAGGCCCCACCGGCGATGATCGCTCCCGGCCGGCCCGCCCCGCCGGGAGCGACCTCACCTCACCGCTGCCGCCACCGCCGCGCCGTACGCCCCGCGCGGGTCAGTCCGTCACCGCGAACTCGCGCAGGATCGCCGTCGCCAGCTCCTGATCGCCGTCAATCTTGATCTGGTCGGCGACAGCCGCCGCCCGCACCCGGCCGCAGGCCAGCCGGAAGTACGTCTCCCAGTCCATCGCCAGCGTCACCAGGGGACCGAGCGAGGGGGAGCCGTCGATCGAGCCGCGTCCGTCCGCGTTCACCCGGACCGTACGGAGGAATTCGACCGGGCCGTGTACATCGATGACCACCGCCGAGTTCGGCGGCGCGCCCGCGTCCTTGGCGACGACCTTCGGCAGGGCGGCCAGCAGGTGGTCACGGGCGATGTAGGCACCGGGCGAGTCGAGGTTGCCGGGCTTGTTCAGCGTCGTCCGCAGATCCTGCTCATGCACCCAGACGTCGAACGCGCGCAGTCGCATGGCCGTTTCGAGGGTCTGCTCCTTACCGAGAGGAGCACGGACCATGGTGTCGGGAGAGCGGTTCTCGTTCCGGAGCTGCCGGTTGCGGCGGATGATCGTGTACTCCAGCTCGGAGGTCATCTCCGGCGCGGTGTGATGCCGCCGCACATCGACCTGCATCTCCATGTAGCGAGCCATCTCGCTCTGCACGTGGAAGATGTCACGCGGCAGCGAATGGATCGGCCGCGGGTCCCCGAGCATCTCGGACTCCATGCCGATGACATGCGAGACGATGTCCCGGACGGACCAGCCCGGGCACGGCGTGCGCCAACTCCACTCACCTTCGACGAGCGGCTGCACCAGCTCGGCTATGGCCTCGATGGAGTCGGTCCAGGCATCGGCGTAGTTTTGAAGGCTGGGATGGACGGTCACGGGACCCCTCGGCGGTTCTGCGGTACGCGGGCTGGCTTGCTGGCTGGCTGCGGGCTGCGTGGGAGGTTTGGCAGCTAAGTTACGCTGCCCGGTGGCACCCCGGCAGTGCTTTCGTGTGACGATCGTAGGCCCGTGTTGACGGCTTGAATGCCAGGACGGTGGTACTGTGCGCGCCTCGCTCCTCCAGATCGCAGTAGACCCGGACGAATCAGTCGACTCCCGGAGACAACGAGTCGCGGCGCTGGTGAGGCAGCAGCGGGGCGCCGGTCTGGTGGTGCTCCCGGAGCTGTGGCCGATGGGAGCCTTCGCCTACGAGTCCTTCGCCGACGAGGCGGAGCCGCTCGACGGGCCGACCTTCGAAGCCATGTCCGAGGCGGCGCGCGATGCCGGGGTCTGGCTGCACGCGGGGTCCGTCGTGGAACGGGCCGCGTCCGGATCCGGCACTCTCTACAACACCTCGCTGGTCATCTCCCCGGCCGGTGAGCTGGTCCGCGCCTACCGCAAGATCCATCGCTTCGGCTTCGACAAGGGCGAGGCGACGCTGATGGGCGCGGGCGACGAACTCGTCACCGTCACGCTGCCTGAGACCACGATCGGCCTCGCCACCTGCTACGACCTTCGCTTTCCCGAGCTGTTCCGAGGGCTGATCGACGCGGGCGCGGAGCTGCTCGTCGTCCCGGCCGGCTGGCCGGCCCGCCGCCGCGCGCACTGGACCCTGCTCACCCGGGCCCGCGCCGTGGAGAACCAGGCGTACGTGCTGGCCTGCGCCACCGCCGGCAGCCACGCCGGAGTGGAGCAGTCGGGCCACAGCCTTGTCGTGGACCCGTGGGGCGAGGTGCTCGCCGAGGCGGGGACGGGCGAGGAGGTCCTCACCGTGGAGATCGACCCGGCGAAGGTCGCGATCACCCGCGAGCAGTTCCCGGTACTGAAGGACCGCCTGCTGGGCCTGGAACCGCCGCGCCGCTGAGCCGGCGCCGCGCTCCCGAACCCGGGGGCCCCGGCCGGTCCCGGTCGGCCGGGGTGGATTCCGTGGTGGCACTCTTTAAGGCATGAACGATGCTTCTCCCGCGCCCCGCCGTGCCCGTGTCCGCGCCCCCGAACTGATCGGCAAGGGTGGCTGGCTCAATACGGGCGACACCTCCTACACCCTGGCTGACCTGCGGGGACGCATCGTCATTCTGGATTTTTGGACCTTCTGCTGCATCAACTGCCTGCATGTCCTGGACGAGCTGCGGGAGCTGGAGGAGAAGCACCGGGACACGGTGGTGATCATCGGTGTCCACTCGCCGAAGTTTGTGCACGAGGCCGAGCACCAGGCCGTCGTGGACGCCGTCGAGCGGTACGAGGTCCATCACCCCGTCCTGGACGATCCCGAGCTGGCGACCTGGAAGCAGTACGCCGTACGGGCCTGGCCCACGCTTGTCGTGATCGATCCCGAGGGGTATGTGGTCGCCCAGCACGCGGGCGAGGGACACGCGCACGCCATCGAGAGGCTGGTCCAGGAGCTGGAGGCGGAGCACGCGGCGAAGGGCACACTCCGGCGCGGCGACGGACCGTATGTCCCGCCGGAGCCGGTCGCGACCGATCTGCGCTTCCCGGGCAAGGCGCTGGCGCTGGCGAACGGAAACCTCCTCGTCTCGGACTCCAGCCGCCACCAGCTCGTCGAGCTGGAGCCGGACGGCGAGACGGTCGTACGGCGGATCGGCACCGGCGAGCGCGGCTTCGGCCGGGACTCCTTCAGCGAGCCCCAGGGACTGGCGCTGCTGCCCGACGGCAAGGTGATCGTCGCGGACACCGTGAACCACGCGCTGCGGACGTACGACCCGGTCAGCGGCGCGATCGAGACCGTCGCCGGGACCGGCCGGCAGTGGTGGCAGGGATCACCGACCGCCGGGCCCGCGCTCGAAGTGGACCTCTCCTCGCCGTGGGACGTGGCGTGGTGGGCCGACCGGGTGTGGATCGCGATGGCCGGTGTCCATCAGCTCTGGACGTACGACCCGGCCACCGGCACGGTCGAGGTCGCGGCCGGCACCACCAACGAGGGACTGGTGGACGGGCCCGCCGCCGAGGCGTGGTTCGCGCAGCCGTCCGGGCTCGCCACGGCCGGTGACCGGCTGTGGATCGCCGACTCGGAGACCAGCGCGCTGCGTTGGGCCGAGCGCGACCGCGAGGACGGCTTTGTCATCCGTACGGCCGTGGGCACCGGGCTCTTCGACTTCGGACACCGCGACGGCGAGGCCGGACAGGCACTGCTTCAGCACCCGCTGGGCGTCACCGCGCTGCCCGACGGCTCCGTCGCCGTCTCGGACACCTACAACCACGCGCTGCGCCGCTTCGATCCGGCGACCGGTGAGGTGACCACGCTGGCCACGGACCTGCGGGAGCCGAGCGGCGCCGTGCTGGTCGGCGAGGACATCGTCGTCGTCGAGTCGGCGCGGCACCGGCTGACCCGGCTGCGGCTGCCCGACGAGGCTGTCCGGGTCGAGGCCGTCGCGCACCGGACGCAGCGGGCCGCCACCGAGGTCGCACCCGGTGCGCTCCGGCTGGATGTCGTCTTCACGGCGCCGAGCGGCCAGAAGCTGGACACCCGCTACGGCCCGTCGACGCGGCTGCTGGTCTCCGCCACCCCGCCGGAGCTGCTGGCGGACGGCGGCGGCGCCGGTTCCGACCTGAGCCGTGAGCTGGTGCTGGCCGACGGGATCACGGAGGGGGTGCTGCATGTCTCCGCGATGGCGGCGTCCTGCGACGACGACCCGGCCAACGAGTACCCGGCCTGCCATGTCCATCAGCAGGACTGGGGAGTTCCGGTCCGGGTGACGGAGTCGGGCACGGCCCGGCTCGGTCTGGTGCTCGCCGGAATGGACGCGTAGGACCTCTCGGCCCCGGTGCCGGTCCGGCGGGACCGGCACCCGGCCGCCGGGCCCGGTCGTCGCCGGGCTCGGCCGCGCGGGTCAGAAGCCGGAGCGCTCGTCCCGTTCCACGACGGTCGGCGCGACCGGGGTGACGATGGCGCGACGGCGCCGGGCGATGCTGGTGAACGTGGCGATACCGATGATGCCGACCGCCATCATGATCAGTCCGACCAGGTCGAGATTGACGCTGTCGACTTCCCAGTCGGTCGCGAAGGTGAGGATGGCCCCCACCGCGATAAGAACGATGCATCCGCCAATGCCCATGGATCCCGCCTCCTGATACGAGTGGTGGCCGTTCCGGGCCACACTGCGGGTACCCCGGTCCGGAACAGCCATGCGGGCGCCGGGAGTCGGGGCATCGCTCCGCGCTGTCCGGTCAGCCCTCCAGGAACGCGACCAGCGCGTTCGCCAGCAGATACGGGTCGTCCGCGCCGCACAGCTCACGCGCGCTGTGCATGGACAGGATGGCCACGCCGATGTCGACGGTGCGGATGCCGTGCCGGGCCGCGGTGATCGGGCCGATCGTCGTGCCGCAGGGCATCGAGTTGCTGGAGACGAACGACTGCCAGGGCACGCCCGCCTTCTCGCAGGCCGCGGCGAACACGGCCCGGCCGCTGCCGTCCGTCGCATACCGCATATTGACGTTGACCTTGAGGATCGGGCCGCCGTTGGGACGCGGGTGGTGCGTCGGGTCGTGGCGCTCGCTGTAGTTGGGATGCACGGCGTGGCCGGTGTCCGAGGACAGACAGACCGTCCCGGCGAAGGCCCGTGCCCGGTCCTCGAAGGTGCCGCCGCGCGAGAGCACCGAACGCTCCAGCACGGTCCCGAGCAGCGGTCCGTCCGCGCCGGTGTCCGACTGGGAGCCGTTCTCCTCGTGGTCGAAGGCGGCGAACACCGGGATGTACGGGAGCGGTCCGCCGGAGACGGCGGCCAGCGCGGTCGTACCGGCGTGCACGGACAGCAGATTGTCCATCCGCGGCCCGGCCAGCAGCTCGCGGTCGCGGCCCAGATAGGCGGGCGGCTCGATGGCGTGCGGCATCAGGTCCCAGCCGGTGATGTCGGCGGCCTCGACACCCGCCTCCTCGGCCACGAACCGGATCAGGTCGCCCTCCTCCGGCTCTCCCAGGCCCCAGATCGGCTGCATGTGGCGCTGCCGGTCCAGCTTGAGACCGTCCGTGTTGACCGAGCGGTCCAGATGCACGGCGAGCTGGGGCACGCGCAGCAGCGCGCGGTCGACATTGACGAGCCGGTGCGAGCCGTCCCGCAGGGTGATGCGGCCCGCGAGTCCCAGATCGCGGTCGAGCCAGGTGTTCAGCAGCGTCCCGCCGTAGATCTCGACGGCGATCTGCCGCCAGCCGTAGGAGCCGCTGTCCGGCAGCGGCTTGACCCGCAGATTCGGCGAGTCGGTGTGCGCGCCGACGATGCGGAACGGGGTGTGCGGCTCCGCGCCCTCCGGTACGTACCAGGCGATGATCGCTCCACCGCGCAGCACGAAGCGCCCGCCCGGCGACCCGTCCCAGGCGTCCGTCTCCAGCACCTGGCGGAAGCCCGCCGCCGTGAGGCGCTCCGCGGCATTGGCCACCGCGTGGTACGGCGATGGGCTCGCCGCGAGGAAGGACATGAGGTCGTCGGTGTGGCCGCGGTCGAAGCGGGCGGAAATGCTCATGGGGTTCACCATAACGACGGCTCATGGCCCCCGGCGCGCCTGCGGAGGCAACGGTTCGGGCAGGGTCGGGACAAGCTCCGCACATGGGTAAATCAGGCACCGGAGAAGGACGGGAAGCGGTGCGCGCGGCTGGAAAAGTGGCCGGAAAACCGGGCGGGCACGGCAGCGGGAGAGGCGCCGGGCGGTGGCGTCGGCGGGGGCGCGGGCGGGTACGGGCGGCCCGCCGACCACGTGACCCCGTCGTCTGGACCGGGCCGGAAACGGCCGCGGCCGTCGCCTGGTCATCGGGGTCCCGGTGGACCCCTGACGATCACGCGACGGCCGCGGGCCGCGAGCGAAGGTGCGGGAACCCTAGAAGGCCGCCTCGTCCAGCTCCATGAGGGAGTCGGCGGTGCCGTCGACGGACTCGGCGAGCGCGCGCTCCGCCGAGACGCCGGGCAGGATGTTCGCCGCGAAGAACTTCGCGGCGGCGATCTTGCCCTGGTAGAACGCGATGTCCCTGGTGGCGGCCGTCTCCAGCTTCTCGGCGGCCACGGCGGCGCCGCGCAGCAGCAGATAGCCGACGACGACATCGCCCGAGACCATCAGCAGGCGGGTGGTGTTGAGCCCGACCTTGTAGATGTTCTTGACGTCCTCGCCGGTCGCGGTGAGGTCGGTGAGCATCCGGCCGACGATCGCCTCCAGGTCGACGGCGGCCCTGGCGAGCGCGTCGCGGGCCGGGGCCAGCTCCGTACCGCCGGTGCCGACGGCGAGGAACGTCTTGATCTCCTCGGCCAGGGTGTTCAGCGCCTGGCCCTGGTCGCGGACGATCTTCCGGAAGAAGTAGTCCTGGCCCTGGATGGCCGTGGTGCCCTCGTAGAGCGTGTCGATCTTGGCGTCCCGGATGTACTGCTCGACCGGGTACTCCTGGAGGTAGCCGGAGCCGCCGAAGGTCTGGAGCGACTGCGCGAGCAGCTCGTAGGAGCGCTCCGAGCCGTAGCCCTTGACGATCGGCAGCAGCAGGTCGTTCAGCCCGTTGAGCGCCGTGACGTCCTCGCCGCCGGCCTCCTTGAGCGCGATCTCGTCCTGCACCGAGGCGGTGTACATGACCAGCGCGCGCATGCCCTCGGCGTACGCCTTCTGCGTCATCAGCGCGCGGCGGACGTCGGGGTGGTGGGTGATGGTGACCTTGGGCGCGGTCTTGTCCGTGAACTGCGCGAGGTCGGGGCCCTGGACGCGCTCCTTGGCGTACTCCAGCGCGTTCAGATAGCCGGTGGAGAGGGTGGCTATGGCCTTGGTGCCGACCATCATCCGGGCGAACTCGATGATGCGGAACATCTGCCGGATGCCCTCGTGCTTGTCGCCGACCAGCCAGCCCTTGGCGGGGTGGCGGTCGCCGAAGGTCATCTCGCAGGTGTTGGATGCCTTGAGGCCCATCTTGTGCTCGACATTGGTGGCGTAGACGCCGTTGCGCGCGCCCAGTTCGCCGGTCTCCCAGTCGAACTCGTACTTCGGCACGAGGAAGAGCGACAGGCCCTTGGTGCCGGGTCCGGCGCCCTCGGGGCGGGCGAGGACGTAATGCAGGATGTTCTCCGACATGTCGTGCTCGCCGGAGGTGATGAAGCGCTTCACGCCCTCGATGTGCCAGCTTCCGTCCGGCTGCTGGACGGCCCTGGTGCGGCCGGCGCCGACGTCCGAGCCGGCGTCCGGCTCGGTGAGGACCATCGTGGCGCCCCACTGCTTCTCGACCGCGAGCGCGGCGGCCTTCTTCTGGGCCTCGTTGCCCTCCTCGAAGAGGATGCCGGCGAAGGCCGGGCCCGAGGCGTACATCCACACGGCCGGGTTGGCGCCGAGGATCAGCTCCGCGTAGGCCCAGATCAGGGAGCGCGGCGCGGTCGTGCCGCCGATCTCCTCGGGCAGGCCCAGCCGCCAGTACTCGGAGTCCATGTAGGACTGGTAGCTCTTCTTGAAGGAGGCGGGCACCGGTGCCGTACTCGTCTCCGGGTCGAACACCGGAGGGTTGCGGTCGGCGTCCGCGAACGACTCCGCGAGGTCGTTCTCCGCGAGGCGGACGACCTCACCGAGGATGCTCCTGGCGGTCTCCACGTCCATCTCCGCGAACGGTCCCGTCCCGTACAGCTTGTCGCGCCCGAGGACCTCGAAGAGGTTGAACTCGATGTCGCGGAGATTCGGCTTGTAGTGCCCCATGGCTGCGACTCCGTAAGGATCGGGAGGCGGATTCCTCATGCGTGTACCGGTAAGTAGCTACGATGATGCTACCCATGGGTAATAAGACGCAACCCCCTCCGGGCATCTGTGACGAGGCTCCTCTTCGCGGTAATCCTCAGTACTCTTGCGCTCATGTACGGCTACGACCAGAATCCGGGCGCTCAGCAGCAGTACGCGCACCCGCAGCAGCAGCCGCAGCAGCCGATGGGCGGTCCCGGTTACGGCGAGCAGCCGCTGTATCCGGAGCCGTCGCCTCCGTCGCTCGGTGACGCCGTGCGGGCGTTCACGACGGGGTCGCTGTCGGCCGAGGACTTCCAGCAGATCTTCGCGACGTCGAAGGTCTACTGCCCGCGCGGCGACAATCCCGGCTTTCTGGCGCTGCACAACACCCAGCAGCCGGTCATCCCCATGTTCAGCACGCTCAAGGAGCTGCGGCGGTACGCGGGGAAGGAGTCGAAGTACTTCGTGATCACGGGCGCCGAGGTGATCGACCTGCTGCCGACGGGGTACGGCTTCGTGCTCGACATGGAGGGCGACCACCGGATGGTGTTCGACGCGAAGGCCGTCGAGCAGATGGTGGACTTCGCGATGCGCCGCATGTACGGCTGACCAGCGCTTTCACCGACGACTGAGGCCCGTGCCGCACCGGTACGGGCCTCAGTCGCGCGCGGCGGATCCGGCGCGGGAATGAATGGAGCCTTGCAGGATGTTCACCGTTCAACTAAATTGAGAGCGGAACAATCGAGGAGGCCCTCATGCCCGCAGTGACCGTCGAGAACCCGCTGACCCTGCCCAGGGTGGTGGCACCGGCCGACGCCGTGGCGCGGCCCGTGCTCGCCGTGACGACCGCGCCCAGCGGTTTCGAGGGCGAGGGCTTCCCGGTGCGCCGCGCCTTCGCCGGGATCGACTACAAGCATCTCGACCCGTTCATCATGATGGATCAGATGGGCGAGGTGGAGTACGCGCCGGGCGAGCCCAAGGGCACGCCGTGGCACCCGCACCGCGGCTTCGAGACCGTCACGTACATCATCGACGGGACGTTCATCCACAACGACAGCAACGGCGGCGGCGGCACCATCCGCAACGGCGACACCCAGTGGATGACGGCGGGCTCCGGCCTGCTGCACATCGAGGCGCCGCCGGAGTCGCTCGTCATGTCCGGCGGCCTCTTCCACGGCCTCCAGCTCTGGGTGAACCTGCCGGCGTCCGACAAGATGATGGACCCGCGCTACCAGGACATCCGGGGCGGCCAGGTCCAGCTTCTGACGTCGCCGGACGGCGGTGCGCTGCTGCGGGTGATCGCGGGCGAACTGGACGGCCACGAGGGTCCCGGCGTCACGCACACGCCGATCACGATGATCCACGCGACGCTGCGGCCGGGAGCGGAGATCACGCTGCCGTGGCGCGAGGACTTCAACGCGCTCGCGTATGTCCTGGCGGGCCGGGGCACGGTCGGTACGGACCGGCGGCCGGTCCGGATGGGCCAGACCGCGGTGTTCGGCGCGGGCGGCACGATGACCGTGCGCGCGGACGAGTCCCAGGACTCGAACACGCCGGACCTGGAGATCGTGCTGCTCGGCGGGCGCCCGATCCGGGAGCCGATGGCGCACTACGGTCCGTTCGTCATGAACAGCCACGCGGAGCTGCGGCAGGCCTTCGACGACTTCCAGTCGGGGCGTCTGGGCACGGTCCCGGCGGCCCACGCCTGACCCCGCTCCCTCCCGCTCCGCCGGCGGGGGCCGCGGCCCCCGTCCCGCACCGCCCCGCGGCACCGCCCCGCGGGGCGGTGCCGTCGTATCACCCGGGCGGGGGCCCCGGCGGGACACGGCCGGGGTGGCGTGGTCGGGTGGGAAGGTGCAGATGCCCTCGCCGTCACCCCTCCTGCCCGAGAGCGCCCGGCGCCTCGCCGCGTGGTGCGTGGTGGTGGTGCTGGTGGCCGCGGTGGGCGCCGTGGGGATCTGGCTGGTCGTCACCTTCAAGACCGCCGTCACCCCCGTACTGCTGGCCGTCCTCGGCACCGCCCTGCTCGGGCCGCTGCACCGGCGGCTCGTGGCGATGCGGCTCAACCGGTCCCTCGCCGCCGCGCTGACCTGCGCCGCGGTCGTCGCCGTGGTCGGCGGCGCGACCTACATCGTGGTCAGCGTGCTGGTCGACACCGGCGACCAGATCGTGGCCTCGCTGCGGCAGGCGGGAAAGGACCTGGCCAGGCACTTCGGAGCGGCCGGGACCTCGCTGGACGACGTGGCGGCCAATGCCAAGGACCTGGTCGCGAAGTTCGGCGCCACCGCGGCCTCCGGAGTGATCACCGGGCTCAGCGTCGTCGGCGAGCTGATCGCCTCGGCCGTCCTGGCGCTGCTGCTGATGTTCTTCTTCCTGCGCGACTCGGACAAGGCCGCCGGGCTGCTCCGGTCCCTCGCGCCGCGCGCGACCGGCGAGACGGCCGAGGCCATGGCCCGCCGTGCCTTCGAGGCCGTCGAGGGCTTTATGCGCGGCACCACCGTCATCGCCTTCATCGACGCCTTCTGCATCACCGTCGGTCTGCTGATCCTCCGGGTGCCCGGCGCCGTGGGGCTCGGCGCGCTGGTCTTCGTCGGCGCGTACATCCCGTATCTCGGCGCGGTCCTCTCCGGCGCCGTCGCCGTGCTGGTCGCGCTGGCCGACCGGGGTCTGGCGATCGGGCTCTGGACGCTCGGCGTGGTCCTCGCCGTGCAGGTGCTGGAGGGCCATGTGCTCCAGCCGATGGTGCAGAGCCGTACGGTCCAGATGCATCCGGCCGTGGTGATACTGGCGATCACCGCGGGCGCGAGCGTCGCGGGGATCCTGGGCCTGCTGCTCTCCGTGCCGCTGACGGCCGCCGCGTTCGGCGTGGTCTCGGAGCTGCGGGGGCACTACGGCCGCCGCAACGGCGCCTCCCGCGCCGGACAGGGCCCGGACACCGGCGCGGGTCCCGACAGCGGCGCGAGCCCCGGTCCGGCCACCGGCCGCCCCGACTCGTAGAGCTCGAACCAGATGGACTTGCCCTCGCCCTGGGGGACCACCCCCCACGCGTCGGCGAGGATCTCCATCAGCAGCAGGCCCCGGCCGCCGGACGCCAGCTCGCCGGGGGTCCGGCGGTGCGGCAGGGCGTCGCTGGTGTCGGCGACCTCGACCCGCAGCCGCCGCTCGCCGTGCTCCCCGCCGGCCTCCGCGACCAGCAGCGCGTCACTGTCCGTGTGGACCAGCACATTGGTGACCATCTCGGAGACCATCAGCTCCGCCGAGTCGACCTGTTCGTCGTCCGTCCAGTCGTGCAGCAGCTCGCGGACCTGGCGCCGGGCGCCCGCGAGCCGCTCGGGCTCGGTCTGCGCGATGGTCAGCGCGGTGCGCCGCTGGAGCCGGCCGCCGAGGCCGTCGGGCGCGCGGTCCCGGGCGAGCAGTACGAGCGCGATGTCGTCCTCGTGGCGGAAGGCGAGCTGCCCGGTGCCGTAGTCGGAGGCCGGGCCGTGCACGGCCTGGATGAGGGCGTCGGCGAGCCGCTCCAGGGACTCGCCGCCCTTCTCCAGGATGGGCCGCAGCCGTGCCCAGCCGCTCAGGAAGTCGTGCCCGCCCGTCTCCATCAGCCCGTCCGTGCACAGCATCAGCGTCTCGCCGGGCTCCAGGGTGAGCCGGGTCGTCGGATAGTCGGAGTCGGCCTCGATACCGAGCGGCAGCCCGCCCTCGGTCTGCCGGACCAGCACCGTCCCGTCCACGGAGCGGACCATCGGGTCGGGATGGCCGGCGCGGGCGATGTCGAGGGTGCCGGCGGCCGGGTCCATCTCCAGATAGAGGCAGGTCGCGAAGCGCGCGCCATTGATCGCGTAGTCCTCGTCGGCCGCGGCGCTGCCGCCGGAGTCCTCCGGCAGCGGATGGCGCTGGAGCCCGGAGAGGAAGCGGGAGGCCCGGGAGAGGACCGCGTCCGGCGGATGTCCCTCGGACGCGTACGCCCGCAGCGCGATCCTGAGCTGTCCCATCAGCCCGGCGGCCCGTACGTCGTGCCCCTGGACGTCTCCGATGATCAGCGCGAATCTGCCGGATCCGCCGCCCCCGCGCCGGGCGGGGCGGCCCGGCAGCGGGATCATGTCGTACCAGTCGCCGCCGACCTGGAGGCCGCCGCCGGTCGGGACGTACCGTGCCGCGACCGTCATCCCCGGGATCTCCGGCCCGAGCGTCGGCAGCATCGAACGCTGGAGGCCGCGCGAGAGCGCGCGCTCGGACTCCGCGACCCCGGCGCGGGCGAGCGCCTGCGCCAGCATGCGCGCCACCGTCGTCAGGACGGACCGCTCGTCCGGCGAGAAGCTCACCCGGTGCTTGAAGGCGGCCATCCAGGTGCCCACCGTGCGGCCCGACACGATCAGCGGTACGAAGGCCCAGGACTGGCGGTCGAAGCGCTGCACGTACGGCCAGGTGGCGGGGTAGCGCTTCTGGTACGCCTCGGGCGTCGGCAGATAGACGGCGCGCCCCGTCCTGACGACCTCGGCCGCCGGATAGTCCGTGTGCACGGACATGTCCTCGAAGGGGCCGATGTCCCCGGCCTCGTGCCCATGATGTCCGATGATCTTGAGCCGGCCGCCGGAGGAGCTGAAGACCGCCAGGCCGTCGGGGGAGAAGCCGGGCATGGACAGCGAGGCGGCGACCCGCAGCACCTCGGCGGTCGAGCGCGCCTCGGCGAGCGCCCGGCCCGCGTCCAGCAGGAATGCCTCGCGGGATCTGCGCCAGTCGCCGGTGACGGGAGCCGCGTCGATGGTGGTGCCCGGCGGCGGCTCCGCGACCTCCTGGACGGTGCCGGTGAAGGTGTAGTCCAGGCCGCCGTCCTGATTGGCGGTGACGATGGGCTTGGTACGGGCCCGCAGGGTGCGCAGCACCTGGCCGTTCCCGTCCATGACCCGGAGCCTGGCCTCGGCCACCGTGCCCTCGGTGACCGCCAGATGCACGATCGCGCCGATCTCGTTCCAGTCGACGGGGTGGAGCCGGGCGCGGGCCGCCGACTCGCGCAGCGTGGCCGGCTCGGAGGGCAGCCCCACCAGCCGGGCCGCCTCCGCGTCGAGAGTCACCCCGGACGCTCTGTCCCAGTGCCACAGACCGGTCGCGGTAGCGGCCAGGACCTGCTCCGTGCGCATCGTCCTACTTTATTAATACATGGGCCCCCAACGCCACCGAGAGTGCCGCTGTCGCCGGGCGGTAGCCTTGTCCGGACCGGCACAACCCGGGCCCGGTCACCCCCGACTTGCTAAGACTGGATGAACGACGATGCATCGGTACAGGTCCCACACCTGCGGCGAGCTCCGCGCCTCTGACGTCGGCACCGACGTCCGGCTGAGCGGCTGGCTGCACAATCGCCGAGACCTGGGCGGCATCCTCTTCATCGATCTCCGCGATCACTACGGTCTGGTCCAGCTCGTGGCCCGCCCCGGCACCGCGGCCAACGAGGAGCTGTCCAAGCTCACGAAGGAGACCGTCGTCCGTATCGACGGCAAGGTCTCCGCGCGCGGAGCGGAGAACGTCAACCCGGACCTGCCGACCGGCGAGATCGAGATCGAGGTCTCCGGAGTCGAGGTCCTCGGCGCGGCGGCGCCGCTGCCGTTCACGATCAACACCGAGGACGGCGTGAACGAGGAGCGGCGCCTGGAGTACCGCTTCCTCGACCTGCGCCGCGAGCGCATGCACCGCAACATCATGCTGCGCACGGCCGTCATCTCCGCCATCCGGCACAAGATGACCGCGCTCGGCTTCAACGAGATGGCCACGCCGATTCTCACCGCGACCTCACCCGAGGGCGCCCGTGACTTCGTGGTCCCGTCCCGGCTGAACCCCGGCAAGTTCTACGCGCTGCCGCAGGCGCCGCAGCAGTTCAAGCAGCTCCTGATGATCTCGGGCTTCGACCGCTACTTCCAGATCGCGCCGTGCTTCCGCGACGAGGACGCCCGCGCCGACCGCTCGCCCGGCGAGTTCTACCAGCTCGACGTCGAGATGAGCTTTGTCGAGCAGGAGGACGTCTTCCAGCCGATCGAGAAGCTGATGACCGAGCTGTTCACCGAGTTCGGCGGCGGCCGCGAGGTCACCTCGCCCTTCCCGCGGATCCCGTTCCGCGAGTCGATGCTGAAGTACGGCAACGACAAGCCGGACCTGCGGGCCAAGCTGGAGCTGACCGACATCTCGGACGTCTTCGCGGACTCCGAGTTCAAGGCGTTCGCCGGGAAGCACGTCCGCGCCCTGCCGGTGCCGGACACCGCGGGCCAGCCGCGCAAGTTCTTCGACGGGCTCGGTGAGTTCGCCGTCGAGCACGGCGCGAAGGGCCTCGCCTGGGTGCGGGTCGGCGAGGACGCCACGCTCAGCGGGCCGATCGCCAAGTTCCTCACCGAGGAGAACGTCAAGGTCCTCACCGAGCGGCTGGCGCTGGCCCCCGGCCACGCCGTCTTCTTCGGCGCGGGAGAGTTCGGCGAGGTCTCCAAGATCATGAGCGCCGTCCGCGTCGAGGCCGCGAAGCGCGCGGGCCACTTCGAGGAAGGCGTCTTCCGCTTCTGCTGGGTCGTCGACTTCCCGATGTACGAGAAGGACGAGGAGACCGGGAAGATCGACTTCTCGCACAACCCGTTCTCGATGCCCCAGGGCGGCCTGGAAGACCTGGAGACGAAGGACCCGCTGGACATCCTGGCGTGGCAGTACGACATCGTCTGCAACGGCATCGAGCTGTCGTCGGGCGCGATCCGTAACCACGAGCCGGAACTGATGATCAAGGCCTTCGAGATCGCCGGTTACGACCGCGAGACCGTCGAGCACGAGTTCGCGGGCATGCTGCGCGCGTTCCGCCTCGGCGCCCCGCCGCACGGTGGCATCGCGCCGGGTGTCGACCGCATCGTGATGCTGCTGGCCGACGAGCCGAACATCCGCGAGACCATCGCCTTCCCGCTGAACGGAAACGCGCAGGACCTGATGATGGGCGCGCCGACGGAGCTGGACGAGAGCCGTCTGCGCGAGCTGAACATCGCGCTCCGCAAGCCGGTCGCGAAGTCCGCCGAGTAGCACTCGGGCGTACAGGCCACGGGGGCCCGGAACCGAAAAGGTTCCGGGCCTCTTCGCGTCCCGCGACAACCCGATCGGCGGCCCGGCGCGTTCTAAGGGCGTGGAAGACCGAACAGCAGGATGGCGAGGACAACAGGATGGATCCCGGCGACGGCGACTTCGAGGCATTCGTCGCCGCCCACGGCCCGAGGCTGCTGCGGGTGGCCTGGCTGCTGACCGGCGACGCCCATCTTGCCGAGGATCTGCTCCAGAGCACGCTCGCGAAGGTGTGGCCGAAATGGGCGCGGATCGCCGGGGACCGTCCGGAGGCGTATGTCCGCAAGGCACTGGTGCATACGCACGCCTCGTGGTGGCGGCGCCGCTGGTGGGGCGAGCTGCCGTACGGGGAGCTGCCGGAGTCGGCGGGCGCGGTCGACGCGTACGCGCATGTGGACCTGGAGCAGTCGCTGGCCGCGGCCGTCCGGGCGCTGCCGGTGCGGCAGCGCGCGGTCGTCGTGCTGCGCTATTTCGAGGATCTGAGCGTCGAGGAGACCGCGGCCACCCTCGGATGCGCCACCGGCACCGTCAAGAGCCAGTCCGCGCGGGCACTGCGCGCGCTGCGGGCGGCGCTGCCCGTGGTCGCGGAAGGCGGTGACCGGCGTGGCTGAGCGCGGTTCCCGGCGGGAGCCGGGGGCGGAGGACGAACAGGAGCTGCGGATCCTGCTGGAGCGGGCCGTGCCGCGACTGCCCGCCCCGGAGGGACGCCTGCGCCAGGTGCGGGAACGGGCGGGCCGCACCCGCCGGCGGCGCCGGGGTGCGGGCGCCGCCGCGCTGGCGGTGACCGGGCTCGTGGTGGCCGGCACGCTCCTGCCGGACGCGACGCGGGACGACGCGGGGCAGGTACCGCCCGCCGCGTCCCCGCCGGCGGCGGTGCCGACCGTCGCCGCGACGGAGCCACCGGCGACGGATGCACCGGCCGCCCTGGTGCGTTTCCCGGACGTGGCGGGGCTCGTCCTGCGGCTGCCCGAGCACTGGCGGGCGCTGAACGCGCCGGGCCAGCCCCTCTACAGGACGCCGGCCCGGGGCTTTGTCTCCTCGCAGGCGCTCACCGCGTACGGACCGGCCTGCCTCGCCAAGTACGGCGGCGACTGCCTGCCGGTGGGGACGCTCGCGGCGGGCGGAGCCCTGCTCACCCTGGTCCCGGTACTGAAGCCGGGCCTGGCCGCCGACGAGCCCGAGCTGCCGCTGAAGCTGTACGCGTCCGACGCCCTCTCGCCGGCCTGCCGGCGGATCGGCGGCAGCACCGAGTACAGCGGGCTGTTCGGCGGCGCTCCCGCGCCGACCACGGCGGTCGCCCTCACCCTCTGCGCCGCATCCGGCGCCTCCGAGACGGTCGAGGAGGTGCGCGCGATGATCAACGCCGCCCGGTTCGGCGACACCGGAGCGCCGCCGGCCCCCGGCCCCACGACCACCCAGGACGCACCGTGACGCGCACGACGAGAGGTCCCCAGTTGTCCCTCAACTCCGCCCGCTCCCCCCACGGCGGGCCACGGCTAGCCGCCGTGCTGCCGGCCGCCGTGCTGCTGGCCGCCGGTCTGCTGCTCGCCGGCTGCGCGGGCCCCGCGGACCGGACGCCGTCCGCGCCGGGCGGTGCCACCTCGGACGGCAGGGCCGAGGGCGGTCCCGGTCCGCGCGGCGGCAGCGCCGGCCGGTCGGCGCCCGAGCCCCAGACCGTCGCGCCGAAGGAGATTCCCGGCCTCGGCCCGAACACTCTCGCCGGTGTTCCGGCGGAGACGGACCAGGCCGTGGTGGCGACCGGCGCCGGCAGGGACCGCAACACCGGCAGCGTGGTGGTCTACGAACGCGACCCGGTCACCGGCTGGGAGCCCGTCTCCGACGCGTGGCCCTCGCACAACGCGCTGCGCGGCTGGACCGACGACCACCGCCAGGGCGATCTGCGCTCCCCCATCGGCGTGTTCGGCCTCACCGACGCCGGGGGTCTGCTGCCCGATCCGGGTACGAGCCTCCCGTACGACCGGGGCCCCGCCTTCTCGGTCTCGGGCACCGGATTCCGGGGTGACTCGCTCGCCGGGTCCTTCGACTATGTCGTGGCGATCAACTACAACCGCGCCCCGGGGAACACACCGCTCGACTGGACCCGGCCGCTCGGCGCGGGCAGGGGCGGCGGCATCTGGTTCCATGTCGACCACGCCGGGCCCACCCAGGGCTGTGTCTCGCTGCCGCGCGGTCGGATGAAGGAGCTGCTGCGCATGCTGGACCCGGCGAAGAAGCCGGTCGTGGTGATGGGGGACGCGGAGTCGCTGAAGCGCTGACGGCGGGCCCCGTCGTCCGTGGCGCGACGGCGCCGCCGCGCCACGGACGACGGGGCCCGGGACATCTGATCCCGGGCCCCGCCCCGTACACACGTCACACGTCACACGTCACGACACGCGTCACGCGCTACGCGGGCTTCTCCTCCAGACGCGGGAACAGCACCGCGCCCTTGGTCACCTTCGCACCCGCCGGCAACTGCCCCCACTCGCCCGCGCTCTGGACCTTCTGGTCCGCGAGCGCGCCCAGGGGCTCCGCCGCGCCGAGCGAGTCCCACAGCTTCTGCGAGGTCTCCGGCATCACCGCGTTGAGCAGGACGGCGACCGCCCGCAGCGACTCCGCGGCCGTGTACAGGATCGTCGCCAGCCGCTCCCGGCCCCCGGCCGACTCGTCCTTGGCGACCTTCCAGGGCTCCTGCTCGGTCAGATAGCCGTTGACCTGCTTGACGAAGGTGAAGACCGCCGCGATACCGCCCGCGAAGTCCAGCTCCTCACCGATCTTCCGGTCGGCCTCGGCGACCGCCTCGGCCAGCCCGTCCCGTACGGCACGCTCGGCGTCGCCCGGCGCCAGCTCGGCCGGCAGCGCGCCACCGAAGTACTTGCCGACCATGGCCGCGACGCGCGAGGCGAGGTTGCCGTAGTCGTTGGCCAGCTCGGAGGTGTAGCGGGCGCTGAAGTCCTCCCAGGAGAACGAGCCGTCCTGGCCGAAGGCGATGGCCCGCAGGAAGTACCAGCGGTACGCGTCGACACCGAAGTGCGCGGTCAGGTCCTGCGGCTTGATGCCGGTCAGATTCGACTTCGACATCTTCTCGCCGCCGACCATCAGCCAGCCGTTGGCGGCCACCTTGCCGGGCACGGGCAGACCCTGCGCCATCAGCATCGCGGGCCAGATGATCGCGTGGAAGCGCAGGATGTCCTTGCCGACCAGATGGACGTCGGCGGGGAAGGTCGCCTCGAACCTCTCCTGGTCGGAGCCGTAGCCCGCCGCCGTCGCGTAGTTGAGCAGCGCGTCGATCCAGACATAGATGACGTGCTTCTCGTCCCACGGCACCGGGACGCCCCAGTCGAAGGTCGAGCGCGAGATCGACAGGTCCTGGAGGCCCTGCTTGACGAAGTTCACGACCTCGTTGCGGGCCGACTCGGGCTGGATGAAGCCGGGGTTGGCCTCGTAGTGCTCCAGCAGCCTGGTGCCGTACGCGCTGAGCTTGAAGAAGTAGTTCTCCTCCTGGAGGATCTCCACCGGCGTCTTGTGGATCGCGCACAGCTTGACGCCGTTCTCGTCCTCGATCAGATCGCCGGGGAGCTTGTACTCCTCGCAGCCCACGCAGTACGGGCCCTCGTAGCCGCCCTTGTAGATCTCGTCCTTGTCGTACAGGTCCTGCACGAACTCCCGCACACGGTCCGTGTGCCGCTTCTCCGTCGTACGGATGAAGTCGTCGTTCGCGATGTTCAGATGCTCCCAGAGAGGCTTCCACGCCTCTTCGACGAGCTTGTCGCACCACTCCTGCGGGGTGACCCCGTTGGCTTCCGCGGTGCGCATGATCTTCTGACCGTGCTCGTCCGTGCCGGTGAGGTACCACACCTTCTCGCCGCGCTGGCGGTGCCAGCGGGTGAGCACGTCGCCTGCGACGGTCGTGTAGGCGTGGCCCAGGTGAGGAGCGTCGTTGACGTAGTAAATGGGGGTGGTGACGTAGAACGCCTTCCCACCCTGCTCTTCGGATCCAGTGGCCGCCATGGTCGAAATGGTATAGGCCCGGCGCCGCTGTCCTCGCATCGATAAAGGCCGCCGCTACCCGACGGAGAGCTTTGCGAAACACCCCGTGGCGTAGACAGGCGCATCCTGGGAGGAGAAGGGCATCATGAGCGAGGCGGGGCGCGGGGCGGGGCACGGACCGGCGCGGGGCACGGGGTCGCGGGCGGAGCGCGAGGCAGGGGACGGCAGCATGCGGGTACTGGTCGCCGAGGACGAGGAGGTCCTGGCCGAGCTGGTGGCCACCGGGCTGCGACGGGCGGGCTTCGCGGTCGACACCGTGTACAGCGGGGACGCCGCGCTCGCCTATCTGGGACTGCACGACTACGACGTGGTCGTCCTCGACCGCGATCTGCCGCGCGTCCACGGCGACGACGTCGCGCGCAAGCTGGTCGCCGAGTCGTCCCGTACGCGCATTCTGATGCTCACGGCGTCCGCCTCCATGGAGGACCGGGTCGAGGGGCTCGACCTGGGCGCCGACGACTATCTGGGCAAGCCCTTCGACTTCCCCGAGCTGGTCTCCCGGGTGCGCGCCCTGCGGCGGCGCAGCTCCAGGCCCGTGCCTCCGCAGCTCGAACGGCACGGGGTGCGGCTCGATTCCGTACGGCGGACGGCGTCCAGGGACGGACGCGCGCTGGATCTCTCGCCCAAGGAGTTCTCGGTGCTCCAGATCCTGCTGGAGGCGGACGGCGCGCCGGTCTCGGCGGAGGAACTGCTGGAGCGTGCGTGGGACGCGCACGCGGATCCGTTCACGGGTGCGGTGCGGGTCTGTCTCAGCAAGCTGCGGGGGAAACTCGGTGAACCGCCCCTCATCCGCACGGTGCAGGGTGTGGGATACGCCCTGTGATACGCCCGCTGAACCGGCCCGTCCCGGGCCCCGGCTCCACCATCCGTACCCGTGTCGCGGTCATCTACGGCGGAGTCTTCGTCGTGCTCGGCGGCTGTCTGCTCGCGGTCGTCAATCTGCTCTCCAGCGCCGGTACGGAGGACGAGGCCGCGGCCATCGCCGCCCGGGTCTCGCCGCCCAGGGTGACTCCGGCGCTGCCGGTGGCCTCGGCGCGCGGGCTGGTGGCCGAGCGGCAGCTCGCGCCCGTCACCGTCTACCAGCTCACCGACAACGTCAGTGACGCCGCCACCCACGAGATGCTGGTCTGGTCGGTCGCCGCGCTGCTGGTGATGGCCGCGTGCGCGGTGGGGGTGGGCTGGTGGACGGCGGGGCGGGTGCTGCGGCCGGTCCACGCGATGACGGAGCGGGCCCGCCGGCTGTCCGAGCACAATCTCCACGAACGGATCGGGACGAGCGGTCCCGACGACGAGCTGCGGGAGCTGGGGGCCACGCTGGACGCGCTGCTGGCGCGGTTGCAGACGGCGTTCGACAGCCAGCGCCGGTTCATCGCGAACGCCTCGCACGAACTGCGGACCCCGCTGGCGACCCAGCGGGCGGCGATCCAGGTCGGTCTCGACGGGCTGTGCACGGCGGACGAGCTGGCCCGTACGAAGCAGACCCTGCTCGACAACAACCGGCGCAGTGAGCAGCTCATCGAGGGGCTGCTGGTCCTGGCGCGCAGCGAGCGCGGTGTCGAGGACCAGGAGCCGGTCGACCTGGGCGAGGCGGTGACCAGGGAGGCGGCCCGGTACGGACCGGCCGTGACGCCGGAGGTGGCGGACGCGGGAGTGGTGCGCGGCAACCGGCTGCTGCTGGGGCAGCTCGTGGGGAACCTGCTGGCCAACGCCGTCACGTACAACGTGCCCGGCGGCACCGTGGAGGTCGCTGTCAGCGGCTGCGTGCTGACGGTGCGCAATACCGGACCGGCCGTGGCCGCCGCGGACATACCGTCGCTGTTCGAACCGTTCCGGCGCGGCGAGGGCCGGGACCGGATGGGGCCGGGCGCGGGGCTCGGCCTCTCCATCGTCCGCTCGATCGCGGTGGCGCACGGCGGCACGGTCACGGCGGCGCCGGGCGGGAGCGGCGGCGGGCTGCTGGTGACGGTGACACTGCCGGCGGCCCCGGACACCACCGCCGGCCACGCGTGACGGTGACGCGGGCCGGCGGCGAAGGGGCGTGCGGCGGTTCGGAGGGACCGGGTACCGGGGTCAGTTCCCGGGGGTGATCCGCCAGCCGGTCAGCAGCTCGCGGTAGAGATCGGCGTCGGGGACCTCGCGGGGCGCGGGGCCCGCGTGGAAGAAGCCGACGTTGTCCAGTCCCAGCTTGCGCAGGAAGTCGAACGCCTTGGAGTCGTGCTCGCCGAACGCCACGAACGCCCAGTGGAACGGCTTGCCGGCCACATCGACCAGGGCCTGCCGTGCGGGCTGCTTGGCGTCGGGCGCTCCGTCCGTCTGGAAGACGACGAACACGGGGCCTTCCTTCCCGGACTTCTCGTAGTGCCCGACGACCTCTTCGACCGCCCGGTGGTAGCTGGTCCGGCCCATGCGCCCGAGACCGGCGTGTGTGGTGTCCACGACGTTCTCGTAGGCGGCGGGGGTGAGGTCGGCGGTGCCGTCGATGTCGGTGGAGAAGAACACCGTGTGGACGGCCGCGTGTTCGTCGAGGCGGGCGGCGAGCGCGAGCGTCTGCTCGGCGAGGTGCTGGGCGCTGCCGTCCTTGTAGTACGGCCGCATGGATCCCGACCGGTCGAGGACGAGATACACGGTGGCCCGGCGGTCGCCGATCCCCAGGTCGTCGAGCGCGGCCCCGGCGGCGTCGTAGTGGCCGGTGAGGCCGGGAGCGACCGAGGCGAGCGGTGCGGCGGTGGAGACGGGCGCGGGTTCGGGCGCGGGCGTGGGCTCTGCGGCGGGCGCGGTGACCGATGTGGGTTCGGGCGTGGGGACCGGCTCGGGTTGGGGCGTGGGCTCTGCGGCGGGCGCGGAGACGGGCTCGGGTCCGGGCGTGGGGACCGGCTCGGGTTGGGGCGTGGGCTCTGCGGCGGGCGCGGTGACCGGTTCGGGTTCGGCTTCCGGTGCGGCCGGTGCCGCTGCCTCCGGCGCCGCGGCGGTCTCTTCTTCTTCCCTCTCGGCGGCGGCGGTTGTGGCGGTGTCGTCAACCACGCTGTCCGGTACGGGAGTCGGCGTCGGCTCGACCGTTTCTGCGGGGTCGGCCGGAACGCTCTCCGCTGACGGTTCGTCAGCGGAGGGGGCCGTGGTGACCGGAACGTCCTCCTGCGGGGCCGCGATCGCTTCGGGCTCGGCCCGCACCGGTTCGGCGGCCGTTTCGGCGGCGGACGCGGCAACGGCTTCCCCGGCCGTTTCGGCGGCGGGGACCGGGGCGGGCGCCGGGACCGGCGCGGCCGGGGCCTCGGAGTCCGCCGGGACGACCGGATCGGCCTCGGCCACCGGGTCGTTGGTGGGGGCGGCGGTGGCCGGGGCGTCCGCCGCGGGCTCCGCCGACGTCTGCGCCGGGACGGTCGCCTGCGGTGCGTCGTCGGCCGCGGCCGAACGCGAGGTCTGCGGCGGGACGATGCCGCCGTCCTTGGGCGGCCGGGGGTTGTCGAACGCCGCGGCCACCAGGTCGGCCGCTCCCGCCGGCTCCGTGGACGACCTCCTGGCCGGCGCCGGTACGGTCGCGGCCGGCGTATCGGTGTCCGGGGCCGGGGTACCGGTCTCCGGCTCGGCCGCCGGCTCGGTCGGCCGGGCCGTCTCGGCCGTCTCGGCCGGTTCGGTCTGCTCCGCCGACTCCGTACGGTCGGCCTGGGACGGTACGGAGGCTGCCGCCGACTCGTTGCGCTCCTCCGCACGGTCGCGTCCGAACACCTTGCGCAGCAAGCTCCGAATGCCCATGGGCGAGGCCTTTCAGATGAGTTGGGTGCGGTGTCCGCCGCCGGGGAAAAAAGCACATCCCTGGCCAGGGCGGATACGTAAGGTTAGCGGCCGCCCCAAATGATCTCCGGCAGGGGCGGCCAACGCGCAGGGCGGCCGGTGCGGGGCCTCTGGCCTGCGCGGCGCGCCCGGTGTTCCTCCGGTGACAACCGGCACCGGCCTCCCGGACGCTCCGCATTCATCACCCGTTCACCCCTATGCCGTCACCCTGCTGGCGTCCCCCCCTACCGTCACCGCCAGGGCTTTCCGACACCCTGTCGGCCTTGTCGGCGCGGGGCGCGCGCCGGAACCACACACATCGGAGGCGAAAGTGCGCAAACTGCTGCCGCTGCTCAGCTCTCACCCCGGCGGACGGTCTGCCCTGACCTGCCGTTACCGCTGCGGGGACGCGTGTTTCCACGAAGTGCCGAACAAGAGCGAGAACGAGTACGCGGGTGATGTCATCGCCCGTGCCCTCTCGCGGCGTTCCATGGTCCGCGCCGCCGCTGTGGTGACGGTGGCCGCCGCGGCGGGTTCCGCCGTGGTGGTCGGCCCCGGTGAGGCCCCGGCAGCGGCGGCCGCCGCCGGTGACGACCGCAGGGGCGGCGGCAACAGCCCCCAGGCCGACGGCGCGCGCGGTCTGCGCTTCGCTCCTGTCGCCCCCAACACCGCTGACAAGGTGACCGTCCCCAGCGGTTACAGCCAGAACGTGGTCATCCGCTGGGGCGAGCCGATCCTGCGCGGCGCGCCGGACTTCCACCCCGACAGGCAGTCCGCCAAGGCGCAGGCGGGTCAGTTCGGCTACAACAACGACTTCCTGAGCCTGCTGCCGCTCAAGGGCGAGCGCGGCCGTCAGGTGCTGGTGGCCAACCACGAGTACACGGACGAGATCCTCATGTTCAAGGGATACGACCCGGCGAAGCCGACCCGCGAGCAGGTGGAGATCGCCTGGGCCGCGCACGGTCTGTCCGTCGTCGTGGTCGAGGAGGACCGCAAGAGCGGCAAGCTCACCGCGGTGACCAGGCACCAGCTCAACCGGCGGCTCACGGCCACCAGCGAGTTCGTGCTCACCGGCCCGGCGGCCGGCAGCGAGCTGCTCCGCACCTCGGTGGACCGAACCGGCAGCAGGGTGCGCGGCACGCTCAACAACTGCGCGGGCGGCACCACTCCGTGGGGCACGACGCTGCACGGCGAGGAGAACTTCAACCAGTACTTCGCCAACGGGTCGAGCGAGACGGACCTGCGCTACGGCATCGGCACCGCCGCCAGCGAGCGCAAGTGGGAGCTGTTCGACAAGCGCTTCGACCTCAAGCAGGAGCCGAACGAGGCCCACCGCTTCGGCTGGGTCGTCGAACTGGACCCGTACGACCCGGACTCCACGCCGCGCAAGCGCACCGCCCTCGGCCGCTTCAAGCACGAGGCCGCGCAGCCGAGACTCACCGCGGACGGCCGTCCCGTCGTGTACATGGGCGACGACGAGCGCTTCGACTACTTCTACAAGTTCGTCTCGTCGAAGAAGATGAAGCCGGGCAGCAGCCGCGCCGCGCGCGAGCACAACCTGACGCTGCTCGACGAGGGCACGCTCTATGTCGCCAAGCTGTCCGGCGACAGCCCGGCCGGCGAGTTCGACGGCACCGGCAAGCTGCCGAACGACGGTGAGTTCGACGGTTCCGGCGTCTGGATACCGCTCGCCACCGGCGATGTGTCGCACGTCCCGGGGATGACCGCCGACGAGGTGTATGTCTTCACGCGGCTCGCGGGCGACACGGTGGGCGCCACCAAGATGGACCGCCCCGAGGACGTCGAGCCGTCACCGCGCTCCGGCCGGGTCTATGTCGCGCTGACGAACAACACCGACCGCGGCAAGGCGGGCAAGGCCGGCGCCGACGAGGCCAATCCCCGCAACGCCAACAAGCACGGCCAGATCCTGGAACTCGCCGAGAACTGGGACGACCCGGCGGGTGACGGCTTCGCCTGGCGGCTTTTCCTGGTCGCCGGAGACCCGAAGGACCCGGCGACCTACTTCGCGGGCTTCCCGAAGGAGAAGGTCAGCCCGATCTCCTGCCCGGACAATGTCGCCTTCGACCCGCACGGGAACCTCTGGATCTCGACGGACGGCAACGCGCTCGGCACCCATGACGGGCTGTTCGGTGTGGCGACGCAGGGCGAGCGGCGCGGTGAGCTGAAGCAGTTCCTGACCGTGCCGAACGGCGCGGAGACCTGTGGGCCGCTCATCCAGGACCGCCGGGTCCTGGTCTCCGTGCAGCACCCGGGCGAGCTGGACGGCGCGTCCGTCGAGAAGCCGGCGAGCACCTGGCCGGACGGCCCGGGGAAGATCGTCCGGCCGTCGGTGGTCGCCGTCTGGCGCAAGGACGGCGGGGACATCGGCGTCTGAGCCGACACTGTCGCGGGGTGGCGCCGACTCGGACCGGCGTCACCCCGCTCCACCGGCCCTGGGGATCCGGCGGACCGGCCGTAAAAGGCGGGAAGCGGGAGGCCGCAGCGCCTACCCTCGGTATATGGCTTCTGAGGCGGAGGTCCCGGGCGGCGGGACGGTACGGGTCGACAGCTGGATCTGGTCCGTACGGCTGACCAAGACACGCTCCCAGGCGGCCGCGGCCTGCCGTGCGGGCCATGTCCGTATCAACGGGGACCGGGTCAAGCCCGCGCACGCGGTCAAGCAGGGCGACGAGGTGCGCCTGCGGCACGCGGGCCGGGACCGGATCGTGGTGGTCTCGCGCATCGTGCGCAAGCGGGTGGGCGCGCCGGTGGCGGTGGAGTGCTACGTGGACAACAGCCCGCCGCCACCGCCGAGGGAGTTCACGATCCCGATCGCGATCCGCGACCGGGGCGCCGGCCGGCCGACCAAGCGGGACCGCCGGGACCTGGACCGGTTGCAGGGCTTCTGAGGGCGCGCGCCGCGCTGCCCTGGATCTTGCTCTTCAACGTCCCGAAGGGCGCCGTTCGATCAGTTGTGGGTCAAGCGAATCCCAACCGAGACCTGTGAATGTCTGAGTGCGGCCAAGAAATGCTCCAGATTGCCCAGTTGTAGGGATGTTGGATTCGTCACCGCCGTCGTCCTGGCTTGAATTAAACGGATAGTGTGAGCGGTCCGGTGGACCCGACCGTGAGGCCGTGCACGCCGGACGTTGACCGCGCGCCTTTGAAGAGGGGGAAAGGCGCCGCGTGGCCCCGACGGAGGATGTAAACAACCGTGGACGCGCAAGGCCGTGGGCGGGCGGATGATATCGATCCCGCAGACCAGTGGGTACTGAACCCGCATACCGGTGACTACGAACTGCGACTGGACGCATCCGCTGGGCAGTCGCCCGTACCGGGGCCCCGGAGATCGCGGCCGAGGCCGGAAAGGCCGAAGCCGGAGTCGACCGGGACGGCCCGGAAACAGGCCCCGCCGAGACAGCGCTCGTCCAGTGCCGAGCGGCCGGTTCCCGGCCAGCGCGGGCGCCGTGCCCAGGAGGCCAAGGCGCCGGCCGGACGCCGGCTCGCCAAGAAGAAGCCCAAGAAGCGCAAGGCACTGGTGTGGACCGGTGGCGTGATGGCCTTCCTGCTGGTGGGCGTCTCGCTGGGCGGATACCTCTACTACCGGCACCTCAACGGCAACATCACCACGTACGACGTGGGCACGGGCAGCAAGGACGTCATCAAGGACGGGCCGATCAATATCCTGATCATCGGCACGGACAAGCGCACCGGCGCGGGCAACGAGGGCTACGGCGACAAGGGCAGCGTCGGCCACGCGGACACCAACATCCTGCTGCATGTGTCCAAGGACCGGACGAACGCGACCGCGCTGAGCATTCCGCGTGACCTGATGACGGACATACCCGACTGCCCGACGAAGCAGCCCGACGGTTCCACCAAGGTCATACCGGGCACGACGGGCGTCCGCTTCAACACCAGCCTCGGTCAGGACGGCCGCGACCCGGGCTGCACGATGCGCACCGTCTCCGAGCTGACCGGACTGAAGGTCGACCACTTCATGATGGCCGACTTCAACGCCGTCAAGACACTGACCACGGCCGTGGACGGGGTGGAGGTCTGTCTCGCCAAGGATGTGGACGACCCCGACTCGCATCTCAAGCTGTCGGCCGGCGAGCACACGCTCCAGGGAGAGCAGGCGCTGGCCTTCGTACGGACCCGGCACAGCTTCGGCAACGAGGGCGACCTCGACCGCATCAAGGTGCAGCAGCAGTTCCTGGCCTCGCTGATGCGGAAGATGAAGTCCTCCGGGACGCTGACCAGCCCGACCAAGGTGCTTGGTCTCGCGGAGGCGGCCACCAAGGCCCTCACGGTCGACTCGGGCATCGGCTCGATCACCAAGCTCCAGTCGCTGGCGATGGAGCTCAAGGACGTCGACCCGAAGAACATCACCTTCACCACGCTGCCCGTCGACGACAATCCGGCGGAGACGGTGCGCGCGACGGTCGTCGTCAAGGAGTCCCAGGCCGAGCCGCTGTTCGCGATGATGCGGGACGACATATCGCTGACCGAGGTGAAGAAGAAGGCCGCGGCCAAGGAGAGCGCCAAGCTCAAGGGGCCCAAGGCCGACCCCGCCGACGTGCGGGTCAGCGTCTACAACGGCAGTGGTGTCCAGGGCGCGGCTCAGACGACTCTCACCTGGCTGCAGAACACCGAGGGCGTGCTCAAGTCGAGCCAGCTCGGCAACGCCGACAAGGACCTGGCCAAGACGACGCTGGAATACGCGCCCAACCAGGCCGACCAGGCGCGCAGGCTCGCCGAGATCATGGGCCTGTCCGCCGCCGCGCTGAAGGAAGGCACCGAGGACGCGGGCGAGATGGATCCGATGACACTGACGCTCGGCGCCGACTTCAAGGGCGCCGGGATACCGCTCACCGCTCCGACAAAGGCGCCGGAGTTGATCCAGAGGGTCGAAGCGGACAAGGCCGTGTGCGCCAAGTAAGACATTCGCGCCCGCCCTCCCCGCTCATGAGCGGGGAGGGCGGGCGCGGTCCGGGGTGGGGCGGGAGGGGCAGCAATGAGGCAGAGCAGCACGCACGCGGAGGGCACGCGAAGACGTGTCCGGCACGCCGGTGAGCTCGGCTGGGACGACAGCCTGTACGAGGGCGCCGACGGCGGAGAGGCCGAAGGCGAGGGCGGAGAAGGCGAGGGCGGGGACCGGCCGCCGCACGGACCCGACGGCCGGGGCGGGGCTCCGCGCGGGCGGCGCGGCAGACGCCGGATACTCCGCTGGTCGGCCACGGCGCTGGCGGCGCTGATCCTCGGCACGGCCGGGGTCGGCTACCTCTACTACGAGCACCTCAACGCCAACATCAAGAAGGCCGACCTCAACCTCGGCGACCACAAGGCCGCCAGGCCGACGCCGAACGCGGCGGGCCAGACGCCGCTGAACATCCTGCTGATCGGATCCGACGCGCGGGACTCCAAGGAGAATCAGGCGCTGGGCGGGGCCAAGGAGACCTTCGGCGCGCCGCCGCTCGCGGACGTGCAGATGCTGCTGCACCTCTCCGCCGACCGCCGCAACATGTCGGTGATCAGCATCCCGCGCGACACGCTGATGAAGATCCCCAAGTGCACCGATCCGGAGAACGGCAAGGTGTACCGGGCGACCGTGCTCCCGATGATGACGAACGAGAGCCTCGGGCGGGGCGGACCGGGTTGCACGGTCGCCGCCTGGGAGGAGCTGACCGGTATTCACATCGACCACTTCATGCTGGTCGACTTCGCCGGAGTGGTCTCCATGGCCGACGCGATAGGCGGCGTACCCGTCTGTGTGGACGCCAACATCTACTCGCACTCGTCGGACGGCAAGGGATCCGGCCTCAAGCTGACCAAGGGAACACACCCGGTCAAGGGCGAGCAGGCCCTCCAGTGGCTGCGGACCCGCTACGGCTTCGAGGACAACACCGACATAGGCCGGACCAAGGCCCAGCACATGTACATGAACTCGATGGTGCGTGAGCTGCGGGAGAACGCCACCCTGGGCAACCCGCAGAAGCTGCGGAGCCTCGCCGAGGAGGCCACGGCGGCGCTGACGGTCGACCGGGGTCTGGACACCGTCAAGAAGCTCTACGACCTCAGCAACGAGCTGAAGAAGGTGCCGACCGAGCGCATCACCATGACCACCATGCCGTGGCAGTGGGCCGTGTCCGACCGCAACCGTGTGGAGCCCAAGCCGGAGGACGCCGAGAAGCTCTTCCGGCTCGTCCGCGAGGACATCGCGCTGGACGGCAAGGACAAGAAGAAGCCGTCCCGCGCCGAGAAGACGCCGGACGATCCGGCGGCGGCCGACGAGGAGATCGCCGTCCAGGTCCGCAACGCCACGCGTACCGAGACGCTGGCGCCGGTGGGCAGCCGTGCGAGCAGTGTGGCGCAGGTGCTCGCGGGCAAGGGGTTCACCAGCGCGACGGCGGAGCCGGGAGCGGCGTCGGCGCAGCCGAAGACCGTGGTCCGCTATCCGAGCGCGGACATGGAGGGGGACGCCTGGGCGGTCGCCAAGGCCCTCGGCATCCCGACGAGTTCGGTGCAGCGGTCGACGGAGGTCTCCGGCGTGACGCTGATCGTGGGCGGTGACTGGCGCGAGGGCGACGCGTATCCGAAGGCCAGGGCCGAGGACGACAAGATCCCGGACTCGGCCGACGCCCTCAACGGCTCGAACAAGAAGGCGTGCATGCGGGTCAACCCGGCCTTCACCTGGTAGTCGCGGAAGAGCGCGCGGCGCGCGCGGCGTGGGGCCCGGCCCGGACGGCTGTCCGGGCCCGGGACTTCACATTGCCCGACAAACACAGCGCGGGTCCGGCAGGGCGTCTCCCCCTGCCGGACGCGCCGGCGGGACGGGCCGAAATATCACTCAGGGATGATGTTTATTCCGGCCCATCTGGCCTCTGGAGGGCCTCAGTTGGGGCTCCCGTAAAAAATCTCCGCCGGTCCGCACCCCGGCTTGTCCGTCCCGTCCCTGGACAACACCCGTTGTCACAGGCGGTGTTGCCGGATCCCGCCGATCACCGACGGCGAATGCGTACGGTCACCTTTGTTGTACGGAAAGTAAAACGCCGCGCCGCAGGGAAGGTCCTTCCCATGAACCACGACGGTGAACGGCGCGACCAGCGCGACCAGTACGACCAGTACGCCCGGTACGAGCAGCATGTGACGTTCCGGCTGCCCAGTCATCCGCGCAGTGTGGGCCGCGCCCGGGAGGCGCTCGATACCAGTATCGACCTGCCGGAAGAGCCCGCCTCGACCGCCGCTCTCCTGCTGTCGGAACTCGTCACCAACGCGCTGCGCCACGGCAGCCCGCCCGGCCGGGAGATCTCCGTCAGTCTGCACCGGTCGGACGGGCTGCTCAGGATGGAGGTCGAGGACGCGGGCGACTTCCTGCCCCGGCCGCGCACGCCCGGGGCCGACGACGAGTGCGGGCGGGGGCTCGCGCTGATCGTGGCGCTCGCCGACGACTGGGGCGTCGCTCCCCGGCAGGGGCCGGGGAAGCGGGTCTGGGTGACTCTCAAAGTGTCGGGTCCCTGAGGCCGGACCGCCGCTGCGGAGAGGCGATCGCGCGTGCCGCCCGCACCTCCTGGCGCAGCGGCCCCAGCACGCCGTTCTCCTCACCGGCCGGCTCCTCCCGCGCCCCGACGAGGACATCGCTCGACCGCAGGGCGGCGGCCAGTTCCCGCAGCCGGCGTTCGATGTCGGCGGTCTCCGCCGGGGCGGGCGGCGGGGCGCCCTGGCCGACGCGGACGCGGGCCGCCGTCGTCGCGTCGGCGACGCGTTCCACCGCGATGACCAGGGGCCACCAGGCCGCCGCCCGCGCCCCGGTGGGCGGGGGCTCGGTCAGGGCCCGCTGGAATTCGGCGCGGACAGCCGACAGGTCGCGGTAGAGCCGGCGGCGCCGGCGTACCCGGTCGCCCTCTCCGGCGGTGCCGAAGGTGCTGCGCACATACTCCGCGGCGTCCTCGACCGCGTCGGCCAGCCGGTCGCCGATCCGGGTGTGCCAGCTCTCGGGCCACAGCAGATAGCCCGCGACCAGCACGATCGCGCAGCCGATCACGCTGTCGACGAGCCGGGGGAGGATCAGCTCGGGGCCCTGGTGGTTGAGGATGTCGGTGAGCAGCAGGATCACCGGGGTGAGCGCGGCGGTCTGGAAGGCGTAGCCCTTCGCGGAGATCGCCGGCACCAGCGGGGCGAGGAGCATCATGACCGGCACGTCCCACCAGCCGGGCGGCACCCCCGTCAGCACCGCCGCGGCGACGACCAGCCCCGCGGCGGTGCCCAGCGCCCGGAGCACGGCCCGCGAGAAGACCGAGCCGAAGTCCGGTTTGAGGACGAAGATGACCGTGAGAGTGATCCAGTACGAGCGCTCGACCGCGATCAGCGACACCAGCGCCTGGGCGATGCCGACGCAGAGTGCGAGGCGCAGCCCGTACCGCCAGGAAGCCCTGGAGAGCGCGGTGTCGCGGGCCGCGTTGCGGACGCGGACCCACAGGGGCGCGGGGCGCCCGAGCCGGTCGCCGACATCGTGCGGGTCGGGGCCCCCCGTGCGCACCACGGCCGCGACATGGCGCAGCGCTGCCTCGACGGCGTGTTCTGCGGGGGTGCGGGGCGCGGGCAGTTCCAGGGCGGGCCCACCGGTGCTGCCCTCGGCGACGGCGTCCGCCAACTCCCTGACGGCGGCCGGGAACGCGGCGGGCAGCGGGCCGCCGTGGAGATGGGCGGCGGGCGCGGACTCGACGAGCGGGATGATCACATTGAGCTGGGCGACCAGCCGTACGAGCGGTCCGCGGCGGCCGTGGTCGCGGGCGCGGCGGGCGAGGACGACGTCGTACGCGTCGTTCAGCGACTGGGTGAGGGCAAGCCGTCTGCCGTCGTACTCCGTGCCGCCGGCCGCCTCCAGCAGATCGGCCAGCGCGCGGTATGTCCCGGCGACGGCGGCCCGTTCCTTCGCCCGGCCGCGCAGCGGCCAGGCCAGCAGCGACAGGACGAGGACGAACAACCCGCCGACGGCGAACAGCAGCGGAGGTTTCCACCAGGGGCCCGGCAGTGGCAGGCCGGCGCCGAGCGCGGCGGTGAGCAGGAGCAGCAGCCCGGAGGACGAGGCGACCGCGCCGATCGAGGAGATCATCCCGGAGACCAGCGCGACCAGCGTCAGTATCCCGACGGCGACCCAGCCGTGTCCGTAGACGAGTGCACCGAGCGTGATGCCGACGGCGCCGAAGAGCTGGGGCACCGCGATGGTGATCAGCCGCATCCGGTACGCGTCGGCGGTGTCGCTGATGACGCCGAACATCGCGCCCACCGAGACGAGCACGCCGGCTTGGGGCGCGCCGGCGGCGATACCGGCCGCCAGCGGCGCCGCCAGGGCGACGGAGGCACGGGCGGCGGCGGCCCAGGGGATACGGGCGGGCTTGGGGCGCAGACCCGCCAGCAGCCACTCCGGCGGAGCGAGCCGGCCCGCGCCCCGGCTCGTGTCCCTACGTTTTCCCATGGGCGCAACCTTCGCGCACGCGGCGGGAAAACGTCAGCTCCGGCCGGGTGACCGGCGGTCTTCCCGGCGTGGGCGGCCGGCCCTGCCGGGGGTCTCGGCGCTGGGGTCTGCCGGGGTCTCAACCCTGAGGGTCTCAGCCCTGGTAGCCCTCGACCTCGCTCGCCGGCCGTACCGCCGCCTCGTCCGGGTTCTCGCCGAACTCGGACTTGGCGCGGCGCTGCCGCAGCAAGTCCCAGCACTGGTCGAGCTGGACCTCGACGGAGCGCAGCCGCTGCTGCTCCTCGGGCGCGAGTCCGAGACTCCGGGTCGAGCGTGCGCGCAGGGCGCGCTCCTCGGCGACCAGGGCGCCGATGTTGTCGAGGATCTCGTCGTTGTTGCCGGCGGCGTTCATGGCGGCTGTGTCTCCTGGGACTTGACGGCTGGACCGGGTGCGCACGCGGCTGTGGGGACGGCGGCCGAGGCCGTCGTCCCCACAGCCCGGTGTGCTGTCGTGGGGGCCGGAGGTGGCGTGGGCGGGATCCGCCGACCGGTCAGGTGACGTGGGACCGGACGCGGTCCGTGGTCAGCGCCCAGATCACAAAGGCGGAGAGGGCCATGCCGACGACCGCCCAGACCGGTTGGTAGGGCAGGTACATGAACTGCGCGATGAGATTCAGCGACGCCACCCCGATACCCGCGTAGCGCGCCCACGGGATCCTCATGAGGATCCCCATGCCCGTGGCGGCGACCAGGATTCCGATGGCGAGATGAATCCAGCCCCACGAGGTCAGATTGAAGGCGTAGACGTAGCCGGTGGCGCTGCTGAGGAAAGCGTCCTGGTTGATGGCGACTATGCCCTGGAGTATGTCGGTGATCCCCGAGACCAGCATGAGGACACCGGCGAAGAAACTGCCGCCGGTCGCCCAGGCTGCCTTCGCCTGTGAGTGCGCGCCGGTGCCCGCGCCGGTGCCGGTGCCCATGCCCGTGCCTTCGCCGGTGCCGGTGCCCATGCCCGTGTTGGGGGGCCGATGTGCTGTGTTCTGACTCATATCCTTATGCTGCCCCAAATGGAGCAAAAGGGATATTCGGGCGGCTGGATCCCGGACTTCGGGCGGTCAGGAGACGCCCGGCAGCCGTGACTCCGCCGGCTCCCTGGCACGCGCCGGCGGTGCCGGTGGCGGGTGACGCGGCCGGCGGCCGAACCAGGCGCCGGCGGCCAGGGCGAGACCCGCGGCCAGCACGGACCAGGACGTCGTACGGAGCGAACCGGTCAGCACGTCGTAGATCGCGCGCGCCGCGGAACGGTCGCTGTCGTTCGGCAGATTGCCCAGGATCGTGCCGCGCGCCATCGCGACGGCGACGGCCAGCACCACCGCGCCGACCGCGAGCGAGAGCCCGACGCCGATCAGCGCCCGGCGGCGGCGGACCGCCAGCAGGACGGCCGACACCATGAGGACGACCGTCCCGACGGCAGGCCGGACACCGGCCTCCACCAGACCCTGGACGACATCGCGCCAGACCCCGAGCCCATTGGCCCTGAGCACGGTGATGTCGTCGTGCCGTACCGGGATCCGGTTGGCGAACGGCACCCGGTCCGTGACGAGCTGCATCTTCACCCGTTCCGCGACCGGAGCCAGATCGATGGTCACGGTATTGCCGCCGCCGCTGGTCAGGACCTGCTCCCCGGCGTCGTGGGCGGCGCGGCTGGCGGTCATCCAGGCGGACTTGAAGGCATCGGTGGTGGCGAACGACCGCACGGCCTCCAACAGCAGCGCGCGGACCTCGTCCTGGAGCTGACCCACATGGATCCGGGGCATCACACCATCGGTGATCCGTTCCGCGACGGCGTTCCGCACGGCGGGGTCGGAGGCGAGCGGGGCCATGGTGGAGACGAACCGGTCGGTGTCGCCGATCTCCAGATCGGCCCACGCCGCGATCGCGCTCAGTGGGGTGAGGACCGCCAGCAAGACGATCAACGCCGTGGACAGGTAGGTCCGCACCCCTCCAGCGAACGCGGACCGGACGGCGCACGCGAGCGGTGCGCCGCCGACCTGGTGAGTCCACCCCGACCTCGCCCGGTTGCCGGGCACGACGGGCGGGTGTGCCCTGGAGGGACGGGGGTGCGACCGGAAGGAGTTCCCGGCCATGGCCGTACACGCGCCGACACGGGCGCGGCGTCGCGTCTCGCCGCGCCCACTGGCGATGCCGATCCTGCTGGGCGTCATCTACGGCGCCTACGCGCAGTTCATCGCGCGCGGCGGTGGCCCCGCCACCTACGGGCAGCTCGCCCTCGCGCTGATCTCCGGGGCCGCCGTGGCCCTGCTGGTCTTCGCGCTCGACCGGTTCAGGGACGTGCTCCCCCGCGAACTGCGGGCCGCGGCCTACGGGACGCTGGTCGGCGGGGCCATGGGCTTCCTCTACAGCCTCACCGGGCACAGCGTCATGCTGTCCTCGGCGATCGGGCTGGCGCTCGGCATCGGCACCGTCATCCTCACCTTCTACTTCTTCCACACCAGAGAGCCCTGAGCGGGCCCCGGCGGGTCCGCCCCCGCGAGGACCGTGTGCGGCCGGTGACTCCCACGATGAGGGAGTCACCGGCCGCACACGTGCTTGACCTTCCTCCCCCGGGAAGCCCCAGCATCGGTGGGGCCGGGCGAGAAGCCCGGTACGAGGAGGGGGAAGCATGGGTTCGCTGACGATCGGTGCCTTCGCCCGTGCGTCCAGGCTGTCCGCGAAGGCGCTGCGCCGCTACGACGAACTGGGGCTGCTGCGGCCGGCTCGTGTCGACCCGTACACCGGATACCGGTACTACGACGAGACCCAGCTCGAACGGGCCCGGCTGGTGGCCTGGCTCCGCCGGATCGGGATGCCGCTGGCCCGCGTCCGGGACGTGTGCGATCTCCATGAGACGGATCCGGCCGCGGCCGGCCGGGAGATCCGGGCCTACTGGGCACGGGTGGAGGCCGAGACGGCCGTCCGCCGGGACCTGGCGACCTTCCTCATCGACCAGTTGTCGGGGAATCCCGCAGGAAAGGACGCCGTCATGTCATCCGGTCCGAACACTCCTCCCACCCCTTCCCCCGTCCCGCGGCTCGCGATCCGTTACGCGGCCCGGTCGGACCCCGGCCTGGTCAGGGAGAGCAATCAGGACGCGGCGTACGCCGGTTCACGGCTGCTCGCCGTCGCGGACGGCTTCGGCGGCGAGGGCGCGCGCGCCGGCGCGGCGGCGATCGAGGCGCTGAGGTCGCTCGCGGACTCGGGAGCGGGCGCACTGCCGGGCGGCGAACTGCTCAACGCCCTGGCGGAGTCGGTGCGAGGGGCGAACCGGTCCGTCAACGCTCTGGCCGGTTCCGGTACGACCCTCACCGCCCTGATGTGGACCGGCTCCCGGCTCGCCCTGGTCCATATCGGCGACACCCGTGCCTATGTGTCGCGCGACGGTGAGTTCTTCCAGATCACGCACGACCACTCGGTGGTGCAGTCGATGATCGACGAGGGCGCTCTGAGTGCGGAGGAGGCGCTCTCGCATCCGCAGCGCGCGCTGCTGCTCAGGGCGCTGGACGGGAGCGACGACGGGGCCCGGCCGGATCTGCGGCTGCATGACGCGCAGGCCGGCGACCGCTATCTGCTCTGCTCGGACGGACTGTTCACGGCGGTCTCGGCGGAGGCGGTCAGGGAGACCGTCGTCATGGCCGACGGGCCGGAGCCCGCGGTCAGTGAACTGGTCGGGCTGGCCCGGCGCGCGGGCGGGCCGGACAACATCGCCTGTGTCGTGGCCGACGTGGTGGCGCTGTGACCCACGGCTGATCCGAGCGCGGACCGTCCGCCACGGCCGGCCGTCAGACGATGGTGGCCGGCCGGTGGCGTGACGGGCGGGCCCGGCGGTGGGCCGGGGCCCACCGTCGGCCGCTGTCAGACCTCGGTGACCTCGCCGCGGACCACGACCACCGGGCACTTCGCGTGCTGGGTGACATGCAGGCTCACGGAGCCCAGCAGCGCCGCGGTGAAGCCGCTGTGACCGCGGTCACCGACCACCAGCAGCGCGGCGCCCTCGGAGATCTCCGTCAGCACCTGGGCGGCATGGCCCGCCACGACCAGGCGCTCCACCGACGCGGCGACGTCCGGGGCCAGGTTCTTGTCCAGGGCCTCGTCCAGGATCTGCCGCGCGAGCTGCTCCGGGTCGAACTCCGGCGGCACGCCCGGCGTCATCCCGGCCCAGCCCACCGCCGGGTACTCCCAGCCGATGACGGCCGCGAGCCGGTCCCCGGTCAGCTTCGCCTGCTGGACGGCCCAGTGCAGGGCCTTCAGCGAGGGCTCCGAGCCGTCGACACCGACCACGATCTTGTTGCTCATGACGCTCCCAACCGATCGATCATCTTTTATACCTCCAAGCAAACCTACGCGAGGTCCGCGAGAAGCTGCTCGAAGGGGACCACTTCGTCCATCTCCGCCGACTTCCGTCCCCCGGGGGTGGCCGTCGGGTTGCGTCCGGCCAGCAGCCGGGCGAACTCTCGGCCCGCCCGGTCGATTCGCGCGGACAGTCCGCCCGCGTAGGTGTCCGCGCCCGTGCCCCAGTCGTCGGTGGCGGCGAAGACCGCGGTCGGCAGGATCAGCGTGTGCAGATAGGAGAAGAGCGGCCGCAGCGCGTGCTCCAGCACGAGCGAGTGGCGCGAGGTGCCACCGGTCGCACCGAGGAGTACGGGCATGCCGTTGAGCTCGTCCGGTTCGATCAGGTCGAAGAACGACTTGAACAGCCCGCTGTAGGAGGCGGCGAACACCGGTGTCACCACGATCAGACCGTCCGCGCCGGTCACCGCCTCCCGGGTCTCGCGCAGCGCGGGCGAGGGGAAGCCGGTGACCAGGTTGTTGGCGATGTCGACCGCCAGATCGCGCAGTTCGACGACTCTGACCTCCACCGGGCTTTCACCGGCGGTCAGTTCACGGGCGGTCGCCTCGGCGAGCCGGTCCGCCAGCAGACGGGTCGAGGACGGCTTGCTCAGCCCCGCCGAGACGGCGACGAGCTTCAACGGCTCCATGGTCAGACCTCCTTCGGTTCCGTGATGTCACCGGTCCTGGCCGCGTCGGCCGTGGCGCCGGCCGCGACGGCGGGGTGGAGCGGAGCGTCCGGTACGTCGGCCGGACGGCCGGCCGCGAACTCCTTGCGCAGCACCGGTACGACCTCCTCGCCGAGCAGGTCGAGCTGCTCCAGGACCGTCTTCAGCGGCAGTCCGGCGTGGTCCATCAGGAAGAGCTGGCGCTGGTAGTCACCGAACGCCTCCCTGAACTCCAGGGTCTTGTCGATGACCTGCTGGGGGCTGCCCACGACCAGTGGGGTCTGCTCGGTGAACTCCTCCAGCGAGGGCCCGTGCCCGTAGACCGGCGCGTTGTCGAAGTACGGACGGAACTCCCGCACGGCGTCCTGCGAGTTCTTCCGGATGAACGCCTGGCCGCCGAGGCCGACGATCGCCTGCTCCGGTGTGCCGTGCCCGTAGTGCGCGTACCGCTGGCGGTAGAGGCGGATCAGCTTCTGGAAGTGCTGCTTGGGCCAGAAGATGTTGTTGGCGAAGAAGCCGTCGCCGTAGTACGCGGCCTGCTCGGCGATCTCGGGAGAGCGGATCGAGCCGTGCCAGACGAAGGGCGGCGTGCCGTCGAGCGGCCGGGGCGTCGAGGTGAAGCCCTGGAGCGGCGTACGGAACTTGCCCTCCCAGTCGACGACGTCCTCGCGCCAGAGCTTGCGCAGCAGCGCGTACTTCTCGATGGCGAGCGGGATGCCCTGGCGGATGTCCTCGCCGAACCACGGATAGACCGGCCCGGTGTTGCCGCGCCCCATCATCAGGTCGACGCGACCGCCGGCGAGGTGCTGGAGCATCGCGAAGTCCTCCGCGATCTTCACCGGGTCATTGGTGGTGATCAGCGTGGTGGAGGTGGAGAGGATCAGCCGCTCGGTGGTCGCCGCGATGTAACCGAGCATCGTGGTCGGCGAGGACGGGACGAAGGGCGGGTTGTGGTGCTCGCCCGTCGCGAAGACGTCCAGTCCGACTTCCTCGGCCTTCTGCGCGATCGCCACCATCGCCTTGATCCGCTCGTGCTCGGTCGGCGTACGTCCGGTGGTCGGGTCGGTCGTTACGTCGCCGACTGTGAAGATCCCGAACTGCATCGCGCTCACCTCTCCAATGGTTGAAGTTTCAACTGGCCACTGTAACGACCGTCCCCCAGTCTCTATTCCGGCTCTGTCCCCAGGGTGAGCAGGCACTGTGCGGTGAGCGCACGGATGTCCGGCGCAGCGAAGGTACGGGGACAGGCGTAGGCCCCCGGCCGGGACTCGCGGTCCTGGTCGGGGGCCTGGTGGCGCGGCTCCGGCGGGGCGCGTGGCCCCGCCCGGGCGGGGGTGAGTCAGACCTCGTCGTCGTGCGGCCGGGCCGAGATCCGGCGCGGACGGCGGTGCTCGGGCAGATCGGCGGCGCAGTCGGTGTCCACGGTGAGATGCAGCCGGGTGCCGCCCCGCACCGGGTCCGCGGGGTAGGAGCGGGGCTCGCTGGCGGCGAAGACAGCACGCAGGACATCCGCGATGAGCTGCGCCGTCTCCGGCGACTCCGCGATGACACGTACCTCGGCGAGACCGGGCGCCGGCAGATCGCGCGCGGGCAGTCCGGACGGCGGCCGACGGCGGGACCTGGGCCTGGCGCCGTTCATCAGGTCACCGCTCACGGGCGCGTCCCGACATCCGGGGTAGTGCGGCATCGGCGCTCACCCCACCCGCCGCGCGCCGGTCCCGGCCCCGGGATCGGGGCGCGGCGGCCTTGTGTCGGCCGGGGGCGCGGCTCCGGCCGGACGTTCCCCGTGGCCCCGGCCCCGGCCGTGGATCCGCTGGTGCTGCCGGAAGTGGCCGCGGCCCCAGGTCCGGTGATCGTGGGGCCCGCCGGTGTCCAGATATCCGCCGCCCGGGGCCTGCCGGTCGCGCGGGTCCCACAGGGCCCGGCCGTACTTGTAGGTGGCCATGCGCCGCTGGTGCTGCCCGTTGACCACATGGATCAACAGCACACCCACCGCGATCATGCCCAGGATCACCACCACACTGATCCAACCGGTCATGAGGCTCTCGCCTCCTCCTTCTGCTCCGTCCTCACCCCGCCGGTGTCCCGCTCCGGTGTCTCCCGCTCCGATGTCTCCCGCGCCAGCAGCGCGCTCGCGGCCAGCCGGTTGTCCGGGGCCGCGGCCGCCGTCATCAGCCGGGCCGCCGTGTCCGCCGGGGTCCCCGGCGGGATCACCAGCAGGTCCCAGCGGCCCACGGAGTAGGAGCGCAGGATGATCATGTCCGGGTCCTGTTCGGCCGCGAACCAGCCGATGTGCAGAGGCCGGCCCGGCAGTTGGATCCGGCGCGGGACGACCGGCCAGTGCGCCGGGTTCACCAGGACCCGGGTGAGCCGGCCCCAGGGACCGTCCATGGCCGCCGCCAGCGCGGGGAGTTCCCGCGCCAGATCGCGTGAGTACGGCCACCACGCTCCGTCGAGGGCGCCCGCGCCGTGTCCGCCCGGCGCGAGGAACAGCCTGGCGCGCGCGGATTCCCCGGGCTGTCCGGGGACCGTGTCCGCGTCCGGGGTGCTGGGGGTGAGGAAATCGAGATCGGCCGTCATGGGACTGACCCGCCTCCGGGGGCACGAGAACCACCCGGTGTTGTGAGAAGCCGGGAACGACACCGGCGTGGAAGCGGGTGTGCGAAATGCCCTCGGTGTTCTCAGCGTACTCCCGCCGGGCCGCACGGGCCCTGGTGTGCGACCGGGCTCGGTCCCGTACGGCCGGTCGCCGCGCCCGCCATCGGGCCGAGGGCACTGTCCGGAAATGATCTGTCCGCGTTCGACCAGGTTGGCATCCCTCCCATGGAACCATTAGGTTAGCCTCGCCTAACTCTATGGCGAGTTTCTTGGATTTTTGTTGGATTTTCGGCCGTTCCGTCCCCCTGGGGGTGCATGCGCCACCGAACGTCGCGACGGCGACCGTGACCGTCTCCCCGGTGTGCGCTCGCGCGGATCCGTCTGACGCGAACTCGCTCCCCGGGCCGATCGCGGCCCTCGCACCGCGTGCCGACCGCGCCGGGGGCCGGGATCCCGGCCCCCGGCGCGGGCTCCCCGAGCGGCGGAAGTCCGCCGCGCACCCCTTCCCGAGCCGCCGCCTCGTCGGGCGCCGCCGCTCCGCACCCGTCTCCCTCATACTCCGGAGCCGTTCCATGACCGTGCCCCCCGTCGCCCTGCCCGCGGACGGGCGGGCCGCCGATCCGGCCGACGCCCGCCCGCGCACCCCCGCCACGGCGGACGCCCTGCTGCGGCGGCAGCGCGCCAGGGAGTCCTCGGGGCTGGCCGCCACCGGCAGTGGACGGAACGCATGACGCCGGAGCCGGGGGAGCGGGCCGCGGCGGTGGACCCGACAGGACGGGAGACAACTCCGCCCAAGCCGTGGCCGGCTGCCGGTACGCGGGCCGCCGCGCTGTCGGGCGGGACGGGCGGGCCGCGGAGCCTGGAACCCCTCGTCACCACCGTGCTGGACGCACTCGCCGAGGGCGCCCGGCGGCGCGGCGGGCCCATCGCCGCCGGGCGGCCGGAGGAGATCACGGCTGCCGTCGCCGCGGTGTTCGCCGAGGTGAGCGCCGGTCCGGGCGCGCCCGCCGGGGCCGGCGGCTCCGCGCTGGAGCGGCTCACCGAGCTGCTCGCCCGGGGCAGCGCCGATCCGGCCGAGGCGTCCTGCGCGGCCCATCTGCACTGCCCGCCGCTGGCCGTCGCCGTCGCGGCGGATCTCGCGGTCTCGGCGCTCAATCCGTCCCAGGACTCCTGGGACCAGGCCCCCGCCGCCACCGCCCTGGAGACCCTGCTGCTCCAGGAGTTGGCCGGACTCGTCGGCTACGATCCCGGACGCGCGGCCGGAGTGCTCACCTCCGGCGGTACGGAGTCCAATCTGATGGGGCTGATGCTGGCGAGGGACCGGATCCTCGGCGCCGCGTCCGGTCGGCGGATCGAGCAGACGGGGCTGCCGGCCACCGGGCCCGGCCGCCGGCCGCGCGTCCTTGTCTCCGCCGCCGCGCACTTCTCCGTACAGCGCGCCGCCGCGCTCCTCGGGCTCGGCGAGGACGCGGTGCTGCCGGTGCCCGTCGACCGTGAACTCCGCATGGACACCGGGGCGCTGGCCGCCGCGCTGGACGGCTGCGCCGGTCGCGGAGAGCTGCCGGTCGCCGTCGTCGCCACCGCGGGCACCACCGACACCGGGGCGATCGACCCGCTCCGCGACTGCGCCGCGCTCGCCGCCGAGCACGGCGCCTGGCTGCATGTGGACGCCGCCTACGGGGGCGGCGCGCTGCTCTCCGACCGTCTCGCGCCGCTCCTGGACGGCCTCGGGCTCGCCGACTCCGTCTCCCTCGACTGGCACAAGCTCGGCTGGCAGCCGGCGGCGGCCGGGATCTTCCTGGTGCGCCGGTCCGAGACATACGCCTCGCTCACCCGGCGCGCGGCCTATCTGAACCCGCCGGACGACGAGGAGGCCGGCTATCCCAGCCTGCTCGGTCTGTCGCTGCGGACGACACGCCGCGCCGACGCCTTCAAGATCGCGGTCACCCTGCGGACGCTCGGCAGAGAGGGCCTGGGACGGCTGGTCGACGCCTGCCACGAGCTGGCGCTGGCCGGAGCGCGGACCGTACGGGACCACCCCCAGCTCGAACTGCACGGCGAACCGGTGCTGACGGCCTTCCTGTTCCGCTATCTGCCGGCGGACGGCACCCGCAGCGACGAGATCAACGCCGCGCTGCGCCGCCGGCTGCTGCGCGAGGGCCGGGCCGTCGTCGGCCGTACGGAGCTGCCAGGCGAGGGTCCCGGACGCATACGTCTCAAGCTCACGCTGCTCAATCCGCACACCACGGCCGTCGAGGTGGAGCGGCTGCTGCACACGGTCGCGGCGGCCGGCCGCACGGAGGAGGACGCCCGGTGAATCCGCGCCCGCCCGGCCACCAGGACCGGCCCGGCACCCGGCCGCCACCTCGGCCCGTCCCCACCCCGTCCTGCTCCATCGACACACGTCGTCCTTCCACCCCCTCGCGGAGGCCCAGCGGTGACCGAGCACAGCACGCCCGACGAACGCACCGGACCGGGAGGCGCCACGGACTCCGCCGTCTACGACCTGGCCGGCGTCGGCATCGGTCCGTTCAATCTCTCGCTGGCCGCGCTCTGCGACGGTGTGCCCGGCCTGCGCGCGCTCTTCCTCGACGCCAAGCCCGCCTTCTCCTGGCACCCCGGGCTGCTCATGGAGGGCACGGTCCTGCAAGTCCCCTTCCTCGCCGACCTGGTGACGATGGCCGACCCGACCAGCCCCTGGTCGTATCTGAACTACCTCCGGCAGCACGACCGGATGTTCCCGTTCTTCTTCTCGGAGCGCTTCCACATACCGCGCAGGGAGTACGACCACTACTGCCGCTGGGTCGCCGAACTGCTGCCCTCGTGCCGCTTCGACGCGCGCGTCACCGCGCTGGACTGGGACGACGAGGCGGAGGCGTTCGCCGTCACCCACCGCTCGGAGGCCGGCGCCGTGACACGTGTGCTGGCCCGGCGGGTGGTGCTGGGCGTCGGCACGCTCCCGGTCGTCCCCGAACCGCTGCGCCCGCTGCTCACCTCCGCGCACGCGGGCCGCGTGCTGCACAGCTCGGACTACCGGAGCCACCGGGCGCGGCTGGCGGGCCTGGACGATGTCACGGTCATCGGGGCAGGCCAGTCGGGCGCCGAGGTCACGCTCGACCTGCTGCGCTCGCAGGACGCCGGGGGCGAGGGCGGCCCGTATGTCCGCTGGCTGGCCCGTACGCCCGCCTTCGCGCCGATGGAGTACTCCAAGCTCGGCCTGGAGCACTTCACTCCCGACTACATCCGCTACTTCCGGGCGCTGCCCGAGGAACGGCGGGAACGGCTCGTGCGCGAGCAGTGGCAGCTCTACAAGGGGATCAGCGAGGAGACCCTCGCCGAGATCCACGACGAGCTGTACGAGCGGACCGTCGGCGGTACCGCGCCGCGCGCCGCGCTCCATCCGGGCGTGGCGGTCGTGGGGGCGGCGGCGCTCGCCGGCGGCGAGGGGTACGTGCTGACCTGCCGGCACACGGAGCAGGACACGCTGTTCGAGATCCGTACCTCGGCGATCGTGTCGGCCACCGGGTACGAGGCGGGCCGTCCCGCCTTTCTGGGCGCGCTGGCGAAGCTCGTCGACTGGGACGGCAAGGGCCGCTATCGGATCGACGGGGACTACCGGGTCGCGCTCGACCCCCGGGTGTCCGGCGCGCTGTACGTACAGAACGCCGAACTGCACACGCACGGTGTCGGCGCTCCCGACCTGACGCTGGGCGCCTGGCGCGCGGCGACGATCCTCAACTCGGTGGCGGGGCGCACAGTTGTGCGGGTGCCGGAGCGCGCTGCCTGGACGACCTTCGGAGCCCCGGCCGGGACGGATTCCACCGTGCGCCCCCCGGCGCCGTCAGGGCGGCGGCCGGAGCCCCGCCGCACACCGCCGCGCGACCGTCACCGGGCGGCGGAGGAGTAGCTCTGCCCGATCGCGTCCAGGATCTGGCCGGCGCCGGTGTAGCCGATGCCGAGCATCCACAGGCTGTCGTCGACCTTGAAGGCCGTGCCCTTCCTGACCGCCGTCAGGTTCTGCCACAGCGGACCGGCCGTGGTGGCGGCCTCCTTGGACTTCTCCGCGTCGCCGTAGGTGGAGTAGAAGATGACGTCGGCGTCGGCCTTGTCGATCTGTTCGGGGCTGACGTCGAGGGAGAAGCCGGTGGTGTCCTGGTTGGCGGGCCGGCCGACCCGGAGGTCCTTGAAGAGGGAGCCGACGAAGGTGTCGTTCAGATAGAGGCGGGTGTCGGCGCCCTCGACGAACCGTACGAAGCCGACCGTGGTCCGCCGCGCCGCGGCGGGCCCGCCCAGCGCCTCGGTCAGCCGCCTGACGTGTGCCTCGTAGTCGGCGACGGCCTGCGCGGCCTCGTTCTTCCTGCCGAGGGCGTCGGCGTGCAGCGCGAAGTTCTCGCGCCAGCCCGGGCCCGTGGTGTCGGAGAAGACGGTGGGCGCGATCGCCGACAGCGCCCGGTAGTTCTTCTCGTCGCGGACCTTGCTGCCGAGGATCAGGTCCGGCTTCAGCGCGGCGATCGCCTCAAGATTGGGCTGGGCGACGAGTCCGACGGGCTTGACGTCCTTGAGCCCGCCGGCGGGGAGGTAGGTCGAGAAGGGCGCCCTGTCGGCGACGGTCGTGGCGCCGACCGGGGTCACCCCGAGCGTCACGGCCGAGTCCAGCGCGTCGGTGTCCAGCACGACGACCCGTTCCGGCGCGGCGCCGACCTCGACCGCGCCCATGACCGTCGCGACCGTGTGCGTGGCGGCCCGCGCGCCGCCCGCCCGGTCCGCCGGCTCGTCGGAGCCACCGCCGCACGCGGTGAGCAGGAGGGCGAGCGCGGCGGCGGCCACGGAGAGATGGCGTGTGCGGGTTCTGGACACGGTGCTGGGGCCTCCCTGACGAGGGCCCGGAATCTGCCCCGGGGCTGAGTCGGGCAAACCTGAGCCGTCCCTGACGATCCGTCAAGTCGCCGTACGGCGGCGGCCGGTGGCCGTACGGGCCGCCCCGGCGAAGGCTCAGATGACCGGCGGGCGGCCCAGCGCGGTCATACGGCCGACGGTCCGCCAGCGCATCGGACGGCGTGAGCCGCACGCGGTCCTGGCGCCTTCGAAGAAGCCGCCGAACCACGCGCGCAGTCCGCTCGCCGAGCGCGTACGGGCCACCGTGAGCAGGATCCATGTGCCGAGGTAGACCGGCACGAGCAGCGCGGGCAGATGCCGGCGGGCCAGCCAGACGCGGTTGCGGGCCGTCATCCGGTAGAACTCGGCGTGCCTCGCGGGTGAGGTGCGCGGATGCTGGAGGACCAGCTCGGGCTCGTACTGGATCTTCCAGCCGGCGTCCAGCGCGCGCCAGGCGAGGTCGGTCTCCTCGTGGGTGAAGAAGAACTCGTCGGGCCAGCCGCCGGTCTCTTCCAGCATCGCCATGGACAGCGCGTGTCCGCCGCCGAGGAAGGTGGTCACCTCGCCGCCGCGCATCGGGTCGTCGACGCGCAGGCGGGGCACGTGCCGCCGCTGGGTGAAGCCGGTCTCGTCGGCGATCCGGAAGCTGACGATGCCCAGCCGGGGATCGGCCTCGTACAGATCGGCGACCCGGGTGATCACATCGGCCTCGATCAGCAGCCCGTCGTCGTCCAGATCGACCAGCACGTCCACGTCACCGGTCTCGCGGAGCTTCTCCATGGCGACATTGCGCCCCCCGGAGACACCGAGGTTCTTCTCCAGCTCCACTCCGATGACGCCCTCGGGCAGCTCGGGAAGCGGCGCTCCATTGCCGACCACGACGATCCGCGACGGGGCCTCACGCTGCTTGGCCACGGAGTCCAGCAGGGCCCGGAGCTCAACGGGCCGGGTTCCCATGGTCAGCACGGCCACACCCACACGCGGTCGGGACACGTCCAGATCACCCAGCTCTCATTGACGGCATGAGGACCGATGCTATCCGGCCGTCGCCACCCTTCGGTCACCGGAAGGTATCTCTGCCGTCCCCTTGGGTTCATCTTTGTGCGAACCGGCCCGGCCGCCGTGCGGCGAGCGGCCCGGAGCACCCCGGAATAACGCCGGCGGCGGGGGCGGTTGCGCCCACACGTAAGCCGCACGGGCCGTGACCGACAGTGACGGCGGCGTCCGCTGGGACCGGTACCGCGTGGCGCAGGCCGACGAGAGGGAGGGAACGGTATGCGTGCTCTGCTGTACGACCCCGAGGCACCCGGCGGGCTCCGAGACGGGGAGGCGCCGGATCCGGTGCCGGAGCCGTCCCAGGCGCTGATCGAGGTCCACGCGGCCTCGTTGAACTTCGGCGAGATCGTCTACCGGAAGGGCCATCTCGAACCCGGCCATGTCTCCGGCTGGGACGCCGCGGGTGTGGTGGTGCGGGCCGCGGCCGACGGCTCGGGGCCCGGGCCGGGCACCCGGGTGGTGACCTTCGGCTGGGCCGGGGCGTGGGCGGCGCTTCGCGCCGTGGACACCGCGCAACTGGCCGTCGTGCCGGACGGCGTGGAGCTCGGGGCCGCGAGCGCGCTGCCCGTCGCGGGCGTCACCGCGCTCCAGGCGCTGCGGCTGCTCGGCCCCGTGGTGGGCCGCCGGGTGCTGGTCACCGGGGCCTCGGGCGGAGTCGGACGGTACGCGGTGCAGCTCGCGGCCCGCGCGGGCGCGCGGGTCGTGGCCTCGGTGGGCAGCCCGGCGCGCGGCGAGGGGCTGCTCGCGCTCGGCGCGGACGAGGTCGTCATCGGCCCTGAGCAGGTCTCGGCGCCGGTCTTCGGGGTGCTGGACAACGTGGGCGGTACGCAGCTCGCCGAGGCGTTCGCGCGGGTCGAGCCGGGCGGCTCGGTCCAGTCCATCGGCAAGGCGTCCTTACAGCCGACCGTCATCGACTTCGAGGCGGAGCGGCTCAGGGGCGGGCGGAAGCGGATCGAGGTCTTCACGGTGGCGTCCCCGGTCGGGGCCGATCTGGCGTATCTCGTCGGTCTGCTGGAGCGCGGAGAGCTGGATCCGCAGATCGGCTGGCGCGGCCCGCTGGAGCGCGCGCCGGAGGCGGTGGAGGAGTTGCTCGGCCGCCGCGTACGCGGCAAGGCCGTACTCGACGTCGTGGGCGGCTGACCGCCCCGTCGCGACCAGGGCGGGCCCCGGACGCCGGGGCACCCACCGGGGCCCGCCGGTGCGCCGCCGCGTACCGCCAACTCCCTTGTCCGGAAAGGACGCTGACGCCACAAGGGCCACAGGAGGCACCGTTTTCACCTCATGCCCCCTGTGAAACACTTCCCGTCATGGCGGTGCTCGGAGAGGGGCGTGGGCGCCGCCGCTCTGCCCCGGCGCGCACGGCCGGTCCCGAGTCCGCCGCGTGCCCGAGGGCCCCGGACCGCCGCCCGCACCCGCGTGGAGCCCGCACCGCCGGACCGGGAAGCCCCCGCCGGGCCCTGGCCCTTCCGGGGGGAAATGCGCCCGAGCGCCCGCGGTCTCTGCCGGTGACGCCCCACAGATCGATCCATTCAACGGAGTTCCGCATGGCCGCAGCCACTCCCAAGCCTCAGGTCGACACCAGCAAGCCGCACCCCGCGCGGGTCTACGACTATCTCCTGGGCGGCAAGGACAACTATCCGGTCGACCGGGAGATCGGGAAGCAGCTCCCGGACGTCTCGAAGCGTGACGCCCAGCTCAACCGCGCCTTTATGCACCGCGCCTGTGCCTGGGTGGCACGCAGCGGTGTCGACCAGTTCCTCGACATCGGCACCGGCATTCCCACCGAGCCGAATCTGCATCAGATCGTCCAGAGCATCGCTCCGGCGTCCCGCGTGGTCTACACCGACAACGACCCCATCGTGCTGCGCCACGCGGAAGCACTGCTGGTCAGCGCGCCGGAGGGGGTCACCGACTATGTCCAGGGAGATGTGCGCGCGCCCGAGGAGATACTCGCGCACGCCCGGACCGTGCTGGACTTCAGCCGCCCCGTCGCCCTGTCCCTCATCGCCCTGATGCATTTCATCCCCGACGAGGAGGACCCGTACGGCCTCACCCGCACCCTGGTGGACGCCCTGCCGTCCGGCAGTGTGCTGCTCTTCTCGCACGGCACGGCCGACTTTCAGCCGCAGAATCTGGTGGGCCGGGTGACGGGCGCGTACGGGAAGGGCGGCATCAGCCTGCGGCTCCGCAGCCATGCCGAGGTCAGACGGTTCTTCGACGGCCTCGATCTCGTCCCGCCCGGACTGGTGACCGCGCCGCAGTGGTACCAGGTGCCCCCGGCCCCGGCCGACGAGCACAGCTCCTTCTATGTCGGCGCCGCCCGCGTCCGCTGAGAGCGGGCCCCTCCGACCGCCTCGGCCGGTCCCGGCGTCGTTGCCGGTGCGTGTCCGCTCTCCTATATTCCTCAGCAGAGATCAGACGGGCGTTCTCATCGCGAGGAGAGTCACCATGCTCACCAAACAGCAGGCGGCCGAGGCCGTCCGTCGGGCCAAGGCGGAGCTGGGCCTGAGCTGGGCTCAGATCGCCGAGGCGGTGGGCCGGCCGGTGGCATGGACGACCTCGGCCCTGCTCGGGCAGCAGCCGATGAGCGCGGACGAGGCGAACGCCGCCGCGGCCTTCCTCGATCTGCGCAAGGACGCCGTCATGGCGTTCATGGCGGAGCCCACCCGGGGCGGGCTGGACTCCGCCGTCCCCGTCGATCCGACCGTCTACCGTTTCTACGAGATCGTGCAGGTCTACGGGCCGACCATCAAGGAACTGATCCACGAGGAGTGCGGCGACGGCATCATGAGCGCCATCAACTTCCGTTTCGATGTGCGGCGGGTGCCCGATCCGGACGGTGACCGGGTCGTTGTCACGCTCGACGGGAAGTTCCTGCCGTACCAGTGGTGAGGCGGACGCCTCCTGCCGCGGCGCGGCCGGTGCCCGCCGTCAGACCGGCTCCGCGGGCCAGTTCAGCAGCCTGGCGCCGATGACGGCCGTCTGGAGCGTGTAGCGGTGCAGCGGATCGGCCGGATTGGCGCCGGTGAGCCGGTGGATCCGCGGGTGGTGAGCAGGATGCTGCGGTCACCGAACCGGCTGATCATGGCCTGCTCCACGGAACGCGACACGGCGTCGCCCTCGTCGTACGCGGACATGCCCTCGGCGACCGCGACGGCGTGCGTGTGCGCGAGCCGCAGCCCGAACCGTTCGGCCAGCTCAGCGAGCCGCCCCAGGTCACTGCGCCCGTAGAGCAGGTCGTCGATGAACTCCCGCCGCGCGGCGGCCTCCTGACGCACCGCCAGACGCTGTGCCCGCTCGTACCCCTCGGCGAACGCGTCGACGGACTGCTCGACGGCGGCGCCCCGCCAGATACTCGTCCGGTATTCCGTGCCGCTGCGCGCTCCCCGACATGCCGCCCCCGAATTCCGCCGGATCCCTGCCGCATTTTCGCACCCAGGGTCCCCGGCGTCGCCGTGGTGGTGCGGCACGGATCGGCCCGGACCGTCGTCGGAACGGTCCGGGCCCCGGTGGTGCGACGAGCCGCTCAGACGGTGCCGAGGGCGGCGCGCAGTGTGCCGATCGCCTGGGTGATGGCGGCCTCGGCGGCGTGTGTCTCGCGCAGCGCGTTGAGCATCACGAAGTCGTGGATGATGCCCTGGTAGCGGACCGCGATGACCGGCACTCCGGCCTCGCGGAGCTTGTTGGCGTACGCCTCGCCCTCGTCGCGCAGGACGTCGGCCTCGCCGGTGATGACGAGCGCCGGCGGCAGGCCGGTGAGCTGCTCGGTGGTGGCGCGCAGCGGCGAGGCGGTGATCTCGGCGCGCTGGGCGGGGTCGGTCGTGTACTGGTCCCAGAACCACCGCATGGCGTCGCGGCGCAGGAAGTAGCCCTCGGCGAACTGCTCGTACGAGCCGGTGTCGAACGACGCGTCGGTGACCGGGTAGAAGAGCACCTGCTGGACGAAGCGGACATCGCCGCGCTCCTTGGCGAGCAGCGTCAGCGCGGCGGTCATGTTGCCGCCCACCGAGTCACCGGCGACGGCGAGGCGCGAGGCGTCGAGGCCCTGGGCCGTGCCGTCGGTGCCGATCCACCGGGCGACGGCGTAGCTCTGCTCGACGGCCACCGGATAGCGGGCCTCGGGGGAGAGGTCGTACTCGGGGAAGACGACGGCGGCGTTCGCGCCCACGGCCAGTTCGCGGACGAGCCGGTCGTGGGTGTGGGCGTTGCCGAAGACCCAGCCCGCCCCGTGTATGTAGAGGATCACCGGCAGGGTGCCGGTGGCGCCGGCCGGCCTGACGACGCGGACCCGGACGGAGCCGGTGGGACCGCCCTGCACGGTCAGCCATTCGTCGGTCACCGCGCGGACGTCGACCGGACCCGACTGGACCTCGTTCACGGCCTCGCGGCCCTTGGCGGGACCGAGGTCGAAAAGGTACGGCGGGTTCGCGGTGGCCTCGGCGAACGCGGCGGCCGCGGGTTCGAGTACGGGGCGGTCGGAGCGGGTCTCGGACATGTCGTTTCCTCGGGTGCGCAGGGGCCGCCGGCCGGAGCCGGCGGTGGGGTGATTCCCACAACCAGAAGAGTAGAGGGCAACTTGATTGTGTGCAACTGAATGGCGAGCGCTAGAGTCATGGAGGCGAGACAATGGGATGAACGCCTCGTAGACGCGATGGAAAGTGGGCGCGATGAGCGACACAGGAACAGCCGAGTCCCGGCAGGACTTCACCCTCCGCCTCGACGACCAGCTCTGCTTCGCCCTGTACGCGGCCTCCCGCGCGGTGACCGCCCGCTATCGGCCGCTGCTCCAGGAGCTCGGCCTCACCTATCCGCAGTATCTGGTGATGCTGGTGCTGTGGGAGCGGGACTCCGCGTCGGTGCGGGATCTGGGCGAGGCGCTCCAGCTCGACTCGGGCACGCTGTCACCGCTGCTCAAGCGGCTGGAGACATACGGACTGATCCGCCGGGAGCGGCGGCTGGAGGACGAGCGTTCCGTCCTGGTGAGCCTCACCGAGGAGGGGGAGGCGCTGCGTGAGCGCGCGGACGCCGTGCCTCCGGCGATGGGGGAGGCGATGGGCCTGACGCCGGAGCAGACCGGCACGGTCAGGTCGATCCTGCGCACCCTGATCGCCAATGTCACGGCGGACGACTGAGTCGCGGTCCCCGCCCGGCGAGTCAGCTCGCGCACCAGCCGCTCCAGCGGCTGATCCCGACCTCGATGACCGGTCCCGCCGGCGGGCGGCCCTCGTAATGGGGCCGGTACTTGTCCACCAGCAGGGCCACGTCCCGCGCGGACCCGGCGGACCAGGACGCGGGGGGCAGCTCCACCGCGCGGCCGTCGGCGCGGGCCCACCACAACCGGTCCCACTCCTCGTCGTAGCCGTCCGCGAGCAGGCAGACCTCCGGATTGACGGCGATATTGGCGAGCCGCTTCAGCCGCAGGGACCGTTTCGGCTTGTGGTCCACCGCCATCACCAGCGTGTCTCCGTCCAGGGCGAAGACGACGGGCACCAGATGCGGCCGGCCCCAGGCGTCGGCGGTGGCGAGCCGGATCACCCGGCAGCACGCCAGCCGGTCCCGCGCCTCCACACCGCTCAGACGGGGCATCGTGGCCTCCTCACAGCCTTGTGGCGGGTCCCGGCAGAGGTCAGCGGCTCTTGTCCATGACCGCCGCCATCTCGTCCAGCTCCCGGAACGTCTCGGCCTCCGGCATCGCCGGCAGCGAGAACAGGATCCGCTCCACACCGAGCCGGGAGTACGCGGCGGTGTCCTCCGGGTCGGGCGGCGCCCAGTACACCGTCACCGGCACATCACGTCCGGCCGTCTCGCGCAGCCGCCTCATCTGCGGGCCGAGCCTGTCCGGTGGCACCTTGCTGACCAGCCAGGCGTCCCCGAACTCCGCCACCCGGCGGAAAGCCCCCTCGCCGCCGCCGACATAGACCGGCGGGTGCGGCTTCTGCACCGGCTTGGGCCAGAGATAGACGGGGTCGAAGTCCACGAACTCACCGTGGAACTCGGCCTTCTCCTCCGTCCACAGAGACAGGATGGCCCGCAGCCGCTCATCGACCAGCCGGCCGCGAGTGGACGGATCGGTTCCGTGGTTCTCCATCTCCTCGCGGTTCCAGCCGATGCCCACACCGAAGATGACACGGCCGCCGGAGACGACGTCCAGGGAGGCCACCTCCTTCGCGGTGATGATCGGATCCCGCTGCGAGAGCAGGGCGATACCGGTGCCCACCAGCAGCCGCTCGGTGGCCGAGGCGGCGGCGGTCAGCGCGACAAAGGGATCGAGCAGCCGGTAGTACATCTCCGGCAGCTCACCGCCGTCGGGATACGGAGTCCTGCGGTCCGCCGGGATATGGCTGTGCTCGGCGATCAGCAGCGACTCGAAGCCGCGCTCCTCGATCGCTCCGGCCAGCTCGGCGGGGCCGATGCCCTGATCGGTGATGAAGCTCGCAATTCCGAATTTCACGACGGCTCTCCTCGGGTTCGGCGCCGTACGGGACCTGGGCGAGACGCCCGGTTCTCGAACGGCGGCCGAGGAACAAACGCCTCCCCCACCCAGTCTGCTCCGTAACCTCCGCATATGTCCCGGCGAGGCGCGGGCACCCGGCATACGGCGCCGCCGGAGCCGTGGAGAGACCGCGGCGGCGCCGTGCGCGAGGCCCGTTCGCGTACGGCGCCGGTCCGCCGTCCGCGTTACGCCGGGAGGTCCTCCGGCAGCAGCAGCCGCAGATCGTCCAGGTCGGGCGCGGCCACCGCGCTGAGCCGCCTCGCCTGGCGCGTCATCATCACGTCGAGCAGACTGCGGGCCGTGCGCGCGTTGCCGAAGGAGCGGTCGCGCGGCAGGGCGTCCACATGGGCGCGCAGCGCGTCGAGCGTCTTCGGCGCGCAGTCGTACCCGGAGACGGAGGCGTGCTGCTCCAGGATGCCGACCAGCTCGTCGGTGGTGTAGTTCTCGAACTCCACGGACCGGGTGAACCGCGAGGCGAGTCCCGGGTTGGAGTCGAGGAACCGGCCCATCTCCTCGGTGTATCCGGCGGCGATGACGACGACGTCGTCCCGGTGGTCCTCCATCAGCTTCAGCAGCGTCTCGACGGCCTCCCGGCCGAAGTCGGAGGTCGCGCCCTCGGGAGTCAGGGTGTAGGCCTCGTCGATGAACAGCACACCGCCCAGGGCACTCTCGAAGACCTCCTTGGTGAGCTGCGCGGTGTGGCCCACGTACCGGCCCACCAGGTCGGCGCGCGCCACCTCCACGAGCTGGCCCTTGGGCAGCACACCCAGGGAGTGCAGCAGCTCGGCGTAGAGCCGGGCCACCGTGGTCTTGCCGGTGCCGGGCGGGCCGGAGAAGACCAGATGGTGGCTGATCTTCGGCGTGGGCAGCCCGGCGGCCTTGCGCTGCCTGGTGGCGGCGAGCAGCGAGACCAGGTCGGTCACCTCGCGCTTGACGGCGCCCAGGCCGACCATCGCGTCGAGCCTGGCCAGCAGCTCCTCGGAGTTCCGGCCGCCGTCCGCGCCGGCGTCCGCGTTCTCCGCCACGTCCTCGGGCAGCAGCAGCGAAAGATCGCGCTCGGCCGGGTCCGCCATCGAACTCAGCCGGAACGCCTGCCGGTCCACCATCTCCTCGAACACCCGCCGGGCCGCACGGCCGTTGCCGAAGGCGGCGTCCCGGGTCATCCGCCCGTAGTGCGCGGCGAGGGCGTCCAGAGTGCGCGGATCCAGCTCGTACCGGTGCGCCTCGCACATGGACTCGGTGATCGTCACCAGCTCCTCGACCGAGTAGTTGGCGAACTCGATGGTGCGGGTGAACCGCGACGCCAGGCCCGGGTTGGAGGAGAGGAACGAGCCCATCTCCTCGGTGTATCCGGCGGCGATGACGACCACGTCGTCCCGGTGGTCCTCCATCAGCTTCAGCAGGGTGTCGACGGCCTCCTTGCCGAAGTCGGCGCCGGAGCCCTTGCCGTCGGAGAGCAGGGTGTACGCCTCGTCGATGAACAGCACCCCGCCCAGCGCCTCGTTGAACGCCTCGGTCGTCTTGATCGCCGTGCCACCGATGATCTGCGCCACGAGGTCGGCGCGGGACACCTCCACGAGATGCCCGGAGCGCAGCACGCCCAGCTCCGTCAGAATGCCGCCGTAGAGCCGGGCCACGGTGGTCTTGCCGGTGCCGGGCGGCCCGGAGAAGACAAGATGGCGGCTCATCGGCGGTGCGGGCATGCCGAGCCGGGCCCGCCGCTGCGCGAGCTGGTTGAGATTGACGAGGGTGCGCACCTGGTGCTTGACGTCGGCGAGGCCGACCAGCGACTCCAGCTCCTCCAGCGGTCCTTCGGGAGCGGCGGTCTTGCCGCCGCTGCCCTCGCCCGGTCCCTGCGGGGCGTTCTCGGCGGCCGTGTCGCCCCAGGCGTCCGGGACGGCGTTGCCCGCGCTGGTCAGGTCCTCCACCGTGAGCCGGTCGCCGGCGCGCGTCTGCCGAAGCCCCGCGCCACGGTTGTCCCGCACGGTACAGCCGGTCACGGAGATCTGTTCGGCGCTGTCGACCCGGATGCCGTCTCCCAGACTGCCGGTGATCTGGGAGGAGTTGAGCGAGGCGCGGGCGCCGTTCGCCAGCAGTACGCCGTGCGCGCCGGACTCCAGGACCTGGGTGCGGAGGACGGAGAGCCCGCCGCCGCTCTCAATGGCGACACCGGACGCGCCGCTCGCCTGGACACGGCAGTCCCGTACGGTGCCGAGACCCTCCTGAGCCACCTGGACGCCGGACTCGGCGGACGCCTGGACGGTCGTGTCACGCAGCTCGGGATTGCCGCCCGCGGCGATCCGCACACCCGAGCCGCCCGCGCCCTCGATCTCGCAGTGCTCCAGGCGCCCCCGGCCGTCCTCGACGACCTCCACACCGTGGCCGCGCGGCGAGACGATCCGGGCGCGGCGCACCAGCGGATTGGCGCCGGTGCGCACGAGGATGCCCGTACCCGCGGCGTCCGTCACCTCCAGCCGGTCGAACTCCGCCGCCGACTCCTCCTCCAGCACAACGGCACCGGTCTTGTCCGCGCAGTCCCGCACCGCCGTGTCGGAGAGCATCGGCGCGCTCGATCCGATCACCCGGATCGCCGGGGCGGCCGACGCGTCGAACTCGCAGTCCTTGAAGGAGCCCCGGGAGCGTTCGGTGACGGTCAGGCCGTTGCCCTTGGTGCGCGCGGTGCGGCAGCGCAGCAGCTCGGGGTCGGCGCCCGAGGCGAGCGCGATCCCGGGACCGGTGGTGTCCGTGACCGTGACCTGGTCGAGGGACGGCCGGGAGCCGCTCGTCACATAGACGCCAACGGCGGTGTCGTGGACGGTGGTGCGCAGCACCCGGGTGGCGCTGCTGCCCTCCAGCGCGACGGCCGGCTTTTCCGCGCCGGAGATGTCGCAGTCCTCGATCAGGCCCTGTGCCTCGCCGTTGGCCAGGATCCCGTTGCCCCGGGCGTCACGTATGCGGCAGCCGCGCACGGTCGTACGGGCCTGCTCGCTGAGGACGATGCCGGACGTGCCGAGGTTCTCGATGACACAGTCCGCTATGACGCTGCCGGTGTCGGCGGTGTCCACGACACCGGCGCCGACCGGATTGGAGACCCGGCAGTCGCGCATGGCCAGCGCCCCGGTCTCCCGGGCCAGTACGGCCGTCCAGCCGGAGCCCACGACGGTGCAGCCGTCCATGGCGACCTGGCCGCGCGGCGCGTCCACCACGGGGAAGTCGTCGCTGCCGCCGCGCAGCGTGAGATCGGTGAGCATCACCGCGTCGGCGACCAGGACGAGCGCGGTGCCGCGGCGCGGGCAGATCTCGACGCTGCCGCGCTCGCCCTCCGCGACGATGGTGACCCGGTTGCGGACCGTCAGATTCTCGGGATAACGGCCGGGCCGGACGCGGATCACCGCTCCCGTACGCGCCTTCGCCAGGGCCTCACCGATCGTCCGGAAACTGTCCGGTTCTTCCGGGCACACCGTGAGCAACTGCCGTGACACGCTCGGACCTCCTTGTTTCGCCGCCACCGCCGATCCTCCCTGTCCAAGGGGGGAGGGAGCAGTGGGACGTCGGTGTGCGCCCGGTGAAGGCTACGGGAACGGGTACTTCATCATCCACACAGGAGCATGCGGTTGGTGTGCCGTTCGCGTCGTCGCGCCGTCATCTCGGCCGCATAGGATGCCCGCCATGCGACGCGCCAGGACTCACCGTCTCCCTGTGGTACGGGCGTTGGCGGCCGCCCTGCTCTCCGCCGCACCGCTGGCCGCCGCCGGATCACCGGCGGTCGCGGCGGACTCCGTCGAACTGCCCGTCGTGCGCGCCACGCTGGCGCCCGACGATCCGTGCGCGAAGGCGTCGCCCAGGACGGCCCGGTCCGAGCCGTGGACGGTACGGGCCCTGGGGCTCTCGCGGGCCGCCCTGATCTCACAGGGCGCCGGAGTGACCGTCGCGGTGGTGGACACCGGCGTGGGGACGGGGATACCCGGGCTCTCCGGCCGTGTCTCGGCGCTCGGCGGCGCCGGCGAGGACTGTGTGGGGCACGGCAGTTTCGCCGCCGGGCTGATCGCGGCGGCGCGTATCGACGGGGTGGGTCCGGTGGGAGTGGCGCCCGGCGCGCGCATCCTGGCCGTGCGTGGCACGGACGGACGCGGCGTGGCCACGGCGGCGCTGCTGGCGGACGGCATCCGGGCCGCCGCGGACGGCGGGGCCCGGGTCATCTACGTCGGATCCGCGCTGGCCACCGGCAAGTCCGTACTGACGTCCGCGGTCGCCCACGCGACCGAGCGGGACGCCCTGGTGGTCGCCCCGGCGGCGCCGGACGCGCTGCCCGTGGACCGGAGCGCCCCCGGCGGTGTCGCACGGGCCGAGCCCTGGTACTGGCCCGCGGCCGTGCCCGGCGTGCTGTCCGTCTCGGACTACGGCCCCGGCGGGGCACGTCCGGCCAACGCGCCGGTGGTCTCCGGCGTGGACCTCGCGGCGCCGGGCGACGCGGTGGTCAGCGTCGGCCCGAAGGGGCCGGGGCACTTCCTCGGCTCGGGAGCGTCGCTGGCCGCGGCGCACGTGGCCGGTGCGGCGGCGCTGGTACGGGCGCAGCATCCGGACATGACGGCCGCGCAGGTCTCGCGCCAGCTCACGGTGGCGGCGTACCCGGCGTCGCCGCCCCGGCTGGACCCGTACGCGGCGATGACGGCGGTGCTGACCGGCGCCCGGGGCACGGTGCCGCGGCCGGCCCCGGCGCGAGTGATCACGAGGCCCTCCACCGCGCCGCGCGACCGCGCGCTGATCATCGCGGGAGTGGGCGGGGGACTGGTGCTGCTGACGGCGGCAGCGGCGGTGGTGATCCCGCGCGGAAAGGCCCGGGGCTGGCGCCCGGCGGGCGAGTAGGGGCGAGGCGGGGCCGCTTCCGGCTCGCGGAGCCACGGTGGCGGACTCAGGCCGGGGCGAGAGTCCCCCGCCGGCGGCGTCGCCATGTCAGCGCGGGTGACACCACGGCGAGCACGAACAGAACGCCCGCGGTGATCAGGTTCGCCGCCGTCTGCCCTTGGAGGACGGCGTACAGGCCGCCTGCGACACCGCCCAGCGACAGGCCGACGGCGGGCTGCCAGCGGTCGGTCGTCAGTCCCGTGATCACCACCACATAGGACGGCATCGCGGCGAGAAACAACACCCAGCCGTGCCACCCGAAGCCGTCCGCCGCGACACAGCCGCCGCGCGGCCCCTGTTGGCAACCGCCCTCGGCAAGACCGACGATCCCCCAGCTCGCGGCCAGCAGGACCAGGGCGCCGACCGGCATCCACGTCCACTTCGTCTCGCTGAACGGCCGGCTTCCCGGCGACCGCTCCGCGTCGGCCCCGCTGTTTCCCCCGTGTCCCGACATCGCTCGATCATAGGGTCGCCGCGCGGAGTTGGGGAGTGCGCCGATCCCCGCCGTCCCGGCGCGCCGGCCGCATGCGCCGACCGCTCCGTCCGGTCCGTTCACGGCATGGCCCTCCACTCACACCACAGGCATTCCGACTCGTACGCCGTCTGTGTCCGGGTACTCCGCCATCTTGCGAATGACATACGGCATCACCGACCGGGCACTCACGGGTGCATCACCTTGATGTGTCGCTGTAGCTCACCATTCGCCTCGGATACCGCGCTGTGGTCCCCGGTGGAGCGGGCGTTCTGCCTACGGACCGCCAGGGGCAGACAGTGACCGCACCCCGGATGCGCGGATGGTTCGGGAGGAAGCTCCCTCAAGCCGTACGCCTGCGGCTTCTGTGTCTCTGGGGTCACCATGCACGCCGTCCCTCCATGCGGAATGTCGTCTGACCTGATGCTCTTTCGGAAGGCGCGACAGCGGCTAGGGCCTTTCCCGTCTCCGCAACAAGTCGTCCCGCAGGCCACCCAACACCTCTCGCATGGCGTCGCCGTAAAGGGCGGTAGCGGCGAACCCGTCGAACTTCGCCACGTAGAGGGCCACGTCCCTGGGGTCCGTGACGATGAGTTCCGCATGCACGGTCTCGACGGTCACCGCGCGGTCGTCGCGGATGACGAACGCGTGGTTCGGTATGTCGTGCTGGCGCCCGGACAGAGGTACTACCCGCACGTCAAGATGAGGGAGCCGGGACACGCTGATGAGCCTGTCCAACTGCCCGGCCATGACCAATGGGGGCACGATGAGCCACCGGAGTACCGGTTCTGTGATCACGAAGCGGAGAGCCTTGCTCTCGTCGTAGAGCACGGCTTGGCGTTCAAGCCTCGCGGTCACGGTCTCCCGGACGGTCGTCTCGCTCAGCTCCTGGTGTCGGGACAAGACGGCTCTCATGTACTCCGGTGTCTGGAGCAGACCGGGCACCAGGGCTGGTTGGAAGAGCCTCAGCCGGCTCATGCGGGCATCCACGGCCTTCAGTTGCCGCTGCGCCTTGTGGAGTCCGGCGCGCTGGATCAGGCGCCACGCGGTAGCTTCTGTCGCCGCGGCGCGGGCGGCATCCATGTACTCGGATTTCACATCGTGCGAGACGCCGATAGCGGTGAGAATGCGGTCTACGTCATCCGTGCTGGGGCTGAACTTCCCGGTCTCGATCTTGCTGAGTTTGCTTGCTGACATGACAGCGCCACGGGCTACCGCTTTGGCTTCCTTACCGGAAGCAGCGCGCAGTGCCCGTAGCGCGGCACCCAACTCCGAACGGTTCACTCGCCGTACTTCGCCCACCAGTCCGGGAACCGCTCAGCGTGCGCCAAAGCCACGTCTCGCCGAGCGACGAACTCCGCCGCTCGGTCGTCGGGCAGCACCTCGGCCCCGAGGAACTTGCCACCGTGCGTGTAATACATTGGTGCGGGAGTGACTGAGTCGAACAGCCAGAAATCGCTTGCGTTTTCCGGCAGAGGCGTGGGCCGATTGGTCACGTCCAGGATGAAGAACTCCTCACCGGCCGTGGCGTTCGTGACGTATCCCCAGCCCAATTCGAACCGTAGGTACGGTGACAATGGCCGAGTGAGCACATGGACCCGGTACATGCGGCGTCCCGAGTCGACGTAGGACCTGACTTCCGCCAGCCAGTCGGCGTTGTATTCGGCCGGCCGCTCCTGGCCGTCCATAAACGCCCTGAAGGCGTCCGTGCTGCCTGAGCCGCTGTAGTCGTCCAGAGTCTCCAGCCGGAACGCTTCGCGCTCGAAGGTATCGAACATGTCTCCGAGAGACCTAGCCAAGCTGATCACCGAATGCCTTCATGATCAGATCCATCGGGATCTCCACAAGCGTTTCATGCGCGGGAATCCGTAGGCCATGGTCGGCTGGTGTCTCGCCCTGAACGAGGATCGTGCCCCGATCGGTTTTGTAAATGGTGGGGCAGTCCTTCTTGTCGCACGTCGTCGCCAGCATGGTCACCTTCACGAACGCTCCCCTTTTCCGTGGACCGCGGTCTTCCTGTCGATCCTTACGGGCACGGTGAGTGCAGGACAAGAGGACTGGCTTTCCGGAACGGGAAACTGGAGGCGGCGCCGCCCCTGGCCGGAACCTTCAGCGGGCTGGGCATCCCATGGCGGGGCCCGCCTCCGGGCCCGGGTGTGGGCCGGGTGGTCGCGGGGCTTGTGGCGCCGGCCGTTCTCGGCGTCGTGCCTCGTCCGGAGGCCGGCCGTCCGGGGCCGGGCGTTTGCCGGCCGGTCAGTGGTTGCCGTGCACTCCCAGGTGCGTGACGACGAAACTGTGATCGTATTTGAGGCCGTATGTCATGAGGCGGTCCAGGCCGAGGTGGAACAGGCCAACGGCCCCCGCGACCGTGAACGCGCTGATGTGCCATCCGGCCCCCGCGACGAGCAGTGCCAGTGGCAGGGGTGCGGTGTGCGCGAGGTTGTAGATCCAGGCGCCCGCCCGCGGGCCTGCCAGGTAACCGAGCCAGGACAGGTCAGGGACCAGGAACAGCGCCGGGACCAGCCACCACGCATACCCGGTGGTGGCGAACACGGCGAGAGCGGCTCCGGCGACCGCCAGTCCTTCGATCCGCAGCCAGGTCAGCGGCCGGCCGTTGACCACGCCCGGGGTGGCGACGCCGGGCGATACGAGGGTGGCGTTCTTCCCGGCCGGGGGCGTGTCTGTGGTCCTCGTGGGTGGATCGGTGGCGGTCATGCCGGTCCTTCGTGAGCGGGAGGGGTGGAGGGCTGGTCCGCCCGCAGGCCGGCGATCAGGGTGTCGACGAGATAGCGGAAGCTGCGGTCGACGTCGCGGGGCATCCCGAAGCCGCCGGAGCTCTCCAGGCTGACAAAGCCGTGAAGGGCCGAGCGCAGCGTGCGGGTGGCGTCGATGGCGCGGTCGTCACGCAGTCCGAAGCCGGCGAGGACGTCCAAGAAGATCTCCAGGGCCTCGCTGCTGACCCGGAGGTCTTCCTCGTCACCGGCCGCGGGTGCGCGAATGGTGGCGGCGTAGCGCCCGGGGTGGTCGACCGCCCAGCGGCGGTACGCGTCGGCGATCGCGTGGACCGCGTCCGGGCCGGACCGGCCGACGGCGGCCCGGGCGAGCGCGTGTCCGAATTCGCGTTTCGCCTGGACGGAGATGCCGTGCCGGAGGGCGTCCAGCGAGGCGGTGTGTTTGTAGAGGGAGGGCGTCCGTACACCCACCCGCTCGGCCAACAGGCCCATGGACAGCTCCGCGAAGCCGACCTCGTCGGCGAGCGCCGCACCGGCTGCGACGACCGCGGCCGGGCTGAGGCCGGCCCTAGGCACGGGCGTGCGCGTGCAGGAAGGCGAGCATCAGGGACACCACGTCGTCGGGATACTGGACGTGCGGGTAGTGACCCGCGCCTTCGATCATCTCAAGTCGCCCCAGCCCGGCCGGCAGGGCGGCCACGATCGCCTCGCCCTCGGCCCGCGGGTCGGCCCAGTCCGGGTCGAGCGAGCCCTGCACGATCAGGGCCGGGCAACGCACGTTCTCCAACTGCGCCCCGGCATCGGTGGGCGCGGACTGGAACATCTTCTGAAACGCCTTCATACGGTCCGGCTCGCGCAGCATGGCATCGATCTGGGCCAACCGCTCGGTCCAGTCGGCGGGCTTCTTCCCCGGGTAGGCGCTGTCGAGGTAGCCGCGCCAGCGGGCCACGCTGCCCAGCATGCCGGCGCCGGCCATCTGGAGCGCCGCCTTGCGGTAGCCGCCGAACCGCAGATCGCCCAGCTTGAACGACTGCCCGCGGGTGAATGGCCCCAGTTCGACGATGCCGGTGATCAGGTCGGGCGCCTGGGCGGCCGCGATGGTGGCGGCGCCGCCGGAGATCGAGTGACCGACCAGCACCGCCGGGCCGCCGAGGAGGCGGATCACCGCGAGCAGGTCGCCGGCGATATCGGTACGGCTGTAGGACGGCCACCGCGCGCTCGACTCGCCGCAGCCCCGTATGTCGACTGCGGCGACCCGGTACCCGGCGGCCACCAGGCGTGGCGAGACGAACCGGTACGCCTCACGGCTGTCCCCCATGCCGGGGGCCAGGACGACCAGCGGGCCCTCGCCGGCCACCTCGTACGCGATCGTTCCGTCGTCGACTGTCAGATATTCGGTCATTGCGTCCCTCACGTCCGGCTACTCCTTGGACTGCAAAAGCTAACGTCATAAGCTAATTTCGTCAACAGGTTAGCCGTGAGAGATCGAACGGGCCCCCGGACCGACGGCCGGCTCGGGGAAATCCCGATGCCCGGCACAACGCGGGGAGGGCTCCCCGGCCTGAGCGCGCTGCCACACGCGCCCCGGCCCGGAAGCCCTCCCGGAAGCCCACCCCGGCCCGATCCCTCGGACCGGACTCGTCTGTCGGTCCCGCCCGTCGGTCCCGCCTGTCAAGCGCCCGTCAGTCCCGCAGTGCCGTCTGCACCCGTACGGTCTTGCGCCTCGCGATACGGGTCGCACGGCCCGGCGGCAGGATCTGGCCCTTGACGTTGCCGAAGACGTACCCCTCGGACGGCGGGCAGGACAGCAGCAGACCCGGCGTGTTGACCTCCTGGAGCCGTCGCATGAGATGGTCGCCCAGACCGCGCCCGGCGCCCGAGGCGGAGCGGGCGACGACGATGTGCAGGCCCACCTCGTAGCCGAGCGCGAGCTGGTCGAGCAGCGGGTCGAACGGCGCGTTCATCGGGCCCGTACCGACCATGTCGTAGTCGTCGACCAGGATGAACAGCCGCGGCCCCGACCACCAGTCGCACAGCCGCATCCGGGCCGGCGCGATGTCCGGGCCCGGCACGCGGGTCTTGACCGCCCGCGCCGCTCCGTCGATGAGGTCCCGCAGGCCGTCGATGGAGACCGCGTGCCCGAGCCGGTATGCGTCGGGGATCGTCTCCACCAGGTCGCGGCGGTAGTCCACGACCATGATCCGTGCCTCGGCCGGGGTGTAGCGGTCCATGATGGCCTTGGCCGTGAGCCGCAGCAGATTGGTCTTGCCGCTCTCGGTGTCGCCGACCACGATCATGTGCGGGTTCTCGCTGAAGTCGTGCCAGACGGTGGAGAGTTCGTCCTCCTCCAGGCCGATCGGCATCCTGAAGTCGCCTTCCGGAGACGGGAGTTCCGCCACCGGCAGGACGGTCGGCAGCATCCGGACCGGCGGCGCGGGCGGGCCCTGCCAGCTCTCCGCGACGGCGGAGACCAGGCCCGCGACCCCGTCGCTGAGGTCGTCGGCCCGCTCCGTGCCGTCGATGCGCGGCAGCGCGGTGAGGTAGTGGAGCTTGCCCTCGCGGGTCAGGCCGCGCCCGGGGAGCCGGGGGACCGTGGCCGCCCGGCGCATGTCGATCTCGGAGTCCATGGGGTCACCCATCCGCAGCTCCAGATGGGTGGCCGCCTGGTCGCGCACGGCGGACGACAGCTCCACCCAGCGGGCGGTGGTGACGATCAGATGGACGCCGTAGTTGAGACCGCGGGCGGCGATGGCGTTGAACGTCGTGATGTGCCGGTCGTAGTCCTGCCGTACGGTCGACCAGCCGTCGATCACCAGGAAGACGTCGCCGTGCTGCTCGTCCGGGAACTCACCGGCGTCCCGGCGGCGGCGGAAGGTCGCCATGGAGTCGATGCCGTGGTCCAGGAAGAAGCGCTCCCTGGCCGCCAGCAGGGTGTTGACCTCGGCGATCGTACGGCCCACCCGCTCGCTGTCCAGGCGCGCCGCGACCCCGCTCATATGCGGCAGCCCGGCCAGCCCGGCCAGGGTGCCGCCGCCGAAGTCCAGGCAGTAGAACTGCACTTCGCGGGGGGTGTGGGTGAGAGCCAGCGCGGTGAGGATCGTACGGACCATGGTGCTCTTGCCGCTCTGCGGTCCGCCCGCGACGGCGATATGACCGCCCGCGCCCGCCAGGTCGATCAGCAGCAGATCGCGGAGCTGGTCGAAGGGCCGGTCGATGATGCCGATGGGCACCTGGAGCCGGCCCCGGCCCGGCCAGCCGACGGTGGTGAGACCCAGTTCGGGGTCGGGTGTCAGCGGCGGCAGGACCTGGTCCAGCGTCGACGGCAGATCCAGCGGCGGCAGCCACACCTGGTGCGCCGGCGGTCCCGAGCCGAGCAGCCGCTCCACGGCGACGGACAGCAGCGTGTCGCCGGTCTCCTCCGACTCCGGCTCGGGCTCCGGCGCGGCGGGCAGATGGCGCGGCACCACATAGCCGCTGGTCCACGGCAGCGTCTGGCTGGCCACCCGGGCCTGGTTGGCGGTGCCGCGCCGCTGCCGGTAGGGGCCCGACACATACGCGGCGCGGAAGCGGGTCAGCGCCTCCACACCGGACTTGAGGAAGCCGCTGCCGGGCTGCGGCGGAAGCTGGTACGCGTCCGGGACCCCCAGGACGCCACGGCTCTCCATGGCGGAGAAGGTGCGCAGCCCGATGCGGTACGAGAGATGACTCTCCAACTGGTGCATCCGGCCCTCGTCGAGCCGCTGCGAGGCGAGCAGGAGATGGACGCCGAGGCTGCGCCCGAGCCGCCCGATCATCACGAACAGCTCCATGAACTCGCGGTGTGCGGCGAGCAGTTCGCTGAACTCGTCGACGACGACGAACAGGCTGGGCAGCGGCTCCAGCGGGGTCCCGGCGGCCCGCGCCTTCTCGTAGTCCAGGGCGGAGGTGTAGTTCCCGGCGCTGCGCAGCAGCTCCTGGCGGCGGATCAGCTCGCCGTGCAGGGCGTCCTGCATCCGGGAGACCAGCGCGGCCTCACCGGCGAGGTTGGTGATGACGGCCGAGGTGTGGGGCAGCTCGTCCAGGCCGAGGAAGGTCGCGCCGCCCTTGAAGTCGACCAGGACGAAGTTGAGCGTCTCGGAGGAGTTGGCGAGGGCGAGGGCGAGCACCAGGGTCCGCAGCAGCTCGCTCTTGCCGGAGCCGGTGGCGCCGATGAGCATGCCGTGCGGGCCGGTGCCGCCCTGCGCGGACTCCTTGATGTCGAGTTCCACCGGGACGCCGTCGGCGCCGACCGCGATGGGCACCCGCAGCCGGTTGGGCCCGGTGTTGCGCTGCCACAGCGTCGGCGGATCGTGCCGGAACAGGTCGGGGATGCCCAGCAGGGTGGTCAGTTCGACATTGGTGGACAGCGGTTCCGCGACATCGGTGCCCATGCCCATGCGGTACGGCGAGAGCCGCTTCGCGAGGGCCGTGGCGCCGACCGGGCCGAAGCTGTCGGGGCGCCCGAGCCTGGTGGTCTGCTCCTTGCGGTCCCGGTCGGTGCGTACCAGGTCGAAGGAGTCCTCGGCCACGTCGAAGCGGAGCGTGACCCGGCCGGGCCGCCAGGTCAGCGCGCCGGTGAGGTCGAGCACGACGGTGTTGCGCAGCCCGGGGCCGTCCAGCCGGTGGCCGCCGGGGACGGTGCCGCCGTCGATCACGATGACGGTGAACGGCTCCTCGCGGCCGGGCACCGAGTCGGGGTCGAACGGCGGCCGTTCCAGGAACTCGGCGCCGAGCAGGTCCTCCAGTTCGTTGAAGGCCGAGCCGGTCATCCGGGCGGGGCCCGCGCCGTCGCTCTCCTGCGGATGCAGGTTGTGCGGCAGCCACTTGACCCACTCCCAGTCCGGCCGCCGCTCGTCGGACACGCACAGCGCCAGCCACACGTCGTCCGGTGAGTGGAAGGTCACGAGCTGGGCGACGATCGCGCGGGCCACCGACCGTATCCGCTCCTCGTCGCCCCGGAACAGCACCCGGGCCCAGGCCCGCAGATAGATGGCGATGGGCTGCTCGGGCACGGTCGTATACGCGCGGATGAAGCTGCGCAGCGCGTGCGCGGCCAGCGGCTCCAGGTCCTCGACGGGACTGGTGGACATCGGGGTCAGCCGCAGCCCGAGCTTCTGCTCGCCGACGGCGACCCGGATCTCCCCGAAGTCCTCGTCCTGCGGGCGCCGTTCCCACAGCCGGGTGGAGCCGACCAGCGACCACAGGGCGGCGGGCACCGGATGCCGCCAGGCGAGGGCGCGCTGCTGGTCCACGACGGCGGCCCTGACCTTGCGCCGGGTCTGGGTGAGATAGCGCAGGTAGTCGCGGCGCTCGCCCTTCAGCCGCTGCTTGCGCTCACCGCTCCTGCGCATCACCTGGCCGACCATCATGGCCCCGGCGGAGACCACCATCAGCCCCAGTGCGAGATAGATGAAACCGCCGCTTCCCCGGGCCATGCCGGGGCGCATGAACATCAGCATCATGGAGACGGACATGAGCGCCATCGGGAGATAGGTCCAGACGGCGGAGGAGTCCGGGACCACCTCGGGCAGCGTGGGCGGCTCCTGGAGGCTGACTTCGCCCTCGGGCATCTCCGGGCCGCGCCTGCGGGCCGGCCTGCGGAACAGGACCACACTCAAGGACGGTCTCCTTTAACGGCGCTGAAACAGAAACGTGGCGGGTTGACGGATCGGTAACCGGCGGGGACGGGCCGGTGAACGCTCACGCGTGAACGGCCGATTCCGGTGTCCGTGGTCCCGGCGGCGGGCGGCTGATACTACGATCCGTCGAGCGGACCGCCAAGGATCAACCTTGCACATCTCTCTGTCTGTTCGGGGTCCTCGCGTGGATCGCCCGGTGATCGAAGCCGGAATCCCACGTGCCCGTCGGACAGGCAGCCGGAACCGGAGAGGCGTGACCCAGCCCGATGACTGACAACCAGGTGGCCGGCGCGTGCCGCCTGACGGTGCGTACCCCGGCCAGAACCATCGACCTCGCCGTGCCCGCCGACGTCCCGGTGGCCGACCTGCTGCCGGCGATTCTCGGCTACGCGGGAGACGGCCTGGAGGAATCCGGCATCGAGCACGGGGGCTGGGTGCTCCAGCGGCTCGGTGGCGAACCCATGGACGAGGAGCGCACCCTCGACTCGTTCGAGCTGCGCGACGGCGAGACGGTCTACCTCAGGCCCCGTACCGAGGCACTGCCCGAGGTGCACCTCGACGATCTGGTGGACGGCATCTCCACCACCATGCGGCAGCGTCCGCACGGCTGGAGCCCGGAGGCCGGGCGACGGCTGCTGCGCGGCCTCGCGGTGGCCGTGCTGCTCACCGGGATGCTGGTGCTCGCGCTGCCCGGCGGATCCGTCACGCCGAGGGCCCTGTGCGCCGCCGCCGCCGGACTGCTGCTGCTCGCCGGGGCCGCCGCCGCCGGACGCGCGGTCGGCGACGCGGCGGCGGCGGCGACGCTCGGCTTCATGGTCGGTCCGTATCTGGCGCTCGCCGGCTGGCTGCTCACCGGTGGTGAGCTGACCGGCCCCGACGCCCACGAGGTGCTGGGGCCCCGGCTGCTCGCCGCGTCCGCCGCCGGCGCGGGCGGCGCGGTGCTCGCGCTGGCCGCGGTGGCGTCGTTCGCGGCGCTGTTCCTCTGCCTGGCCGTGGTCGCGGCCTTCGGCGCGCTCGGCGCGGTCCTGATGATCACCGCGGACCTGGCGCCGCAGGAGGCCGCCGGGGTCGTCGCGCTGACCGCCGTGGTGCTCGGCGCCTTTGTGCCGTCGCTGTCGTTCCGGATGTCCGGACTGCGGATGCCGCCGCTGCCCACCAACGCGCAGCAGCTCCAGGAAGGCATCGAGCCGCATCCCACCGCCGTGGTCGCCACCCGCGCCGTACTCGCGGACGGCTGGATGACCTCGCTGTACGGGGCCGTCGGCGTGGTCTGCGCCGGCTGCCTCGCGCTGCTGGTGCGCCGGGCCGGACTGCCCGAGGTCTGCATGGTGGTGGCGCTCGTCCTGCTGCTGATGCTGCACGCCCGAGGGCTGGGCAATGTCTGGCAGCGGCTCTCCCTGGTGCTGCCCGCCGCGTGGGGCGCGGTGCTGCTGGTCCTCGCCGGTGTGCACGGCGCCGCGCCGGAGACCCGGCTGCTGGCCACCGGCGGACTGCTGGCCGCCACCGCGGTCATCGCCATCCTTTCCTGGACCGTGCCGGGGCGCCGGCTCGTGCCGTACTGGGGCCGGGCCGCGGAGCTGCTGCACTCGGCGGCGGCGATCAGCCTGCTGCCTCTCGCCCTGTGGGTGCTCGGCGTCTACGGCGACCTGCGCGCCCTCAACGGCTGAACCCGCTGAACCCGAGGGAGCACCCCTGTGCAGTCCAAACGTGATCAGGTCCAGGCGCACATGTTCGTCATGGGGCGGCTGACGTCCGGCATGCTGCGCGGCGACCCGGACGCGCCGGAGAGCCCGCAGGGCAGAACCAACCGGGGCATCGTCATGGGCGTGGTGATCGCCGTGCTGCTGCTGGCGGGCTCGTTCGTCTTCGGTCTGCTCAAGCCGGGCACCAAGGACTCCTGGCGGGAGGCCGGGACGCTGGTCGTCAACAAGGACACCGGGTCCCGCTATCTCTATCTGGACGGCCGGCTGCGGCCGGTGCGCAACTACGCGTCGGCGCGACTGCTCGCCGGCGCCGACATGGCGACCAGCAGCGTCGGGACCGCCTCGCTGAGCGGCACCCCGCACGGCGCGCCCGTGGGCATCAGCGGCGCGCCCGATGTGCTGCCGGCGGGCGGCGACCTGGACACCGGTCCCTGGCAGGTGTGTTCCGGCTCGGCCGACGGCGCGTCCGGCACCACCCTCGCCGTGGGTTCCGCCGCCGGCGGCCAGGGTCTGGCCACCTCGCGGGCGCTGCTGGTGACCGGGCCCGACAAGGCCGACTATCTGGTGTGGCGCGGCAGCAAACTGCGCCTCGACCGGGAGCACGGCGCCGCCGAGGCCCTCGGTTACGGTTCCGCGCCGCGTGTGCGGGTGTCGGCGGCGTTTCTGAACTCCCTGCCCTCCGGGCCCGATCTGGCCGCGCCCCAGGTGCCGGACAGGGGCGCGGAAGGGCCGGAGCTGAGCGGCAGGAAGACCCGGATCGGCGAGGTCTTCCGGGTGACGGTGCCCGGCTCCGCCGAGCGGTACTACCTGCTGCGGCGCGAGGGGCTGGCACCGCTGACGGCCACCGGGGCCGCGCTGGTGCTGGGCGACCCGGAGACCAGGAAGAAGGTGTACGGAGGCGGCGCCGCGGCCGCCGCCGAGCTGGGGACGGACGCCCTGGACGGCCGGCGGGCCGCACCGGTCTCCGGGTCCGGCACGGCCGGAGAGCTGCCGGAGGCGCCGCCGAGTGCGGTGGCCGTCGAGCGGGACTGGACCGCCTGTGTGCGGATCCAGGCGGGCGGCACCGGCACCCGGGTGGGTGTGGCCCTGGTGCGGGAGGCCGCTCTCGGCCCCGCCGCGCAGGCCCCGCCGGAGGGGCTGACGCCGGCCTGTGTGGCGGTCGGACGGATCACCGTACGGCCGGGCGGCGGCGCTCTGGTGCGCGCGCTGGGCGCGGGCGGCGGCGCGCTGGGCGGCACTGTCTACCTGGTGACCGACACCGGTATGAAGTACCGGGTGGCCTCGGAGAGCGCGATGGCGGCGCTCGGATATACGGAGAGCCAGGCGCAGGGGCTTCCGGCTCCGCTGCTGGCCATGCTGCCGACCGGCCCCGACCTCACGCCGGAGGCCGCGGCGACCGGCCGGGCCACCACCACGGCCGCGAAGTGCGGCCGTGCATGACCGTGCCTCACATTGAGCTGAGGTTACGTCAGGAAGAATTATTGGTACGGCAGTTGGCAAGGACCGGCGTCCAGTGAAGGAACTTCCGGGAACTCATTGCTCCCGGAACTGCCGCCTGTCTACGTTTAGCTGCCCGGACGACTCGACGCGATCAGCAGGAGGTGCACGTCCATGGCGGGCATGCAGCAGTCAGAGGCACGCGCCACACAGAACGGCGTCAACGCCCTTGAGCAGGCGTTCACCGGCATTCAGAACAGCCGGCAGGACGTCGAGAACATGAAGTTCAACCTCGCTTCCGGGCTGAAGGGCTCGGACGGCAAGGCGTATCAGGACCTGCTGAAGCAGTGGGACGACCAGGCGGAAATCATCTCCCGCAATGTCCGGGAGATGATCGACACGCTCAACGAGACGCTCCGGCAGCAGGGTCTGACCCAGGGGTCCTCCAACGAGGCCATCAACCAGGCGTACAGCCAGTCCCAGTCGGTGTTCGACGCCCTGCACGGCTGATCCGGCGCACGGCCGGCACCCACCCCCATCCCCGCTGCGAGACGAGGCAAGCGATGAGCGATTTCACCGACGGACATATCTACGTCGACTACTCCCACATGCAGAACGCCGCGGACGACATGGTCCAGCAGACCAAGGCGATAGCGAGCATTCTCGTCAATCTGGATGCCGAACTCCAGGAGCTCAAGAACACCTGGGAAGGTGACGACAGGGCGGTGTACAGCGAGAAGCAGGCGGCGTGGAACCAGGCCGTCGACGCCATGAAGTCCCTGCTCGCCAGTCACTCGGCCCTGCTCACCGACGTCTCCGACGGCTACCAGTACAGCGAGAAGTCCCTGACCCAGTTGTGGGAGGGCGTCCGCGTCGGTCGCTGACCCGCGGCGCAACCCACCGGGCGGCTGCCCACGCGTACCGCGGGGCGGCCGCCCAGGTCCTGTTCGATTCGAACCAGGAGGAAGACGGCATGGCGGACAGTGCTCCCGTAAACCTGGACAAGGCGTGGCTGGAGAATTTCCTCAACCAGGACATCGAGACCTTCAAGGAAGAAATCAGAAAGATCCTGGGGGACGGCACGCTCTCCGACGGCGCCGTGGTGCCCGCGCTGTCCAATCTGCTGCCGGAGGGTGATCTCGGAGAGGACGCGCTGCCCGGTGCCGCACTGCCGCTGACGATCGGCGGAATGGTCAAGGACGCCTCCACCAACGGACAGCATCTGAGCACCGCGGTGGTCAAGATGATCACCGATGTCACGGCCATCCTCGACGACCAGAAGATCCTGTTCGACAGTATCGACGAGAATCTTCAGACCACGCTCGAAAAGCTCTTCAAGACACAGGGCGAAAATCTGGAGAAGATCGACGGGGAGAAGTTCCTGGACATCTTCTCCGACGTCGACGAAATTCTCGGCGGAAATGGCGACGAGGACGACGACTGATCATGGCCGAAGACAACGTCGTACCGCTCACCAGTGACAATGACTCATGGCAGCAGGCCGTGAGTCTTTTCACCGGATACGCCGCGCCCGCGCGGGACACGCTGTTCCAGAGCCTCATCGGGAACGACGGAATCCCGCAGATGAAAGTGGAGATCACCAAGCAGGGCTCGGTGACGTATGTCGATGTGGACGACCTCAACTGGATGGTCGAGAACTCCGGCTGGCGTATCGAGAACACCGACTTCGTGATCCCCTTCTATGCCACCAGCGGTGACACGGCGTCGGCGGGCGACCAGGTCTCCATGTACAAGGCGCGTTTCACGCTGCTGGGCAACAAGAGCGGCGACGGTCCTCCGGCCGGCGGGGTGGTCGAGGGCGGCGAGTTCAAGAGCCAGTACGAGAACCACCTCGGCCTGTCCGGCGACAAGGCGACCTGGAGCACCGAGGCCCTCACCCAGTACAGCTACGGCACCGGCCGGGCGCTGGAGGCGCTGCTCTACAACGACCACGGGACCCACGGGTTCTCGTGGAACGGCAAGAACGTGGTGAACGACCAGGCCGTCTCGCTGGCCTCCTTCGACACGGCGGCCGGCGCGTTCGACCGGGTCGCGCAGTTCTTCGTGGACCGCAAGAACGCCGTGGAGGAGTGGGAACGCCGGGTCGGAGTGGAGGAGAACGACGCCTGGCGCGGCCAGGCGGCCGGCGTCTTCTGGAATCTCGTCCATACGCTCAGCAAGCAGTACGCCGGTTATGCGAAGGACATGCGGACCGGCACCACCGGCTCCAAGCAGGGCGACGAGATACGCGCCGCGAAGGACGATTTCCGCAATGCCGTGGTCGAGCTGCACCGCCGCTGGATGGACTGGGAACTCTACATGGGGAATCCACTCCGGTGGCTCCATGACCTGTTGAAGGACATCGCGGACCATGTGTGGGAACACAATATAAAGCAGATCACCTACAAGGTGAACAGCACGGGCGGTTACTACACGACCAGCTACTACACCACGTACCACACGACGGGCGCTTTCAGTCAGAACGCCTTTCAGCTCGGAAAGCCCGATGATTTCGGTCCGCTGGACGAGACATCCACCTGGAAGAAGGTCGGAGAGAGAGCGATAGAGAACTGGCAGGCTTCCGTCGTTGAAAATCTCGTGAAGCCCGCCGATGAAGCACTGAAGCTTGTGCACAACAGTTGGAGCACCAAGAACTTCGACCTCGGATCCATCAGGACGAGGGGCGGCGAGGACCTGTCGAGCACTTACGCGGACGACAAGGCCGAGCGGGACGCGGACAAGGCGAAGGAGGAGGCCGAGGCCGCGCAGCGGAAGCAGGACGAGTTCATCCAGTGGCAGAAGGACCAGGCCGCCGCTGCCGCCGCTGCTGCCGCCGCCGCGAAGAAGGAGCAGGAGGAGAAGGAAGCCGCCGCGAAGAAGGAGCAGGAGGAGAAGGAGGCGGCGGCGAAGAAGGAACAGGAGGAGAAGGAGGCCGAGGCCAAGGCGGAGCAGGAGCGCCGGGACAAGGAGCAGGAGGCCAAACAGGCCGAGCAGGAGGCCAAGCAGGAGGCGAAGGAAGCCGAGCAGGAGGCCAAGCAGGAGGCCAAGGAGGCCGAGCAGGAAGCCAAGCAGGCCGAGGCGGAGAAGAAGCAGGAGGCCAAGGAGGCCGAGCTCAAGGCCGAGCAGGAGCGGAAGGAGGCCGAGCAGGAGGCCAAGCAGGCCGAGGCCGAGAAGAGGCAGCAGGAGGCCCAGGCCCGCCAGGAACAGATGCAGATCACGCAGATGAACCAGGCGAAGGCCGAACAGGAGAAGGCGAAGAAGGAGCAGGAGGCGAAACAGGCCGAACAGGAGGCCAAGCAGGAGGCCAAGGAAGCCGAGCAGGAGCAGAAGCAGGCGGAGGCGGAGAAGAAGCAGGAGGCCAAGGAGGCCGAGCTCAGGGCCGAGCAGGAACGCAAGGAACAGGAGCAGGAGCAGAAGCAGGCCGAGGCGGAGAAGGAGCAGCGGCAGCTCCAGGCCGAACAGGAGGCCAAGCAGGAGCAGAAGGAGGCCGAGCAGGAGGCCAAGCAGGAGCAGAAGGAAGCGGAGCAGGAGCAGAAGCAGGCCGAGGCGGAACAGAAACAGGAACAGCTCCGGGCCGACCAGGAGCAGAAGCAGGCCGAGGCGCAGGCCGAGCAGGAGCAGAAGCAGGCCGAGGCCGAGGCCAAGCAGGAGGCCAAGGAGAAGGAGCGGGAAGAGGCGCAGAAGCAGGCCGAGGCCGAGTACGAGCGTCAGCGGGAGACCGCGCTCAACCGGGGCGACCTCTCGTCGCTGGCTCCGCCGACGATCAGCGGCCCGGTGTACCAGGGCGGCGATCTGCCGGGCAGCGGGAGCGACCTCGGTATGCCGCATCTCGACCAGGACGGCCGCGTGGTCACGGACTACCCCGACGGCAGCCGTACGACCATCGACCCGGACACACACACGGCGACCATCACCCGCCCGGACGGCAGCTCCATATCCGGCCCGCTCAACTCCGGTGACTCACTGCCCAATCCCGACGGCAGCGTGTCGCACCTCGACCCGCGGGGCCAGGTGGTCACGGAATTCCCGGACGGCAGCACGTCCGTCCTCGACCCGAGCACCGGCGAGATCACGCACACCTCCCCGGACGGCACGACGACCTCCGGCTATCTGAACGGCGGCGGTGACGGGACGCCCTCCTACGGGTCGCCCTCGTACGGTTCGTCCTCCTCCCAGTCGTCGTACGGTTCGCCCTCCTACGAGGAGGAGCTCTACGACGAGCTGCCGTACGAATCGCCGTACGACAGGCCCTCGCCGGCCGCCGCCGGACTGTCCGCCGCACCGATGACCGGCACCCCGCTGAACACGGGGTCGCTCCCGGGGTCCGGGGCGGGCGGGGCGCCCATGGGCGGCATGCCGATGGGCGGGATGCCCATGGGCGGCGGCGGTATGGGCGGCGGCGGCCAGGGACAGTCGACTTCGGAGCGGGTCCGCAATGTGATCGACGGCGGCCAGGTCGTCAGCAACCGGGGCAGCCGCGGCAGCGCGGGCACCGTCGGCGGGAGCCCCCGCTTCCGCGACGCGGAGGCCGCGGTGCGGACCGGCACCACAGGGGGCAGCCCGTATCCCGCCCCGATGGGCGGCGGCGGCGCTCCCGGGCAGCAGGCGACGCAGAGCGGCGACCGCGCGCGTGAGGCCTGGGTGCAGGAGGAAGAGGACGTCTGGGGCACCGACGAGGGCGGCGCACCGGCCGTGATCGGCCGATGAGCGGTGGGAAAGAGCCCCTGGACCCGATGGAGAAGCGGCTGGCCCAGGCCATGGCCGAGCTCGAAGCCGTACAGGCCGCCGTCGCGCGGGCGGAGGACGAACTCCGGCAGGCGTCGCTGACCGTGCGTTCCCGGGACCGGGCGGTGGAGGTCACCGTCGGCCCCCAGGGCGAGCTGGCGGGGCTGAAGTTCCTGGACGGCAAGTACCGGTCCATGAACGCCACTCAGCTCGCGGCCTCGGTGCTGGAGGCCGCGAACCAGGGGCGCGCGGAGATGGCCCATCGCGTGATGGAGACCTTCGCACCGCTCACACGGCCCAGCGGAAACGTTCCGGAGTTCGGCGGTGTCGACATCGAGTGGGAGCGCATCTTCGGCTCCGCGCTCGGCGGCGGCGCGGGCGCCGGCTCCGGGCGGCCGGGAAGGGACCGGCTGCGCGACGAGATCCACGAGGACACGGACGACGGGCAGGCGAGAGGGAGAGGTCAGTCATGAGCGGTGTCTACGAGGCGAACCCCGGTGCCCTGAGACGGAGCATCGACGGGATGAAGCGGCTCCCCGAGATGGCGAAGGCGCTGGGCGAGGACTTCAGGCAGGCGGAGAACACCTACACCGAATGGCCCGGCTGGACGGACGACTTCGCGCGGCAGGTCCGGCCGAAGTACAACGACAACAACGAGTACTGCCTGCGGATCGGTACGGCTCTGTTCGGCGCCCTCGACGCGCTGGTGTCGGCGACGCTCACCAACCTCGAGAACATCGAGGGAACCCAGTCCGACGCGACCGAGCAGATCCGGGACCACCAGCAGAAGACGGACACGGTGTTGTCCGGCGGTGACGGGCGCGGGAAGCACTGAGAGTGCAGGAAATAACTTTTCCTGAGGACGTCAGGAAGATGCTCTGGATCCTGCTCGGCGAAATGCCGTTGCAGGCCAGAGAGAATCTGGCGTGGGACAGCCGCGCGCTCTATCTCGACTTTGGGAGAAAGATTCTCGAACTGCGCGACGCCATTCAGGATTCCGTCCGCGACGCGAGCAACTCCCTGCCGCCGGACGTCGCGCGGCGGTATGTCCAGGGCCTGTCGCTGCTGACCGACGACGGAGGTGTCAACCACCTCAAGGAGATGGTCGACCAGCTCGACGACATGGCCGACGGCCAGATCACCTACTCGATGAAGATCCAGGAGGCGAAATGGGAGATCATCTCCGAGATCGTCATGCTCCTCATCGAGCTGGCGTTCCTGGCCGCGATGGCGACGCTCACGGGTGGCACGTCCATCTCGCAGATGGCGCTGGCCAGAGCCAGAAGCCGGCTGGCGATTTTGATGACCGTCGACCGGCTGGTGCGGATGACCCATCTCGCACCGGCCCTCAGCGAGGCGATCGAGGAGGCCATCCAGACCCTCGCGGTCAAGCTGGCCCAGATCGCCTTCAACCCGCCTCGGCGCAAGCCGCCCGGTATTGACTGGGGAGACATCGGCAAGGCGGCCGCGTTCGGCGCCTTCGCGGGCCTCTTCGAGGGAGTACTCGACCGCTTCTCTCCCTATGTCAAGAACTGGCTCAAGAACGGGTTCGGCAACTTCGACAACTTTGTGAAGAACAATCCCTTCACCGCGAAGATATTGGACGGCTCCTATGACGTCCCCGCCATATTCGTGGTGTCCGGGATCAGTGAGACGGCGGCCGAGGTGGTGGTCACCGGGATCTTCGACAACAACTGGTCCTTCAAGTGGGAAACCTTTGTGGGGTCGGGCACCAGCGGTGTCTTCGGCACCTTCGCGGAGTCGTCGATCGGCGCCGGGGCGTCCTGGCTCAACAGCAAGTTCTTCTCCGGTCCGGCCGGTCCCGGCCCGTTCCCGGTGCGCAACGACCTGCCTCCCATGAGCGAGACAGGCGGTGGCGGCCCGGGACCGCGCAACGCGCCGGAAGGTCCGGGCGTCGTCCTGAACACCGGCGGGCCCCTCTCCGGGCCCCCACCGGCGCTGCTTCCCCCGCCCGTGCCGCTTCTCCCGCCCGTGCCGCTGAACGGGGGTGTCAGCACACCGCCGCCGGTGCCCGCGCCGGGCACCTCGCCGTACTCGGCGCGTGACTCCCGCGCGTTCTCCGAGACCACCGGTTTCACCGGCCCGGACCCCTTCACCGGCTCGGAGACCTTCACCGATTCCGGCGACTTCGCCGGCTCCCTCGGCCTTCCCCCGCCCCCGCTCTCACCACTGACGCCGATCCCGCCCCTGACGCCGACGCCTTCCGGGTCGCCGCTCCCGACGCCGACGTCGTTGTCCGGATCGACGGTTCTTCCGGCGCCGGCCGGTCCCGTGCCGACGCAGTCGGGCACCACACCGCAGCATCTGCCGGGCGGCACCGGCGACGCGGACTCCCCGCCCGCGCCCTCCAGGCCGGGGACGGGCGGCGGCACCACGCCGACGGGGGCAGCACCCTCGCCGGTCAGCTCTCCGCCTCCGGGCGCGCGGGACGACGGGCTGCATGACCAGCGGTCCCCGGGCGACGACGGGTCCGGGGCCGAGACGGAAACCGCCACGGACCCGGAGACGGAAACCGGCACCGGCACCGGCACCGGCACCGGCAACCGCACGGAGGGCGCGGACGGCCGCACGACGGAGGGCACTCCTTCCGTGCCCGGCGGCACGACGCCGCATCTCCCGCCCCCGGGGGCCTCGTCACACGCCCAGGGCCAGGGCGGCCAGGGCCAGGGCAGTCAGGGGCAGCGGCCCGGCACGGCCGACGGCAATGCGCCGCAGCGGTCGTCCGGCGAGCAGACCGACACCGATACCGATACCGGGCCCGGAACGGCGACCGGGCCGGAGACGGAGACCGGCCCGCGGGCGGCCGATCTCCACATCCCGGCCGCCGTGCCGGGGACGGCGGCGGACACCGGCACGCGCACCGGCGATCCGGTCTGGGACGCCGCACGGGCCGGGACGGATCCGGTCACCCGGTCGCACACCTGGGTCGACCCGGTCTCCACGCCTCCCGACCCGCAACATCCGGGCCGGACCACGCAGTTCGTCGTGCACTCGAAGTTCGACGCGCGCCGCTTCGAGCATCAGGGCGAGTGGGTCACCGATCTGACGGTCACCATGGGATCCGGGGGCCCGGACGGACTGCCCGAGAGCGTCTGGGACAAGGTACGGAGCGGTGTCGAGGACATCCTGAACGCCCCCGGACACCGGCTGCCCAACGGCGACCTCCTGCATGTGACCGTGGAGCAGGTCGCGAACGATCCGCACCCCAACGGCCTCAATGTCCAGTTCATCGGCCGCGACCAGCAGATGACCCGGTCGGCGTGGTGGGCCGACGCCGACCCCATCGACTATGTCCACGAGATCACGCACCAGCTCGGGCTGCGTGACGAATCACCGCACGCGAGCGTGCCCCACCGCCCGGACATCGAGGGCAGTCTGCTCGGCGACTACACCCGCGCGGCTCCGGCCGGCCTCGCGCAGGGCGGTCTGCGCGACCGCCATCTCCACCTGATCGCCGCCCATATCGGCGATCTCACCCCCGCCGCTCCGGGCCCGGCCGGCGGCCGGAGGCCCCCGGCCGACGGGACCGTACCGCCACCGGCCGTACCCCTGCCGACGGTCGGCCGGCGGCTCGGCGCGGAGCCGTACGCGCCCGTGCCGCCCAGGCCCGCCGTACCTCCGGAGGCGCTCACGAGCGACCCGGCCACGGAGGAGGTGCGGGAGGGTGAGCCGGTGGTGCCCCCGGGCACCGACCAGGACCAGACCCTGGCCCTCCTGCCGAAGCCGACCGTGCGGGAGACCTCCGGGGAGACGACGGAGACGCCGCTCAGCAAGGAGCCGCAGAAGGAGCCGGAGAAGGAGCCGGAGAAGGAGAAGGCGCCGGAGAACGAGACGAAGGAGCCGGAGAAGGCGCCGCCGAAGGCCAAGGAGTGGATCACCACCACTCTCGACCGCACCCGGCCTCCTCGCATCGACCGGCGCAGCCCCAGGCCGCTGGCCGGACGACGGGATCCGGTCGAGTTCGACGACGGCAGCCGTATGCCCGCCTATATCGACGACATCCAGTCACTCCTGCCGGACCTGCCGGACGACGTGCTGGCCGAACTCCTGGTGAGTTCCGTCAGTTTCGGCCACAGCGAACTCGCGCTGCGCGGTATCGACCAGGTGGTGGCGGAGATCGCGAGAACGCTGCGGCGGAGTCCGGCCGTCCGGCCGAAGGACCCGAAGCCGGGCGGCCCTGTGGGCGTCGGCCTGATGGCGGATGTGACGAGCGCGCTCACCCATGAGCCGAAGAGCGTGACCGGCGAAGGGCGCGTGTTCACGTACACCAGCGTCGACGGCAGCCCCCGGAAGCTCTGGCTGGTGGCGCGCCCTTACGGAGACTGGGAACGGTTCACCGACGCGTACGGCAATCCGGCCAAGGTCGACGGCATGAGCCGGGCCGTCACCACGGCGGGCCAGAGCAAGATCATGCAGTCCGTCACCCAGATCGCGGCCGGCGGCCCGATCGGCCCCGCAGGCACCGCCGCGTTCAGTGGGTTCGGCCGTCTGGGGCTGCGCTTCGCCTTCACCAACAAGGTCGGCTACACGCAGACGGACCAGGGCACGAACCAGATGGAGACGCGTGCGCTGGACGGCTCGCACGTGCATCTCGACAACGTCTACTACGACGTGCGGGTGACCGACGCCGACGACCGGCCCGTCACCGGCCCGGAGACCCTGGCACTGACCGGGCCCGGAGACCGGGCCAGGGACACCACCCGGGCCCCGGCCCTGACGGAGACCGGGAACGGCACCGACAACGCGTCCGACAGCGAGTCGCTCACCGGATCCGACGACCAGTCCCTGACCGGTTCCGACGACCTGGACGCGACGGATGCCCTGGCCCCCGTGACGCCGCGCAACCCGGCGCTGTTCGGCTTCGCCGTACGGCACGGGCTGACGGTGCGCCTGCCGGACAGCGTGACCAAGAAGGCACGGCCGGGCCGGATTCCCCGGTCGATCGTGCTCAGCCGGAACTCCGGGTACCGGCTTGTCCGCAGCGAGGGCTTCGGCCCCGTCGCCAAGATCCGCGACTGGGCGGCCGGTGAGATCGCCGCGCGGCCCGGCAGCACCGCCTACCGCGAACTGAACGCGTTCTTCTCGACCGAGAGCTTTCAGCGCCACGCGCGGGAGCAGGCGAACGGCAGGGTCACCACCGTCCCGCTGTTCGCCGACGACAAGGCGAAGACACCGCTCGGTGTGTTCGTGGTGGACGTGGAGCCCGTCCGGGCGATCCTGATCACCGAGACGCGCGACGCCGAGATGCGGGACATCAACACCTCGGCGGTCCGCAACGAGCGAAGCCTCGCCAAGACGGCGGCGTTCGGCGTCGACGGGGTCGCCGGACCCGCGTTCAACCTCCTCGACCTGGGCAACGGCGTCCTCAATCTGCGGCTCCAGTTCGGCCCCGCCTTCCGGTATCTCTTCTCCGTGTCCCGCTCCGCCGTCCTCGGCGGGTCAGGGGCGATCAAGTCGTCGGGCCAGGTCAAGGGTGATCTCACCGGCCTCTATCTGGTGCAGAAGACGGTCCATGTGTCCCGGAGCGGCAGCGGCGCGCCCCCGAGGGCGTTCCACACCTGGAGCGTGGACCGGATGACCCCCACCGAGGCGCGCAGGCTGGCGGGGTGGGACGACGGTACGCGGCTGACGGTGCGAAACGGCATGCCGGAACCGTTCGCGCCCGCCTATCTGACCCGGGACCGGCCGCCGCTCCTGGGCATGCACCGGGTCGAGGAATTCACCTTCGACGACGGTCTGCGCACCCGCGCGGCGAGGGGCGCGGCATCCGCGCCCACCTTCCTGGACGCCTTCGCCGACGATGTACTGGCGGCCATCGACGCGGCCTATCCGGGCCTGGTCGCGCCGCTCGACCAGCTCGCGCCGCCGACGGCGCGGAGCCTGCGCGAGCGGGCCAGGGCGCTGCTGACCGACGGCGCGGCCCCGGCGACCGGCCTCGTACCCTCCCGGTGGCGGAACGCCGAGGAGTACCAGACGGCGCTGTCCAACACCCTGGAGGTCCTCGCCGCCCTGTCGCACCAGACGATGTCGGGCAATCTGGAGGCGCTGACCACGACCGGCACCAGGATCCGGCTGAACGAACCGGGCCGGATCGGCCAGGGCCACCGTTATGTCTGGCTGCGCGGCGAGTTGACCAACCGGCGGTACGAGGGCAGGCAGGACGACCTCAAGCTGCGGTACAGCTCCATCGGCGTCGAACGGCTGGACGGCCAGAAGGGCGCGAAACGCATCAGGGAAGCCGGTTTCGACGGCCAGGCCGCGTTCCGCGACACCAGCACCGACGACATCGGCGCGCCCAGCAACGCGGGGGTCCTGGCGGTCGGCGCGCGCGGCGGCCTGGGGACCGAGTCGGAGACCGGATTCGGCGCCACCGCCACCAATGAGCCGATGGCGGTGAGCCTCGGGCCGTCCCACCAGTACCGGTACGACATCTCGCTCACCGTGGACCGCGGGGGCTACTGGCGGTTCCGGGGGCTGTTCCGGGGGGTCGCCACCCTCGGTCTGCTGGGGACCCAGCCGTTCGTCATCAGCCAGCCGAGGGATGTGCTGATCGGCCGGGACCCGGCGGGCCGCCCGGTGGGAGGCGGTCCGAGGACCGGACAGGTGCTGATCAGCATCCCGGACCGGCACGCGCCGTCGGTGGACCCGCACGCGCCGAAAGCGCTCAACCCGTATCTGTCGCTGTCACTGCGCGGCCCCCTGCCCGTCCAGCACATGAAGGCGGACCGGGCCCGCGCGCTGGCGCTCGGCGACCTGTCCCGGCGGGGACCGCTGGTGCGTACGGAGGATCTCGTCGGCTCCGGCGTGCCCGCCCTGCCCGGCGCCCCCGCGCCCGCCGGCGGGCGCGGCTCGCGGATGTTCCAGGCCCTCCAGAATCATCCGTTCCTGATCGTGAGCGTGGCGGCGCCGGACGCCCTTCTGAGCAGCCTGAACGATGTCCTGCGGATCGCTTCGGGCGGCGCCTGGCAGCTCACCGAGGAAGGGACGCCGACCCGGGAGTCGGTGCTGCGTGCCTTCCAGCCCCAGTATCTGACGGCCAATTTCGACCAGAGTTCGGGCCCGCTGGGCTGGAGCGAGAACGGTCTGATGGGCAAGGGCCCCTACGCGACGCTGTGGGCGACATTCCGCCATCTCACGGCCGTGGCCGACATCCAGGCCCTGACCGGAGCGGTGCCGATGGACACCGAGATGACCCTCGGCGGCACCGGTCTGGCGTCCGGCAAGTCCAGCCGGACCACCTCCTTCTTCTCCGGCGGGCAGCTCGTGTACGCCAAGCCGCACGGCGCCGGGCCCGGACTGCTCGGCAACTACGGCCTTGTCGTGAGCCCCTACTCGTCCTCGAACGCGAAGAGCCGGACCGTCATCAGGACCGTCGTCGCCGATATGAACCGAAAGGGTTTCGGCCACCATGTCCTGGCGGGCGGCACGGCCGAGCACTGGCTCGCTCTGGCGTCGAGCCTGCTGGGAACGGGCGCGGTGGGCAAGCCGTTCGTACCGAAGTGGCTGGCCGGGGCGGCGGGGCAGCGCACCACGGTGCCCGGCGGCTGGCTGGCGCATGTGCCGGAGAAGAGCGCCTACGCGATCGGCCTCCTCGACGACGGCCTCGGAGAGATGCCGCGCTACACCGAGCTGTCCTGGTCCCCCCAGCCCTGGCTGAAGGGCAACAACTTCGGTACGTATCCGGTCAATTCGCTGAATCCGCTCGATGTGCTGGCGGCCTTCAACCGGAAGGTGAGCACGCTCGGTCTGGACTCGGCGGGCCAGGAGCGGATCCGGACGCTGGTGTCGGCGCGTGTGATGCGCTCCCTCGACAAGGAGATGACGGGCGTCGGCTCCTCGGTGCCCGTGCGGACCGGCGCGTGGGGCTGGCACAGCGTCCGGATCGGCAGCCGGCACGTCCGTGTGCGGGCCCGGCTGATCCCCGGGACGCCCACCTTCGAACTGCTCGACCACAGCGTGGAGATGGAGGAGAACCGGCGCGCCATCGAGACCGTCGGAGAGGGCTCGGACGCCAGCAGCGGGGCCGATCTCGGCTATCTCGTCAGCGAGATGGTGCACACCGGCGACCGGACGGCGGCGGCCGCGGGGCCCACGTACACGGAGACCGGCTCGGGACGGCGGACGTTCGGGTCGAGCCATGCCGTCACCACCCTGACGGTGTTCCGGGCGGCGTCCACGGAACCGTACGCCGAGATCGCCACGCCGTACCGGCTCCAGATCGCGCTGGAGATGGACGACGAGGCGTCGGCGGACGGCGACGGCACCGCCGAGGCGGGCGGGAGGTCGCTGCGGGAGCGGGCGGTCGCGCACCGCGACCAGTTCACCGGCAGACGGAGGATCACCGAGGAGGGCGACATCGGCTCGCTGCGGGAGCATGTCCCGCTCAGCCTGATGGTGCCGGACCCGGGCCCCGAGGACACGCCGGTCGATCCGCGTCTGGCGCCGCCCCGGCTGACCGGCCTCAGAGCGCCGGCACCGGGCTTCGACGACTACATGCTGGGGCCGGACACCCGGCACGCGGACGGCACCCTGAAGCCGTTCGTCTTTCCTCCGCACGGCTTCGACGTCCGCAGGATCGTCGGCCTCGGGGACATCCAGGCGGCCAACACCTATGCCATCGCCCTCTCGTACGACGCGGCCTTCTCCTTCTCCGCGCCGGACTCGCTGCGCCGGGCCGAGGACACCGCGCTCACGCGTCCGGGGACCGGCTCCGCGCAGGCGCTGGAGGACGGTACGACCAACGCGGCGCTCACCGCGTTCTTCAGCGAGGCCGCGGCGGACAGCGGCTATCAGGTGGCCGGTCTGACCGAGAAGAACCTGATCGGCACGGAGTCCGCGCGACTGGACCTGCGCGCCAAGCCCGACTTCAGCCGCGCGCTGCTGCTGACCGTCGCCGACGGCATGAAGATGGAGGTGCTCAGCCGGGTCAGCGAGGGCGCGAGCACCTCGGTGGCCCGGGAGAACGCCCAGGACTCCGCGATCGGCGCCGGGGTCATGGTGAGCTCCCCCCAGACGGGTCTCAACCAGCTCGGGGCGTCGGGCACGGGCCCCTACGCCGCCGAGGGCGACGGCATCACGACCGGCGTGGACCAGCTCGCCTCGATCAACGTCAAGCCGAAGACCGGCCGGGCGTTCCTGTTCGCGATCCCCACCGCCTGGCTCAGCGTCGCCGAAGTGCGGCGGGGCATCAAGGACACCAGTCTGGCGCGGGCGGTCGGCGGGACGTTCGGCCATGTCAGGCCAGGGCTGAAGACCGTCACATCCGAGGCGTTCGCGCTCGCCTGGATCCGGGACGACATCGCCAAGGAACTCGGTCTGATCAATGACACCAACTTCCCCGAGCGGGTCGGTGACGCCTGGGACGCCGTAACGTCCGCGGCCAAGGCGTTCGTCGCCGCGGACCAGGCGTATGTGAAGAAACGCCGGACGGTCGCCGGACTGCGGGCGGAGCTGGAGGCCGCGCGCCTCGTCCTGGACGCGGCGGAGACGGCGGCCGCGGCCGCGACGCGCCGGCTGGAGACGGCCCTCGACTCCGCCGACCTGGTCGACACCGCCCTGGACCGGGCGCTGAGCGAGCAGACCCGGGACCTGGACATCGCGCGGCGGGGCGAGGACGACGCCCGGCGGGCGCTCGACTCCTTCGACGGGCTCGACGAGAGCGACGCCGCCCATGAGGACTGGGCGGAGCTGTTGCGGGATCAGATCGAGACCGCCAGAAGGGACCTGGCGGCGGCCGAGCTGGCCGCGACCGCTCTGCGTACGGCCGCCGCCGCGCGGGTCAGCGCCGCCCGGGCCCGCAAGGAGCGGGAGGACCGGCGGCTCGCCGGGCTCCGGGGGGCCGCGGACTCCGCCGGCCGGCAGGTCGAACGGGCCACCGCCCGGCGGGACGCGGCTCGCACCGCGCTGGAGAGCCGTGAGGCGGAGATCGCCGAGCTGGAGGACCGGGCGAAGAGCGTGGTGAGCGAGTACCACCGGGTGCGGGGCGCGGCGGACCGGCTCACCCGGTGGCACCAGGAGGCGGCGACGGCGGAGGGCAGGGCACGCCTCGGCGATCTCGAAGAGCCGCCTCCGGTCACCTTCCGGGCGCCGCCCAAGCCGGTCGCGCCGCCGGAGGCCGCGCCGCCACCGGCGTACACCAGGACCTCGACGGACGACGGCGGCACCCTGCTGGTCTCGCCCGAGAACGCCCACTACACACTGCACGACGTGCCGAGGGACGGCGACGCCTTTCTGCACGCGCTCGCCGAGGGCCTCGAACGGGCCGCACCCGGTCTGCTCGCCGAGCACGGTGTCGATCTCACCGACCGGCCGGCGGCGTCGGCCCGGCTGCGGGAACTGCTGGCGAGCCGGCTGAGCGACCCGTCCGACGCGGATCTGCTCGACCTTGTCGCGCCGGACGAGACGGACACCTTCACTGCTGACGAGGTGGCCGGCGCGGGCCTGGGCCCGGCGGATCCCGGGGGACTCGGCCAGAACACGCCGGGCCGCCGGGAGTTCGACGCGCTCGGCGGGCTGATACCGCACTCCGTGCGCCCGGACGCCGCGACCCGGGCCGCGCTGGCGGCCGCGCAGATCAGACGGCCGGGCAACGCGCCAGGGGAGACCGGGTGGAACCACTCGGCCGGGGATCTGCTCCCGATTCTGGCGGCGCGGACATTCGGCGCGCACATCACCGTCGTCGGGGGTGACGGACGCTTCCAGGACTTCACGCCCGGCACCCGGGCGGACTCGGGGCAGCTCAAGGCGCTGCTCGACGGTGCCGAACCCCCGCGTCCGCATGTGGTGCTGAGCCTGGACGACCAGCACTATCAGCTCGCGGTGGCGGCCGGGAGCGAGTCCGGGGAGACCAGGGGCAAGGATCCGGAGAGCGCGAAGCCGAAGGGTGAGGAGGCGAAGAGCGAGGAGACCAGGGGCAAGGGCCCGGAGAGTGAGAAACCGAAGGGCGAGGAGGCGAAGGGCAAGGCGCCGGAGAGCGAGCGGTCCACGGACAAGTCGTCGAAGGACGGGTCCCGGGACACGTCCGCCAAGGACGGGAAGCAGGCGGTCCCTCCCGCGCCGAACGTGCCCGCCAGGGGCGAGCCGGTGCGGGTGCCGGCGACCGGCGAGTGCCTGCTCTTCTCGTTCATGGCGAGCGACCCCGCGTATGTCCGCGACCGCCTGCCCGGCCTGGCCACGGACGACCCCGCCGCGTACGCCTGGCTCGGGGACGCCGATCAGGTGCGCGACGAACTGAGCAGCCACGCCGAGATCCTCTCCACCACCGCGCACCTCCCGGCCGGCCTCTCGAACGACGTCGTGGTGGCGATGCGTACCCATGTGGCGGAGTACGTCAGCGCGAGCGGCGGCCGGCTCCATCCGCAGATCGTCAGGCAGCTCCGGATGACGACGGAGAGCGACTTCGCCCGCAGACTGAACGGAATGCACCGCGCCCGGCTCGTCAGCCTGCTCGCCCACCACGACGTCGACTGGGAGACGCTTGTCGACCGCAGTGACGCGGGACTGCGCAACGAGCTCACCGCTCTCTACGCGACGAGCCCGGCGCCGCTGGACAAGGACGAGTTGGCTGCCGTCATGGACGCCGTCACGAACTGGCAGCGGCGCTGGATGACACCGGTGGGCGAGGTCTTCCTGCCCCTGCTGGCCCATGCCTTCGGGGCACGGGTGGAGGTCGCCAGGAACGCCCGGCTGCTCACCGAGGCGGGTCCCGGGAACGCCGACCGCGTGGTCGAGGTGCACTACAACGGCTCGACCCACTACAACGGCAGCGCCGCCGGGGCGCGCGATCTGCTCGCCTTCGGTGGCGCGGTGCTGCCCAAGCGGATCAAGGACGAGGAGCTGGACGCGGAGGGACACATCCGGGCCAATCCGCTGTGGACACCGCTCGACGAGGTCGACCCCGACCTGCTGATCACGGCGAACCGGGACGCCGTCTGGATCTACACGGTCACCGGCGACGGGCGCGTCCTGCTGGGCAGCGAGAAGCCCAGCGCCATCATCACGCCGGAGCAGTTCGACGCGCTGCTCGCCGGAATGCGGAAAGCCGACCCGGACCTGACGGCGGAATCACTGCGCGGGCATCTGGACGGGCTGGGACATACGGGCATCGCGGCGCGCTTCGACGAGGACGGCGAGACTCTGCCCGGGATGAGCCGGGTGTCCGGTGAATTCCTCTGGAGCCCGGCGCGACAGCAGTGGACGGTGAACGACAAGTCGGGCCGCTATATGAGCGAGTCGGTCAGGCCCGGGCTGGATCCCGAGAAGGCCGGAGAGTGGCTGGAGAATATCGCGCGGCAGTTCAGCGACCGGCTCGGTGTGGTGGTCAGACCGGACCAGGTCAAGACGGCGGCCCCGCCGCCGCCCGCCCCGCCGCCGCCCGCGCCACTGGTCCCCGTGCCGCCACCGCCACCGCCGGCGCCGCCGCTCACCGGCGCCGCGATCGGTGACACGTTCGCCGAAGCCCTGCTGCGGGAGCCGGCGCTCCAGAACGCCGGCCCGGTCCTGCCGGACGACAAGGCGACGATCGCCGATCTCGCGGCGGTGGGAGTGACACTGAGCGCTGGTCGGGCCACGCAGGCCGTCCTGCTCGGCGGCTCGCTGAGCGTGGTCGACGCGGGCCTGACACCGCTTCAGTATCTGCGTCTGCTGCTGCGGCGCGGGAGCCCGGCACCGGGCGAGAGCCTCGATACGGCGGCGGCCGTGGCGGCGGCCACGTTCGGTGTCGACATCGTGGTCGGCGGGCCGGGTGAGCAGACCCGGCGGTTCGGTCCCGGGACCGGTCCGGAGGTGCGGCTTTTCTTCGACGGCACGGAATTCACCCCGGCGGGAACCGCGTAGGGACATCGGGCGGGAGGCCGGTGGGAACGCCGCCGAAAATGCGGTCGATGCCCCGAGTGTCGCCCTTTGTTCACCTTTCCTTCATGTGGCAATGGTCCCTTCTCCAGAGTGAGTTGGGGGTGCCTCAGTCCTGTGCGAGCGGTGGCTGAATTCCTTTTCGGCATTGCCCGGACAACCTGCCGGAAGCCAATTGTCCGGGTGTGCTGTCTGTGAACTAATGTCGGTGCATCCTTGTCCATGAGACCCTGGCTGACGCTGTGACAGATGAGGACCGTATGAGTGAGTCCGGAGCCGGCCTGTGAGCCGCTGGTCCCTGGGGCGCAAGGGATCCTCCGGACGGCGCGGGGCGGCGCCCTCCGGACGTGGGACGGACGCGGCCGGGCCCGGCGGACCGCGTCCGGGACCCGGACCGGCGTTCGCCGTCGAGGAGTACGACGGCCTGGTGCTGCTCAGGCTCCCCTCGGACGAGACCCTCGGCCCCGCCGACGTCGACGACCTGGTCCGCGCCTTCGCCTCGGACGACGACTACACGGTGACCGTGGTGGCCGGGGCCGACGAGGCGTCGGCGGCCGCGATGTGGCCGCGCCTCGGCACCCTGCTCGACTCCCTCCGCGAGGAGGACATCACCACCGTCAGGCTGGTCATGTCCGGCGCGGGCGAGGACGGTCCGGACCGCCGGGCCGTGGCCCGCCGTATCGCCGACGCCTGGGGCTTTGAGGTGATCGCTCCGGACGGGGTCGTCCTCGTGGTCCCCGGCGGCGGCCTCTTCGTCCCCGGACGGCGCACCGACTCCGGTGCCGAACGCGGCTGGTGGAGCTTCTCCGCCGGTGCCGACCCCGTGCCGCTGGGACCGCGCCAGCCGGCTCCCGCCTGGCAGCCCCCGGCCGGGAGTCTGCCGGCGAAGACCCGGAACGGCTGCGTCGTGGAGCAGATACCGGCCGGGCTGCTGATACGCCCGGAGGAGGCGATCGCGCCGCGCCCCGGCGACCTGTGTTACGCGATCCCGGTCGACCGCCGCGGGCCCACCGTGCTGGTGGGCGTGGCGGACGGCGAGGACGTCCTGGCGGCCGATGTGGTGGAGGCCGTCACGGCGCTGCCGGAGCCGGCGCGCACCCATGTCCGGATCGCCCCCGGCGGCCGGCGGGATGTGCTGAGCACCGGCCAGGCGGTCGCCGACGCCCTCGAATCCGACGTCGTGGTCCACACCGGCCTGCCGCTCCTCTCCGGCGGCTCCCACGGCGGCCTGACGGGACGGAACACCGTACGGGCGACCTTCGCCGACGCCGACGGCGTCCCGCGCTGGCATCCGTATGTGGACGCGGTGGAGTGCCTCCCGGCGAAGGGGACGGACGGGCCGGCGCCGAGCCCGCGCCTGCTGCGGTGGAGCCCGCCGGTGCCGGGCCGCGGCAATACGGAACACGGCGTGGTGCGGCTCTCCGACCGCTGGCAGGTCACCGTGACCAGGGCGGGCCTGTGGGTCAGCGGGCGCGACGGCCGACGGCTGTCGCCGACGGCGCGTCCGGTGTCCGCCGACGGGCCGGTGATCGAGATCGGCCGTCCCGGAGAACCGCTGGACCTCTCGCTCTGGCCCGAACTCTCCAGGCTGCTCGTGGGACTTGGCGCCGATGTCTGCGCGCGGGCCAGGCTGCATGTGCACGGCACGGCCGTGGACGGCGGACGCGAACTCCGCCGGCTGGCGGGCCACCACCAGCTACGGAGCATCCGCTTCGGGACCCGGCCCGCGCCCGCCGCCGGAGAGGCACGTGTCCCGGCCGCCGCACGTCCGCCCGTACCCGCTCCCGGAGAGGCACGCGTCCCGGCCGCCGCGCGTCCGCCCGTACCCGTTGTGCCCGCCGCGGCGGAGGCGGCGGCTCCGCCCGCGCCGGGCCGTGCGGTGCGTCCGTCCCTGATGAGCACGGCCCCGGCGGCGAACGGCCCCCACCGGCAGTCGGAGCCGGGCCCGCCAGGACCCGCCGTCGCGAGCGCCACGGCAGGCAATGTCCAGCCCGCCAGGACCGAGCCAACGGCACGGAAGACACCACCGGAAAAGAAGAGTCCGGCGGCGAAGAGTCCGGCGGCGAAGCCGGAACGTCGGCCGGTGGAACCGCCGAAGCCGGTGGCGGCGGAGCAGGGGCGTACGGAGCCGGAGCCTTCGGTACCTGCGGCACCGCCGCGCGTGCCCGACGCAAGCCCGCCGCGTGTGCCCGACCCCGCCCCTGCGCGCGTGCCCGACCCCGCCCCGGCGCGGCGGCCCGAGCCCTCCCGCGTGTCCACCACGGCGTCCGGGCCCGCTCCCGTCCCGGCCCGCGCCGCGGCCCCCGCGCCGGTGACCGCCCTTCCGCCGGTCCCGTTCCACCCCGGTCACAGCAGCACCGAGGCGGAGCGCACCGCGTTCCGGGCGCTCGCGGACACGGTGTGGGAGCGGCATGGCGCCGCCGTGGTCCGTACGCTCACCCGGATGCCCGCGCTGCGCGGCCAGGAGCAGGAGGCCGCCCGCGCCGATCTGATCGCGCTCCAGCTCTATCTCCGTACGGCGGAGGGCCCGTTGAGCCATGACGCGCTGAACACGGCCCTGCGCTCGGGCGACGAACGGCTTCTGCCGTACGCCGCCTGTGTGGCATCGGGTCTGCGGCGCCTTCCCTCCTTCCGGGGGACCGTCCTGCGGGGCGCCACCGCCGCTGTCGGTACGGGCGGGCTCTCGCCGGGGAGTGTGCTGCGCGATCCCGGCCCGGTGAGCGCGCTGCCCCTCGGCAGCGATGGCCCCGTGCCCGGAGGCGCGCGCTGTGCGATCTGGTCGGTCACCGGCCGACGAGTACGGTCACTGTTCGACGCGGCGGGCTCCGCCGAGCCGCGCGACGAGGTGGTCTTCCCGCCGGGCACGGCCTTCCGGATCCTCGATCTCCGGACGGACGGCGGATCACCCCTCGTCCTGCTCCGTGAACTCCCCGCCGGGCCGCCGGACGCTCCCTTCCGGCAGGGCCCGCCCGACGACCAGGACCTCGCCGTGCTCGCGCGGCTGGACGAATCGCTGAGCCGACGCCCGGCAGCGGCAGGCCCGTACCACTGGCCGGACCGCTGCTCGGGGCCGGTCGGCCCCAACGGCAACTGAATGGACTGCTGATGTCGCGTCAAGAAGGCGCTCCACGACCGACGGTGCGCCGAGCCACCGCCCTGCCGCAGGTGACCGGTGGGTCCGGCCCTGTCCCCGCACTCGCGCCACGAGCGGGCGCCGGAGCCGCTCCGCTGCCCGGCCCCGGCGACTCGGAGACCACAGAGAACACAGAGACCACGGAGACCACAGACAGCACAGAGAACACAGACAGCGCGGAGAGCCCGGAGCCCAAGGAGAAGGGGCCCGGCGGCGCACCCGTCGTGCCCCACGGGGGCAGCGCGTCCGCACCCGCCACGGCGGAGCCCGCCACCGCCCCCGTACCGGCCGCCGAACCGGCCGGTTCCGCGTCAGCGGCTACCGCGCCCGGTGCGCCCGACAGCCGTGCCGAGCCGGAACAGCGGGGCGAGGAGGCCGGTGCCGCCACCGCCCGGGCGGCGGCCGAGGGGGCGCCCGCCGAGCCGTCCGCCGGTGTCGCGGAGAGCGGCGAGCCGCCTTCCGGCCGTCCCAACCGGCCGCTGCTGGCCGCCGCGGCGATAGCCGGGACCGTGCTCATCGCCGTCCCGTTCCTGCTGCTGGGAGGGAATGGCGACGAGAAGAGGACCGAATCGTCCGCCGCCTCGCGGCTCTCCTCGGACACCGTGCTCGGAGACGACGACGCCACACGGCAGCGCCCGGGCGGCTACGCGCCCGCCTCGCCCTCCACGTCCCCGAAGCCCAAGAAGTCAAAGACTCCGGCCGCGGGCGGTGTTCCGCAGACAGTGGTGAGGTCCTCGGCACCGGCCGCCCCCGCGTCGGCGAAGGCACCGGCGAAGAGCCCGAAGCCGGCCAAGACCCGGGCCAAGACCGTGCGGGCACTGAGCAGCACGGGCGGTGTGCTGCCCACGAGTGCGAACTTCGCCACGGTGACGGGTGTCCTGCTCAAGAACACCATGACCGGGCTGTGCGCCGATGTCCCGAACTACGGCAAGGGCAAGCTCAACGGCCCGGTCAACCAGTTCTATTGCGACCGGTCCAGCAATGACAACCAGCGGTGGGATCTGCTGGTGAGCCAGAAGGGCGCGGGCCCCGGCGGCGCCGATCTGTTCACGATCCGCAACACCAAGGACGGCTACTGCGTCGATCTGCCGGACTACGGCGCCAAGCCTTCCGGTACGGGCGTGTACGAGTGGCACTGCAACCCGGGAGCGGTCGACAACCAGATGTGGTACCTCGACGAGAGGTCGAGCGGCCAGTTCTGGATCCGTAACTACTCCAGCGGCAACAGGTGCCTGGATGTGTCGGGTTACTACGGTGTCGGCGGGCGCGACGCCCATCTCACCCTCTTCGACTGCAACATCAAGGACGACCATCTGTGGTCGTTCTCCTGAGCCGTCCCGCTCAGGCTCCCGGCCCGCCGTCCGGCGGCGCGGGCCGGGAGGGATCTCCGGGCGGGCGGCATCGTACGGCCGGGGCCGGTGCGGGGGCCGGTGGCTCGCCGGCCCCGGGCTGACCGGCCGGGCACCGGCGCCGTAGCGAAAGTACATTCGAATTCTTCGGCGGAAGCGCACGTGTGCATTGCCCGCTTTATGGTGGAAGTGCGGAGGTGGCAGATCCATACCCACGCCTGAGGGGTCACATGGACGACGACGCCGAGATCGCCGAAGAGCCGGAAGAGCCCTATGAGGGCGAAGAAGCCGACGAAGCCGACGAGGCCGACGAGGAAGAGGAGCCGTACGAGGCGGAAGAGGTCGACGAGGGAGCGATGGTCGAGCCGGGCGGCGAACCGGATGTGCTGCTCGATGTTCCCACCCTCCATATCGACGAGATCAACCTTGAGGTCGAGGACCTGCGGGCGCGGGTGTCGCTCCAGGCGGAAGTGCTCGACCTGCTCAAGCTCAATGTCGGAGCGGACGTGGCCCTGGGCCGGGTGGAGCTCGACATCAAGGGCGTCGACGCGCAGGCGCTGCTCAAGGTCCGGCTCGACAATGTGCTCACCGTGGTCGACCGCCTGTTGACCTCCGTCGACCGCAATCCGCAGATCCTTGAGCATCTGACCGCCTCCCTCGGGTCGGCGGTCCGTGATGTCGGACGGGGCGGGGGCGCGGCGGTCGGCGAACTGGGACGCGGGGTCGGAAAGGCCGGCGAGGCCGTCGGTGAGGGTGCCGGAAAGGCCGTGGGAGAGGTCGGGGAAGGCGCGGGAAAGGCGGTCGAGGAGGTCGGCGAGGGGGCCGGCAGGAGCGCCGAGGCGCTGGGAGAGGGCGCCGCGGAAACAGCGAAGGGTGTCTCCCGGGACGTCGGGGGCGGAGCGCGAGAGGCCATCGAGGGCACGGCCGAGAGTACGCACGAGACCGCCGCCGGCGGCCGTACGCGGAAGAAGGCCACGCACGGAGTGTCCCGCTCGGCGCGGAGGGAATCCGGCGGCCGTCCCGAGGCGCCGCGCCGCCGTCCGGTGCGCGGACGGGGGAAGGAAGAGCCGGAGGAGCCGGACGAGACAGAAGAGGCAGAAGAGCCGGAAGAGCCGGAAGAGGCAGAAGAGCCGGACGAGGCCGAGGAGCCGGAGCCGGAACGGCCGCGCAGGCGTAAGCGTCGGGCGTAGCCGCGGATTCAGCGCGCGGCGCCGGGAGTTGAGGCCCCGCGCCGGTGTCTTGCCCGGCCGTCGTGGGGAGTTCGGTGAGGTCGGCCCGCCCCTGTCCGATCAGGCACCTTTTGTTCCTCGATCGACCCGCCTTCAAGGCGCGTGCGGGCACGACGAGTTCCAGCCATCCACAGGCCGGCGGCCGTCGCGCGCCCCGGATCGCCTTATGTAACGCGTTTTGCGAAAGCCCAGGTCAGAACCGGTGGGCGAGATATCCGGCAAATAGTTTTTCAGGATGTTTTAAATATCCGCGAGATCAAAAATCTGGAACATCTGGGTTTCATTGCCCTACGCAGGTAGTTGAGATGTGAACGTTCGTCCCGCTGTCGATCAAACGCTTCAACCGCGTCCTCGGACGCGCCGCGCACGGGCGGCAGTCGCCCGCGCGCTCGAAAAGTGAGGTCACGTACAGGTGGACATATCAAGACCCTTGCGGACGCGGCTGCGTCCGCTCGCTGGTGGAGTCGCGGGACTGGTGGCGCTGGGCGCGCTGTCGGTGGCCCTCGCTCCGGTTGCTTCCGCTTCGGCGGCAGCGGACTCGCCCGTGGTGCGTTCGGGCGACGGATGGACCGTGACCCAGGCCGCCGGCGGTTACGTCGTGTCGCTGGATCTCGACGAGGCACTCCCGGTCAAGAGCGACCTGCCCGAACTGGTGGCGGACGGCAGCGACCTCGGTCCGGCCGCGGAGTCCGCCGACGGGCGCACGCTGACCGTCACCACGGCCGATCCCTCGGTGGCGAAGGCCAAGAAGATCACCTGGCAGTGGTCGGCCGGCGGCAACAGCACCACCACCGGACCGACCAGCCTCCTGTCGGCCGCGGCCCAGAGCCGGGCGCGGAAGCTGACCGAGGCGAAGGACAAGGCCGACGACGCGATCACGAGCGACATCGGCGGTTCCGGAGCGACTGCCGACGACCCGACGACCATTGGCACAGGGTCGTACACGATCGCCGACTACAACTTCGGCGCGCAGTCGATACCGCTCGACGGAATCGGCGGCATCCGCGGCGAGTTCGAGGGCCGCGTCTACCTGCCGACCGACGGCAAGGCGCACCCGGTGGCGGTCTTCCTGCACGGCCGTCACAGCTCCTGCTACAACACCACGACCCTCCGCGGTGCCAGCGGCTGGCCCTGTGCGCCGGGCACCGCGCCCATCCTCAGCTACGCCGGTTACGACGCCGCCGCCGAGGCGCTGGCGGCCGACGGCATCGCGGTGGTGTCGATCTCGGCCAACGCGATCAACGCCAATGACAACCAGCTCGCGCCCGACAACGGCGCACGCGCCCGTGGCCGGCTCGTCCTCGACACGCTGACCATGCTGAAGAAGGCCAACGCGGGCCAGGCCGTCTCGTACCACGACGCGGTGACCGACCAGGACGTCACCCTGGAGCAGGCGCTCACCTCCGGGGACGCCACGTATCCTGGCGGCACACTGACGGCGTCGCAGCTCGTCGGCTCCCTGGACTTCAGCGCGATCGGCCTGATGGGCCACTCGCGCGGCGGCGAGGGCGTCGTGGCGGCCGGCACTCTCAACGAGGCTCTTCCGCAGCCGTGGGACATCAAGTCGGTGCTCCCGCTGGCCCCGGTCGACTTCACCCGCACCACACTGCCGGACGTGGTCACCAGCACGATGCTCCCGTACTGCGACGGCGACGTCTCCGACCAGCAGGGCCAGCACTTCTACGCGGACTCGCGCGACGCGTTCGCCGACAATGTGCTGCGCTCCGACGTCTGGGTCATGGGCGCGGACCACAACTTCTTCAACTCGCAGTGGACTCCGCCGTCCCCGGGCGGCTCCGACGACTGGTCGAGCGCCGGCGACGCCGTGTGCGGTACGAACGCCGCCGCGCTGGCCTCCGGCAAGAACATCCGGCTGACGGCGCCGCAGCAGTACCAGTTGGGCGCGGCGTACATCTCCGGGTTCTTCGAGGCGACTCTCGGCGGCCGGACCCAGTTCCAGGGCCTCTTCGACGGCTCGCAGCTCCTGCCGCCGACGGTGTCCGCCTTCGCTGATGTCCGTACGGTGGCGCAGCAGCCGAGCTCGGGGCGCCGGGACGTCGCCACCTTCAAGACCACCAGCCCGCTGATCGGCACCACGTCGACGGCCACGGCCACCGTCTGCGCCAACAAGTCCGGCCGCACCGTCCCGGAGCCGTACCCGCTCTGCACCAACCCGGGAAGCACGCTCACCAACCAGCAGCTCCCGTACTGGACCCCGGCCTCGTTCGCGCCGAACGTCCCGCTCAATGTGATGACGCATCTGACCTGGACGGCGACGACCGGCGCGCTCGGTGTGACGCTGCCGTCCGCCCAGCAGAACGTGTCGCGCTACGACGAGATGTCCGTCAGCATGTCGCCGGACGAGAGCGTCACCACGGGCACCGACATGACGCTGAGCGTCACCGACTCCGCCGGTCACACCTGGAGCAGCCTGGTGTCCGCCCTCAACACCTGGGGCGTCACCAGGATGCCGGCCAGCGGATCGACGACGCTGGGCAAGATAGTGCTCCAGCAGGTACGGGTCCCCACCGCGACCCTGGCAGCCGCCGGGCTTGACCTCTCGCACATCACCAGGGTCGCGTTCACCGCGGCCGTCGGCGCCGACGGCGTCAGCACCGGTGGTGTCTACCTCTCCGACCTCGGCTTCGCCGACAAGGCTCTGGGCACGCCGAGTCCGCAGACCCGGCCGACCGTGAACGTCGCGTCGACCACGTCCGAGGAGGGCAACGGTCCCGGCGCGTCCACGGCGGCCGTCTACCTCTCGAAGGCGAGCACCTCACCGGTCTCGGCGTACCTCACCGTCGTCGGCTCGGCGACCGGCAAGGTCGGGCTGGCCATGCAGAAGGTCACCTTCGCACCGGGCACGACCTGCCAGGTGGTGGACATCCCGGCGGCCGGTGACACCGTCGCCGGAGCCACTGCGAGCACCGCCTACAAGCTCGGTGTGTCCAACTCCAGCAACGCGGTCCTGGGCAGTCAGGACTTCGGCACCATCACGGTCCGCGAGGACGACGGTGTGACCGGGACGGCGACGGCCGCGCCGCCGGTCGGTGTCCAGGGCGAAGCCTGCGCCGAGTACGAGGCGCTCTCCCGTCCCGGCGCGCTGACCGTCAGCGACGCCAGGCCGGCGCCCGGGGCCACCGTGACGGTGGGCGGCTCCGGCTACCGCGACGGTGAGAGCGTGGCCTTCACGCTCGGCTCGGCGGCACTCGGCAGCGCGATCGCCGCGAGCGACGGCACGGTGTCGTTCCCGGCCACGCTTCCCGCGGACCAGTCCTACGGAAGCGCGACGATCAGCGCGGTCGGCGCGGGCTCCGGCTTCACGAGCACCGGCGCCGTCGAGGTCCTCGCGACCACCACCACGGAGGTCACCCTCACTCCGGCCGCACCGAAGATCGGCGCGGCGGTCACCCTGAAGGCGGCGGTCACCGGCGACGGGACCGACGGCGGCACGGTGACCTTCCGGGACGGGACCACCGTGCTCGGCACGGCCAAGGCGACCGGCGGGACGGCGTCCCTCAAGGTCGCGGCCGGCTTCAAGGCGGGCACCCACACCTTCACCGCCGCCTTCGGTGGCACCGCGTCGGCGGACACCTCGGCCTCCGACCCGGTGCAGCTCGTCCTGACGAAGGGCCAGAGCTCCATCGCGATGGCGCTGGTGGAGAAGTCCACCAGCTACGGCCGCCCGGCCTCCGGTGTGTTCTCGGTGGCGGGCGCCACGAGCGGAACGGTGACCGTGAACTACGGGACCGGCTCCCTCACGGCGAAGGTCGGGTCGGCGGGAGCGGGCACGTTCAAGCTGCCCGCGTCGCTGGCCGCCGGTACGCACACGGTGTCCGTACGCTTCTCCGGCACCGACTCCGTGGAGCCCAGCGGTGTCGCGTCGCAGAAGCTCACGGTCAAGAAGGCGAAGACGACCACGTCGCTCACGCTCTCCAAGACCAAGCTGGGACAGGGCAAGTCCGAGACCGTCAAGGTCTCGGTCGGAGGCCACACCGGCGCCGCCTACCCGACCGGCACGATCACGGTGACGGCCAAGGTCGGCGGCAAGACGACAACCCGCAAGGTCACGTTGCCGGCCGACAAGAAGGGGGTGCTCAGCTTCTCCATCACCCTGCCGAAGAAGAAGGGCACGGCGACCGTCACCGCGGTCTACGCGGGCAACGGGAACTTCCTGGCCAGTACGTCGGCGCGCAAGCAGGTGAAGCTCACCTGATGCCCGGCCGCTGAGCGGCGGGCGGGGGAGGGAGGGGCGACGGGGCCCCTCCCTCCTCTTTTTTCTGCCCCCGGTCGCTTACGGCGGAGCGTTTGATTCCGCCTCGCGGGCTCTTCGGCGCCTACCGGCGCTTGCGGCCCGGGCGGCGCTTGCTCTGCTTCTTCGGGGACAGCAGCTTCTGGGCCTCGAACCGTTTGCCCATCGCGGTGAGCGTATTGGCGAGAGTCTGCGTGGCGCGCAGGGTGTCCGGATGGTCGTCTCCGAGGAGTCGGCGCCGGCGGGCACGCACGTCTTCGAGCAGGTGGACCGCTTCCGGATAGGCGTGAAGCGCCCGCAGCGTGATGGCGAGGCTGTGAGCGGAGTCAAGGGTGTCGGGGTGGTCGTCGCCGACGGTGCGGCGCCGACGGGCGAGGGTGTCTTCGTCCAGGCGGCGGGACTGAGTGTGTTCGCCGAGGTTGTGCAGGGCGGCGGCGAGGTTGTGTGCGGAGCGGAGGGTGTCGGGGTGGTCGTCGCCCAGGGTGCGGCGTCGGCGGGTGAGGGTGTCTTCGTTCAGGCGGCGGGACTCGGTGTGTTCGCCGAGGCTGTTCAGGACGACGGCGCTGCCGTGTGTGGTGCGGAGGGTTTCGGGGTGGTCGTCGCCGAGGAGGCGGCGTCGGCGGGCGAGCGTGTCTTCGTACATGCGCCTGGCTTCGTTGTGTTCGCCGAGTTCGTTCAGGGTGGTGGCGAGGCTGTGAGCGGAGTGCAGGGTGTCGGGGTGGTCGTCGCCGAGGGTGCGGCGGTAGCGGGCGAAGGTGTCCTCGTCCATGCGCCTGGCTTCGTTGTGTTCGCCGAGTTCGTTCAGGCTGGTGGCGAGGCTGTAAGCGGAATGCAGGGTGTGCGGGTGGTCGTCGCCGAGGGTGCGGCGGTAGCGGGCGAGGGTGTCTTCGTCCATACGCCGTGATTCCTCGTATTCGCCGAGACTGTGCAGGACTGTGCCGAGGTTACTGGCGGACTGAAGCGTGTGGAGGTGGTCGTCGCCGAGGAGACGGCGTCGGCGGATGAGGGTGTCCTCGTGCATGCGCCGCGCCTCGGCGTGCTCGCCGAAGGTGTTCAGGGTGACGCCGAGGTCATTGGCGGACTGGAGGGTGTCCGGATGATCGTCGCCCAGAGTGGCGCGACGACGCTCAAGGGTTTCCTCGATGACAGGGCGGGCGTTTTTGCTGTCGCCGAGGTCAATCATCGCGTGGCCGAAGTACTGCGCACAGCTCAGCACATCAGGATGATCCTGTCCCAGTTCGGCGCCCCACGCCTGACGCAGGGAGTCGGCGAGGCCATGTGCGGCGCGTGACTGGCCACTTCGGATCAGGAACAGGACGGCCCTGAGGAGAAGCGGGCGCAGCTCCGGCCGGTTGGTGATTCCGATGTGCTGCGCGCTGAGGTGAGAGGTGAGCGAGGCCCAGGCGGGCCAGGTCTCCGGGGTCTCCGGATCCCCCGGATCCACGGCGGCGAAGATGGCGGTGGCGTCGGCCCGGATCAACGCGGCCTGACCGGGGCCGGTTTGGTCGCGGAGCACGGCCTGGGTGAGCCGGTGGATCTGGAATGTCTCGTGGTCGATGCGCGCGAGCCCGTAGCGGCCCAGGTGCTGGAGCGAGGCGTGGGGCCACATCAGGTCGTCGGGATCGCCCGGAATGGTGGTCAGCCGAGGGCGAGCCGTCTCCAGCCATGCCGTGGGGATCGGCTCGGGACCGAGAAAGGCGCCGAGCCGGAGCAGGGCCGTCGCGTCGGGGTGATTGTCGTCGAGGCGGGTGGTCGCGATGTCGGTCGCGGCGGCCAGTGACGCCGGGTAGCCGGGGGCTTCGCCTTCCCGCAGGATGCGTGCGGTGCTGCTGGTGAGGAGCTTGCGGTAGCGATCGAGGGTCATGCCGTTGCCGATGACACCCGCGGCCTGAGCGAGGGCGAGCGGCAGGTCGCCGAGGTCCTTGGCGAGGGTGTCGGCCTGCTCGTCGGTGATGCTGGGGATGCGGCCCCTGAGATAGGTGAGGGAGTCGGGACGGGTGAACACGTCCAGGGCCGTTGGGTGGGCGATGTCGCCCCAGTTGGGGTTGCGCGAGGTGATCAGCACATGACCCGGGCCGTCGGGCAGCCAGGGGTCGATCTGATCGGGATGTTCGGCGTTGTCGAGGATGAGCAGCCACCGCTGCCGGCCGCGCAGATCGTGCAGGAGGGCACGGGCGTTGTGCTCGCTGCCCGCATCGGGCTTGGCGATGCCGAGGCGGTCGGCGAGTTCGGTGTAGTGGACGGGGAACTGGTCGGCCTGTTCGGCGTCGATCCACCACACGAGGTCGTACTGGCTCGCGAAGCGGTGCGCGTACTCCAGGGCGATCTGGCTCTTACCGACACCACCCATGCCGTGCAGAGCGTGGACCCGGGACTGCCCGCCGTTGAGCAAGCCGTCGCGGAGCTGGACGAGTTGGGCCTCCCGGCCGGAAAACGTCGGGTTCCGGCGACGCACATTCCAGACGTCGGGCTGGCCGGCGCTGCTGGGCAGCCGGGGCCGCTGACCGGTCGGCTCAGGACCGGAAACGGCCTCGGGGGTGCCGGCGCCGCCGGGGAAGGCGACCGGCCCGGTCGGGCGGGAGGGGCCCTCGACCGCTTCGAGCAGCGCCGCGGCAGCACCGGTCTCGTCCAGCCCATGGAGATCCTTGCGGAGTCTCGCGCTCAGGATGGGAGGGATGTCGTCGACCGTCAGCGGCGCGACGGCCACGGGCACCAGCCGGTACTTGCTCGCGACGGCGGACGTCCACTCGATCTGGGTCCAGCGCTCCGGAGCGAAGTACGAGTTGGAGAAGAGGGCCACCACGGCGTCGGCGTTCTTCAGGGCGCGGTCCATCCGGTGGATGAAATCGTCGCCGGTCTGCCAGTCCCACCGGTCCACCTCGACCTGGTGACCGGCCCGTTCGAGTTGCCAGCCCGCCCACTCCGCCCAGGCGCGGTCCGGGCCCGCGTAACTGATGAAGAGTCTCTGCCTCGTGTCGGTCACCGTTGCCCCCAGTCCCCCCGTGCGCGTCCGGCAGCGCGGAGACAACAATCATGCGGGCAGCGCGGGTTGCCGCGCCAACTGTCGAACCCGCTTGTTTCAGATCGCGCCGCTGGCGCTCGCGCCCGGGGCGCGCCCAGCGGGCGCGTGCACCTTGCGGACGGACCGCACGGACGGTTTGAATCATCGTCGGCGGTGTCGGGGTGTTCGCGGTGGTACGCGGCGAACGCGCTTGTGCGTACGGGGGGTTGGGCGTGGCTGTCACGGTGCCGGACTGGGCTGACACATTGCTGGATCTCATCACCATACCGGTGCCTACTACCTGGGGAGTGATAGGGGGAGTGGTCGGCCATACCAATCTCAGTGGTGATGAACGGCTGAATCTTCATCCTGCCGTGCGGGATTTCTTCGATGGGCTGCCTGTCGAGTCGCGCGGGCCATTCATCGGACACCGCGCGGAGCAGAGATGAGGAACATGAGACCGCCCGCCCCTGCCGAGGACGTGGACCTTTGGCTGCGGACCAACGGATGGTTCCCTGGCCGCGAGGAGACGGCTGAAGCGGACCGGCGCGTTCAATGGCGGGTGGACAGCTCTGCCCGCCAGGGCTTTCCACTGAGGCCGTGGGACGAGGTGTTGCGCTTCGTCCGCTCCTACGTATCGCTTGACTTTCCCGTACCCAAGTCCGGGGACAGGGTTTTCAGGGCCGATCCGTCGTTCGGCTACGAGGGCGACGCGGAAGACATCGCGGAGCTCGCCGAGCTGCTCGGACAGGACCTCTTTCCAGTGGGATACGAAGCCGGTGAGAACGGAATTGTGCTCCTGGATGGATTGGGCCGATTCTTCTATCTCCACCACACCGGACCTTATTACCTCGGTGCGAACGCAGCTCAGGCGCTCTCCAGTCTTATGACGGGCGACCAGGACGATGCGGACGACTACTATGTCTGATCTCCTTCCGGGGCGGATACCGCGCCGAGTCCGCGCTGCTCATGGCACTTGGCGTCGACGTCCTTGACGCATGAACGTCTTGACGCGCGGGCGCCTCCGCCGGCCGAGCGGGGCGCGGGGGCGCGGCCGGCACAAGGACCATGCCCGTAGCCCGTAGCCCGTAGCCCGTAGCCCGTAGCCCGTAGCCCGTAGCCCGTGGGCCAAGGCCCAGCCCGGTCCCGGGCCGCCTCACGCGTCGGCCGCGTACCGCCAGAAGTCCCGCATCAGGGTGGGCGGGGTCGGCCCGGTCATGGCGAGCTGACTGAGCAGGATGGCGACCGCGCCGGTGGACGGGGTGATGTGTGCCGTCGTGCCGGTGCCGCCGACCCAGCCGTAGCGGCCCGGCACATTCCAGGGATCGATGACCTCGACGTCGACCGAGCCGCCGAAGCCCCAGCCCTGGCCCTCCAGGAACAGCGCCCCGGCGGCGCGCTGCGACCGGGTGAGGTGATCGGTGGTCATCCGCCGTACCGAATCCGCCGACAGCAGCCGGTGGCCGCCGGCGGTGCCCCCGGCGAGCAGCATCCGGGCGAAGGCGTGCCAGTCGTCGACGGTCGACACCAGCCCGCCGGCTCCGGACGGGAACGCGGGCAGGCTGCTCCACTGGCCCTCGGGAGCGTCGACCAGCTCGGGGCCGTCCGCCGGGCCGGGCCGGTAGAAGCTGGTGAACCGGTCGAGTTTGGCCGCCGGTACCTCGAATCCTGTGTCGGTCATGCCGAGTGGGGTGAACAGCCGCTCGGCGAGGAACTCGGGCAGCGGACGCCCGGCGACCCTGGCGATCAGTACCCCGAGGATGTCCGAGCAGGTGTTGTACAGCCAGCCGTCGCCGGGCTGGTGCAGCAGCGGAATGCGGGACAGCGCCGCCATCCACGCGTCGGGCGCCGCGACAAGCTGCGGCTGCGGCGATCCCTGTCCCAGTGCGCTGAACAACAACTCGGTGGCGGGAAGCGAGAAGTCGGCCGGGAAGCCGTACCCGGCACGGGAGGTGAGCAGTTCGAGCACGGTGATCGGCCCGGCGGCCGGCACCACGTCGTCCACCGGCCCGGCCGGCGTACGGACGACAACCGGTGACGCCAGCTCCGGCAGCCACCGCCCGACCGGGTCGTCCAGCGCGATCCGGCCGTCGTCGACCAGCATCATCGCCGCGGCGGCGGTGATGGGTTTGGTGATCGACGCGATCCGGAAGATCGTGTCTCGGGCCATGGGAGACGTGCCGTCGGCATCGGCCGAGCCGACGGCCCGCACCTCGACGCGGTCGCCGCGAGCCACCAGGCCCACCGCGCCCGGCACCGGACCCTCGTCGACGTGCTTCGCCAGGGTGTCGCGCAGATTGGTCACCGGCCCACCTTCTCAAGCGGGCGGCCGGAAGGAGGACCACACACTCCCGTGGGTGGGCATCCGTCCGTCCGCGCACCGCCGGGGAAACCGTGGCGCGGGGCACTGTTGCCCACCCCCGTGGGGCAGCGGCGCCCTGCGCCTTCGGAGCCGCGCACCGTTGTGGAGCTGTCACGAGGTGCGTGCGCCGACGTTGTCGATCCTCTACTTGACCTGAGCGTAAGTCAACTATCGTTGATTGCCTGCTGGTTAATCGGCAGAGGTTCCGCGCGCGATGCACCTTTTGGTCGTTTTATTCGAAACAATCGTGCATATAGGTGGGCCGGCGGGATCCCCGTCGGCAACCGAAGAGTTCTATGATCCGGCTCATGGCCTCCGATTCTCCACACCCAGAAGCGTCGGCTCCTCGACCCGGCGAAGACGGGGAGCCGCCGGACTCCCTGGACTTCGCGGCCCGTTTCCGGCGCGTGATCTCGGTGATCTATCCGAAGGACCTCGGCCGTCCCTGGCGCGACTCGGAGATCGCTGAGGGGACCGGCCTGAGCGGCACCTACATCGGCAACCTCCGCAAGGGCACGCAGAAGCCCAGCCTCGAAAACGCGGTGAAGATCGCCAAGTTCTTCGGCATTCCGCTGGACTACTTCAGCGACTCCGCCACCGCCCAGGCAGTCGAGCGGGACCTGCGGAAGATCGAGGCACTGCGGGACGCCCGGGTGGAACGCATCGCGATGCGCGCGGCCGGCCTGCCCCCCGAGATGCAGGACGCGGCCCTCACCGTGGTGGAACAACTGCGAAAGGCGGTCGGACTGCCCGACGGCCGAACCGACGGGTGACCGACCACCGGCAGACGCCGTTGGGGCACTGGCGACCGGCTGATGGGGAGAACGTGCGAGATCTTGGACGTACCCGCCGCCGGATGCGGGCCATGGCCAGAGAGCTGGATCTTCCGCAGATGAGCACCGTGGAGGAGTTGTGCGCGGCGGTCGCCGACCGGGCCGGGCGTCCCGTCCGGCTGGTGCCGCGCCGGATGCGGGTGGGCGAGCCCTCGGGGTTCGTCGAGCGCCGCGCGGACTCCGACGTGATCTATTTCGAGCAGGAGACCTCGGGCCTGCACCAGGCCCACATCATCTGCCACGAGCTGGCGCATCTCCTGTGCGGACACCTGGCCGAGGCTCCGGCCGCCGACGAGGAGACGGCCCAGGTGGAATTACCCACCCTCGACCCCGACATGATCCGGCTGGTCCTCGGCCGCTCCCACTACGATGGCGCGGCGGAAGAGGAAGCCGAGATCCTGGGGGCCGAGCTGACACGCATACTCGTGCTGGCGCCCGGGGCCGGGACCACGTCCCAGCTCGCCCCCGCGCTGGAGCACCGTAAGGGACAGCATGTCTGACGTACCCGACAGGCTGTACGACCTCGTCTACCTCGGTATCGGCGCGGTGGCCTGGACCGTGGCCGGACTGAAGATCCGCGCCTGGCGCCGGGACCCGTCCTCCGGCCTGCTGGTGGTCGCCCTGGTCATCTCGGCCCCGGCGACCGCGTTCCTGATGGCCGCGCCGGTGCTGTACCGGCTGATCGACCGGATCGCGCACCGCGGCAATCTGGCGACCCTGCTGGTCTACCTCGGCATCACGGCCTTCTCCGCCGCCACCGTGGTGCTGGCCCGTATGTGGACGCCGCCGAAGGAACGTGCCAACGCGCAGGTGTGGGACGGGGCCACCGCGGACACCTGGCGCCAGGCCCGGCGGCGCCTCGCGGTCTTCGCCGTGCTGGTCCCGGTGATGATCGTCCTGTTCTTCACCGGGGGCGCCGACAGCCCGGAGACCCCCCTCACCTTTGACACCACCTTCGCCACGATTCCGGAGATCGCGGTCTTCCTGGTGCTCTACCAGGCGCTGTTCGGCTTCGCGCTGACCGACATCAGCCGGGTGTGCCTCGGGCACGCCTCCCGGCTGCCGTCCGGCTGGCTGCGGCGCGGTATCCGGCTGATCGCCGTCGGCGGGTTCGTCGCCTGCGGCTATGTCGTCTGCAAGCTCATCGCGATCGGCGCGGCCTTCGCCGAGGTCGGCGGGGTGGAGTGGCTGAGCACCGCGCTCGGCCCCGGTTTCGCCGCGCTCGGGGCGGTGCTCATCACCGCGGGCTTCGCCGGACCTGCCGCCGCCGCGTGGACCCGCCGCCGCCAGGACTACCAGGCCCTGCGTCCGCTGTGGGACCTGGTGTACCGGGCGGACCGGCGCCTCGCGCTGGAAGCGCCCCCGTCGGCCTGGACCGAGCGACTGGCCTTCCGGGACCTGGAGTGGCGTACGGCCCGGCGTGGACTGGAGATACGTGACGGTCAGTTGACGCTGCGCCCCTGGGTCGACCCCGCCGTCGTCACCGCCGCCGGCCGGATCGCCGAACGGGCCGGTCTGGACGACCCGGACCGGGCCGCGCTGACCGTGGCCGCCGCGCTGCGGTTCGCCGCCGGCGCACTGGACACCGGGATTCCGCCGCGCCCCCGCGAGGACCAGACCCCGCTGCCCGGCCTGGACGCGGAACCGGCCGAGGAACGGGCCCATCTCGTACGGGTCGCCCACTACCTGTACGCGCCCCTGACCGGCGAGGCCCTGGCCGTCGCCACCGCGGCCCGATGACGGTCCCGACGCGCGGCACGCACCGCGCCTTCGCCCGGCTCGTCCTGGAGACGATGCCGGAGGAGTCCCGGGTGGGACTCACCCTGGGCTTTGTCCGCACCTTCGGCGTTCCGGAGATCGCCCGGGTACTGCACGGCACGGGACGGATGACGAACGAGCCGCGCCTGCGGGCCAAGGCGACCGGGGTGGCGATGTTCGCCCTGATCGGACAGGGCGTGGACAGTCCCGAAGGGCGGCGGCACGTCGAGGGGCTGCGCCGGGTCCACGACCGGCCCGGCATCACGCCCGAGCTGATGCGGTACGTCCTGTCCTGCTTCACCGTGTGCCCGCTGCGGTTCGTCGACGCGCACGGACACCGGACGGCCACGGAGGAGGAGCGGGACGCCGCGTACGCCTTCCAGTTGAGCCTGTCGGACGCCCTCGGACTGCCCCCGCCCCCGGGCGGGGGACTGGCCGGGGTCGAAAGCTGGATGCGTGACTACGAGAGCCGTGCCTTCGCCCCGAGCGAGGAGGGGCGCGCGCTCTGGGCGGCCACCAGCAACGGCCTGCTGGCGGCCAGACTGCCCGCGCCGCTCGCCGCGCTCGCCCCGGCGGTGGCCGCTTCGCTGCTGGACCAGCCGCTGCGTACGGCCCTGGAGGTGCGCCGCCCGCCCGCGCCGGTGCGCGCTCTGGTGACCTGCGCGCTACGGGCCCGGGCACGCTCCCGTCGACGTGCTTCCGCAGGCGGTGCGGCGGCCTGACCACACCGCCGGCCGGCCGTCAGCGGGCCGTTGGGCGCCGACGCTTACGCCTGGTCAGAGGCCGTTCGACCAGATAGTACGAGGCGAGGGCCGCCGCGAAGCTGGCCACGAGCGTGGCCGGCAGCAGCCCCCTGTCGACTCCCAGATCGTGCAGCAGCCGGCCCAGCGGGTAGTGCCACAGATAGAGGCCGTAACTGAGATTGCGGCCGGTCCAGGCGAGCGGCGCCACGGACAGCGCCCGGGAGAGCAGCGCGCGCGGCCGGAGTTCGAGCGAGGCCACCAGTGTGGCCGACAGCACGGCGGCCACCAGGAACCCGACGGTGTACCAGGCCGCGGTCCAGGAGTTGGTGCCGGTCATCGGCACCTGCCAGGCGATCAGCGCGAGTATCAGCAGAGCGGGCCAGGCCAGCCGGCCCGACCAGCGGCGCAGTGCCTCCAGCCGGGGGTCTCCCGCGCGCAGCCGGGCCACGACCACCGCCAGCAGTGCTCCGGCGAGCAGTTGGTCGGCGCGGGTGTCGGTGCCGTTGTAGACGCGGTGCGCGGCGGTCGGACTCCACAGCGCGAAGCGCCAGAGGACCGGCAGCAGGCACAGCACCAGGGTCCAGATCAGCACCGTCCGTGGCCGGACCCGGCGCAGCAGCACCCGTACGAGAGGCGGCCACAGCAGATAGAACTGCTCCTCCACACCCAGCGACCAGGTGTGTCCCAGCAGGGCCGTGGTGTCGGAGAAGACGCCGGGCTGCGCCGCGCGCACGATATTCACCACGAAGACGGCGGACAGCGCGATGGACGGCCAGGCGCCGTCGAACCCCGGCAGCCGGGTGAAGGCCAGGACGGCACACAGCGCGCAGACGGTGAACAGGGCGGGGACCAGCCGCAGCCAGCGCCGCCAGTAGAACGACCGCATGGCGACATCGCCGGTGCGCGCGTACTCGGCGAGCAGCAGCCGTGTGATCACAAAACCGCTGATGGTGAAGAAGACATCGACTCCGAGGGCGCCGCCGGGCACCCACTCCGGGGCCTGGTGGTACACCAGCACCAGCAGCACGGCGAGAGTCCGCAGCCCGTCCACACCCCGGACCCGGCCCCCGGTCCGCAGCGCCGAGGGAAAACCACGTCCGTCCGGCAAATGACTGCCGGCCGCCGCCGGTGATCCGGTGCCCGTGCTTCCCGGCGCCCGGTCGTGACCGGTCCGGTCGAGCGGTCTTACGGCATCCGTCAGGACATGTCTTTCCGTCTCTGGCGCGTCCGTCGTGCGAGTGCCATCCATTCTGGGCCGGTGCCCGCGTTCCCGCTCCGCACGCGACTCTTCATACAAAACTCAGATAGCCCCGGCGCGGTGCCGGACGCGAGAGGGCGCGGGGAAGCCGGCCCGGCCGGGCGTCAGTCCTCGCCGCCCTCGTCCCCGTCGTCGGCGTCTTCGAACGCGTCACCGATCTCGTCGACGATCTCGGCGGCCACCATGCCGCCGACGACACCGACGGCCGCGCCCGCCGCGACTCCGGCGACGACGGCGCCCGTCCCGGGACCCGAGTGGTGCTTGCCGCCGTGATGCCCGTCCGAACCGTGCCCGCTCGGGCCGTGCCCGTAGGAGGCGCCGTACGGGTCGGCGTGGTAACCGGCGCGGTGTCCGATCAACTGCTCCACCCAGGACTCGACTTCGGCGTTCCAGTCGGTGCCGGCGACCTGGTGGTGGGTGACGGTGAAACGAGTGAGGGCGTCATGGCCGCCGGAGAACAGCCCGCCGCGCTTGTCCGCCTCCAGGACGACCTCCATGCCCTCGGCGGTGGCGAGGAACGTCACCTCGATCTGGCTCATGGCACCCGCGTACCGGGGCGGCGGAGTCAGCTCGATCTCCTGGTAGAACGGCAGCCGCTGGCCGGTGTGGCCGATGCGGCCCAGTTCGAGGTCGGCGGAAGTGAAGGCGTAACCGAGCTGCCCGAACGCCTCCAGCACGGCCTCCTGCACCGGCAGGGGCTCCACCTGGAGCGGATCGAGGTCGCCCTTGTCCTTCGCGCCGGACACCGCGAGCTCGGTCCGCACACCGAGGACGACGCCGAGGTGCTGGCCGTGGAGCTGGGTGACCGGTGTCTCCCACGGCAGTGCCGTACGGAAGTCGACGGTGCGCTCCTCGTCCTTTGCGAGGCGGAATCCACCGCCCACGGTGACGCGGTCGAAGACCACCGTGCCCTCGGCCTCCCCGTCCTGGCCCTCGGCCTCGACGCGGGCGACCAGATCCAGGGTGATGCGTTCGATGTCCGCGTCGGTCGTGCCGCCTCTGAGGCGGACCTGCCCGGCGAGTTGGCCGCCCGGGACTGCCGGGGAGGTGTGCAGCACGGTGTCGACGGAGGGACCGCCGACTCCCAGAGCTCCGAGCAGCTTCCTGAACACCACGAGGCGTTCACTCCTTCACTTGATGGCCATCTCGTCTGCTGGGAAAGCTTGTTGACCACGGCTGCGGCGTCCCAGACCCATCACGGCGAACTCTACAGTCCTGTAGATTCACGCTTCCAGCCATGGTCTTGGCGCGTCACGGGAGAGAGCGGAACCAGTGTTCGGGATAAGCGAAATCGGTGTGCTCCTCATCGTGGTCGTGGTGGTGCTGGGAGCGAAGAAACTCCCGGAGCTGGTCCGGGGCGCGGGCAAGGCGGCCCGCATCCTGAAGAGCGAAACCAGGGCGCTGAAGGACGGCGACGACACTCGGCCGTCGGACGGCCGGGTCATCCGCGGCACCACGGTCGACCGGCACGACGGCCCGTGACCCGCGCGGTGGGCCTCCGCCGGGCCGGCCGGCGGACGACGTGAGCGGACCCCGGACCGGATGATCCGGCCCGGGGCCCGCTCGCTCCCCCGATATGCCCGCCGGGCGCTGACGCGTACCGACGGACAGTCCTCTGGCCCAGGCCCAGTGGCCGGCTCAGTAGAGCTTGGCGACCGCCGTGCGCGTGGTCTTCTTGAAGCCTTCCAGCGGCGCGCCCTCCAGGTCGCCGAGCCGGCCCCACACGATCACCGTCACGGCCCTGCCGTCCCGCCCGACCGAGTAGAGCGAGATGTCGGTGGAGCCGATCTCGGTGTCGGAGGTGTCAATGCTGTAGACATGGGCGCCCTCCTCGACATTGATCCGGCCGTGGTGGAAGGCCTCGCCCTCCAGCGTCGGGTACTGCTCCTTGAGCCGGTCGAGACAGCTCTCGACCGAGGCGCGGAGCTTCGCGGCCAGAGCGTTCGCCCTGGACTCGCTGACGGCGACCGTGATTGTCTGCCGGGCCGTGGTGTCCAGGTCCGTCCTGAACTCACGGTGCCTGCTGCCCGACTCGGGCGCGACGCCCCGGGTGCAGAAGTCGGCGGCCACGCCGGGCCGCACCGGGTCGGCCTGCCACGGTGTGCTCGCGGCCGGCAGCTGAGACGCCGACAGAAAGGCCGGCGCCACGGGAGCGGCGGCGGCCGCGGTGATCGAAACGATGGTCATGCAGGAGGCCGCGGTGGTCAGCGCGGCAGCGCGGAGCGTTTTCATGGAAGTGCTTCCCCGTTGTCGTGATCGGTCGAACAATCACCAGCTTTGACGGGCCGTGGGACGGCCGCAAGCGGCTGAGACCCCCGTGGCACGGTGGAACCATTCCACCCCTTTTGACGTGGGAGTCTTCAGCGGGGTGGAACGCCGTCCCGCGACGGCCGGGGGGAGCTGAGAGGCGTGGGCACACCGGGGGAGACCGATTCCGAGGAGTTCGCGCGGCGGCTGCGCGAGATCCGGGACGGCTCGGGCCGCAGTTACGGTGCGCTGGCGCGCCGGATCGGGGTCAGCGCGTCGACACTGCACCGGTACTGCTCGGGCAGCACGGTGCCGATGGAGTTCGCACCGGTCGAACGGCTGGCGCGGCTCTGCGGACGCGGAAGCGAGGAAGTGCTCTCGCTGCACCGCCTGTGGGTGCGCGCGGACGCGGAACGCCAGCGGCGCCAGGAGGGCGGCGCGAGTACGGCGGGCCCGGCGGAGACAGCGGCCACGGTCGCCACGGGCACGGCGGCCACGGCGGCAACGGCCCCGGAGCGCGCCGCCGCGGCTTCCCGGTCGGAGAGGGCGCGAAGCCTGGTCCGCCGGTGGGTCGTCCGGCGCACGGGCTACTCCGCCGCCGCGACCCTGGCCGCGACGGTCCTGGCGATCGCCCTGGTCCTGGCCTTCGACCAGTCACCCTTCGCCCCGGCCGACGGGGACCGCGCCACCGGACAGCGGAACGGCGACAGCGGTACGGACACCGCACCGCCGCCGGGTGAGAGCCCCGCGCCGCGCGCGCTCACCACCTCCGGGGCGCCATCCACCCCCACGGCCTCGCCGACCGGTACGGGCCGCTCCGGCGGCCAGGGCTCGCCCCGTCCCGGTACGAAGTCCGCCGCGCCGACCGGGGCACCGGACTCCCACGGCACCGGCACCCCGCTCACCTGGAGCGTCAACCAGCATGTGTGGCTGGGTGGTTGCGGGCACGCCTATCTCGTCAAGGGCGGCCCGTCGGCCGTACCTCCGCCGCCCACCGAGTCCGACGCCGAGCCCTGGGCCCGGTCCGTCGGCGCGGTGCACGCGGGCGACACCCGGGTGCGGATCACCGTGCAGGGCAGGAGTGACACCGCCGTTGTGCTCCAGGCCGTCCATGTCAGGGTCGTCGCGCGGCGGACGCCACTGGCGTACAACGTCTACACCATGAACAACGGCTGCGGCGGCGCCCTCACGCCCCGGCTCTTCGACATCGATCTCGACCAGCCCCGGCCGGTCGCCCACTCCCGGGCGGGCAACGACTCCGGCGAGCCGATTCCCGCCGTCTCCTTCCCGTACCGGGTGTCCGCCAAGGACCCCGAGGTCCTGCTGTTCACCGGCCGCACGGCCGACTGCGACTGCGACTGGTATCTGGAGCTGGAGTGGAGCAGCGGCCGGCGCACCGGTGTCGTACGCGTCGACGACAACGGACAGCCGTTCCGCACGAGCGGCCACCGGGGGCGGCCCGCCTACGACTACGACACCGGAGCGCGCCGCTGGATCCCGGCCGGGACCACGGCCTCGTCGGGGACGCCCGACACCGGTGAAACAGGCGACACGGGTGCCACTGACAACACCGGCGAGACGGCGACAGCGGCGGGCGCCGCCGGCCCGGGCACCCGGCGCGTCAGTCCGCCGCCCGCAGCCGCTCCGCCTCCGCGGTGAGCCAGTCCGGGCTGACCATCTCGGCGTTGTGTCCGCCCGCTTCGGCGGCCCGGACCAGCGCGTCGGCGGCCGCCCGCGGGTCCGGCGCCGTCCGGGCGCGGGCCGCCTCGGCCAGCGCCCGCGCCGCCGCCACTTCCGCCGCCCCGGCGAGCTGGAACGACACCGTCGCCCGCTCGGCGGTCTCGGCCCCCCGCTCGAACCGGCCGTCGGTCCAGTACGCCCACGCCATGTTGTGGAGACAGACCCCCTCGGCGCGCGGATTCTCCATCTCCGACGACTCCTGGAGGGCCGCCTCCAGCGCGGCCAGCGCCTCCGTGAGCCGGCCCAGGGCGATCAGCGAGACCCCCTGGGCGTTCAGCGCGTAGTTGATCGCCTCGCGCACACCCGCGTCGCGGTACGCCCGGACGGCCCTGGCGCCCGCCTCGATCGTCTCCTCCCAGCGGCCCAGGACCAGCAGCGCGGTCGTGCGCGCGTTCCAGGAGCGGGCCTCGGCGAGCGGGTCGCCATGGGCGCGCGCGAGGCCGCTCAGCCGGTCGGCGTCGGCGAGGGCCGCCGCTCCGTCGCCGAGGGAGCTGTGCGCGAGGCTGAGGCTCAGAATCGCGTGGATCTCGCGCTCCGCGTCACCGATCTCGTGGGCCAGATCGGCCGCCCGGGCCAACGGACCCACCGCCGCGTCGAGGTCCCCCAACTGCCGGTGCGCGTCACCCAGACCGAAAACGGCGTGTTGCAGCCCGCGTCGGTCGTCGAGGCGGCGTGCCAGCTCGGCGGCCTCGGTGAAGAGGCCGACCGCCTGCGCCATCGGGCCCGCGCTGAGCCGGGCGTGCCCGTATCCACCGACATGGGCCAGGCGCGCCCGCTCGTCGCTCAGCCGTCCGTCCACGGCGAGATGCATGGAGATCACCGCGAGCACCGAGCCCTGCCAGACCATCCACTCGCTGATCGAACCGAGGACGATCGCGGCTTCGTCGAAGTCCTCGGCGCGCAACCGGTGCTCGAACTCGCGCCGCTGCGGCTGGAGGTCGTCCAGGGTCCGCCAGGCCGTGCGCGGCGAGGCGATGTGCGCGTACCAGTCGGCGACCCGCCGCTCCACCGACTGCCGGCCCAGCGCGCCGGACCACGGCATCTCGCCGTAGGCGAGGTCGGCGTCCATCGGGTGCAGCGCGAAGGTGCGGCTGGCGCGGTCCACCGACAGCATGCGTACCCGCACCAGGTGGGACAGGGCAGCCGCGACATCGAGGCCGGGGGCGAGTCCGGCCACGATCCATTCGATCGCCTCCCGGGGCGCAGGGGTGCGCAGCGCCGCGAGGAGGTTCAGTACGGAGCGGCTCCCGGGATCGAGCCGGTTGTACCGGTCCTGGGCGAGGCCCGCGACCACATCGCCGCGCAGGGTGAAGTCCTCCAGTACGTCCTGGAGGGTCGGCAGGGCCAGGGTGTCGTCCGCCATGGCGCCGACCAGCAACTCCAGTGCGCGCGGCACTCCGTGGACCCGGACCGCCGCCCGCAGCAACTGCTCGTCGGACAGCCGCGCCACACCGAGGCTGCCGTCCTGGTCGAGCTCGCGCAGCAGTGTGACGGCCTCCTCGGGCGGCAGCCCCTCGGACAGCTCGACCTCGGCGGCGAAACGGCGCAGCTCCGGTGCGAGCCGTAACGGCACCTGCGAGGTGACCAGCAGCCGAGGGGTGGAGCGGGCCCGGAAGAGACAGTCGAGGAAGGTGGAGAGTTCCTCGTCGTCGAGCCGGCCGTCGTCCTGGAGCCGGTCTTCGAGGTTGTCCACCAGGATGACGAAGAGCCGGTCTCCCATCGCGGTGAACAGCTCGCCGATCTTCTCGTGCAGGGACCGGTTCGAGGCCCAGACGCCGAGCAGCCGCGTCTCGCTGTCCGCGCCGAGCAGTCGGGCGCAGTCGAAGTAGAGGCGTTCCAGGGAGACCCCCGAGGTGCGGGTGCTCAGATTGACCAGCCCCGACGGCAGCGGCGCCCGGGCGTGACCGGGCCACTCGCCCCGTTCCAGCAGCTCCATGACCTTGGCAGCGACCGCGCTCTTGCCGATGCCCCGCCGTCCGGTGACGGTCACCATGCGGATGGCCGGGTCGGAGAGATACCGGCCGATCAACTCGCGTTGCCGCGTGCGGTCCTTGAACAGTTCGAGCCCGTGTGTGACCGGGAGCCCGATCACCTTGGAACTCCCCCGGCGGGGACCCGCGTCCGAACCCATACGACCACCCGTCCTGTCCGCCTCCGGCTCCGCCGCCAGCGGGCCCCGTGAGCTGACCCCGGTCGGCACCGCCGACATGTCCGGCAGCGCTCCCGGGTCGGTTATCGCCAACAGACTGACCAACTGCCCACGACGGGGCTCGTCAACCCGGCGCAGGGTGTGGTCGACCCGGGCGGCGGTCAGCCGGCCGGATCCTTCCCAGCGGTGGTGTTCGGCGACCACTCCGACGATGTGACGTCCGGCCCACACCGCCGCACCCGACATGCCGGCCCAGGGCGACGCCCCCGGCTGCGGGTCGGCGCCCGCCGGTGCGACGGTGATCTCCAGGGTGCCGGTTCTCAGGTTGGACAGCGCGGCCACGGTCCCGTCGGCCTGGTGCAGTTCCCGGAACTGCCCGCCATCGGGACGGGGCCGCTGTTTCCACAGCGGGAACCCGGCGGTGTGCACATGGACGACGGCATGACGGTCGTCGCCGATACGGCCGAACCGCGCGGGTGTGACGGCGGCGGCGCCCGGCGGCGGTGTGAACGTCAGGACGGCCACATCGGTGCCGGTGTCGGACCAGGCCACCGTCGCCGCCACCGCCCACTGGCCGGGCCGGTCGGCGTCGAAGCGCACGCGCACCCCGGCGGCGCCGGCCACGACATGCGCCGCCGTGAGCACCGCCGTGTCGGTGACCCGGTAGCCGGACCCGCGCCGCCGGCCACCCGCGGTGTCGACGACGATCACCTCGGCGATGCGGCGCGGGTCCAGTCCGCCGTCGCTCTGCCGGGCCCTCACCTGCTGCTCCACCCTGGTCCGGCCACGGCCCCCGTCAGTCCTCACCGGGCAGTTCGTCGCCCGAGATCAGCGCCGCGCGGTCCGGCTGGTCCCTGCGTATCGGCTGGAGCGTCAGGGTGATCCGCTGAGTGACCATGTCGGCCCGCCGCGCGGTGGCGTTGGCGTCGAACACCCAGAAACGGACCTTCACACCGGGCTCGCGGCTCCGCTCCACCGCCACGGTCAGCTCCAGCTCGACCTGCTCGGCCCTGAACCGCAGATCGGCGTGTTCACCGGCCCACATCGCGCGGCTCAGTTCCTGGCGCAATTGCCAGATCATGTCCGCCAGTTCGACCGCGTCGTCCACAAGCAGGCCCCCCACCACTCGCCTGATCAGCCGCCCACCGGGCTGCGCCACATCATTCACCATCACACCTCCGGCCGTCGGTGGATTGCCACGACGATCCGACCGGTTCGATGGCATGCGGGACGCGTCATGTGCCGTATCGCCCCAATCCCGGGACGGGCACACCGGTCACACGCGTCGCGCGCCCGGAGTCAGGCGGCGGGCCGCCAGCCCAGCGCCGGGCCCAGGGCGGTGGCGATGTCCGTGAGGATCTGGACATAGTCCTCGTGGTCGAAGGTGAAGGGCAGCGCGAACGCGACCTCGTCGATCTCCCGGAACGCGGCGTGCGCGTAGAGCCGTTCGGCGATCTCCGCCGAGGGCCCGACAAGATCGGGCGCGAACATCATCCGCGCCGGGCCCTGCGGTGTGGCGGTCCGTGGCAGCCGCTTCCTGGCGTACGCGTCGTACTTCGCGCGCTGCTCCGGTGTGGCGGTGTCGGTCGGGATGACGACGAGTCCCTGCGAGACGCGGGCGCGGTCGCCGTCCGGGTGGTGGGCGCGGAACGTCCGGATGTGCGAGAGCTGGATCTCGGCGAAGTCCTCGGACTCCTCGGCCTTGACGACACTGCTGGTCAGGAAGTTCATTCCGTGCTCACCGGCCCACCGCGCCGACCGCAGGCTGGCGCCTCCGTACCACATGCGGCGGCCCAGGCCCTCGGCGTGCGGCTGGACACGGTTGGAGAAGACCTCGAAACCCTCGACCCCGCTGAAGTCGGTGGCGGGCTCGCCGCGTACGAAGTCCAGCAGCCGCCGCACCCGTTCGTAGCCGAAGTCCTCGGCGTCGGCGGTGTCGGGGTGGAGGGCCTGCTTGACGGTGTCGTAGTGCATCGGCGGACCGACACTGACGCCCGGATTGAGCCGGCCGCCGGACAGGATGTCGACCGTCGCCAGGTCCTCGGCCAGCCGCAGCGGATTCTCCCAGCCCAGCGGGATGACGGCGGTGCCCAGCTCGATACGGCTGGTGCGCTGCGACGCCGCCGCCAGGACCGCGACGGGGGAGGAGATGCCGTACTGCAGATGACGGTGCCGGACCCACGCGCTGTCGAAGCCCAGCCGCTCACCCAGTTCGACGATCTCCAGTGTCGACTCGTGCCCCTGCCGCGGGTCGGCCTCGTCGAACAGCCCAATGGTCAGAAAACCCAGCTTCCGCAACGGCTCCGAGGTCAGCGGCACGGGGTTCCTCCATCGTCCACGGCATGCTCGGCCGCATACCCGACCGTCCCGATGATGTCAGGTCCCGTGACGGCCGCGCGGCCCGGCACAGCCGCTCCGCCGTGACCGCGAACGGTCGGCCGAAGAGCGGACGCCGAAGGCCGGTTGGAGGACAATGACTGCCCATGGCCATCGACTACCGCAAGCGCCCGGCCACCGGCCGCGGCACGCCCGCCGCCGCGATCAGCCTGGAGAAGGTCGCCGCCCGGGCTCCCGGGCTGGTCAGCCTCTACAAGACCGCCGCGATCTCGTTGGCCAAGCACGATGTCGGCGGGCGGCGGGCCGCCGTGTACCTCGTTCTGGACCGCTCCGGGAGCATGCGTCCGTACTACCGCGACGGCTCCGTGCAGCACCTGGCGGAGCAGACGCTCGCCCTGGCGGCCAACCTCGACGACGACGGTGTGGTGCCGGTCGTCTTCTTCTCCACGGACATCGACGGGACCGCCGAGATCAGCCTCGACGCCTACCGGGACCGGATCAGCCCGCTGCACGAGTCCCTGGGCCATATGGGACGTACCAACTACCATCTCGCCATGCGGGCCGTCATCGACCACTACCAGGCATCCGGAGCCGCTGATCCGGCGTTCGTGGTCTTCCAGACCGACGGCTCACCCACCTCCAGGGCCGCCGCCGAGCAGGTGCTGTGCACGGCCGCGAAACTGCCGATCTTCTGGCAGTTCGTCGGGTTCGGCGACGACGAGTTCCGCTTCCTGCGCAAGCTCGACGACCTGGCGGTGCCCGGCCGGCGCGTGGTCGACAACGCCGGGTTCTTCGCCGCCGGGGCCGCACCGAAGGCCCATTCCGACACGTACCTGTACGACCAGTTGCTGCGGGAGTTCCCGCTGTGGCTGTCCGCCGCACGCGCCGCCGGCATCGTCGGGGACTGAGGCGCGCCGATCAGCGGCGGGCGCGGTCCGAGGCGCAGCGGACACAGGTGCCGGCCGCCGGGCGCGCCTCCAGGCGTGCCGCCGGAATGGGCTCGCCGCACCTCTCGCACCGTCCGTAGTCGCCTCGCTCCAGCCGTTCCCGCGCCCGGTCCAGCTCGGCCAGATGGTCGCGCGCCCGCGCCAGCAGGGCGGCGACATGCGCCCGCTCGAAGGCGGTGCTCGACCCCTCGGGGTCGTGCTCGTCGTCGACCGCCACCAGGGCGTTCGCCTGGACGATCGCGTCGTAGTCCCGGCTCAGCGCCGCGATCTGCGCGCTGGTGTCGGCCTGTTCCGCCGTCAGCCGCGCGCGGACGGACGCACGCTCGGGCGGCTGGAAAACGGAATCATCGGGCGGATTACTCACAAGCATCACAACACCGGCATCCCGGCCCGCATTCCGTACGTTCCCACGCCCCGGCTCCCGGACCGCGGATCCACGGGCCCGGCCGCACCGAACCGTGCTCGCTACGATCGTCGGCGTGTGCGCAAACATCATGGTCGCCGAAGACGACGCGAAGCAGGCCGAACTGGTGCGCCGCTATCTGGAGCACGAGGGACACGCGGTCGTGGTCGTCGAGGACGGCCGCGCGGCTCTTGAGGAGGTCCGTCACGGGGAGCCCGACCTGCTCGTCCTCGATGTGATGATGCCCCGCACCGACGGCCTGGACGTGGTGCGGATCCTGCGGGCCGAGGGCCGGGAGGTGCCGGTGCTGATGCTGACGGCCCGCAGTACCGAGGACGATCTGCTGCTCGGACTGGACCTCGGCGCCGACGACTACATGACCAAGCCGTTCAGCCCTCGTGAGCTGATGGCCCGGGTACGCACGCTGCTGCGCCGCAACCGGCGCACCGCGGCCCCCGCGCCCGCGCCCGTGCCCGCCGCAGTCGAGGACGAGGTGCTGTCGGTGGGCGCCCTCAGGGTCGATCCGGCCCGGCACGAGGTGACGATCGGGGACACACGGGTCGTCTGCACGCCCGGCGAGTTCCGCATCCTCGCCGCGATGGCGACGGAGCCCGACCGGGTCTTCACCAGACAGCGGCTCCTGGAAGAGCTGCACGGCTTCGACAAGTACATCAGCGACCGCACCGTCGACGTGCACATCATGCATCTGCGCAAGAAGATCGAGCGCGCTCCCCGGCGGCCGGCCCGGCTGCTCACCGTTTTCGGCGTCGGCTACAAGCTGACGGACCCCGCGAAGGACCAACCTCGTGCGTCGTCCTGACAAGCGGGCGCGGCTGCCGCTCCGCAAGAGCCTGCACGGCCGGCTGCTGATCGTGTCGGTGCTGGTGGCCTCGTGCTCCGTCGCCGCCACCGCCTGGCTCGCCGTACAGACGACCTCCGGAGCGATCCGCCGGCAGCAGGGGCAGAACCTCAGCTCCGACGCCAAGATCTACGACACCCTGCTCGGTTACGGGGCCACCCATCCGAGCTGGGAGGGTGTCGACGACACCGTACGAGCACTGGCCAAGCGGTCCCAGCGCCGGATCGCGCTGACCACCGAGGACCGGCGCCCGCTCTCCGACTCCGCCGCGGGCACCTCGTCCGCCGTCCCGCTGCCGCCGGTGGCCTCGGCGGTGGTCGACCCGCTGTCCGTCGACACCCTGCTGGTCCCCGAGGCCGGCGCGGCCGGTGCGGACCGGGTGGATCCGCGCGCCGTCGGGCCGTTCCTGCTGCCGGGGAAGGAACGTACGGAGCTGCGCCGGGTCGCCGCCGCGAATGTGGAGTGCCTCAACACGCTGGGCATCGCCGCGGATGTCGTCGAGAGCCCGAGCGGGCGGCCCCATGTCCAGTACGTGGGCAACGACACCGAACGCCCCCTGGAACTGAAGTGCCTCGCACCCGGGTCGGACGCCCCCACCACGACCGAGAAGAAGGCCCTCCGCGCCCTCAACCAACTGGCCGACGCCTGTCTGGAACGCCAGGGCCGGAAAGGCGTGAAACTCAACCTGGACCTGTCCTGGGACCGGGGGTACGGCCAGCTGCCCAGGGAGGTCGTCCAACCGGTCCCGGAGCCCGTGCCCGACATCAGCAGGGAGCGGGCGGTCGCGCGGCGGGCGGCCGAGGAACGCGCGGCCCAGTCGGGGGCGTCCGGGCGGCGAGCGGCCACGGACCGCGCGGCCGAGGCCGCCGGCAGCGGATACGACCGGGCCATCGCCAACTGCGTCGGCAGCGCCCGCCGCGAGCAGCTCACGGCGTATGTCTCCGCGCCGGCGCTGCTGTTCATCGACGACCCGGGCGCCGTCAGCGTGCCCGGTTTCGACCTCTCGCCGGCGAACACCGCGCGCATCGTCGGGGTCACTGCCCTTGTCCTCGCCCTGACCGTCGGCGCCTCGGTGATCGCCGGGGCCCGGCTCGTACGGCCGCTGCACGCGCTCACCGGAGCCGCTCAGCGGATGCGGGACGGCCTGGACTCGGCGCCCGTGCCGGTCGGCTCGGACAATGAGATCGGGCGGCTGGCGACGGCCTTCAACGACATGGCCGCGCACCGCGCCCGGCTGGAGGAGCAGCGCAAGGTGATGGTCAGTGACGTCGCCCACGAACTGCGCACTCCGCTGAGCAATATCCGTGGCTGGCTGGAGGCGGCACAGGACGGTCTGGCCGATCCGGACCCGGCGTTCGTCTCCTCGCTCCTGGAGGAGGCCGTGCAGCTTCAGCACATCATCGACGACCTTCAGGACCTCGGGGCGGCCGATGTCGGCGCGCTGCGGCTGCACCGGGAGCCGGTACGCGTCGACGATCTCCTCGGCCAGGTCGCCGCGGCACACCAGGGTCTGGCGGAGACCGCGGGCGTCACCCTGGCGCTCGCCCCGGCGGCGCCGGGCACCCGCAGGCCGCCGCCGCTCGACGCCGACCCGGTCCGGCTGCGCCAGGCCGTCAGCAACCTGGTCTCCAACGCGGTACGCCACACGCCGCCCGGTGGCCGGGTGACGCTGCGCGCGTATGTCACCGAGGCCGGGGACGAGGTGGCCGTCGAGGTGGCCGACACCGGCAGCGGTATCCCGGCGGACGATCTCCCGTATGTCTTCGACCGTTTCTGGCGGGCGGAGAAGTCCCGCAACCGGTCCACCGGCGGCAGCGGCCTCGGCCTGGCCATCGTCCTCAAGCTCACGGAGGCCCACGGCGGAACGGTGAACGTGGAGAGCACCGAGGGGCGGGGCTCGGTCTTCACCGTACGGCTGCCCGCGCCGGGCGGGACCGGGGCGGACGCGGCGAACGAGCGCGCCGAGGCCACCGACGAGCCCCCTGCCGGGCCCTGATGCGATGACCATGACGTCCTGACAGCTTCTTCACACGTGGCCGCCAGTCTTGAGCCCTGCCCGGAACCTGGTGCGAATCGGCATCCAGGTACCACCAAGGCCGGGCTGGAACTGGAGCGATACATGTCCCGCCATCTCCGCCTGCATCTCGCCGTTCTGACCGCCGTCACGGCCGGCGCGATGCTCGTACCGACCGCCGCGGCCGTCGCCGAAGACCAGGCCCCGTCGCCGGTCCCGTCGGCCGCCGCGCAGTCCACCGAGGGTGACAAGGCCCTCGACAAGAGGAAGGCCGAAGCCGCGAAGGCCGAGGCGGCCAGGGCCGAAGCCGCCAAGAGCGCGCCGCGCGGCGGTGTCGCCGCGGGCGAGGCCCCGGCCGGAAACTCCGGCAGCCCCGCTCTCATCGGTTCGGCCGCCGGGGTGCTGCTGCTCGCGGGCGCCGGCACCCTCGTCCTGCGCCGCCGCTCCGCCGAGCGGCACACCGTCTGACCGGCGTCCGCCCCGCACAACGGTGGCGCCGTCCTTCGCCGGGCGGCGCCACCGCCACGTCACCCCGCCCTGGAGCCCGTTGTGTCCCTCGCACACCCTCCGGTACGCCGCTTCGGCACCGTGCCGGCCCTGACCCGCCTCGCCCTCGCTCTCGCCGTGCCGGCGGTCCTGACCGTGCTCACCGGCTGCTCGTCGCCCGCAGACCCGGCCGCTGCGGCCTCCCGCGCCCCGGCCTCCCGCGCCGCCGCCGTGTCGCCCGGAACTCCGGAGGCCACGCGCACGGCGGCCCCCGTCACGGTCGCCATTCCCTCGATCGGGATCAGCAGCTCCCTGATGGAGCTCGGGCTCAACGCGGACAGCACCGTGGAGGTCCCGCCGGCCGAGAAGGGCATGACGGCCGGCTGGTACGTCGGCGGCGCCGTGCCCGGCGAGGCCGGCGCCGCCGTCATCATCGGGCACAACGACACACGCTTCGGCAAGGCCGTCTTCCACGACCTCAAGAAGATCGCCGAGGGCGCGGACATCACCGTGACCAACGACCGGGGAGAAGCGGCGCACTTCACCGTCACGGGCACCGAGAGCGTCAGCAAGAACGCGTTTCCCACCGCGAAGGTCTACGGCCCGACCAAGGACCACGCCCTGCGACTGATCACCTGCGACGGCGACTTCGACGCCCAGGGCCACCCGGTGAACAACCTCATCGTCTACGCGACCCTGGACTGACCTGGCGGCAGCGAGCGGACGGGCACGGCGCTCCGGAACCCGCCGGCCGGCACCGAACGACCGGCACCGAACGGCCGGCACCCGACAACCGGCGTCAGCCGCGCGAGGTGGTCTCCCGGACCCAGGGCAGCGCGAACCGTTCCATGGCCACCAGCGCGAAGTACAGCAGGATGCTCATCAGCCCGATCAGGATGATCGCCGCCCACGCGGTGGCGGTGTCACCGACCCCGCCGGCCTGCACGATCAGATAGCCCAGCCCGCTCTCACCGGCCTGGAACTCGCCGATGACCGCGCCGATCGCGGCCAGCGGCATGGCGACCTTCAGCCCGACGAAGATCTGCGGCAGCGCGGCGGGCAGCCGTACCTTCCGGAACGCCTGCCAGCGTGAGGCGTCCAGCGAGCGCGCCAGTTCGGCGAGATCCGCCGGGGTCGAGGTGAGGCCGGTCGCGGTGGAGAGCACGATCGGGAAGAAGCAGAGCAGGAAGACCATGGTCAGGACCGGCGTCCGGCCCCAGCCGAGCGCCCCCACGAGCAGCGGCCCGAGCGCGATCTTCGGGACCGCGTTGACGGCGACCAGCAGCGGCGTGAACATCCGCTCCAGGATCCGCGACCCGGCCAGTGACAGTCCGATCAGAACGCCGCAGACGGTGGAGAGTACGAAGCCGACAACCGTCTCCACCGTGGTGTCGCCCGCGTGCTCCAGGAACCGTCCCGGGGCCGCGGTGAACGCCGAGAGCACGGCACCGGGCGGCGGCAGCACCACCGGATGGACCGCCCGCAGCACCGAAGTGAGCAGCCACCACACGCCGAGCGCGACCAGCAGCCCGGCCGAGGGCAGCAGCACGGCACCGGCTCCCGCCCCGCGGCGTGGGCCGGATCGCGGCACGGGCACCGGTTCCGGAGCCGCCGCGGGGGCCGGCCGCGGCGGCGAGAGTTCGCTCATCCCATCCTCCCCGGGCGCCCGGCTCTTCCTTCCGCCAGGGCCACCGGCGTGATCAGGCTTTTGGCACGAGGCCGAAGTCGATGATCTCCTCGGGCGCGATGTCCCGGGGCAGCGCGTCCGCCTCCCGCAGGACCGCGACGGTCTTCGCGACCCGCCCGGAGTCCAGCGTCCCGATCACCCCGCCCGAACCGCCCGGCCTGACATACGCGGCCATCAGCTTCAGCTCCGCCGCCGCGGCGGCCGGGTCGGCGGCGTCCACGTTCCGCCGCAGGATCTCGCCGGCCTCCTCCGGATGGGCCAGGCTGTACTCCAGGCCCTTGAGCAGCGCGGCCGTGAAGCGCTTCACCATCTCCGGCTTCTCCTCGGCGATCTTTGTCGAGGTGATCAGCACATTTCCGTAGAGATCGGGGATCACCTCGCTGTACGGCAGCAGGACGGCCTTCTTCTTTGTCACCGCCTCGACGGTCGGCTTGCCGACCACGAACTGGCCGATGCCGTCCACCGAGCCGCCGGCGAGTGTGCCCATGAGGGTCTGCGCGTCTCCGTTGACCCAGGTCACCTTGGTGGCGTCCACCCCGGCCAGCCGGGCGTACGCCGGGAAGAGGTTGCGTACGACGGAGCCGGGCGTGTCGGCGAGCCGCTTGCCCTCAAGGTCCTTGGGAGCGGCGATGCCCTGGTCCTCCGTGGTGGCGATCGCGGCCATGGTGCGCTGCTGGACGGCGGCCACCGCGACGAAGTCCTTCGCCTGGCCGCTGCCCATCTGCAGCAGGGCGCCCGTCAGATCGGTCGGGGCGAAGTGCGCCTGGCCGCTCACGACGGCCGCGATGGAGCCGCCGGTGCCCTGGCCCGGCCTGATCTCCACCTCGAAACCGGCCTCTTTGAAGAAACCCTTGTCCTTCGCGACCCAGGCGTACGCATCCCGGCCGAAGTTGCCGAACGAGGTCAGATAGGTGATCTTCTCCAGCGCCGGGCCGTCCGCGGCGGGGGCCTCGTCGGAGTCCGGCCCGCCGCACCCCGACACCAGCGCCAGCGTTGTGGACAGGGCCACCGCGGCGACCGTACGGGCGAAACTGTTCATGTGCACCGTGTCGTCCTTTCCGGCCGCTGATGTGACGCGGACGGGTCGTCGAGACATCGAGACAGAACGGCGTGACGGAACCGCCGGAGTACATGACACTTCAGGCGAGCACCAGCGTACGAGAACGGCGCCCGCGCCGGGCCGCGTGCGCGGAATTCACCGACAGGACGAGAGGTACCGCTGAGCGGCCCTGTCCGGGTAATCTGACCGCGCGTTACGAACCAACCGGCATTGCTGATCGCCAGTGTGGACGGGGGAGACGCCGGATGATCGGACTCACCGGTGTGTCCCGGACCTTCACCAGCCGGTCCGGTACGACAGTGGCGCTCCAGGGCATCGATCTCCACATCGCCGAGGGCGAGTTCGTCGCGGTGGTGGGCCGGTCCGGATGCGGCAAGTCCACCCTGCTCCGGCTGATCGCCGGACTGCTGCCGGTCACCGAGGGCGTGATCACCATCGGCGGCGAGCGCGTCACCGGCGCGCGGCGGGATGTCGCCATGCTGTTCCAGCGGCCGGCCCTGCTGCCGTGGCGGTCCGTCCTCGACAATGTCCTGCTGCCCGTGGAGATCTTCGGCTGGGACACGTCCCAGCACCGCCAACGCGCCCACCAGCTCCTGGAAACGGCCGGGCTGGGCGGCTTCGAGAAGCACCGGCCGCACGAACTCTCCGGCGGTATGCAGCAGCGTGTCGCGCTGTGCCGGTCGCTGATGGGAGAGCCCCGGGTGCTGCTCATGGACGAGCCGTTCTCCGCACTCGACGCGCTGACCCGCGCCGAACTCGCGGTGGAACTCCAGCGGATCCACCGGGAGAACGCCGCCACCGTCGTCTTTGTCACCCACGCGATCGACGAGGCGGTGCTGCTGGCCGACCGGGTGGTGGTGCTCAGCCCGCGACCGGGCCGGATCCGCGAGGTGGTCGGCATCGACATCCCGCGGCCGAGGACGCCGGGCCGTACGGCGCATCTTGCCGAGGTGGCCCGGTTCAGCGCCGATCTGCATGAACTGCTCATGGAGCCGAGCGGGTCCGCGCCGGTGCGGACGGACGGGCGATGACCATGCGGATCTGCGTCTTCACCGAACCGCACCGGGGCGCCGACTACGAGGACCAGTCGCGCTTCGTACGGCTTGTCGAGGCGGCCGGGTTCGAGGGCTTCTTCCGGGCCGACCACTACCGGGCGATGGGCGACGGTCCCGGGCTGCCCGGTCCCACCGACGCCTGGGTGACGCTCGGCGCGCTCGCCAGGGAGACCTCCCGGATCCGGCTGGGCACCCTGGTCACCTCGGCCACCTTCCGGCTGCCGGGTCCGCTGGCCGTGACGGTGGCGCAGGTCGACCGGATGAGCGGCGGACGGGTCGAGCTGGGTCTCGGCGCCGGCTGGTACGAACGGGAGCACACCGCGTACGGCATCCCGTTCCCGGGCCTCGGGGAGCGCTTCGACCGGCTGGAGGAACAACTCGCCGTGATCACGGGGCTGTGGCAAACACCTCTCGGCGAGAGCTTCAGCCACCACGGCGACCACTACCGGCTGACCGACGCGCCGGCCCTGCCCAAGCCGGTCCAGACGCCGGGGCCGCCGGTCATCGTCGGAGGCCGTGGCCGCACACGCACCCCGGAGCTGGCCGCCCGGTACGCCGACGAGTTCAACATGCCCTTCACCTCGGTGGCGGAGACGGCGCGGGCGTACGGGAGGGTGGCCGAGGCGTGCGACCGGACCGGCCGGGCCGGCACCGGCAGGCCGCCGCTGGTGCTCTCGGCCGGTGTGGTGGTCGCGATCGGCCGTACCGACGAGGAGGCACGGCGCCGGGCCGCTCCGCTGCACGTCAAGAGCGCGCTGCCGCCGGAGGATCCGGTGGTCGGCTCCCCGGCTCAACTCGTCCAGCGACTGGGCGAGTTCGCCGCGATCGGCGCGAGCCGGATCCATCTGCGGCTCATTGACCTCAGCGACCTCGACCACCTGGAGCTCATCGCGAGCGAGGTGCTCCCGCAGCTCTGACGGACACGCTGTTCACCATCGAGCGGACCTCCCGGACAGCCGGGGCGGGGACAGGAATCCCCGTGACTGACATCGCCACTGGCCTCAGGTGAGGGACATCGCCGCGCTGACACACCTCTGCCCGCCGCCTCAGGACTCACCTCGCCCTGTCGACTGGGCCGGGGTGGAGGCCGTCCTCGGCGTGCGCCTTCCCGAGGACTACAAGCGGCTCGCGACGGTTTACGGCCCCGGGGTCTTCTCCGGCTACATACACGTCTACCACCCGCGCGGCCACACCGAATTCGCCGATCTCACCGGACCCGTGCCGGGCCGGCTGCGGGCGCAGCTCCAGCGGGACTACGACCAGGGCACCCACCCCGTCCCGTACGACCCCCGGGACCTCCTCGCCGTCGGCGGCACGGACAACGGCGAACACCTCTTCTGGATCACCGACCCGAGGGACGCCCCCGACGCCTGGCGCATCGCCGTGAACGAAGCGCGCGGACCCCGGTGGTTCACCTTCGACGGCACCCTGACCGCATTCCTGACGTCCGTCCTGAGCGGAGAGACAGCCGTCCCCGCCTTCCCCAAGGACCTCCTTGAGCAGGCGAGGGGCTTCACCCCCTCCCTTCCCGTCCTCAGTCCACCTCCGGATACCCGGCCCAGACCGCCCGTCGCCAGTGACACCGTCCGGCGATGGGCACGCGCCAACGGTTACGACGTACCCGACCGCGGTCGCGTCGCCGCCGGGATCCGCGAAGCCTGGGAGCGCGCCAACCCGGCCTGACACCACGGGCACCGCCCGTCCGGGTGCTGTCCGAGCGGACAGGGCCTCCATGACATGGATCACCAAAGCGGACACTACGGGGAAGGCAACTGTCCCTTGGTGAGGCAATTGCCCGCCGAGTGAGAGTGGTGTGCCGCGCTCCACGCCCGCCCAACGCGCTTCCGACAAAGGCGTTTCCGATCATACGATCACTAATGAAGCCCTGCGTGGGTACTGCCGCAGCGGCTGCCTCGATACTTTTTCGAACCCGCTTCTGGGACCCGCGAAGGACTCCGTTGAAGATTCGCCGCATTCTCGCCACGGCCGTCGCCGCCGCCGTGACCACCCCCGTCATCCTGCTCTCCGTCACACCCGCGCTCGCCGACGCCAAGCCGTCCGCCGCCTCGGGGGCGCGGCAGCAGGGCGAGCGGGGAAAGCCGTCCATCGAGGAACTCGAAGAGGCCGCCGAGAAGGCGCAGCAGGCGTACGACGACGCCGTGGCCGTGGGCAAGGCGGCGCGGGTCGTCCTCGAAGCCGCCCTCTCCGATGACGCGCCCCTCGCCGTCGCCGAGAAGAACGCCAGGAAGGAGGCGGCCGACGCCGCCACCGCCGAGAAGATCGCCGACCAGGCGCTCGCCGACGCGCAGGCCGTACTGGCCGGGCTGCCCGAGACCGCCACCGCCGAGGAGAAGGCGACCGCGGAGAAGGCCGTTGCCGACGCCGAGTCCGCCGCTCAGGCCGCGGCGGACGCCAAGGCCATCGCCGATGAGAAGGCCGCGGCGGCCGACGAGGCTTTCAGTGACGCCCGCGTCGCCGCCGTCCGGGAGTATTCCAAGGTCCAGGACGCCACGAAAGCGGCGCTCACGGCGAAGGAGGCCGCCGACAAGGCGCTCGCCGACGCACGGGACGAAGCGGAACCGGACGAGCCGGAGTGCGTCTTCGAGGGCGACCTCAGCACCGTCGTCACCGGCCTGCCGTCCAAGATCGTCGCGGGCGCGACAACCGACTTCTCACTCCGCGTGACCAATGGCACGGACAAGACGCTGGGCAAGGTCTCCCCGCATGTCTACTTCCACGCGACGGACAAGAGCGGCTACGACGTCCTCGACGACGCCTTCCACCTGCAGTGGTCGACCACCGCGTCCCCGTCCTGGAAGAACGTGGAAAAGGGCGGCTCCGCCGGGTCCGTCGGCCCGCTGAAGGCCGGTGCCCACGCCGATGTGAAGCTGCGCCTGAAGGTCGACGCCAAGGCTCCGGCCGGGGACGGCCTCGCCCTTGTCGCCGGTGACTACCTCAACGACGATGAGTCCTGCGGCGGCAACGTCCCCTCCGAGTACGCCTTCGAGCTTCTCGCGGCAGGCAGCGTCGTGGACGGCGCCGACGACGCCAAGCCGGGCAAGACCACCCCGGACACCAAGCCGCAGGGCGCCACGTCCACCACCCCGGTCGACTCCGCCGGCCCCACCGGCACCGGCTCCCTCGCCAGCACCGGCTCGCCCTCGGCCCTCCCGCAGCTCGCCGCGGCGGCCGGCGCGGCGGTGGCCCTCGGCGCCGTCGTGGTCCTCGTCGGCCGCCGCCAGCGGGCCGACGCCTCCTGACGAGCCGTGACACCCTCGGCACATGGCCGCATCCGGCCGCGCCGGGAGAAAGGGCGCCCCTTCCCCGGGGCGCCCTTTTCCGGCTGTGCTGAGTCGTTACTACGTTCGGCCGCCAGCGGTCGCTGGTGGTCATCAGGCGCGATGTCATGACAGTGCGACCCGCGCTCGGAGCCGATGTGTGGGGGCTCGCGCAGTGCAGAGGGGCGAAGCCGTGCAGGTCAGCCTCGGAGGACGGAGACAGCGATGGAGTGCGCCCGGGGAGATCGGGTGCCGTACAGCGGGCCAGGACATCCGCACGAGGGCGGCACACGGCGGCGGCCAGACCCGGATCGCGACACGGAGCGGCAACGCCGCAGGTGAGACAGCGGGAGGCAATATGCTGCACCAAGGGCTGTCCCGTAATCCCTGGTGGGCTCGCGACGACGGCTACGGCACGTCGCCGCGTTGTTGGAACGCCCCCATACGTCCAGTATGAGGACGCCCCTCCGCCTTGCGACCCACCGCATCCGACGCCGCTCGCTGATCCACCACGGATTACGGGACAGCCCTTAGCGATGGAAATGAACGGAGTTGGCGATGGCGCGTCCCTGGCTGAACGTGCTGGCACAGGTGGTGCCCGTTCCGCTCGGATTACTGCTCAGCGGTGCGCTGGTGTGGGCTGCCACCAACGCTGACTGGAGTGGGACCAGCAGCAACAGCGGCAACACGTGGACGGCCGGTTCGATGGGGCTGGGCAACGACAGCAAGGTGCCCATGTTCCGCATCGACAACATGCGCCCCGGCGACACAGGCTCCAACTGCATCGACATCGAGTCGAACGCCACCTTCCCCACCACGCTCAAGCTGTACAGCAATTCACCGAACTGGCCCAGCAACTTCCAGTCCTTCATCAACCTCACCATCGAGGTGGGCAGCGGTGGCACCGCCGGAGACTGCAGCGGCTTCACTCGGCACAAGACGGTGTTCGACGGCACCCTGGACCAGTTCATCGCCCTGCACACCGACTTCCGCACCGGACTGGGTCCCTGGAGGTTGTCCGGCAAGCCACCCAACTCAAGGAGCTTCCGCTTCGCGTGGAAGTTCAGCTCCAGCGCACCCAACAGCGCGCAAGGCACGAACACCAACGAGGCGTCCTTCACCTGGGAAGCGCGGGAACAGAAGTGACATTCCCCCGCGACCCGGACGGCGGCGAGCTTTACCAGCCCACGGCCAAGCCCACCCCGCACCCGATCCGCGTGGTCACCTCGGTCGCCTCACGTACCGTGCTCGGCTCGATGGTCGGGCTGCTGGTGTGGGCGCACCTGCCCGTGGTGGCACTGGGCTGGAAAGCGGGCGTGGTGCAGTCCGGCTCCATGCGTCCCGCCCTCACGCCGGGGGACGTCGTTCTCTACCAGCCGCCACCGCGCGACCGCACACCGGCGGTGGGCCAGATCGTGCTGGCCCAGGACCCCACCCGACCCGGCCATCTGCTCACCCATCGGGTCCACCAGGTACTTCCCAACAAGGACCTGATCACCAAGGGTGACGCCAACTCCTCACCGGACTCCACCCCGTTGCGGCCCGCGGGACTCCAGGGCGTAGCACGACTGCATGTGCCCTGGATCGGGCTGCCGGTCCAGCTCTGGCGGGCCAGGGAACTCGTGCCCGGGGCGATCGTGCTGCTCGGACTCACCCTTCTGCTCGCGCTCGCCGCCCTGCCACTGCACGGCCGCAGTCAGCGCGCGTAGGGTCTTTCGTCTGGATCCGGCCGGGTCGGGGAGCGGGGCCCGGTGCCGCGGATCGCAAGGCGCGGCGCCGGGGCACGCGGGCCCGGCGAGATGTGAACGAGGGGCGATGGCCCCGGTGGCCCCCAGTGAGAGGCGGAACCCGCATGGCGCCACGTCCCCACTGGCTGTTCGGGGACCAGCTCGGTCCGCATTTCCTGGACCCGGGCCGGGGCGGACCCGACACCCGGGCTCCGGTGGTCATGATCGAGGCGCGCTCGGTACTGCGCCGGCGCCGTTTCCACCGCGCCAAGGCCCATCTGGTGCTCTCGGCGATGCGGCACCGCGCCGCGGAACTCGGTGACCGGGTCACCTATGTCCGGGCCGAGACGTATGCCGAGGGCCTGGAGCAGGCCCTCGGACATCCGGTGAGCCGCCGGCCGGGCGCCCAGGAGCGGCACGCGGGCCCAGCACGGGAGCGCGGCGCGGGTGGTCGACTGACGGTGTGTCACCCCACCTCGCGCCGGGCACTGGACTTCGTCGCCGCGCTGGAGGGTGTGGAGATCCTGCCGGCGAAGGGCTTCCTGATGAGCCAGGACGACTTCGCCGAATGGGCAGGACGCGGCCCCGGCCGGCGGCCCCGGCTGGAGGGCTTCTACCGCTGGGTGCGCGAGCGGCACGACCTGCTCATGGACGGCGGTGAACCCGTCGGCGGACGGTGGAATCTCGACCACGACAATCGCGAACCCCCACCGCGCGGACAGGAAACCCTCGACGTCCGGGGCCCCTGGCGGCCGAGCGAGGACGCCATCGACGAGGAGGTCCGCCACGACCTCGACCGCTGGGAGCGCGACGGCGATGTCTCCTTCGTCGGCCGCGACGGCCCCCGGCGCTTCCCCGTGACGCGGCGCGAGGCGCTGTCCGCGCTGCGGCGGTTCGTCAGACACCGGCTGCCGGACTTCGGCCGCTACGAGGACGCCATGCTCGCGGCCGACCCGGTGATGAGCCACAGCCTGCTGTCCGCGCCCCTGAACCTCGGACTCCTCGACCCGGCCGAATGCGTGGAACACGCCGTGCGGGCCTACCGCGCCGGCGACGCGCCCCTCAACAGTGTCGAAGGGTTCGTCCGGCAGATCGCCGGCTGGCGCGAGTACGTCTGGCACCTGTACTGGCACTTCGGCGAGGGCTACCGCCACCGCAACGCACTGCACCACACCACCCCCCTGCCGGAGTGGTTCCTCGAACTGGACGCCGACGCGGTCACCGCCAACTGCCTGTCCACCGTGCTCGCTCAGGTGCGGGACACCGGCTGGACCCATCACATCCCCCGGCTGATGGTCCTCGGCAGCCGGGCCCTCCAGGACGGCTGGGATCCGGCGGCCCTGACCGACTGGTTCCACCGCTGCTTCGTCGACGGCTACGACTGGGTCATGCTCCCGAACGTCGTCGGCATGTCCCAGTACGCCGACGGCGGCCTCATGACCACCAAGCCCTACACCTCCGGCGGCGCCTACATCCACCGGATGAGCGACCTGTGCGGTCCCTGCGCCTACCGCCCCACTCACCGCACCGGCGACCACGCCTGCCCCTACACCGCCGGCTACTGGGCCTTCCTCCACCGCCACCGCGAACGGCTGGCCGCCAATCACCGCACCGCCCGCGCGGTCAAGGGCCTCGACCGGCTCACAGACCTGCCGGAACTTCTCGACACAACGGCGCGACGCGGCGACACACCTCCCTGACCGGCCGGGTGAGCGGGGACCCGGGGAGGTCCGACGCAGGCGTGTCGCTCGATGTGCACAGGCCGCCCCTGGGACCCCACGACATCGCCTGACAAAGCCCTACCGGGGCTCCGCCTTCTCCCATGGCCTGACCCCGAGCTTTCCGGTGGTTCCGAGATCGAGGCCCGGGGCCACCGTCACCGGGTCGGCGCCGGCCTTCGCCCGGACCCGCACATAGGGCACGTTCACGGGCGTGCCGCCCTCGGTGGTGTTGCGCCACACCAGACCGGCGGTCGCCGACTCGCCGGGCCTGAGCGTGACGGGCCGGGGCCGCGAGTCGGGCCCGGCGCCGGTGGTGATCTCGCCGCTGCCGTCGAGGATCCTGATGCCGTCGACGGGCTCGCGGTCGCTGTCCAGGAGTTCCAGCAGCGGGTAGCCCTCGACGGTGTAGGCGCGCGTGCCGCAGTTGTCGAGCCGCAGACCCACGACGCGCAGTCCCATGGCCGCGTCGCCCTCGTCGGCGCTGATCCGGATCCCGGAGGCGGGGCAGGTGCCCGGCTCGGCCGGCGCCTCGCCCGCGGGGACCTTGGTCACGTCGAGCACCTTGGCCCGCGTCACCCGTGGCGCGGAGGGCGGCAGGCCCCCGGCCCGGACCGTGCCCCGCACGGTCTTCCCGGGGCGGACGTCGCGCACGGTGGCGCTCTGGTTGGTCACGGCCCCGCCGTCACCGCTCATAAAGGTGAAGACAATCGAGTAGGTCAGGGTCTCGGTGCCCTCGTTGGTGACCTCGTAGGCGGCCGTGACCCATGAGTCCGTGGCGAGGCTTTCGGCGGAGACGGAGTAACTGCGGGTGGGCGAGGGGGAAGGCGAGGGGAGAGTCAGTGAGGTGATCCGTACGCCGTCCTTGCCCGGATCGTCGACCTGCGTGCGGGACGGCGGTACGGCCGCGCCCGTGACGGTGTTCCCGGCGCCGGCGTGCTCCGTCCCGCAGGCCGTGAGCAGCGGAGCGATCGCGGCGAGAGCCGCCAGGAAGGGCGCGGTCGCGGCGAGGCGCGGGCGAAGAGAGGCAGGTCTGCTCATCCGGTCATCACATCAAGGCATTGACCCTGCACGCGTGATGGAGGTCACAGTACGCGTCACAGCGGCGTCACAAGTGGGGGCGGCCCGCCGTCCGTGATGTGCCGGTCCACCGGCAGAGGATCCTCCCCGGGCCGCGCGCCGGGCTGTCGCCACTGCGGGGACCGGCTGAGGCTCGGCCCGTGTGCCGGTCCTCCTGCTGCTCGGCGCCCGAGAGTCCACTGCCTCCTCGACACCAACAAGGACACCCCGGAGGGGCAGGTACGCCTCAGTTTCCTCGGCTGACCGTCACCAGTTCCCGTAGTCCTCGGCCAGGTTGGCGATGAGGGAGAGCAGAGCGTTGGCGCGGTGCCGGTCCTCGTGCTGGTCGCGCAGGGCGTTCCCGGCTGCCCGGAGACGGGCCAGGGCGGCCGGAGCCCGGTCCTTCACCTCGTAGAGCAGTGGCTCGGTGACCAGATCCAGGCATTCGGCGAGCAACTGCCGGGTGGCGGGGGACGGCGGGTCCGGGTCAGGGGCGGCGAAGCCGGTGGTCAGGTACTGCGCGGGGTCGGTGAGGCTCCAGCCGACGACGGTGCTGTGCTGGACGAGGAGTGCCACGTCGGGGGCGATGCCGATACGGGCCTCCAGCGGCTCGTCGAGGACTTCGAGGTCGCGGAGGCAGGTCAGCACGGTATCGCCGGGGGCGCGGCAGAGCACCGTGGTCACCTCCAGACGGAAATCCCGGGCCTCGTCCGCGTGCAGCCCGCCCGGGCGGACGGGGGGCGTGGCGGGAACGCGGGCGGAGTCATCGGCGCCGGCGGTCTCATAGGGCAACCGGAACCCGGCGCCGACCAGTTCCCGGCCGACCTGGCCGAACCGGAGCTCGTCGGGAGCGTCCCACAGCCACTCCCGGCTGCCGAAGGTCTCCACGAGGAACCGCTGCCATTCCTCCACGTCCGCGTACTCCGCGATACGCACACATTGGCCCCGGAAATCGAAGCGCGGGGCGCTGCGCAATGGATCGCCCGCCACCGTCGCTTTCCAGTCGCCGTCGAGGGTGAGTTTCATGGTGAATGCCGCCTCATCGAATCTGTACTCCGGGAGCCATGTAGCCGTTCTTGGCTGGGATCCTGCCCTCCACCACGTCTGCATGGGTAATCGGCCCACCGGGATCGGTGGGCAAGCCGCCCAGCGCCCTCACCCCGGAATCGCCCCTCATGCCGGACGGGCCGTATGCCGTGATGACGTTGCCTGCCCCGGCGCCGCCGCCCTCCGATACCACGATGTTCTCCCCTTGTCGGAAGATCAATCGTCCACTGCCCGCCGTTGAGTGGTACACCGCATCCGGGCTCTTGAGGATCTCAAGGACCCGGTCGTCGCTGAAGCCGTGCATGGAATCCGCGTGGTAGTTGCCGGCCTTTCTCATCCGGTCACCCTGAGCTCTCTCGATGACCTCGTCGGCGGTCTGGATGGCCTTTTCCCTGGCCTGCTGGGCCCTTTCCTCCTTTGTGTACTTGGGCATGAGGCCCAGCGGGTCGCATCCGGTGACCGGGTTGTCCACGTACCCGAGGGGATTCGGCGCGGGAGCGAGGCCGAGGGGGTCCGGGGAGGTGTATCGGCCGGTCTCCGGGTCGTAGTGGCGGAAGCAGTTATAGTGGAGGCCGGTCTCGGGGTCGTGGTACTGGCCGGGGAAGCGGAGGGGGGTGTACGCACTGCTGTCACGGGTCCAGGCCGTGGTGCCCCAGAGCGTGCTCCGGCTGCGCCACGCGGTGTCGCCGGACTCGTCGATCAGTTCGGTGGGTGTTCCCACGAGGTCGGTGGCGATGGCGAAAAACCGCCGGTCGATCTCTTCCTGGCGGGCGTCGGCCGTGAGGATGCGCTCTGTCTGGGCCAGGGGGACGACGTCCCGGTGGTCCCAGGTGAGGACGACCGTGCCCGGAGTGTCCGGCTGGTCGCTGGTCTGTTCGCACAGAGTGAGGCCGTCCCACGTGAAGCGGACTTCCTCCACCACACTTACGCTGTCGGCCGCCAGGCGCTGCTTCGCACTGCGGCGTCCCAGGGGGTCGTAGCGGTACCTCCACCGTGTTCCGTCGGGGGTGGTGACGGACGTGAGGCGGTTCTCCGTGTCCCAGCTGTAGCGCCAGGTGTCGGGCTTGCGGGAGAGACGGGTCTTCTGCCGCAGGGTGACCCGCCCGAGGGCGTCGTGTTCGAAGCGGACGTCTCCGGCCCGGGTGAGGGTGGTGCCGGTGTAGCTGCGCGATCCGGTGGCCTCGCTGCCGGGATGGCGGGCCGGCCAGGACGCCGTGGCCTGATTGCCGGCGTCGTCGTAGGCGTACCGCTCCGTCCAGCCGTGGGCGTGGACGGCGGTGACCCGGCCGGACCGGTCGAGATCGAAGGTGCGGGTGCCCGACAATCGGTCCGCGACGGAGATCAGATGACCGTCGGCACGATAGGTGTAGGCGCGGCTGTTGACGGCGCGCGCTCCGGCGGTGATGTGCTGCGTGGAGAGCCGTCCGGCCTCGTCCCAGGCGGACGTCACGGTGATCGCGTCGCCGAAGGCGCGGGTGAGCTCACGGCCGGCGGCGTCGTGGGTGAAGTCGACGTGCTGACGACCCGTCGTGAGCCGGTGGGGCTGTCCGTCAGAGCCGTAGACGTATGAGGTGACATGACCGGTCGGTGTGGTGCGGCGTGTGCGGCGACCCAGGGCGTCATAGGCGTAGACGAGGGGACGGCCGTCCACCAGCTCGGCCTTGACCTGTCCGCGGCGGTCGTACTGGTACCGGAGTTCGCCGTCCGGTCCGACTGCCTCCAGCAGACGTCCGGCCCCGTCGTAGGTGTAGGCCGTCACCCGTCCGTCGACGTCCTTGCGGATGACCTGCCCGAGCTGGTCACGGACGAACGAGATAGTGCCGCCGAGCGCGTCCACACGCCCGGCGAGTCGGCCGGCGGCGTCCACCTGGTAGGTCAGGGTGCGACCGTCGAAGTCGGTCTCGGAGACGATGTTGCCGACCGCGTCGTACGCGTAACTCCAGGTCAGCCCTTGAGGGCCGGTGACGCGGGTGAGGCGCAGATCGTCGTCGTGCTCGAACTCGTAGCGTGCGCCGTCGGGCCGGGTGCTGGCCAACGGGAGGTCGAAGTGGGTGTACTCGTAGCGGGAGACGCCGCCGGACGCGTCGGTGTGGGTGAGGCAGTTGCCCTCGCCGTCGTAGGCCCACGACTCCGTGGCACCGCCGGGGTCCGTGCGGCGGGCGAGCCATCCGTCTTGGTTCCACTCCAGCCGGGTGACCTCGCCCGACGGGCCGGTGACGCGGACCGGCCGGCCGAGTGCGTCCCGCTCGGTGCGGGTGGTGGATCCGGCTGGGTCGGTCACCTCCACGGGCAGCCCCGCCGCGTCGCACCTCACGTGTGTCGTTGCCCCGAGGGCGTCGGTGACGGAGGTGAGACGGCCGGCGGGGTCGTAGGCAGAGCGGGTGGTGAGGCCGGCCGGGTCGGTGACCGCCGTGCGGTTGCCGGACTCGTCATACTCATAGGTCCTGCGGGCGCCGTCCGGCCCCACGATCTCCACCGGCAGACCGAAAGGGCCGCACACGATGTGCAGCTCGCTGCCGTCCGGCCGGGTGGCCGTGAGCAGGCGGCCGTCCTCGTCGTACGTGAAGGTGTCGGTACGCCCCAGAGGATCGGTGCGGGACAGCAGGTCGCCGCTCGGACCGTAACGGAACCGGGTGGTGTGGCCGTGCGGGTCGGTGGTGGCCAGGACGTGGCAGCCGGGGCCGATCAGGTGCCGGGTGGCCCGGCCGTCGGCGGTGGTCAGGACTGTCGTCCGATGGCCGGTCTCGGAGTCCGGTTCGGTGTAGGCCAGGGTGATCTGGACGTGGCCGGCCTCTCCGCCCTCGGCGACGACGCGGTCGCGATCGTCATAGACGTAGTCGTAGCGATGTCCGTTGGAGTCGATCCAGGCGATGACGCGGCGGCGTTCGTCATAGAGGAACCGTGTGACAGCGCCGGAAGGTCTAGTGACGGTCGTGAGGTTGCCCTCTTCGTAGCCGTAACTCAGCACCGGCAACTCCATGCCGTTCTCGCCCGCGCCGACCAGGGACAGGGCGGTGACCCGGCCGTCGAGGACGGACAGTCGCACCTGGTGGCCCGCCGAGTGGACGAGGGCCAGCGGTAGACCGTCCTCGGCGCGGTCGACCGTGATGGTGTGGCCGTTGCGTTCGGCGATGCCGGACAGCCAGGCCGTACCGTCGCCGCCCGGCTCGGCGCCAGGCGGTGAGGTGAAGTGGCGGATCAGACCGGAGTCTGGATCGGTGACCGTGTAGTCGCCGTCTGCGTCCCGGGCGAGGAACGAGCGGGACCGGCCCGAATGCGGCCGGGTGAGCACGCCCGGGATTGGGTGCGGGTAAGTGATGAGCAGCCCGTCGGCGGTGACGTGGATGACGCCGACCGCGTCGATCTTCAGGCGCTCGTCGACGGTGGACGACCAGGCGGGCCCCAGGAAGCGGCCGGACACGCAGCCGGACTCGGTACGGCGGGTGAAGACCAGCGGCAGGATGCCGGGGATCTCCAAGTCGGTCTGGGGCAGGAACATCCGGCCCGAGGCGAGGTCCACCGGGTCGGTGCCGTCGGTGGTGCGCTCGCCGTCCGGCCGGTTGTGGGCCCCGTCCGGAGCGTCGTCGACCAGCTTGCGCAGCCGGGCGGCGTCGGCGGCCTCCTCGGCGAGGCGCACGCCCTTCAGCGCGGCGCCGCCTCCACCGGTGGCCGCGGTCAGCGCGAGGTCGGGAATCAGCCGGCCGAAGCCCTCGGCCGGGTCCTTCATGAAGTCCTTGACCATCTGAGTGCCGGTGCCGACCGGGTCGTTGGCGGCAACCACCAGACCGGCGGCCAGGCTGTTCAGGGACGTGGCGTACTCGGCCGGGTGCGTGAGGTTGTACGGATCCGTGGGGTTGACGCTGCGGACGAAGTTGAGCAGCCCCGCCGTGCCCTTGATGATGCCACCGCCGACATGGTCACCCATGAGCTGCAGCTCCTGGAAGCCGTCGCCCACCTGCTCGGCGTAGGACGGCTTCTCCGGGGCCATGTCGCGTGCGGCGCGGACCGCCGTGCGCGCGGTCTCCGCCGCCGAGTTCCGCTGCTTGCGAGCCTCGGCGAGGATGTCCTGAGCCTCCTTCATCAGCTTCGTGCCGGGGTCGTCGAAGGTTGTCGCGGGCCTGGGCGGGAGCGAGGCCGGGTCGCGCTGATCCGCGGGCTGGGCGTTGTAGCGGTCGACGGCGCTGTTGTAGGCGTCGACCTTCTTGCGGTGGGCGTCGACGGCGTTCTCGGAGGCATTGACGCCCTCCTTCCACTTGTCGATCGCTGTCTGCGCCTGTCCCTGGGCCCAGGTGACGGTGTCCGCGAACGCCTCGAGCGCGCCGACCGCCTTCGCGTAAGCGTCGGCGGCGGTGTACCACTTGGGCGGCTGGGTGCTCACCGCGGTGCGCAGCGCATCGGCTGCCTCCCCCTTGAGCCGGGACGAGTCGAGACCCTTGAGACCGTCGCCGGTGTCGTCGAAGGCCGACTGGAAGGCGCGGAGCTTTGCGGCGACGGAGTTGATCTTGCTGGGGCTGCCGTAGATCAGCTTGGTCTTGTCCTCGGTCTGCCCGAGGTCCAACTCGTCAACCTCTGCGCCCATCCGGTTGGCGACCGAACGGGACTGTTCACGCGCCCAGTCCGCGCCGGACTTCCAGCCGATGTCCTCCAACCGGTCGGCGGACCAATTGCCCGCGTCCTCGACCCGGTTGCCCACCCACTCGACACCGTCCTCGACCGCGTCCTCGACCGAGTCGGGCGTGATGTCGCTGATGAAGTCGCCGATACCCACTGTCAGATCCCCCCGGACTCACCCTGCTGCTGTTCCCGCTGGGCACGTTCCTCCGGCGAAGGGCCGTAGGCGTCGTCCAGCGCCTTGTTCCACTGGTCGTCCGAGATGCCGAGCGCGTGGTTGAGGATCTCCGACTGTCGGCCGCCCTGGCCCTCGGTGAGAACGGTGCGGCCGGTGTCCTTCCAGGTCTGAGCCATGTCCCGGCCCGCCTGGTCGAACGATTCGGCGCTCCAGTCCGGGTCCAGCGCGTCCGGCGTGAAGATGTCACCCCAGTTCTGCTTGGCTATCTCCTCCTCGCCGGCGTGCGGGTTACCGCCGAACAGAGAGTTGGCGCCCACCTTCAGCGTGCCCGCGATGTACTGGTCGTGCTCCCACAGGGTGCCTGCGGCCAGACCGAGGCGGTTCGCGATCTCGCCGGCATCCCGCACCAGGGCGCGCACGCCCCATTCCCAGCGCTCGCAGAAATCCTCGAAGTCGACCGAGAGGCCGTGGTGCCCGGTCTCCATCCCGGTCATCGCCAGCTCCGAGGAGCCCTTTCCCATCACCGATCCGGTGGCGCCGCCGAGTTCACCGAGTTGGTCGATCGTCGCCCCCACGCCCTGGGTGAACTTGGCGACGGATGCCTTGTCGAGCTGGAGGTCCATTCCGTCGTCGCTCATGCTCGCCCCCCTCCCCGGACTGCCGGTGCGGTCGCGTCGACGGCGACAGCGTTCGGAACGATGCCGACGACCGGCGGAAAGAACATTGACCCTTCCTCGGTGGCGACGTCGACGGCCAGACCAGCGGGCTCGCCCAGGGTGGGCACAATCTCGTCGACGATGCGTGCGCCCAGCAGGGCCGCGTAGTCCATGGGCTGATCAGGAGACGTGTGGTGCACGGCGAACCGGGCCAGGGCCGCCTCGCCGGTGAACCCGCAGATCCACCGCACCCCGCCCGAACGCACCGACCAGAGACCTCCGTCGGTCACCGGCACCAGAAGGACCGAGCGTCGCATCTCGCCGACCAGAGCACGGGGGTCGTCGCCTCCGCTCCTGCGCTCGGCGATGCGCTCGGCGAGCGCCGTATTCGGCTGCCGCATGGGTCCTCCCCGGTCATAGGTGAGTGATGGGACCATGGAGCAGGACGCGTGCGAAGGAGCAGGCGGTTCTCATGGAGGCGCGCCCCGGGCCGGAGGGGAAAGGGACCGGCCGCCCCCGGGTGCGGCATGCATGTCAGCACCAGCTCTCACCCGGCCCCGCACACAGGCACGTTCACGGGCGTGCCGGACTCGGTTCAAAGCACCTGCCAGGAAGCCCGTTCATGCGAACAGGCCGACCTCGGTGTCCTAGACGATTTGGACGGGGTGCACCCGACGTCGGTGAGCGGCCCGCGGCCGCGTAGGAGGAGCTGACGGAGTGTGCTGACGCCTGGCGGGTGATCACGCGGCCCGCCCTGTCACCGGCGCCGCGCCGTGTGCGAAGGCGGTGACCCTCTTCGTGGCGTCCGGTCCGGTCGTGGCGCCCGTCGTGGCGTCCCGCGCGCATCTCCTGTGTGAGTTCTGTTTGCCCGCTGTATGCCTTTTCCCTGTTTTATGGCGCACGGTCGTGAACGCGAGGGGTGTCATCCCGTGCGTCCACTGCCGTCTCGCCTCGCACGCTCCGGTGTTTGGTCTGACAACGATGTCGTCCTCTAGGGCGGACTGTGCGGGCGTATCGCGACGCTGGAGAGGTTACGTGCCCATCACATCCCAAGCCCCCTTGCCCCGCGCGGTTCTTCCGCGCACCGCCCGCCGACGTCATCGGCCCCTGCACGCGACGGTCGCCGCGCTGCTCACCGGCGCACTCGGCCTTGGCGCGCTGGCCGGTGCCGGCGCGGCCGCGGCAGCGCCCCTCGCGACCACCTCCACCGGGTCCTCGGGGACATCGAGCGGTACGGACTGGACGAAACTCGTCGACCCGTTCGTGTCGACCGCCGGCGACGACGGCAACGACCTGCCGGGCGCCCAGGCGCCCCACGGTCTGGCCAAGGTCAACCCGCTGACCACACCGAACCGCAACCACACCGGGTACGACTACAACGAGGACCACATCGCCGGGTTCACCGCGACGAACCTCGACGGTGTCGGCGGCTCGGGAGGCGGCGGCGACCTGCTCGTCGTCCCGACCTCCGTGCGGTACGACAGCCGCCCCGCCACCGGCACGTACGCCCACCCGTACAGCCACGACGACGAGACCGCGACGCCCGGCTACTACCAGGCCGGCCTCGGGGCCCTCTCCGGCACCGGGTCGGCGGTGAAGCAGGACTCCGGCACCATCAAGGCCGAGATGACCGCGACGACGCGCACGGCGTTGCAGCGGTACAGCTTCCCCGCCGGGTCGGACCCCGAACTCGTCCTCGACCTGGCGAACAACTTCACCAGCCGCACCCGCTCGACCCTGAAGGCGACGACGCTCCCGAACGGGACCACCTCGATCACCGGGCTCGTCGCGGGATCGTTCAATGGCGCCTCGTACCAGCTGTACTACAGCGCCACCACGAATGTCCCCGTGACCTCCCTGAAGAGCTGGGGCAACGACGGCAAGCTGAGCGACGCGACCACGCGGGACGGGTCCGACACCGGCGCCGTCCTCGGGTTCGACAAGTCCGCGGGGGACGACATCGAACTGCGGGTCACGCTGTCGCCGATCAGCGCGGAACAGGCCGCGACCGACCAGCGCAACGAGGTGGGCGACCTCACCTTCGACCAGGCGCGCGCCCGGACGAAAGCGGACTGGAACAGCGCGCTCGGCGCCGTCGCCGTGCGCTCCTCGGCGAAGTCCGACCCCGGGTCGACGCTCACCAAGGAGTTCTACACGCACCTGTACCGCATGTACGCGCTGCCGGTGAACGCCACCAGCACCAGCGGTACGTACCGCGGCGCCGACGGAGCGGTGCACCGGGCGAACGGCTTCACGTACTACGACGGCTGGTCCACCTGGGACGACTTCCGCAAGTACTCCGTCGAGGCGTACATCGACCCGGCCACCTACCGGGACATGATCCAGTCGCTGATCGTGCTCTTCGCCGACGCGCGCGCCTCCGGCAAGAGCCTCGGCAGCCTCACCCACTCGGTCCCGACCGTGCGCTGGGAGCGCTCGGCCGTGCTGGTCGCCGACGCGCTGTCGAAGGGCTTCAAGAACTTCGACCGGCTCGACGAGGCGTATCCGGCGCTGCTGTCGTACTCCGGCTACTACACGGGGGCGCAGCTACGCCAGGGATATGTCAGCGGGGATCCCGGTACGACTGTCCAGCGCGGCTACGACCAGTGGGCGCTCTCCGTCATCGCCGACGCGCTCGGCAAGAAGGCGGACGCGAAGAAGCTGCGCGCCCAGTCGACCATGGCGATCGACAACCTGGTGAAGTCCGGCGCCTGGACCGCGGCCGACGGCACCGAGGTCGGTCTGCTCACCCCGCGCGCCGCGGGCGGTGACTGGCAGGGCGCCGACTACGAGAAGTTCGAGGAGGCCGGCCTCTACCAGGGCACGCTGTGGCAGTACCACTGGTACGACGCGTACGACATGGGCGGCCTCATCGAGGCCATGGGCGGACCGAAGGCCGGGAAGGCCGCCGTCAAGCACATGTTCGGCGAGGACTCCACCGCCGACGACGGCTCGACCATGCTGCACTCCAACGCGAACGAGATCGACCTGCAGGCCCCGTACCTCTTCAACTACGTCGGCGAACCGAGCCTGACACAGAAGTGGGTACGCGCGATCTACACCGGCACGACCTGGAACCGCTACATCGCGACGGGCTCCACGAACGAGGCCCCCAGCTCCGGCGGCCAGTTCACCCCGCCGGTCAAGACCCAGGTCTACAAGCTCTCCCCGAACGGCTTCCTGCCGACCATGGACAACGACGCCGGCACCATGTCGACCATGTTCGTCGGTGCCGCCCTGGGCCTGTTCCCGGTGACCGCCGGTTCCAGCCAGTTCCAGATCGGCAGCCCGTTCTTCGACTCCACGACGATCACCTACGCCAACGGCTCGAAGTTCACGGTGAAGGCCGACGGCGTCTCGCCGAGCAACTACTACGTGCGGAGCGCGACGCTCAACGGCAAGCGGTTCGACAACACGTGGCTCGACTACTCCCAGATCATCTCCGGCGGCACCCTGGACTTCACCATGGGCTCCAAGCCCTCCCCGTGGGGCGCCCACACGAAGCCCGCGTACTCGCTGAACACCGACGCGGGTGACACGGGTGACGGCGATACGGGAACGGACAAGGGCGACACCGTCGTCTCCGCCCAGCCGGACACCGTCGCCACCGCCGCCGACGGCACCGTCGACGGGGGCGTGAAGCTGACCCTGGACGGACCGGCGTCGTTCGCCGCCCGCAAGGGCACCAGCCTCACCAGGACCGGGGCGGCGACCGTGACCGGCCTGCCGGGCGGTGTCACGGCGGACCTCCGCGTCAGCGGCTCGCGCACGGCGACGCTGTCGCTCACCGGCACCGCGGAGGTCGACGCGCGCTTCGGCATCACCTTCCACGACACGGCCTTCGCCCACGGCGTGCGGGCCTCGACGGTGAGCGGCACCGGGATCTCCCCGACCGACCCGCTCCTCATCTCCGCCGCCGCGGTGCACCGCGAGGCCCTCGGCGCACTCGTCGACCAGGCGTCCCTGGTGCGCAGTGGCAACTACTCCGACGGCTCCTGGAGCCTGTTCCGGTCGGCGCTCGAACGCGCGCGGACCGTCCTCGCGGACCCCACGTCCGCGACCGGCACGATCATGGCCGCCGACGACGCGCTGCACTCCGCCATCGACGCGCTCACCCTCGACGAGGGCGGCTACGCCGTCCTGCAGGCCGAGGACCCCGACGAGAAGGAGGGCCCCAGCCTCGTCAGCGAGCGGAACAACTCGGACGGCAACCTCGGCGGCGTCACCGAGGGATCGTGGGAGCGGTTCACCAGGCTGGACTTCGGCGGGGTCGCCCCGCAAAGCATCTCGGTCCGCTACGCGAACTCGCAGGCGACCAACGCGAAGCCGAGCAGCGTCGACATCCACGCCGGCGCCGCCGACGGCCCCGTCGTCGCCACCGTCCAGCTCCCCGGAACCGGCGGCTGGCAGTACTACAACACGGTGCAGGCGGCCGTCACCGACCCGGACGCCCTGCTGGACGCGAAGAGCGCGACGTTCGTGTTCCACGCCCCGCCCGGGCAGCAGTGGGTGTCGAACTTCGACTGGCACCAGTTCTCGCCGTACGAGGTCTCCGCGTCCCCCACGACCACGCTCGCCACGCTGACCCCGGTGAACGCCACCGCGACCGGTGACGGCTCGCTCCCGCTCACACTCTCGAACGGCATCTTCGAGAACGTGACGAACGGCGCGTGGGCGCGGTGGAAGGACACCGACCTCCGCGACGGCGCCGACACCCTCACCGTCCGCTACGACAAGCCCCAGTCCCGCGCGGCGTCGGACTCGCACATCGAACTGCGCCTCGGCTCGAAGGACGGCCCGAAGAGCGTCGACATCCCCCTCGACTACACCGGGTCGGGCTGGGGAACCATCGCCACCACGAGCGTGCGGCTCGACCCGGCCGTCTTCACCGGCGTCCAGGACGTGTACGCCGACTTCGTCTCCAGCACACAGACCAGCTCCCAGCCCTATGTGGCCAACGTCTACTCGCTGACCCTGACGCAGGACGCCGGCGCCCCCGTGGGCTTCGACGCCACCGCGTTCCGCTCGAACAGCGGTGGCGGGCTCAAGAGCGAACCGGTCGGCTGGACCGGCTCCGGTTCCACCACCGACCTCGGCGGCACCTACGACGGAGCCTGGCTCGACTACGGGGACATCGACTTCGGCGGCTCCCCCAAGAGCACCGTCACGATCACCTATGTCAACAACTCCGCCCGCTGCGGCACCGGTTCCGCCGTCCAGCTCTACCTGGACTCCTTCGACGCGGCCGACCCCGGCACGCCCTACGCGACCGTACCGCTGCCGGTCACGGGAAGCGCGTGGTCGTCAGGCGGGACGACGAGTCTGACGCTGCCCGAGGCGATCACCGGCAGGCACGCCGTGCACCTGCGGCTGACGACGAACCCGGACTCCTCGCACCCGTACGTCGCGAATCTGGGCCGGATCACCTTCAGCCACGTCGACACGCCCGCCGTCACGGACACGTCCGCCCTGCGGAAGGCGATCGACCGGTACGAGGCGCTCTCCGGCGACGCGGAGCGCTACGACACGATCGACTTCGGTGTGTACCGGCGTGAACTCGCCGGGGCGCGCGCCCTCGTCGACTCCGACGACGCGACGCAGCTCGACGTCGACGCGCAGACGCGCAGGCTCACCCTGGCCGCCGAACAACTGGTCCCGGTGCCGAGGCTGCGACTGGAGGACCTGGTCACGACCGCGTCGGCCCTCGGCAACGACCGTTACACAGACGCGTCGTGGAAGGCGTTCACCACGGCACTCGCCGAGGCGAGGACCGAGGTCGCGGACACCGCGGCCACGGACGCGACCCTCACCGCTCGGTACGGGGCCCTTCGGCATGCCCTGTCCGCGCTCATCACGAAGCCCAGGACGGTGCCCGCCACGCCTGACGCGGTGTCGGCGACGTCGTCCGGCTCCAGTGTGACGGTCGCCTGGTCCGCGCCTGAGGACACCGGCGGCTCGCCGGTCACCGGTTACAAGGTCACCCTCAGCGACGGCCACCAGGTCGAGATCCACGATCCGGACAGCCGGAGCACCACGTTCACCCGGCTGCGGGCCACCAGGTCGTACACGGCACGCGTCCAGGCGGTGAACGCGTTCGGCGCCTCGCGCCCGAGCGCCGCCACGGCGCCCGTGGTGACCGGCGGCGGCAAACCGCAGAAGCCGATCGTGCAGGGTGTGCTCACCGACGGCAAGCAGGTCCGCGTGACCTGGCGGGCGGCCGGCGACGGCGGATTCCCGATCATCGGCTATACCGTGGCCCTCGGTGACGGGACCACCGCGCACGTGCCCGCCACGACCGACACGGCACTGCTCACGACCACGAGCAAGGCCACGGCGCACACGGCCACCGTGACCGCGGTCACCCTGGCCGGAACCTCGGACGACCCCCGCGCGACCGCCCCGGCGACCGCCTCCGACCCGGCGTACGAGCCGTCCCCCTTCCCGGACGACACACTGAACGCGACCTACGCGTCGGACACCTGGCCGGGGGGCGGCGACGGCACGGACTACTTCACCAGCCTGCTCAACGGTGTCGACGACCTGCCCTCCGGCGTCCTCGGCACCAACACCAAGGTGCCCAACGGCACCGCGCTCACCGCTGAGAACGACCAGATCGCGGTGCGTATCAACAACGCGGCGACACAGAAGGAGGTGGACCGGGCCGAGGTCGACGCGACCAACAGCGCCACCGTCACGATGGCCGACGGCCTCGGCTCCCGGCTCGGCCAGATCTACCGCGACGCCCTGAACGGCGGCCGGCTGCCGAAGACCAGCGCACTGTTCTCCCGCGTCACGAAGAACCTCGACAAGGTCGACGCGGCGAAAGACCACTACGGCTACCAGCGCCCGTACGTCCGGCTCGGGTTCGTCGGCGACGGCGGCGACATCTACGAGTCACAGGACGGCTCGTACGGCAGCCTCGCCACCAGCGGCTCCTACCCGAGCGGCCACACCTACGGCGGCTACGAAGCCGGAACCGTCCTCGCCACGCTCCTGCCGGAGCTGGCACCGTCGATCCTCGCGCGCACCTCGGAGTACGGGAACAACCGCATCGTCCTCGGGTTCCACTACCCGCTCGACGTCATGGGCGGGCGCATCGCCGGACAGGCCACCGTCGCGCACCGATGGGCGGACCCCGACTTCGCGAAGCTGCTGACCCAGGCCCACACCGAGATGGAGAACGTGCTGCTCGCGCAGTGCGAGAAGGAGGGATACGGCAACACGCTCGCGGCCTGTGAGGGCGACTCCTACGGCGGCCTGAGCAGGGCGCAGCACGTCGACCTGTACACGCGGCGCCTGACCTACGGGCTCTCCCCGGTGGGGAAGTCCGGGCAGGCCCTCAAGACGCCGTCCGACGCGGCGGCCCTGCTGATCACCGCGTTCCCGGACCTCAGCACCGAGCAGCGCACGCAGATCCTGGAGCAGACCGCGACAGACTCCGGCTCCCCGCTGGACCTCACCGCGGCCGGCGGCGCGAGCTGGGAGCGGATCAACCTGGCGGCCGCGATGGCGGCGCACGTCGTCGTCAACGCCGACGGGTCGGTCACGGTGAAGAACTTCTCGGACGCCACCAGGGCCAGTGTCGCCGACGCGAAGGCGATCACCGTCGGAGGCGTCGCGATCGACGGGTTCGCTCCGGCAGTGTCCACCTACGTCGTCGACTGGCCGAAGAACAAGAAGATCCCGGCCGTCTCCGCCGTACCGGCGCAGTCCGGCGCGCGGGTGAAGGTCACCGACGGCGGTACGGTCCTCTCGTCGACCGGGTCCCGGTTCACCACCCGCACGATCAAGGTGACCTCGGCCAGCGGCTCGGTCACCCGGACCTACACGGTCGCGTTCCAGCCCACGGACCGCGACGACCGGCCGGTCGCGGCCGGCGGCAAGGGCCATGACGGCGGTGACGCCGCCGTCGTGGGATCCGGCCCGTGGCCCACCTCCGGCCTGTTCGGCGTCGGGGGCATCGGGGGCACCGGGGGCATCGGCGGCGTCGGCGGCGGGGGCTTTTGGGCACGTTCGGTCGACGGCGCCGGACTCCGCTCGCCGGTGCCGGCGTGGACGGAGCCCAGGTGATCCCCCGGGCGCCGGGCACGACGTGACCACCGGACCTGCCGCGCCCCGCGGGGCCGCGGCGGAATCCCGCTGATCCTCGGGAGGCGCACCGCCACGGGCGGACGGCCCCTCCGGGCGAACCCTGGTGTTCGCCCGGAGGGGCCGTCGCCATGACGGCCCGGCCGTTCGTTTGTGCCGATGACCCGGGCGCCTTCTTGGGTACGGACGAGGCTCGGGCGAAGGGGGAGTTGGCCGCAGTCGATCTTGTCGGCGACCTGCGAAACCCGTGCCGCTCCTTGGAGGTGCTCGGGCTGCTCCAACCGGCACGATGATGTTCGGGTGACGACGCCTGAACCCAGACGGAGACAGGGGGTAATACCCATGGTTGTGCCCATCGGGTCCGACGAGTGGCCCGCGCGCAGTCTGCTGGGGGTGCTGTCGCCCCCGGCGCGGCGAGACCTGCTCGGCCTGGGTACCGAGGTCCAGTTCGACGTGGGTGCCGTGCTGCTGAGAGAGGGGGACAACGACCAGCACGTATTTCTGCTGGTGTCCGGTTTCGCCAAAGTCACGGCGACCGTGGAGAACGGTGAGACCTCACTCCTTGCGGTCAGGGCCGCCGGGGACACGGTGGGTGAGATGGCGACCATGAGCGGGGCCCCGCGCTCGGCGACGGTCACCGCCTGCGGTCCGCTGACCGCCCGAGTGTCGCAGAGCGGTGAACTGCGGAGGCTTCTGGAGCGCAACCCCGTGATCTCCATGGCCTTGACCGGCATGGTCGCCGATCGGCTGCGCTGGGCGAACCGGCGGCGGCTGGACTTCCGCGGCTATCCGGCAAAGGTGCGGCTGGCCCGGCTGTTGGTGGAGCTCGCCGAGTCCTACGGTTCGTCGCGGGATGAAGGTGTGGTGATCGGCTGCCGGCTGACGCAGCCGGAGCTGGCCACCATGGTCGGCGCCGCCGAGACGACGATCCACAAGGTACTGCGTGACCTGCGTGACGAGGGCTTGTTGGAGACTGGCTACCGCTCCACCACCATCCGGGACCTGCCCGAGCTCGAACGACTCGCGGACATTCGGACACCTCGCGGACCTGGCCCACGAAGGGCCGCAGCCGACCCGACATCAGACCGGTGACGTCAGACCAGTAGCGGCAGCAGGGTTGCGCTCAGCCCCGCGCTCGCACTCGCGGCCTCCTCGTCCGGTGGATTGGCGGTCCGATCCGCAACAGCCGAAGACCACCGCACTGCCGCCGGACTCACCGCCCACCGATCAGGCCGCGGACGAACAGCGCCTACAGCGCTCTGGCGAACACTCCGGCCCGCCCCGTGCTCGCAGGCGAGCACGGCCCCACGACTCCATGCCCCTGCCGTGCCGACAGGGCCGGCCCGCACCGCCGCCAGGACGCCGGCCCTCGCGTCCGCGTGCTGGTGCGCCGTTTGCGGCGTGGTGAACATGCACTGCGAGGAACGGTTGTCGGATGCCCGGACGCCCGGTGTCATGGACGTCTCTCCGTGGGCGAGGGTGTGCTGTGTCCAGTGGGCTTCTGTGGGTCATGGCCCTCGCGAGCGGTCACAGATCTCGGCTCCCGTAATCCCGTAATTCCAGGGGGTTCACACCGGGCCGAGGGTGTACGACTTGAGTGTCGGCACTGGGGTGAGGAAGGTACGGGCGTCGGTCTGCCGTGGAGCAAATCCATTGATTAACAGGGGAATGGAGCGAAACGGAAGTCTTCCCCTCAAGTGCGGCTAATGAGAGGCGACATGACAGCGAACGGTACGGAAGGACCGGGCAGCGCAGGAGGGTTCGAGCGCAGGCTCCTGCTGGCGGTCGACGCGAAGGGGTACGGTCGCGCCGATACGGTGACGCAGCGTGAGTTCCAGGAGGCGATCACTCGACTGCTGGACGCGGCAGCCGCCACCGCCCGGCTGTACCGCGCGTCTTGGGTGATCCAGGAAGGTGGGGACTCCGTGTTCGCCGTTCTGCCCGGGAAAGCCTACGAGCCCGCCCTGATCGACACCTTCATGCGCGCTCTGGACGCCGGACTGCGGGCCTTCAACCAGAACCGGGTGCCGCGAGGCCGGCTCAGGCTCAGGGCGGCCGTCCACTTCGGCGCGGCCTCGCTGGGCGCCAACGGCTTCGTCGGGCGGGCTCCCGTTGAGACCGGACGCATCCTCGACTGCACGGCGTTGCGCAGGGCTCTGCAGGTGGCGCCGGATGCCTGCCTGGCCGTCGCTGTGTCGGCGGCCGTGTTCCACGATGTCGTACGGGACGCGTACACGACCATTCCACCGGACGAGTTCTGTCAGGTGCGGGTCGAAGAGAAGGAGTACGAGGGAGAGGCTTGGATTTGGGTTCCGGGCTTCGGCATACGGCAATCGGACCTGGAGCCGGACCGGCGGGCGACCGTTCCGGGCGCCGAGGGACCCGAGACCGACGGAGGGGACTCCGGCGCCGGGGAAGCTCCGCTGCCGCCGGAGGGGCCCACCGGCCCCGTGAACAAGAGCGGCGTGCCCCGGGTAGAGGTTGACCTGGAGGTGGAGAAGATAGCGGGGGCCGCGACCATGGTGCGCACGGACCGGCTTGAGGGCACCATCAAAGCCACTGCCAAGGTCGGTTGCGTGACGTCCGAAGGAACATTTGTCGGGGCGGACATTTTTACCACCAGGGACGAGAAGTGACCGCCCACCCCCGGACGGGCCGCGCCTTCGAGGACGTGGTCCGAGCCCGGACAGAGGCGGACTTCGTCGAGCGCACGTGGCTGTACGACGAGATCGAGCGGGCGCTGGAAACCGATCGGGGCCAGTACGTCCTGGTGACAGGCGAGCCGGGAGCGGGCAAGACCAGCCTGCTCGCCGGTATGGCGCGGGCACATCCCGAAAGACTCCGCTACTTCTTCCGACGGGACAGCCGGATTGCGCTCACCGGCGGGGACATTCAGTCCTTCCTGCTGGCCATCGGGCATCAGCTCGCCCGAGTGCGCCCGGAGCTCTTCGAACTGGAACACCTGGAGGTGGTGATCAAGCAGCACATCGACTCGGTCGCGGCCGAGGGCCGTGTGGTCGGCATCAGGATCGAGGACCTGAGCGTGTCGCCGTTCCACCGCACGGCCACCCTGGAAGTCGAGCAGCGCATCGTCAACGTCGAGGGCGAGGCCCATGCCGTCGAGATCGGCACCGCCCGACTGGAGCCCCGCCTGCTGGAACCCGACAACCTGGCGCACCTGGCACTGATCGGGCCCGCGCAGGTGCTGGCCGCACAGAATCCGGAGGCCAGAATCGTCATCCTGCTCGATGCGCTGGACGAGATAGCGGACGACACGAGCGAGCCCGGAAAGGGGCTCCTGCACTGGCTGGCCCGTTCGCCCGAGCTGCCCGCCAACGTCAAAGTGGTCATCACCGCCCGACCACATTCCGGGCTGCGGCTGTTCCGCGCGGCCCGCGAGGACGGGCTCACCGAAGTGGTCATCGACGCCGGCTCACCCCAGGTCGTAAATGACTTGCACAGGTATGCGGACCGCGTCCTGGAGACGGATGCCGTCATCGTCGCGGAAAGGTCCAGGGGCAACCTCCCGGGCAGTACGAAGCGGTACGCCGTTCACAGGGCAGCCGGGAACTTCCTGTATCTGGCCACCTACGCGCGGGCGCTGATCGACGCCGCCCAGGAACAGAACGACGAGATGGTCGACAGGCTGCTCGCGTTCAGCGGCGTACCAGGCAATTTGCCCGGGCTGTACGGGTTTTTTGTGGAGCTGGTCCGCGAGGAACTCACTCCGTGGCCAAGAGGCAGGAGCGGTTCGTTGTCCGGCTGGGAAGGGGTGGGCCGGCCGATCATCGGTGTGCTGACCGTGGCGAGGGAGGCGCTGACGGAGGAGCAGCTCACCGCGCTGTCCGGCGCTCCCGTGAGCGACGAACCCGCGCGGAAGATCCTTGAGGGCCTGCGCTGGCTGCTGGAACGCCGAAGCGACCGGATCGCTTTCTTCCATACCTCGATCAGCGAGTTCCTCGCCGGGAAGGAAGCCCACGACAAGCACCCGGAGTGCTGGGTCGACGAGACTCGGTGGCACGAACGGATCGTTCGGCACTACCGGGGCGCCGCACCGAGCTGGGCGGAGGTGAACTGGTCGCAGGTGGACCGCTACGGCCTGGCCCACCTGGTCGCACACCTCCTGAAAGCCGGGCCGGGCAGCTTCGACGAGGCCGTCGACCTCGTCTGCCCCGGTCTGCGCAAGGCCGTGCGGGTCGAGTTCGGAGCCGAGGGCCGCTTTCTGGAGCTCGTTGACAGCGTCGCCCACCACGTCGCGGACACCGCGCCCGTCGCCACCGGACTGCCCGCGATGACGTACCTCGCCGTCGTGCGTCACCAGGCCGCGCAGTCCAGCGGCGCGCTGCCGCCCAGGGTGATCGGCCTGCTCGCCCGGTTGGGCCGCCTCAGGGAGGCCCTGGAACACGCGGCCGGGGTCACGCCGTCGCTGTGGCAGTTCACGGCCTTCGCGGAGATCCTGCGGTATGCGCGTCCCGGACTCGGCGATCCCTCCTCCGACGACCTGTTGGACCTCCTGGTCGAGTCCGCGCTGACGGTTCCCAGAAGCGGTGGCTACTACGGCAACAGGGACGCAGACAGCGCAATTGAGGCGGCCGCACGACTGGTGGCACCTCACGATCTCGAACGTGCGTTGCGGCTCTGGCGGTACGGACGCGAGGCGGCGTCTCGAGAGTCCCTCCCCGAGAAGGAGCCGGACTCCGTGTACCGTGCCGCCGCCGTCGCGGAACAGGACGTGGACAAGGCCCGCGCCCTCATCGACAGCATCAGCGCAGAGCGCTGGTCCGACTACCTGGACCTGGCGGAGCGCACCGACCCGGCAAGGGCCATCGAGCTGCTGCGGGCGGCCGAGTTCGCCCTGGAAACCGTGGATCCGGCAACCCGTGTCCTGGCCCTGGCGAGGCTGGCCTCCGCATGGAAGGCACACGATCCGGACATCAGTCGGCGATTCCTTGCCGAGGTACGCGCTCACGTCTTCGCTGCCGGCGAAGAGAAGAAGAGCGGCGGCCGACTGGTCGTAAAGGGGCTCGACGCCTGTCTGGTCGATGCGGCAGGCGTGCTGGCGGACGTGGACCGCACCACGGCTCGCTTCCTGCTGGCTCGTTTGGACACGGTCGTGGCGGGGCGCGCGGTCCTCGACGGTGTACGGCTCTGGACCCACTGGAAACGGCCCGAGCGCGCGCGGACTCTCGCCGACCGGTATCTCGCGAAGGCCCCGGGCGACTGGGCGCGACTGGACGTGATGAAGGCCCTGGGGCAGTCGAGCCGGGCGAAGGAACTGAGGCTCGTGGAACGGATCCATGCGGCCATCCCCGAGCCACCTGCCGATCCAAAGGCGTACGCGTCGCAGAGCTCGGACCGCGACGACGAACTGATCCGCGTGGTGCGGACCATGGCCGAGTACGACGTAGACCGGGCTGCGCAGATGGCGCGGGGCATGTCCCGAACCACCTGGAGGGACGACTGGTATGCCCGGGACAGGGCCATGGCCGCGACCTCGCCCCCGGCCCAGGAGGTCTTCGGAGACGACCGGTACTCGGTCCTCGCCGGTATCGCCCATCTCCGCGTCGCCCGAGGCCAGACCGCCCAGGCCGGCAGGATCCTGGAGGAACTGCTGAGGTGCGGGGAGGAGCCCGCACCGCTCCGCGGGGGCGACGGTGTCGGTGCGGGCTTCGCGAGTGCGCTGCCCGCTTCGAGTGAGCCTCCAGCCAGGAATGACTGGGAGCGGATGAACGCCTACGCCTTCATGGCCGTGTTCAATCTGAGCCATGATTGGGCCGTTCGCGTGAGTAATCACTTCTTTCGGGATCCGGCCGACGTCGTCCGCGCCATCGAGCTCTACTCAAGCGGCAACACCGCCAGAGTGGTACGGCGGTTGGCGGAGCGGCTGGCGCACCGGAACCGCTCGGTGGCGGGCCCCGTCGTACGCTCCATCGCGGATCCCGGGGAACGGGCCATCGGTTTTGCGGAACTACACCGGGCCGCGCACGGCCCCGTCAGCAGCTACTCCCCTCACTCGCCCGAGGCGGATGCGTTCTCCAGGGAGATCGATCGCGCGCTCGGCGAACTACCGCGCTACCGATGGACGGTTCCCGACGCACACGTCGCGGAGCAGGAAGCGTGGGCGTACGCGCGTCCCGATCACCGTGTCCGCTTCGAGCTCGCCGTGCGCGCTCTGGGGTGTCGGGCGGAGGACATGAAGGCGATCGAGGGGCTGACCTACCTGTCCTTCGCACATCACTTCTCCCAGCGTGTGTGGGTGTCGGAGGCGTATGCCACCGACGTGATCGACAAGAGACCTCCCCACGAGTCATTCAGGGGACTTCATCCGAAGAGTCTCGGCCTTGAGCACGACCTGAACCGGCGCGACCTGGCCGAGATCATGGCGGCCGCATGCGCGTACCACGAATACCGGATCGCCCGCGAGGTTCCCGGACATCGGATCCGCGCGCCGAAGGTACACATCGAGGAGCCGATCTACGCCGCGGCCGTGGACCTCGTGAGGGCCGCGCCCGGCGCCCCGCTCAGCCCTTCGTTCATCGAACGCCTGCGGAAGTTGCTCGACGCCGGCACGCTGCCCGCGGCGGCGGAACTGCTTGCGTTCGCCGCGGAAATCAGGCCGGAGAACCGACACAGACTTCGTGAACTGGCCATGGAGGTCATGGCGAAAGCCGGCGACGGCTCCGCGGTCGGCGTGGACGCGCTGGCCGCTCTGGCGGTGTCGCCCGCCCTTGGTGACCTGGTGGACCTCGTCGGCCTTCTGCGTGAAGCAGAACGCTGCGACATCCGCCTTCCGGTACATGCCTGGATCCCCAGGTATGTCGTGGTCCGTCTGTTCCCGGCCCTGCTGGACCGCGCCCCGGCGGTCGCGCTCCGCAGGTTCTACGAGGCCGCTTCGAGTGACTGGTCCTCCGCCATGTGGCTGTTGGAACACGCGCCGGATGCCCTGCTGGAGGCGCTGGGCGCCGGCGCGGCGGCCACCCTCGGCTCGGCCATCGCCCGCGGGCTCGCCTGCACCTCTCCCGAGGGTGTGGTCCCCGATGTCGTGGACGGTGTCCGTCTGGCGCACCTTGTCGCCACTGGTCCTACGGAAAGGGGGCAGGCATTATGACGCATCCCGTCGACCCCGTGGTGGCCCGGGCGCATGCGGACGTCCTGGACCTGTTCCGCCGGAATACCGACGGACTCGACGAGGTGTGCCGCGCGGCACGGGACCGGCTCGCGAGGATGCCGGATCTCGACCCGCACGATCTGCGCACCTGGACCTCGTACAAACTGATCACGGCGGACGTACAGACGCTCCTCGGCTACATGCGCGAAGCCGGTGTCCCGAGCAGCGAGTCGCAGCGCTTCCGTTCCTTGCTGATCCGCGTTCTCGACTACCTCTGCGCATCCGAGGGTGCGGAGACCGGCGTCGTTCTCGCGGAGCTCGTCCACAGTGAATGGAAAACGCGAATCGGGGAGTCGGACACAGCCACGGTCTACGCCGCCGAGCGACTTGCCCTGTGCCTGTATGAACAGGGTGCGCCGAAACGGGCCAGGCCGCTGTTCGAACGGGTACATCAGCAGCGGTCGAGCCTATGCGGTGACGACGATCCCGCCGCCCTCCTCGCGGCCTGCAACCTGGGCGCGTGCCTCAACCTCCTTGAGGAGCACCGTGCGGCGTTCCTCCTCAACGAGGACACCCTGCGACGCTGTGAGCGACGACTCGGCAGGTACCACGAGACGACGATCTCGGCCACTCGGACCCTGGCGGCCAGCCTGTTCGGGCTGGGGAGGCACCAGGACGCGCTGACCCTGTACCGGGACGTCCACTCGCGGCGGAGACGGGTGTCGGGAGAGGATTCCCTGCCGACGCTGAACGCGGCGGCGAGCATCGCCGTCGCCCTCCACGAGCTCGGGAACTACGAGGCGGCACGCGCCATCAATGCGGACCTGCTGCCGAGATTCAAGCGGCTGGCCGGGAAGGAGTACCCGGACACCAAGCGTACGCACGCCCGTCTGGTGCGGAATCTCCGGGCGCTCGGGCGTTACGAGGAAGCCGATGAAGTCCACGGCGGAATACCGAAGTACGGATCGCCAACATCCCACGGGGGGCCCGGGGCCCTTGCGCCTCGTCATCGAGGAGCTTGAGCACACCAGCATCCGAGGACGACCTTTGGCATGCCCTCCGGAGTAGGGAGGCTCGACGGGGCCCCGGCGGACGGTGTCTTCGCTCACGCCGTGGTGCTGGCGGGAGCAAGGGCGACGAGGGGCGCGTCGCACGAGCGGAGGAGCGAATGCTGGACTCGATGCCGGGGAGACGGGCGAGCGGCGACGCCGGGTTGGCATCAGCACCGAGCCTTGCCACCCGCCGTGATCCCGGTCCCCGTGCGTCCCGTCCCGCGAGCATCCGGGACTCGCTGCCGGCCGCCGATGAACCCACCGCCACCGCCGCCTAAAGTGCGGAGTGGAGCCGTTTGTACTGTGCGGCCCTGAACATCTGAAAGGAAAGCCGTCGTGAAGACCTTCACCCTGCCCGGCACCGACATCCTCGCCCCGAACGTGGTGCTCGGCTTGATGCGAATCGCCGACAAGACGGACGACGAGGTTCGCGAACTCGTTCGCACCGCGCGCGACGCGGGCATCGACTTCGTTGACCACGCCGACGTATACGGAGGCGAGCTGCACGAGTGTGAACGCCGCTTCGCCGACGCGATGGCGCTGAGCCCGTCGCAGCGCGACGAGATCACGATCCAGACCAAGGCGGGAATCGTCACGGACGGGCCGTACTACGATTTCTCCTACGAGCACATCGTCAAATCGGTCGAGGGCTCACTCGCGGCCCTGCGGACCGACCGCATCGACATCCTGCTGCTGCACCGTCCCGACGCGCTTGTCGAGCCCGAAGAGGTCGCCCGCGCCTTCGACGATCTCGAATCCGCGGGGAAAGTGCGCGCCTTCGGTGTCTCGAACCAGACCCCACGCCAGATCGACCTGCTGCGCAAGTACGTGCGTCAGCCCATCGTGGCCAACCAGCTTCAGCTCTCGATCACGCACGGGCCGATCGTCACTCAAGGCGTCGCCACGAATATGCTCGCGGAGCAGCAGTCGGTCACCCTCGATGGCGGAGGGATCGTCGACTACTGTCGTCTGAACGACATCACCATCCAGGCGTGGTCTCCCTTCCAGGCCGGTTTCTTCACGGGTGTCTTCCTCGGCTCGCCGGACTACCCCGAGCTCAACGCTGTGATTGACCGTCTTGCCGGCCAGTACGACGTCCCCGCCATCGCGATCGCGACTGCCTGGATCACACGCCACCCGGCGCAGATGCAGGTCGTGCTGGGCACCACCAGCCCGGAGCGCGTCGCGGGCGCCGCCCAGGGCTCCGAACTTCCACTCACCCGGGCCGAGTGGTACGAACTGTTCCGCGCCGCGGGCCACCTCGTTCCCTGAATCCGGCTGCTCGGCACCACCCGATCATCCGGAACCGGACCGCACGGGCCGGTGTGGCCCTGTCACTCATTTTCAGGGCGAGGTGACGCGCGGTTCAACCCAGAACATGCCCGCATCGTTCCGGCCCTCCGCGAGGCGCGTTCCCGTTACGGGAGGGCCGCTCGACGGCGGGCCGAAAGCCGCGGCGGCGACGTGATTCGGGACAGTCCGCCGGCTCCCTTCGGGTCGACGGCAGGCGCGCTACCGTGCTGCGGACGGTAGCCGCCGAACCGAAGGGTTCGGCGGCTACTTGTTACTCAGGCTTCGGTGGGTTCTGGGGGCCCCATGTGTCCTCGGTTCCGTGCGACCGTGTTGCCCTGCTCTGCGGCTCGCAAGAGAGACTGGGCGACTCGCGCCGCGTCGTCGGGGGACAGCAGGATTTCCTGGGTCCAGAGGATCGAGAGTCGGACCGTGCCTGTCAGCAGGTTGGTAGCGACGTCGACTTCCGCCTGGTCGCCTGTGGCGTCTCGGACGTCGCCCAGGGTTGGGTCACTGCTGAATGCGCTCATGGCCTGAGTATCACCCTCAGGTGTATGGCCGGGGGGTGTCGGCCTGGATGCGCCAAAGCGGGGCTGTGCACTGGTCGGGGCGGGTGCTGATCAGGAGGGCTCTGAGGTCTTCCCGTTGAGTGCCGTTGAGTGCCGTTGCGGCCCAGGTCTTCTGTGGTGTGGCTGGCTCCGCGGCTGCCTCTGTCTCGAACGGGGCGACCTGGTCGAGTGTGGTCTTGGAGGCCAGGGACCGAGTTGGCCGCGTATCCGGTCGGCGGGAATCTCGCCGTCGAGGCCGGGGCCTGCGATCAGTAGGCGTACTGGGCCGTCTACTTGGCGGCGTGCCGCGAGGGCGAGTGCTTCTGCGAGAGGGCTCGGGAGCGTCGGTTCGTCTCCCCGGGCAAGGATGTCGCCGCCCACGTCCAGGTCGATGCTCTCGGGGGACAGGTGGCGAATCCAAGCTTCGAGTTGGCGTGTGATGCCACCGGTCCACGGTGGCTCGTATGTGGATCAGGTCACGGTGGAGTCCCACGCGATCGCCGTACACGGGCCGGTTCAGTCCTCGATGACCGGCCGGACGGGCGAGAGGAACGGGTCAAGGCGGATATGGATCTCGCCCCTGGCCATGACGCGGACGCGGAATGCGCCCTGTCCCGGAGGGACGTCCATGTCGGGGCGCGCTCGTAGAGCAGCCCCCACGAGCCGGGGAAGCGAGTGGCGATGTGGTGCAGGAGGTCGTCGAGGTCCGTGGTCTCGTCGCGGCGGCGGTTCATCAGGCCGTTGGCCAGGACGAAGAACTCGCCGTTGTGGACGTTCAGTACGACTTCGCCGGTTGCCCAGTCGATCGCCGCGATTCGCGCCCGTAGCTCGGCGATGCCCGCGTGGAGGCTTCCCGCGTCCGCCTCCTCGGGTGATTCGGCGATTCCGAACCAGCCATGGAACTCGTACATCGCCGTCATTTCAGCGCATTTGTGTCGATAGCGGGCTCAATCCCATAACGCAGGCCGCTCGGCGTCGACTGCAAAACCTTTTACGGCATGTGGTCGCACGTCCACTACGGAAACGTCGGCCGGGCCGCCGGCTTCGACTCCAAGACGCTCATTGAAGGGGCCTCCGTCGCCGGCCCCGTCCTCGTCGGGCAGGATGACCCCGGGGACCACATGACGATGCAGACCGGGGTCGACTTTTTCGACGAGCGTGGCCTTGACCTGACCAGGGAACAGTTCCGTGCCTCGGTGACCGACATGATCGGGCAGATGTATGCAGAGCGAATGGACCAGGTGAAAAAGAAGTAGCCAGGGCCCGGCCCGGCCCGTCCGTCACAGGCCGGGCCGGTCTTCGCTGGTCAGGACGCGCTGAGCAAGTGGGTAATTGACGAGCCGTGCGGCGGAGGTATTTCCGGAGCCGACGGCTATGGGGCGATGGCGATATATGGGCAACCGACGGCTGCATGGATGTCTCGGCACCGTGGTGGGGCTGTTTCTTGCGGTGCTTACTGCGACGCTTCTCGGCAGGGCATTGAGCGCCTGCGACGCTGGAGTGAACAATGCGGCGAACAGCACCTTCCTGCTCTTCCTTTTCATCCCATGCCTCTGGGCTGTCCTGCTCCTGGGCTGGATGGCGGTGGGCGCCCTCCTGGGGAACCGGCCGCTCCTCCACGCTCTCGCCCTCGTGGTGGTACTCCTTGGCCTTTCCTGGTGCGCCATCTCGCTCTTCTGGAGCGGCGTCACCTATGACTGTCCCAGCGGCGTACCCCCGTGGTGGCCAGGCTTCCTTCCCGCCCCCGGGTTCTGAGGAAGGGCCGGGGACCGGCGCTGTGGCTCCGCTCCGGTTCCGGCCTCCACTCGCTGCGTAACTGAAGTGGGGGCATGAGGGGCGTCCGGAACGGGGTCGTAGGCGGCTTTGGCGGGCCCGTTGACACGTTGTGGGCGCGGTGCGCGGCGGCTGGGCCGCCTGCTGCCGGGCACACCCTCACCCGCTCGGCCACGATGTCGGCGAAACGGCCCTGACCTGGTGTTTTCTCTGATTCCGCCTAGGCTGGGCAGGTCTACTGGGCGCGATGGGAGGGGTCTTGGTGAGTGGGGACGGCACAGGGTACGACGCTGCCCGGATCGAGGTGCTTGAGGGGCGGGAAGCCGTTCGGAAGCGGCCCGGGATGTGGATCGGCTCGACCGGCGAACGTGGTCTGCACGGCTTGGTGTTCGAGGTCGTCGGCCGGGCGGTGAACCAGGTTCTGTCAGGGGGCGGAGGCCGCGTCGATGTCACGCTCACGCTCGACGGCTGCGTGCGGGTAGCCGACGACGGGCCGGGGGTTCCCTTCGACGCCACCGGGGACGCCGACCGCCCGGATCTCGAAGCGCTGCTGACCCGCATGCCTGCCGGGCCCCAGCCCGCAGGCTGGTACATCGGGGCCGTAAGCCACTTCGGTGCGGGGCTTTTCGTCGCCAACGCCCTGTTGAGCCGGCTGACGGCCGAGGCGCAGGGCGCGGGGGCCGGCCGGGTGGTCCAGGAATACGCGCGCGGAGTCCCGGTCACCCCGCCCACCGCCGTGGGGTTGGCGACCGGTAGCGGTACGACCATCGCGTTCTGGCCCGACACCGAGATCTTCACGACGACGCGATGCTCGTTCGCTGTCCTGGCGGAGCGCTTCCGGCAGGTTGCCTTCCTCAACCGGGGCCTTGCGATCTCGCTGACCGATGAACGCCCCGTGGCCGGGCCGAGGGCGGTGAGCTTCCGGTTCCCGGACGGGGTACGGGATTTCGTGGCCGCCCTCAACGCGGAGACCGGGCCGTTCCTCCATCCGGACGTCATCGGCTTCGAGCGGCAGGACCCGCGCATCGCGGGGACGATGGAGGTGGCCCTGCTGTGGAGCGACGCCGGCGAGGAGTGGCTGCGCAGTTTCGCCAACAGCCGGGCCACCCCCCAGGGCGGCACGCACGTGGACGGCTTCCGCGACGGAGTGGCAACCGCGGTCATCGGGTACGCGCGGGAGCAGGGACTGCTGGCAGCGGCGGACCCCGATCCCCGCGCCGACCAGATCAGCGAGGGTCTCACGGCAGTCGTGTCCGTGAGACTCGACCAACCCGAATTCGTCGGCTCCACACGCGGGCAGTTGGGCAACACCGACGTGCGGGACTGCGTCGAGGAGGCCGTGCGGGAACACCTCGGCAACTGGTTCAAGGAACACCCGGAACAGGCCGCGGGGATCGTCAACCGAATCCTCGGGGTGGCTGCATAGATCACCAGCGGGAACGGCTCTTGGCGGACTGGAAGCGAGGGGCGCCGACTGCGCGTCGTGCTTCCGTAAAGTGCATTGTCGGAGGAGTTGGGCGACCCCTCCTTCCCCGGCGATGCGCGATTTATTTAGGCGGCAAGTATGTCGAATTTTTCCGACTGGCAGGACAGGATGCTGCGGGCAGTCCGGCGGCAGGAGGAAAGTGCATCGGAAGAGGTGCTGGCGTGGATGTCTGACCTCTATGACGAATTCGGAGAAATGCCGGAAAGGGGATTCTGTGAATTCTGGACCTTGCGAACCTTTGCTATGGCGAGAACGGCCTTCGAAATGATCGGTAGGTCCGTGGAGGAGGAGACGGGAAAAGGGGTTACTGGGCAGGAGTTTTGTTACATTGATTATCTGCGCGACCCGGATTTGGGGCCGGTCGGCGTAGTTCGCGTCAAGTCCATGGAGGTCTCGACGCCGGATTGGGGTGAGGTTTTGGGCGTCATGGCGGAAGGAGTACAGGAATTCGTCATGAGCCACTATCGTTTGGTCTGGCCCGTCTGTGGTGATCACGACTGCGGTCTGCATGTGGGTTATATCCATGAGACCGCAGTCTGGAGATGCAAGGGCGGGATCACGGGTGGTCATGTGGAAAGAGCGATTGATCCTGCCGTTCAGATATAGACCACGGTGAACTTTCCCCGCGATCTCGGGCGTCGGAGCCCGGCCGCCACAAGGCGCTGCGGACAACGGCTCGATGGCCCTGACCTGCCAGGATGTCCAGCGGGTCAACGCGTCCGCAGCCGCAGCGCCGGCGGACCGATTGACCGGTGACGACAATCGGGCGACTTGCTCACGGGTCACCCGGATTGGTTGCCCGTCCCGCAGCCCGAAGGGCTCACCGATCACGCCGATGAGCCCTCCGGGTCGCCGCTCCCACCGCCTCGCGGAAGTTGCCGGGGGCGGGGATCCGTGTCGGCGCCCACCACGCCCGTGAGACCCCCGGACCGTCAGCCCGCCGTCGGCGGCGTCGGGACCCAGTCCGCGCCCGGGGCGGTCTCCGTGCCGTCGGCGAGGATGGCCGTCACCCAGTAGTAGTGGGTCGTGCCGGAGGCCGCTGTTGTGTCCGTGTACCAAGTGAACGCATGCGGGTCGGCACCGGTCAGCGGCTCGTACCGGGCCGCAGCCCGGTCCCAGCGGTACACGCGGTAGCCTGTCGCCCCCTCGACCGCGTTCCAGGACAGCTCCACCGCGCTCTGCGTTCCCGTCTGGGCGTTCAGGTACAGGGGCGAACCCGGGGGAGTGGGGACGGTCGGTGTCAGGTCCAGCGCGGTGACGATCCTGACGTCGGCCGCCTTGGTCCATCGGTAGTTCGAGTTGCCGCTGGTGTCGACGGCGTCGATCCAGAAGCAGTGCTCGCCGCCGTTGGGCTTCGCCGAGTACAGGTAGTGCGTTGTGGACTTGTTGAGGTAGGCGTACTCCATGCCGCTGCACATGGTCTCGCCGTCGTCGCTGCGCAGTACCGTCCCGACGTAGACCACATACCGCGCGAGGTCGGACTCGGTATTCGCCTTCCAGTTCAGCGTGATGCCGTACTCGGTCGCCTCGGCGGTGACCCCGCTGACGGCGGCCGGCGGGGTGAGGTCCCGGACGGGGACGAGCGTGGTGACGGACGCGGTGCCGGAGGCGGCCGACTCGCGACCGCTGTAGTCGTAGCCTTTCACCACGTAGTGGTACGTGGTCTCGGCGGCTGTGGTCATGTCAGTGCAGCTGTACTGCTTCTGGCCGTCGGCGAGAGCGGTCAGCCGCTCGTCGCACCGCACCGGCTCGCCGGTGGTGTCCACCGGCAGGGACGTGGAGCGGTAGACGTGGTAGTCGAAATAGTCTCCGCCCGTTGCCGAGTTGACCTTCCAGGTCAGTGCCGCTCGATTGGCGTCGGCCCGGGCGGTGACGTCGTGCGGCGCCGCGACGGGGCGCGAGACCTCCACACCGGCATAGCCGGAGTACCGGCCGGCCCCGTCGATGGACCGCACCAGGTACGTCCGCCTCTCGGACCGGGGTGCCGCGGTATCGGTGTAACCCGTGGTGGTCGTCGCGCCGAGGAAGTGGATGCCGCCGTTGGTGGCGCGCCACTCGACGGAGTACTTCACCGCTCCCGGCACCACCTTCCAGGTCAGTTTGTTGCCGGCGTCCAGGCCCTGCGCGGCCAGTCCGGCCGGTGGGACCACGGCGATGCTGGTGACCGGTACGTCCGCGCTGCCCGCGGAAACGTTGCCGGCCTTGTCGTACGCCCGGACCTCGTAGTAGTAGGTGCTGCCGGCGGCTGTGGGAAGGTTGGCGAACGAGGTGCCGGTGGTCACACCGACGTAGCCCCAAGTGGTTCTGCCCGACTCCCGCCGGTACACGCGGTAGCCGGCGAGGTCCATCTCCTTGTTGCGGGCCCAGGACACCAGGGCATTGGCGGTGGCATTGTCGAGCCTGCCCGTCACTGCGGTGGGGGCGAGCGGCCGGACCTTGTCGACCGTGGCGGTGCTCCGGGGGGCGTAGGAGAACTTGACGTTCGCGGACCCGGTCCAGGCGACGAAGTCGACGCGCAGGGTGTGCTTGCCGGCGGGGACAGTGAGATTGACGTTCTTGCTCTGGGTGCTGGAGACGTTCCGCCACAGGTCGATCTTGCGGACGCCGTCGAGGTAGACGCGGATGCCGTCCTGGGATGCGGCCGAGAACGTGAACGGACCACCCGAGCCGAAGTCGCGGGCGACGCTCCAGCGCACGGCGAAGTTGTCCCGGGGCAGGGTGACTCCTGCCGGGTCACCGGTCCCGTAGTTCTCGCTGACGGCACTGTCGCAGGTGGTCAACTTGGGGGTGCCACTGAAAGCGGTGTTGGCGTAGAACTGTGCCTTCCAGGCCGGAGAGGTACAACTCACTTCCGCGATGGCCGGGGTGGTCGTGGCGCTGAGCAACGTGCCCGCGACGACGCAGATGACGCCCGCCGCGCTGACGCCGCTCAACCGGCTATGGGGTCTCACAGAAAGAGGCTTCCTTTCAACAATGATCAGCTGGACCAGGAGGTGACCATCGGAAGCCTCATTTGGTTGTACATCCGGTCCCGCGCCTCCGCACCGATCGCAGGGTCCCCGGTCCCGGCCACGCCGGATCCCGGGCAGTCTTGACGACCTCGTGCGATCTGCTCGGAAAAGGCTGATCAGGGGCGTTCTGGTGCGGATCTGGTGCGGGACCCCTGAACTGGTCTGGACAACAACGAAGCCCCGGGCCGCCAGCCTGAGGCTTTTGATAAGAGTGGGCGATGGGAAGCGAACTCGCGCTCTGAGCTTGGGAATCACCCGGTATTGCGTAGGCTTGCCCGCCTCTGACCTGGGGAAACGCGCCCCTGGGAGCGTGCCGTAGTGGCTTCGTTCGGGCCCCTGCTGACCGCTGTTCACCGTCCTGACTGGCACGTAGTGGCACGCCCATCCCCGGGTGGTCGGCTGAGACTCTGGTGGTCGGCCGAGAGCTGAGCGGGAGCGGCCGCATTCGGTACGGCCGTAGACCCCCGGTACGGCAGCGGGGCCCGGACCGTGCGTAGCGGCCCTGGCCCTGCCCCCGTGCGGTGCCGCCCTGTGACAGTGGTGCGTCAGTTCTGCGCGGTGTCATCGCCCGTCTGCCGGGCGCCCTCGGCTGCGCCTGCCTTCTCGCGGATCTTGCGCACCAGCTCCGCCTTGCGTTCGGCCGCTCCCTGGCGGTCGAGGTTGCGGTGCGGACCATTGTTCTGCCGTTCGGCGCGGGACAGCCTCTTGCGCTGGCCGCCGCCCATGCCCACAGGGTTGTTGATGTTCTTGCTCACCGTCATGGGTTCTCCCGGAAAGATGTGAAGTGATCTACGGATTCATCGGTGGGGGGGACGGGCGTGGCGACGTCGAGGGACGTCAGCAGGGGCCCATCAGGCTCTCACTCGTAAATCGGAGTCCTGGCCTTCGGCCGAGTATGCGCCGTGCACGGACATGCTGGTCATGTATCGGTGCAAGCGCGAGACATCGATCCCGAGCTCCCCGATCGCCCGCGCCCCGGCCGTGCCGGCCATGGTGTCCAGCCGCGGGGCAATCGCGTCCAGCGCCCGGCCACCTACGGCAGGAATCCTTGTACCGCTCGGCAAGAGCATCCCGATGTGGAGGGGCTTACCGGCCTTCAGCGCGTGACGATCCCCGGGGCAGGTGCCCGGCGGGCCGCGGGACGGCCGGCGCGAGGCCCGCGCTGGTAAGGTTGGGGCACGCTTGCAGAGATCCTGGGCCCGTGCCGGACAAGGTACGGGCCCCGGTCCGTTCAGGGCGCCGAAACGAGGAACCCATGAAGGCGAAGCAGCCGGCCTCCGGTCGCTCCGGATCCGGCAGGTCCGACCAGGGGAGGGCCCCGCGGGGGGAGCTCTCGGTGCCGGGGACGCTGGCGCCTGGCCTCCCGCCGGCCGGGTCCTTCGCGGAGCTGGAACTGCCGGTCGAGCTGATGGGGGTGCTGGCGGGGCTCGGGGTACGGGAGCCATTCCCGATCCAGGCGGCCACCCTGCCGAGCGCGCTGGCCGGCCGGGACGTCCTCGGCCGCGCGCGGACCGGCTCGGGAAAGACCCTCGCCTTCGGGCTTGCGCTCCTCGCACGTACGGCGGGCCGGCGCGCCGAACCGAAGCGCCCTCTCGCGCTGGTCCTGGTGCCGACAAGGGAACTCGCGCAGCAGGTGAGCGAGGCGCTGACTCCCTACGCGGAGGCGCTCGGGCTACGCTCGGTGACTGTGGTCGGCGGGCTCGCGATCAGCCGGCAGGTGGCGGCGCTCCGGGCGGGTGCCGAAGTCGTGGTGGCGACGCCGGGACGGCTGGCCGATCTCGTCGCCCGGCGGGACTGCCACCTGGACCGGGTGCGGATCGCGGTGCTGGACGAGGCTGACCAGATGTGCGACATGGGTTTCCTGCCGCAGGTCTCGGAGACCCTGGACCGGATGCCCCCCGGCGGGCAGCGGATGCTGTTCTCCGCGACGCTCGACCGGAACGTCGATCAACTGGTCAGGCAATATCTGAGTGAGCCGGTGTTCGCCACGGTCGACCGGGCGGAGGGCTCGGTCGCGACGATGGAGCACCACGTACTGAACGTCCATCCCGCCGACAAGTACGCGACAGCCACCGAGATCGCTGCTCGGGACGGGCGGGTGCTGATGTTCCTGGACACCAAGCACGGTGTGGACCAGTTCACCCGCCACTTGCGGAGCAGCGGCATACAGGCGGGAGCTCTGCACAGCGGGAAGTCACAGCCGCAGCGCACGCACACGCTGGCCCAGTTCAAGGACGGCGAGATCACGGTGCTGGTGGCCACCAACGTCGCTGCCCGTGGCATCCACGTCGAGCACCTGGACCTTGTCGTCAATGTGGATCCGCCCTCCGACCCCAAGGACTACCTTCACCGCGGCGGGCGCACCGCGCGTGCCGGGGAGTCCGGCAGGGTGGTCACGCTGGTCACGCCCGGCCAGCGCCGGGACGTGAACCGGATGATGTCGGACGCCGGGATCCGGCCCACGGTCGCTCAGGTTCGTTCCGGCGAGGAGAGGCTGACCAGCATCACAGGCGCGAAGCGCCCGCCGGTGCAGGACGGGGTGAAGACCGGCAACGCGGCGTTCCGAGGTCTGGGCACCCGCACGGGCCGCCCGCCGAAGGAATCCCGCAAGGCCGCGGAGGCGCGCACGATGGCGGAGGCCCGCAAGGCCGCCCGAGCGCGCAGGGCCCACTGACGGGCGGTACGGCCGCCGCGGTCGGGAGACACAAGGAGGCACCCACTGCCTCGCACCGAGTGGAGCGTCAAGGAGTGCCGATGGCGAACAGGATCCAACGACCCCAGGAGGACGCCGAGTTCGAGTTCATCCTGGCGAGGGCGGACGTGCCGGTGCTCGCGTACTTCCACGGGGTGTGGCCCAAGGCCGCGGCAGCATGCAAGGAAATGGATCCCCTGGTGCGGGAGGTGGCCGATGCCTACCAGGGCCGACTGATCGTCGTGCGGGCCGACATCGCAAGGTGCCCCAGCCCTGTACGGCGGTACGGCGTCACCGGAGCGCCCTCCTTCGTGCTGATCGATCGGGGCGAGGCGATGGCGGCCGGGAGCGGTCCGATGTCCAGGACCGCGCTCGGGGAGTTCCTGGACGCCCACCTGTGAGCAGGCCGCATACTCTGAGCAGGCCGCATACCGGTCGGCGAGGTTGTGCCCGCAGTGACCGGCCCGGGCTCCCTCGCGGCCGCAGATGTACCACTCTTCACCGAAACCGGCGAGTGCCCTGGTGAGGTCCTGGTGCTCGCGCACGGCGGCTCCCCGTCGTGGCCGGAAGTCTGCTCAGCGAACGACGAGATCGAAGCGAACCTGGGCGCCACGCGAGTTCAAGTTCAGTAGCGGACGGGCTTGAGCGACCGCAACTTCCATGTGCTGATTGTCGGCGCCGGTACGGCCCCCCAGCTCCCGCCGTTCTCCTCTACCAGGCTCTCGACAAGTAGGAGGCCGCGCCCCGACACGGCGTTGTCATCGGCGTGCAGGGGAGTGGCGCAGCCCGGCACGCCGTCGATGACGGCAATGCGCAGGAAGCCGTCACGTACGTACGACGAGGCGCAGATCGATCTCCGTGGTACCGCTGTGCACCATTGCGTTGGTGAGCAGTTCGGAGACGAGCAGCATCACCATGTCGGTCAGCGCTTCAAGGCCGCAGTACTTCAGTTTCGCGGCGGCGATTCGGCTGCCGGCCCACCCCCTCCTGCGCCGGCGAGGTACGAACACGGCCTTCCCGCAGCCGGCGTCGAACCGAGCCGGCGGCCTTACCCCTTACTCGCCGAGGATCGTCTCCCGGGCCGCTCGCGTCCAGATGGCTTGCTGGCTCGTGCTGAATCCCATGCGGTTCCAGTGGAACAGGATGTGCCGAGCGAGGATGCTGCGTGTGCCGAGGCTGAGGCATCCTTCCCGGTCGGCGTCGGCGAGGGCTTGACCGGCGTGCTCCACTGCTGCGGCCCAGTCGGCCAGGGGCGCGAGCGGGCCGTCGGCCGTGAGCAAGGGGCCGCTGTCGGCGGTCAGGAGCTTCCGTAGCGTGCCTGTCATGGTGCTCACCCGCTCGGCGGGTACGTCGTCCGGCAGCGCTCGCTTGGCCTCCACCTTCGCCCAGATGTCGCCCTGCTCGCTCCATTCCTGTCCGGCGGCACGCAGGAACAGGCTGATCAGGAGGAGCGAGGTCGCCTTGGGATCGAGAAGCCCTGGGTCGGTCCTGGTTGTCGTACGGCGCAGGTAGTCGAGGACGCCGACGCTGTCGGCGTGGAAGAGCTTGTGAGCAATGGCGGTACCGGCCGAGCCGCCGAACGCGAAGGACTCGGGTTCGTAGAGAGACGGCCACCAGCGCCTCGCCACGCCCCACGAGACCATGCTGTCGAGAGCATCGGCGATGTGCTTCTTGACGTCCTCGATGGCTCCGGCCGGGCCGGGCGAGATCCGGAAGCGCCAGCAGGGGTGCTTGCGGACGAACCACCAGCCTCCGACCATACCGGCCTCCGTCGCCTCTCCCAGTGCAGGAACCAGGTAGGCGAGGACAGTCTGTTCAGCTGTCGGGTAGTCGGCGAAGTCGATGTACACCTGGAACCAGCCGGACGGGTCGAGTCGGTCGTCGAGTGCGGCTCGACCCGCGTCGCGATACAACTCGATGGCCTCAGCGAGACGTTCGACGGACGTGGGCACCCGAGGGGCGGCTTGCGCGAGTGGCGTTCCAGCGAGCACGGCCAGGATGGCTTCTTCGGCGGCTCCCGTGTCGTACCGGTTCACCAGGACTTCCCTTCGAGAAGCGGGCAGTTCAGACGAGCAGCAGGCAGGTGTCCCAGTCACAGGCCGGCAACTCGTCCGCCTCGGCGCTGTAGAAGGCCAGGGCCGCTCCGGCTGAGCCGTCGAGGAAGCTGATGTCCTTCGGGGGATCCACTGCCAGGAAGCGTTCGCTGAGTTGCGGCAGGTGGACGGTGAGTGCGGTCGGCGTCTCCGAGTCCGTGGCGACGCGTTGCACGACGCGCATCAGCCCGCCGACGCCGTGGCAGAGGCCGCGTCCGGCCAGGTGGTTGAGCTGAACGGAGTCGGCCAGACAGTAGAGAAGAGCCCGTTCGGCCATGCGCTGTCGCGTGGGGTCGCCCAGGGCGATGCCGGCGAGCTGCTGGGCGCGGGCCAGACCAGGGGTGCCGTAACACCAGGACGGTGCGGCGGGCCCTCGGGGAACGGCGGCGTTCTCGGTAACCCAGCGAGCCCACCAGGTGCCGTGGTGGTTGGTCTGGCGCACCCCGTCCAGCCAGCGGCAGATCCGGCGCATCGCGTCGTCCTGGCCGTCCACCGTGATACCGCGTCGGCTGGCCAGCGCGAGCAGGGCGAGCGGTCCGCTGATTCCGTGGGCGACGCCGACGTTCGCGTGGCCGCCGGGCGTGGGTGCGGCAAGGTCGGTGGGACCGTGCCACACCCACCAGCCCGGCAGCGTTCGACCGCTGGGGCCGGACGGGAGCGGTTCGGTCAGGCGTACCAGGTAGGAGAGGACTCCCTTCAGGACGTCGTTGTACGGGGTTCGGCGCAGGAGGAGGGCGCCCAGCCCGGTCAACCCGCGCAGGAGGTCGTACTCGACGAAGCTGGTCTGTTCGCCACGGTCGATACGGGCGTGCGCCGCGTCCAGACGCCGTTGGGTATGTATGGCAACGACGGAGTCCAGGGTGTGCAGCGCTCCCGCGTACCGGTCGCTGTCGGCGGCTGCGAGGTTCATGGCGTACGCCATCGCGGGCGCTCCGAGAAACAGGCCAGCGCTGTTGCCGTCGATGAGGGGCCGATCGGCCGCGGCGGAGAGCCAACGGTGCACCGTCTGCCAGGTTCCAGTGTTCCGGTGGGCTCGCTCGATGTGGAGCAGCGCGGTGCCCAAAGGTCCTTGTGAGAGGGACTGTCGGCTGGTGGTGTCAGGGCTCATGGCGGGCACGGCCGGCAGAGCGGTCGCGGAGATGGTCACTTCGGTCCTCCTCCGTGCCGCGCGGTCCAGGACAGGGCGGCGGCGCGTGCCATACGGCGGCATGTGGCTTCAGCGGCGGTGTCGATACCGGCGGCCCGGTTGTGGTGCATATGGAGCAGGGAGGGCAGGACAGCGGTCGGATCGGCGCCGCTGTCCATCAGCGAGGCGCGGTAGAGAGCGAGGGCTTCCCGGCGTTGCCTCCACGCCTTGGCGACGTCCTCTCCTCCTGGCAGGGCGCGCAGGACAGCGAAGTCGTCGCCAGGTCTGGTCAGCCGGACGACCTGGGCCTGTACGTCGCGCGCGGGCGCCGTGCCCTCCCCTTTCAAGAAATGCTCGACCAACCAGCGGTGGCCGGAGGCGGGATCTCCGAGGAACCCAGCGGTCAGATCAACGAAGCCGGCCGCGGTGACCGCCGGGCGCTGCGCACGGGGAATGGAGAGGGCCAGCTGCGCGACGGCCGCTGCGGAGTCGGAGGCAAAGACCTGTTCGGCGGCGTCCAGTACAGAACCGGTGCCATAGCGGCCGGTCTCGGGCTCGTCGGTATCCCACTGGACTCGGCTGATTACTCCGTCGTTACGAAGGACTGCTGCCCACGTCCCGAGGCGTTGCGCGACGTCACCGAAAATGTCCGGACCGGGAAGGTGCAGCCGGAGTCGGAGGTGGCTGCCCGGATCGCTGTAGCGCGTGAACCACCACGGCGGGGGGCTGCCCCAACTGTCCAGCAGAGACGTCAGATGCGTCGTCAGGATCTCCGGTACGCGGTCGGGATGGCCGTAGAGCTTCACGTACGCCCACGCGGATGTGCCGGGCAGGCGCCCGCCGTCACGGCGCAGGACGACCGGGCCGCTGGTTCGTGGTGCGGCGTCGGGAGGCAAAGTGGAGGCGAAGGGCATGGTGATCTCGTGGGCCCGGCCGTCCAGCCAGCCGTACGCGTCGTCGCCAGGTGCTTCATGCACGGTCACCGTTCCCGTGCGCGTGCGCTTCAGCTCCATACGGAGCATCTGCACATGGGCCGGCTCGTCGAGGTCCAGTCGAAGCTGCTGGTCGTCGGAGCCGATGTAGACCGTACGGGTCACTCCGAGGCGGCAGCGCCAGTCCGTGAACTGGTGGTGCCACGGTGCTCGGCCGTCACCGGCAACGTCGCTCTTCCGCAGCCGCCAGCAGGCCGGCGAGAGCACCGTACGGCCGAAGCGGACACGGGGCAGGAACGGCATCCGGACTGCTGCTCCCCACGAGAACGGAGCCAGAACGGCGGCGTGGGCCCGGTGGGATTCGCAGAGGAAGCGGACCAAGGGGTGGGTGGCATTGGTGAGTTCCACCGCGTTCATGACCGACGGCTCGATGCGCTCACCCGTCGAGAGCGACACCAGGAAGAGGCGCTGCGCGTCCGCACCGACGGCGAGATCGTCCAGGTCCAGGGTGGCGGCGGGGTTGTGCTCGCTCAGCGCCAGCAGGCGCGGCAGGACGGCGGGAGCCCTGCTGACGTTCCGCGCATCCGGAGCGGCACGACGAGACGGCCACCATCCACGAGCTGCTCGGTCCAGGCCGGCGGAATGTCCGCAGCCTGCACGGTGACGAGGATGCGGTCGTACGGGGCGTGCTCCGGCACTCCGAGTTCACCGTCGCCCGTGACGACATGCGTCCGGCTGCCATAGCCGGTCGAGGCCAGGAACCTCTCGGCCCGCTCGGTGACCTCGTGATCGATGTCCGCGGTGACGACCAGGCCATCCTCGCCGACGATCTCAGCGAGATAGGCCGCGTTGACACCGCCGGATCCGATCTCCAGGACGCGCATCCCGGGTCCGATGCCGGCCTGTTCGATCTGCATGGCCTGGATGCGCGGTGCGGATACTGAGCTGAGCTGTACCCCGTCGGCGTCCGTCTTCGTAATCACGGCGTCCTCCACGCGGTAGGTCTTCGCCACGTCCACATCGGGGGTGGCGAGATGGCGCGGTACGGTGCGGAAGGCCGCCTCGACCCGCTCGCTCCGGACAGCCCCCAGCTTGACCAGGCTGCCGACCATCTCGTCGCGCAACTGCTTGTCGGAAGAGGCGGGTTGAGCTTCTTCGGTTCTCATGTCGGGGACGTCATTCATTGGGGTTCTCCTTCTCGACAGTGCGCGCCGAGGGTGGCTGCGAACTTGCTCTGTGCGACCCGGCGCGAGGCCTCCGCCTCGCGTGGTGAGCGAGCGTCAAGCCGCTCGCCTCGCGTCGGGATTTGGGACCGCCCAGAGGGCCGGGCCGAAGCATCCGGACCGCCGGGTGGTTGTCTGGGAAGTGGACTGAGACACAAGGTCGCCCAGTTCAACGACTTTGACACGGCGCAGGGTCCGTACGAGCTGGGAGGCGAGAAACCATTGCGCCTGGGGACGGCGTGTCGTACGGGGGCCACGAGGTGGAGCTGTGGGGTGATGTCCATGCGGATCGCCTGCCGGAGCCCGGTGTCGACAGGTGCCGTTTCCTCGGTGGGGAGGGCCGCCTTCACCGCGGCCACCGCCTCTGCCGAACAACGGTATCGAGGGGCCTGAACGGGGCATACCGTTGGGTGCGGTGGTCCGTTTGTGCGGTACCCGCGCTGTGTCGCTCGACCATCTCCGGCATGGCAGCAAGCTTCGATGCGCCACGAACAGAGGACCCGGACAGTTTGTCAGGGTCCTCTGTTCCCACAGATCAGGGCAGTTGACGAGCCGTCATGTTGTGGCCTCCATGGCTCGGTCGATCGTGTCCAGCACCGCTTCCCACGGCAGGTCTCGCCCGGCGGCGGCCGCGCGTGGCTCGTACAGCGGCCAGATGTCCTGGCCGTAGACGAGGTGAACGTCGGCCTCTAGCAGCGCGGCGATATGGCGCCGCCAGGCGGGGTGGCGGGCGTGAGCGGCGTTCACCCTTGGGAAGACGACGACCGGTAGCCCCAGGGTGCCGATGGCTTCCCCCACCTGCGTCAGCGCCTGGTTGTCGGCGATACCCGTCGCGAGCTTGGCGACCGTATTCGCGCTGGCGGGGGCGACCACATAGCAGTCCACGCTCGGGTGCGGCCTTGCCTCGCCGGGCAGCCGTGGTTCGTCTCGTACCGGCAGGCCGGTCAGCTTCTCCAGCCGGTCGACTTCACCGTTCATCCGCAGCCACCGGCCGGCCGTCGGGGTGAGCGTCACGGCGACCTGCCACCCGCGTGCCAGAGCAGGTCCCACCAGCCCGGTGCGCAACGTTTCGACTCCGCCGGCGCTCGTGCCCACGACCCCGAGGACTCCGCGCTTCTTGCTGTTCACTCCACCGCCCTGCATCGTTGAGCCATCATGAACAACTCCGACGAACGAGCGCTGCCGGTGACCGGCGATTGTTTGATCAGGTCGCGCAGCGTGTCCCGTACACGGGGATTGTTCCGTACGAGCTGAGCTGACGCGTGCTCGGCAGTACACAGCTCCGCGAACGCGCTGTCGCCCTGGCCCGCCAGTGAGAGGGCACGGGCGTGGTCGATGCGGTGGGAGACACCGCGCTCCGGGGGCATGTGGTCCACATCGATCTGACCGTGCTCCACGACATACGAGATGTTGTCGAGGTCCAGCTCCACCGACAGCCGGTGCAGCAGGACATTCGTCGGTCCGAAGCTCGTCTGCCAGTGGTTCTCGTCGGAGCCGAGCTGGTCGGCGAGCGCCTCCGCTCGGTTCAGGAGACTCGTCGCCGTGGCCCGGTCCTGATGCCGGGCCGCAGCGATGGCAGCCCGTAGATAGATCATGCCCAGCAGGCTCAAGGCGGCCGGATCGCTCTCACCGACCCGGGCCGACAACCACGCCGACGCGGTGTCACCCAGTTCCATGGCGTCGCCATACCGGCCATTGGCCAGCAAGGCGTGTGTGCCGGACCGCGCGGCGGACGCCAGGACCAGCGGGTCGCCGGATTCGTCGGCGGCCCGCATGGCTCGTTCGGCGGCGAGCCACGAGATGTCGGATTCCCCGATCTTCGCGAGCGTGGTGGCGGCGAGGTGGTGCACCCGGGCGGAAACGGCCCAGCAGTCCCGGCGCTCCGCGGTGGCGCGGGCGGCACTGTCCTCAAGCTCCTGAGCGGTCTGGAGGAGGCCGGGGAGCCTGGCGATCACCTTGCCGAGCCGGCCGGACTGGTAGTCGTCCCAGGTCTGCTCCACGAGTTCGGCGGTCGGGCCGGGGCTCGGGAGCTGTGCCTCGGCTTCCGGTCCGTACAGCAGCCGGGAAAGACGACGCGGACTCATCAACGCGTCCCGCACGGCCGGGACATCGTCCTGCTGTCTCTCGTCCTCCATGAGTACGGGCTGGCCGACCAGGTCTCCGAGCGGCACGCGGAGAATACGGGCCAGTTCGGCGAGCATGTCGATACGCGGCGGTTTGCGCCGACCGGACTCCGCTTTCGCCAGCCAGTCCGTGCTGCGGCCGACAAGCCCGGCCAGTACCTGCTGCGTGTAGCCACGGCGTCTGCGGTGGAAAGCGATCCGCTCGCCGATGCTCAGGTGATCTCCGAGACCACGCATACGTGCTGCCTCCGTGATGTAGGGGCGCTCCCCACGATAGCGACGCGGCAACGTGATGGACGGGGCCGGAGCTTCGGACGATCCCAACGCTGCATGAGCTCAGTGTGAGAGCAGTGGTGCGTGGAGGCACGGACGATCTGTCCGGTACTGAGTGATCAGTGGAAGCTACTGGCCTTGGTGTTGCCGGGGAGCCCAGCGGCCGGAAGGGCGTGCCTGCGGCGCTTGGGTAGCTGCGGGTGCGGTTCCCGCGTCAGGATGGGCGGGTGACGGTGAGCGAAGTGGATCTGCTGACGTTGCTGCGTGAGATCGATGATCCGGAGTGGCTGGAGTGGCCGCGGCATTACGACCGTGGTGAGCACGCCGTTCTGTTCGGGAGTCTCGTGGCCCTGCTGGAAGACCGCTTCGCGGCTCGCTGCACCGCTGGTCAGGACACCCAGGACTCCAGTGAGTACGGACGTGTCGTTGTACCGGCGGAAGCAACGGTGTGCGAGACCCGGATCGTCGTCTGCGTGAGCAAGTTCGGCTCCCTGGCTCTCGTCTGTGCCGATAACCCAGGTGCCTTCCTGGGTACGGACGAGGCCCAGGCCGAGGGGGAGTTGGACGCCGCCGATCTTGCCAAGGTCCATCGAGCGTTGGTCGACCTCGGATATGCGGTGGTTCCCGAGGAACTGCTGGAGTGCGACTACGACGGGCCGAGCCAACTACCCCATCACGTTCAGCGGCCTACCTGGTGGCATCGCTTCTTCGGTATCTTCTGACTGATCACGTCCTGAGGGCCAAGCTGGTGCCGATGCGGCACCCGTCCGCCCACATGCGGCTGGATGGAGGCTTTTAGCCTTCGTTTGCGCCATGTCGCAACAACTCGCATTCGCATAAACTCACATCCGCATGACCCAGTTCACAGGAATGCGTCTCGCCATTCGAGAAGCCTGGCGCGGAAAGCTCCGGAGCGGCGCGGTAGTCCACTGAACCTTGGCTTCTGCTAGCGAATAGGGCTGGTGGCGGGCTAGGCAAGCCGAAAATGGTCTAGATAATAACGAAGCCCCGGGCCGCTGGCCTGGGGCTTTTATGTGGGTGACGAGAATCGAACTCGCGCTCTGAGCTTGGGAATCAGCGGTGCTTGAGCCGTTGAAAGGGCTATGACCTGCGCTTTCTCGTGAGGAAGCTTGGATTGCCATGGTCTCTGGAAGCTGTACCTGACCGCTGCTGTCCGCTCTGCTGGGCACGGATGGGGCACGAGGGTAGCGGTGCGGCGGACCCTGCCAGGGGGTGTGCTCGGGGTGGGCTGCCGGGTCAGAAAGGGATGATGCGGACCTGGTTGCCGCAGAGCTTGGTCACGTCGTCGCTGTCGGAGGTCAGGAGGGCGACGGGTTTTGGCTGACGCAGGGCGACCTCGGCGACCGTGGCGTCGATGGCGTACTTGTGTCCGTGCAGCCCGGCGCCCTTGAGGAGTTCCGCTGCTGCTTTCGCCGCTTGTTCGGTGACCGGCTCCACCTTGACGCGGGACAGAGCCCAGTTCAGGCGAGGCATGTTGGTACGGGAGTGGCTGACTTCCACGATGGTGTTCGCCCCGATCACGAGGTCGGCTCCCATGTCGTGAAAGACCTGAAGCATGGCGAGGAGCTTGCGGTCCTGACCGATCCAGGCGGAGAGCCCTTCCGAGTCCAGGACAACGGTCTCGATGCGCTCGCTCACGCGGCGTCCGCGCCCTTGGAGGTGCCGGCGGAGCCGAAGATCTTCGTGCGTGCCTCGGCGAGTTCCTCGTCGCTGAAGGGTCCGTGCTCTTCCTCATGGCGGCGGAGGTCCTCGCCCAGAAGCTGGTGCCGGATCTGGCGGGCTACGGCCTCCGCTACGTAGCCGGAGACGTTGTCCGTGAGCTTGCGAAGCTCCGCCACCTGGTCGCTGGGGAGGGTGACGGTGATGCGAGTCGTTGAGGACATGATGGCATCATACTGGAGTATGCGCGTAGTGGCGTGTGCTTCGGGTGCGATCCTGCGGGGTCCAGCGGTGAAACGGGGCGTCGTGGTCGGGCTGTCCGTGGCGGGGGGAGGCGCCGGCACGATCCGGCCATCGCGTGGCGCAGGTCACTCGAAATGGATCTCGCGATATGAGATGGCTAGCATCGAGCCGTTGTCCAGAGGCTCGCGCTTCTCAATTCCGCGCGATAATCGGTCCTTTATGGCACGCGAATGGCGCGCGGCCCTGAGATGGTCTAGATAACAAACAACCCCCGGGTCATTGCCCTGGGGGTTCATCGTGGAGCGGGTGACGAGAATCGAACTCGCGCTCTGAGCTTGGGAATCACAGGCGCTTTGTTTGCTTTCTCGCAGGTCAGCGGCTTACGTGGCTGTTGGGTGTGATCTGCGGAGCCGCCGTCACGTGCTCCGGGTGGCCGTGGTTTACCGCCCCTACTGGTGCGGCAGTGGCGTGAGACGGACATTTGCGCCGCGTCGGGCCACGCCTGCGGCAGCGATCAGGCGCGCGGCGAAGCCGTGGACTGCCCGCCGGCCCTGGCCCGGGACAGCGGCCGCCTGAGGTGCCATCGATGATGCGGACGCAGCCCGGCGGCGGAGTGTTTCCGCTCGTGAGGGCTTTGGGTGCCGAAATGGGTAAGAAGCCGCTCAATCGAGTGAACTGGCAGAGGTTTATTTTTGGCACCCACCGCGATGTTGCAGCTTGCTGGCCGGACCATTACCAGGACCGAAACCATGTGATCGACGGCGGTGTCGACACGGTGTCCCGTCTGGGCCACGCTGTGTGCCGGTGGCGCGCCTTGCGCGTACGCCGTGCTCGCCTTGTGAGAAGCGAACGAGGGGTGTGCCGCGTGGGGGACGATACCTTCGACGACCGGCTGAGCCGGAATCCGATTGCCATCGTGGGGCTCGCGGGGACGTTTCCCTCGGCCCGGGACGTACGGGAATTCTGGCGCGACATCATGATCGGCACCGACTGCACAGACCATTGCGATCCTGATCCCTTCGCCGGGACACGACCTACTGCCACCACGGTGGATGCCACCGGACGACGCCGAATTCCTGAGCACCGCCCACGCGAGCGGGTGGCTGTTGCGGTCCGCCGGCGTTCCCACAGCGTCCTGAGAGAAGAAACTCGTCATGCGGGATGACAGCGGGATCTCCGATGCCTACAGCGACGAGAACGTGCTCTTCCACGTCCTCAGGCACATGGGGTGGGGCGATCTGGTGAACCTCGGGTACTTCACCGTTCCCACCCTGCCCGCGCTGTTGGGCGGGTTGGCCTTCTTCCAACGCCGTCTGGCCCGGCAGTCGATGTCGCTGCTGCGGACGTCAGCCGGGCAACGGGTGCTCGACGCCTGCTGCGGACGAGGCCGTACGACGGCCGCGCTGGGTCAAGTCGGCTGCGATGTCCTCGGATTGGACGTCAGTGACGGGCAGATCAGCCAGGCGCGGACGCGTTTCGGGCGCTTTCCGAATGTCGCGTTCGCGGTTGCCGATGTGACCGCTCTGCCTCCGCGGGCAGTTGGCTGGGACCTTGGTGACGGCTCGTTCGATCAGGTGCACTGTCTCGAAGCGGCCTTCCACTTCGGTCCGGCAGGCCGGCGGGCTTTCCTGTCCGAAAGCTTCCGCGTTCTGCGTCCCGGTGGCCGGCTTGTCCTTGTCGATTTCACCTGGCGTACTGCGGACCCGCACATGATCCAGGATCTCGACCCGTCCGGCCTGGTACGCGGGGCCTGGCAGTTCGAGGAATTCGAGCCCCTGGACAGCTATCTCAAGCACGCCCTCGCGGTCGGCTTTCGCGTGGAGAACGTCCTGGACTGGTCCAGCGCCGTCACCGACCGTTTCGCGTGGGTGAGCACCTGGGCCGCGACCATGGCGGGGTCCCGCGCGGGCCGGGAGACGTTGTGCCTGCGCTGGCGGGGTCTTCGGGAACTCAGTGCCCGCGACTGGCAGTACTTCGTCAAAGCCGTCCACGCCCACCGGGCGGTAAGCACAGCCACCGGGTACAACGCATTGGTCCTCGACAAGTCCGCGTGACGGGAAACAGGGACATGCCGCGTCCGGGTGGCCCCAGGACAGTCAGGACAGTGACCGACCAGCAGGTGGGCGCCACGCACCGGTCGGCACGGACGACGGCGAACGATGTGTCGGCGTTTCATTGTGCGTGGACGGAGCGAACGGTGACCTTGTCTCCCACGTGGTTCACCTGGACGTAATACGGCTGCCCCGATGCGACGCGGGCGGTCCGCAGGTCGGCGTTCACCTCCACCGTGGACGGATGCACCCCGGCCAGACGACCGACGTGCTCCTTGACGGCCATGAGCTCAAGGTGATCACTGGCCCGGGAGTCCGGCGGCAGGCCCCACGCGTGCGCCACCGTGCCTCGCAGCCAGTCCACCTCGTCCACCTCCCCCGCGTGGAGTGTCGTCGTCCCGTCCACGGTCCTGGTCAGCCCCGGCCCGTTGAGGGGACGAGCGTTGGCCAAGAACTCCCGGCGCTCAACCGGCGATACACGGGAGAGCAACCCGATCGGCAACAGAATGCAGATCAGCCGCAGCACCGCCGCGACCCGTCCGTCCACACAGAACTGGATCTCGGTCGCAGGCAACGGCCCGAGGCCCGCTTGGCCGGAGCCGAAACCGGTGAAGCGGGCCTCGACCTCGATCTCACCGGCATCCGGCAGGGCTTCGAACAGCTCCAGCGAGTCCACCCGGAGCGGAAATCCGACCTTGCCGTCACCGATCTCCGCTACCCATCGCCACAGGCTGTTGTTCGGGATGGCCTGCACCCCCGCGTCCAGCAGCCCCTGACCCAGGCACCCCTTCGGCACCGTTCCGCGCCCGGCATCGAGGATCGCGGAGGAGCCGGTGGACCCGGTCGCCCACGAGGTCAGGTACTGGAACGACGGGCCGTGGAAGAGTTCGGCCGACTCGTACGGGTCGGGCTGGACCACGGCGTCCGGCAGCGCGGCGAACCTGTCCGGCCGGGTGTCCGGCCAGTCGCCCACCAGTACAGTGGCCCGCGCCACCTCCTCGTACCGGGACAGCGCGGGCATTCCCGCTTCCCGCCACGTCAGCAGTTTCACCGCGAGCCCGGTCGGCCCGGGTTCCACCTCGGTCCGCAGCCGGACGGGTTCGGTGAGCGGTATCCAGCGGCGAAGACGAACGTCGCGCACGGCGACCACGCTCTGCCCGGTGTAGTCCGCCGCGGCCTGGGAAAGCCTGTCGACCACGGACATCATCGGCATCGCGGGGAGTGTCCAGGTCGGACAGTGGTCAGCCACCCAGGTATCGACGCCGGGATCGAGCAGCGTGTCCACCACCGACGGCGAGCCGTCTCCCGGCACGACGCGCATGCCGATCCCCCGGGCGTGGTAAATGCATGTGTCGTCCCCCCAGAGCCGGGCTTCGGCGATCGCATAGCGCCCACGCGCGTCCTCGCCGGCTTCCATGATGTCCATCTCCACCCTGATCAACCGGTTGGCCGGGGTGATCTGTCCGCGGTACTTCCAGATCACCTCGTGACCGAGCATGACGGGCTCGAACCGGGGCCGCGGTACGCCCGCGGTGAGTCCGCGCTCGATCAAGTAGAACTGGAGAAGTTGGCACATCGCCTCGATTCCGAGTGAGCCCGGCTGAACCGGGTCCTGGAAGAAGTGCGCCTTGAAGAACCACTCGCCCGCGTCGACGTCCTTCTCCGACCGCAGTCGCCCGAGCCCGGCGTCGCCTCCTTCCGGCCAGTAACCGGTGATCCGGTCGAGCATCAGCAGCATGGGACCGGGCAGCCGGGCCGGACTGCCGAAGTAGCGGTCGGGAGACATCGTGAGGTCGACCGTCCGGTCGCAGGGAGCTTCCAGAGCGGCCAGGTCCCGCTCGGACACGGGCAGTCCGGTCTGGTTGTCGAAGGCCGACGACGGGAAGTACCCGAACACGGTCGACAGCGAGAAGACCTCCGCGTCGTCGGCGAAACAGCGCACCCCGAACGACATGATGATCATCTCACCGCTCCGTGAGACGGTGGTCAGGTCCGCCTCGGTGCGCACGGTCCCTGTCGTCGGCAGGATCTCGCCGGTAACTGTTCCCGTCCCGTCGAGGTTACGGAAGAGCAGATCGGTCTCGGTGGTCAGTGGGGCGCCGGTGTAGCCGGCCAGCCACCCGCACGGTTGCAGCGCGATTTCCATGAGCACGGCGAACGGCATGACGCCGCCGTTCTGCTCGAAATACCACGCCTGGTCGGGCACGTCGTACTCGGCAACCACGCTGCTGCCCTGCCGCATGGCGCCCTGCGGATCGTCCACCGAGACGACACGGGTCATGAAGTGGTAGGGCGGACCGGGCAGTCGTGCGATCCTCCGCGTGCCGTCGAAGGGTGCGGCCGCGGCGCCGAACGCCTCGCTCGGCCTTCCCCACGCGCCCGCCAGCAAGGAGGGGTAGTCGAAGGCGAACCCGTCGGACACGGCTGCCGCCTTGGAGTCGCGGTAGCCGACCAGGCCGCCGAGCGAAGCGAGCGGGAGCGGGGTGCCGTTCGTCTGCTCCACGTGCTCTCCCAGCCGCCGCCAGTGCGACAGCGGCCAGTCGGGTACCAGTCGGAGTGTGATGTTCCGACCGTGAAATGCCTTGATCCCGTCGACGGTGCCCAGCACGTCGGCGTACAGCGTCGGCACCGGCCCGGCAGAGAGGCCGTGCACGAACACCTCGTACACGACCCGCTTGCTCGCCGGGGTGGCCTGCCCCCGGCACCGGACGGTGTACGGCCGCTCGTCCGCCACCTCAAAGCGCCAACCGTCCCTGGTGACGGCGAAGCCCGTGGCCGCCAGGTAGAAGGCCATGGCCTGCAGCCCGCCCTGGAGCATCAGGGTTCCTGGCATGCAGGGATCATTCTTGAAGTGCCCGTCGAAGAACCAGTCGTCCGGCGAGACAGGCGTCTCGGCGCGGAGGTAGCCGCGTCCCCACGGGCCGCCGGCCGGGTCGAACGCGGTTACCTCCTGGAGCAGCAGCAGCCGGCCGCTGTCGATACGAGGCGGGCGCACATGCGCCCTGGTCGCTTCCCAGCCGGGGCCGAAGCAGTCCGCCGGCCGTCCGTCGGCGAAGGCCAGCACCTGCTGGGCGGTGAAACTCGATGGAGCGCCTGGCACCGCCGGAGCGTCGAGGGGAACGCCTTCGGCCGGTGAGGAGTCGGCGGGGTCCCAGCGCACTCCGTCGGTGCTGTCGAGTTCGGCCTTGGTGAAGAAGCCGGCCTGACCGTCGCGGACGCTCAGCCGGAGCTGGTCTCCGACGTAGCAGTCGTAGCGGAAGAAGAAGAGGCGGACACCGTTGTGCTGGGCGTGCCGCTCGATGTGGATCTCGTACCGCAGTGTCTCCCCCGCCTCGGGCTGACCGCCGTAATACGTCAGCTCGCATCCCAGCAGCCGGTAGGCCCGCTCGCCTCGGTTGACCAGGTCGATCCCGAGCCAGCTGATCAGCAACAGATCCGCCTGGCCCGCCTCGATCATCAGGGCCGCAGGAATCCGTCCGGTGGCGTCGAGATACCAGCTGTCGAGGCGGATGTCCGTCTCGGTCCAGATCGTGCCGGTGGCGTGCTCCGGGCCGAGTTCGACCAGTGCTGCGGGTACGGCGTCGATTCCGGTGACCCGGTCCGCGAGGAGCATCGGCGGCTCGGGCATCCGCGTCTGCACCGGGTACTCGTCCTGCGCGGCGAACTTCGGACCGAAGAGGGTGGAGATCCGCTGCGCGGCGAGGTGTTCCAGTCCGGCCCGGTCGAACTTCGGTCCTGGCAAGGACTCCGGCAACTGGGAACCGGTTGGTATGGCCGGCGGCGGAGCGGCCGGGCGCACCGGCGGTGGGGGCGGAGACGGAGGCGGTGGTGTGGTTCCCGCCGCGGCGTTCACCAGTGCCGTGAGCATCTGAGCTCTGGTCTGGAGGAACCTCTGGTGCGACAGCATGTGCTGGGCGACGACGTCCTGGTGCAGCGCGATCACGCGGTGGCTGTGCTGGGCGACCAGCGCGTGCGTGGTCGTCGGCTGCGACACGGCGGGGGCGGGGGCTGGGACGTCGGGGACGGCGCGAGCGTGTTCCGCGTCGGCGATGACGGGCGGACCGGTCTCGTACGCCAGAGCCAGGGCCGGGGCCAGTTGAGGGGCTCGCGGCATGATCACCACCGGTTGTCCGACGGAGGGCAAGCTGATCTCCCGGTGTGCGGGCACCTTCATGGTGGGTTCGCCCTTTGCTTGTACGGGTGCCGCCGCCCGGAGCTGTTCGAAGAAAGCGTCCGCGCGGACGGGCACCCCGGCGACGACGAGTTCGGCCACGGCGAGGCACAGCTGCCGCAGTCCCCTGCCCTGCGGGGCGTCGAGCGCGACGGCCACATGGTCGCGGTCGCCCAGGATGCGCTTGATCCATCCGGTGCACAGGCCACGGGGCCCGTGCTCCACGAAAACCCGGACTCCGTCGTCCCATGCCCGCTCGATCGTGCCCGCGAAGTCGATCGTGCCGACGCCCTGCGCGGTGACCGCGTCAGCCGCCCGCTCGGCCGTTGGGGAGTACGAGTCAGTGGTGGCCCCGCTGTAGAACCGCACCCCTGGCACGTCGGTGGTGGGACGGTGGTGGAGGTTCCACCACCGGTCGCGGACCTCGGCCAGTTCGGGGGCGTGCGCGGCCAGGTCGTATTCGATCGGGATGACGTGGGCGGCGCCGAGCCGCGCCATGACGAGGCCACAAGCCCGCGACTCGCCGCCGACCACGCACACGCCTGGGGCGTTGATCGCCATCAGGTGGACCGCGCGTTCGCCCGCGAGTTCGGCGCGGACCCGGTCGACAGGGGCGGTGACCAGGTAGCTCGACCAGCGATCACCCCGTACGCCAAGGCGTTCCCACGCACGCCGTACCGCCCGGAGTTCACCGGTGAGGTCTCTGGTGAAGATGCCGCTCTCCCAAGCTTCCCGCCGGAGGTCCGCGACGTCCCGCCACGCCCCCAGAGCCACGAGGGCGGCCGACTCACCGGAGGAGTAGCCGATGGCGGCGTCCGGTCTCAGCCCGAGCAGCCCTCGGGTGACTTCGGTGTGGACGGTGGCCAGTTGGGCGGCTCCCCAGATCTGGTCGAACACCAGCGGCTCCGATCCGGGCTTCGGCGGCCGTACGGCGGCTGCCCCGAAGGCGCCCGTGGCGGCCTCGCTCACCGAGGGCAGGGCCAGCGTCACTTCGCGGCCCATGCCTGGGTAGGCGGCCGAGCCGTTGGTGAACACGAATGCGATCTGTCCCGGCACCGGCAGGTCCCGGTAGAGCACGCCGGGTGGCTTGACGCCGCCATCGGCGAGCCAGCGCCTGGCGGCGTCCCGCTGCGAGGAGAGAGCCTCCTCGGCCACGAAAGCCAGCCGTGCGGGACCGTCCGAGGACTCGGCTCCGGCGTCCAGCGCGGCCAGGACCTCCTGCCGGTCACGGCCGGAGAAGACGTGCAGTCGTGGCGCCGGTCCGGTCATCCAGGGCCCGGCGTCACCGGCCCGCAGCCGGACACTCACCGGGGGTGCTCCCAGCGGCGACACCACGACCGCCGCGGTACACAGATCCGGATCGGGTTCAGCGCGGCCCCCCACCCTGGGCATCGCGCGATGCCGAAGGGCAGTCGCCGCGACCGCGACCCCCAGCAGTCCCTGAGCGGCATGAGCCCGGCCGAAGAGCCCGGCCGGATCGAACCCGGCCTCCGCGCCGTCACCGACGACCAGATCCGGCCGCGCGGTGGGTTCGTCGTCCAGCAGGGCGAGCACGGTATCCCCGTCCCGGCGGGCGTCCTTGAGGCGCTTCAGGACCACCACTACGGCGGCGTCCCCTGGAGCGGTCTCACGTCCCAGCTCACGCAGTGCCGTCTGGTGGACCGGTTCACAGGACAGGTCCACCGCACCGACGAGCGCGGCGTCGGCCTCGCCGGTTCTGATGGCGCGTGCCGCGATGTCCAGCGCGACCAGGCCGGATGCCTCCTCGGCCGACACCGTGAATCCGGGGCCGCCGAGGTCCAACTGGGTGTTGACGCGGTTGGCCGCGAGGTTGGGCAGGCTTCCGACCACTCGCTCCGAGACCATTGGCGAGGAAAACGCGTCCCGCAACCGGGCGATCAGTTCGGGATCGGTGCGGTGCCCGGTCTTTTCGAGCCACGACGGAACCCGCCAGCGCGCGGCCGCACCGGCGATCTGCACGTCCACGCCCGTTCCGACGAGCACCATGGTCCTCTCACGTGACAGGGCGATGTCCCGTACGGCTTCCCGTGCGGCCTCCAGCACCAGGAGTTGTTGGGGACTGGCGTCTTTCACAGCCAGCGGAGGGAAGCACAGGCCCGGCAGGGCCACGTCGAGTTCCGTCGCCGGTCCGCGCCGCTCGCCGTTGAGCACCGCGCGGCGGAAGTCCTCGGCGTCGGACCCGTCGCCGACACGGGCTCCGATGGACACGATCGCCACCGGCTCAGGGGAAACCCGCGGGGTCGGCAACGCCGTTGCCCGGGTGCCGGCGACACCGTCCCATGCGTCGATGACCAGATGAGCGTTGGCGCCGCCGAAGCCGAAGGCGCTGACGGCGGCGCGGCGAAGCCCCTGCCACTGCTCGGACGCGCCCAGTATCCGCAGGGGAGTGCCGCTCAGTTCGGCGAGCGGTTCCTCGGCGCCGAGCGTCGCCGGGCGGATGCCCGCCCGCATCGCGCCGAGCACCTTGAGCAGCCCACTGGCACCGGCCGGCGCCAGCAGGTGGCCGACATTGGATTTCACAGAACCGATGGGAACGTCGGTGCTGTCCGCGAAGACGCGGGACATGCTGCGTGCTTCCACCGCGTCCCCGACCGGTGTACCCGTCGCGTGGCACTCGACGAGCGAGACGGTTTCCGGTGCGATCTCCGCCATGGCGAAGGCCAGGCGCATCGCTCTCTCCTGGCCTTCCTCCGCCGGACTGAGCAGCCCACGGCCGCGCCCGTCGTTGGACAGCCCGATGCCCCGGATCACCCCGAGAACGGGCACCCGGGCGGCGAGCGCGTCACCCAGCCGCATCAGGGCGACGAATCCGGCGCCCTCGCCGTGCAGCAACCCGTCGGCGTCGCGGTGGAAGGGACGGCTGCGGCTGCTCCGGCTCACCGCGGACAGTCCGCAGAACCCCACGTGCAGAAACAGGTTGTCGACCCGGTTGACCCCTCCGGCCACCATCACGTCCGCCGTGCCGTCGTGCAGGCGGTCGCAGGCCAGCTTGATCGCGTACAACGACGAGGCACAAGCGGCGTCGAGCGCGAACGCCCCCGCCCCGAGCCCCAGCGCCTTGGCCGCGAAGTGCGCGGGAAACCCCGAGGAGAACCGGTTGCGAGCGTCGGGCCTGACCCGCCGTCCCCCGGTCAGCAGGGACGGCGCCTCATCGGACAGCCACACGTGCTCGGCGAAGGCTGAGCCCGCGCTTGTCGGGTAGGACAGGTTTCCCAGCACCAGTCCGGCGCGCGGCAGCGGCCCGTCGTGTCCGGCCTCCCGCAATGCCTGCCGGGTGCCGTGCAGCACCCAGTGGAACAGCGGGTCCAGACCCAGGATCTGTTCCGGATCCACGAGAAACCCGTTCGGGTCGAACGCGGTGTCAAAGCCCCGTACGTAACCGCCGACGTCGGTCCAGGAACGGTCGAGGTGATCGTCGACGGTTCCCATGGCCCACCGGTGAGGCAACCGCCACCGGCCGTCCGGAACCGGCGTGAGGCTGCACCGGCCCGCGACGATGTTGTCCCAGAACGTATCCGGGTCGAGTGCGTCGGGGAACACACACCCCCGGCCGACGACGGCGATCGGTTCGAATCCCATACCAGTCCCACTTCACGAACACGGATGGATACCAGCGGCAGAGGGGGGCTCAGGAGGGGCGTCGCACCAGTTCCACGCCGATCAGCTCCACCCTGGGAGTCCCGTCGTGGTCGATGAGCGCCAGATCACACCGCGCCCCCGTCTCGTGCACCTTCCGGGCCCGCACCACGCACCGCACGGTGTCCGTGACCGGGCCGCCCCGGTGCACCCGGCACTCCGCGACCGCCATCGGCAGTGAGGCGTCACCGAGGACGTCTTCGGCCCACAGCAGCGCGAGTTGCAGACCACCGTCGACAACAGCCGGATCCAGGTGCCAGTTGTCACCGCTCCAGCCGAGCTGACGCAGACCGGTCAGGGTGGCCACCGCTCCCTCGGCGCAGATTCCGTGAACCGAACGGAGGGCCTGGAACCCCGGTCCGTGGAAGAGCACCCGGCCGTCGTAGATCTCGTCGCGCGCCAAGGGGACCAGCCCCTCCGGGGTGTCCCAGCTCTCCCTGCTCGGGGCGCTCGCCTCAAACCCCAGGACTGCCCGGAAGTGCGGCCTGCCGTCCTCACCGAGCAGTTCGGCCTCCAGGTCCGACGGCGCTCCGGCCATCGCGGGACGCCCCTGGAGGGGGAGCCGGTGCCCCTGGGAGTCCAGTTGTCCCAGGGCGACCTTGCTGAACACTCGGAGGTCGCGCAGCACTACGCCCTCGGCGTCCGGCCGCCATGCCTTGGCGGCGCCGGTGAACCAGTCGAGAACCATCGCCACCGGCAGCACCGGCACTCCGTCGATGGCGTGTTCCGCGAGGTAGGGGTGGGTGCGTGAGTGGATCCGCACCTCCGCCTTTCCCGGCTCGGTGACACCGGCCGTCGAACCGAGGCCGTCACCGGCCGCGACGACCACCCTGGTGTCGGCGGCCGGATCACCCAGCTCCGCGGTGAAGGCGGCGGCACCTTGCCAGGTGGGGATCACAGCGACACCGGCCCGGCCGAAGTGCTCGGCCAGCGCCGGGGTGACCATTCCTCCGCGCCACGGACCCCACGCGATGGAACGCACCAGGCAGCCGGGCCGCCGGACACGTTCGACTGAGGCCACCTGGTTGAGCACCTCGTTGGCCATGGCGTAGTCACTCTGTCCGACGTTGCCGAAGACCGAGGCCACCGAGGAGAACAGGACGATCGTGTCGAGGGGGTCGGCCGCGGTCGCCTTGAGCAGCGCGCGCAAGCCGCCGGCCTTGGTGGCCAGGACCTGGTCGAACTGCTCGTCGGTCTTGTCGGCGATCAGCTTGTCGGCCAGCACTCCCGCACCGTGCACGATCCCGGTGACCGGCCCCCACTCCCGGCGTACTTCCTCCAGTACGGACGTCAGCGCCACGCTGTCCCGGACGTCCACCCGCACGTACCGGACCTGGGACCCCGCGCCCTCCAGCGCCGCCAGCGTCGCTCGTACCTCACGCGCCGCCAGGATCCCGCGGGCCTCCGCGGCGACCGCGGCGGGAGAGGTGTCCCCGGGGCGCTGCGCGAGCGTACGGGTGAGCGCCACCTCGTCGGTGGCCGTCGCCAGTCCCTCGGGTTCTGCGGCCGGATCGGTGCGGCCGAGCAGCACGATTCTCGGCCGGTGAGTCCTGGCGAGATCCAGCAGTGCGGCGGCCGTCACCCCGCGCGCGCCACCCGTGGCCACGATCACCGAGTCCGAGCCGATATTCGCGGTCGAGCCGGGCCCCGACGGCGCGGGCACCGCGCTGAGTGTGGTGCGGGTGCCGTCGGCACGGAGTCCGACCTCCGTCGCGGGGCCCCCCTTGAGCAACTCGCCGACTATCGCTTCGGCGACAGCGCCGGCGTCGCGTCCTCCGCGCTCGCAGTCGATCGCCTTGACCGAGGCGGCGGGCCATTCCTTGGCCGCGGTCCTGGCCAGCGCGGCGATACCGCCGAGCCATGAACGGTCGGCCTGGCGACCGTCGAGACCGAAGTCACCACCGGTGTCCTGCACCGTGACAAACACCCCACCGTCAGCGGCGAACCGCGCGGCGACCGCACGCGCCAACCGGAAGGCGCCCCTCTGGAGTTCCAGCGCCTCGTCCGGCGAGTCGATCTCCGCGAGGCCGCCGAGGTGTACGACCCCGCGCGTGTCAGGGGCGGGGCTGGTCACGACGGTCGCGCGGATACCGTGGCCGGTCAGTTTGGCGGCCACCAGTTCGGCGGTTCCTGAACCGCCGTCAATCACCGCGAGGGGTCCCTCACCGAGACCGGCCATCGCGAAGCCTGGCGCGGGAGCGTTCAGCGCGCGAACGACGAGCCTGCTCAGCACGGCCTGTTCGGCGGGATCCCGGCGTGCGACGGGAGTCTCCGGGACGGCGACGGTGTTGGTGTCCGGGGCCGCGACGGTGTTCTGGACAGATCTGGGGCTGGTGCTCGTGCCGGTGGTGAACGCGTCGACGATCTCTCGCAGCGAGCGGAGCTTCCCCAACTCGGCGACGTCACCCTCCGGCAGATCACTCACCCGCTCACGCATGGCGGACAGAATCTCCACCCGCTTGATCGAATCCACCCCCAGATCCGACTCCAACTCCATGTCTATATTCAGCATCTCGACCGGATAACCCGTCCTCTCCGCCACCACCGACAACAACAACTCCTCGAACCCCACCGGGACGCTCTCCGGGGGCGCGGCGACCGGTGGCGATGGAGTTACGGGGGTGGATGAGGGAGTGGGGGACACGGAAGGCGCGGGCGACGGAAGCACCACGGTTGCCGCGGCAGGCGGCGGAACCTCATGCGGCAATGCCACCTCGGGCAGTGTGGGCAGTACGGCCGGCGCGGGCGGCATCAGCCCCGTAGGAGCAGGCGCGCCACCGTCGCTCCGCGCCCCCAGCATCGCGGCGAAGGTCGTCTCCGTCATGCTCAGAAACGCCATATGACTGTCGATCAGCATGCGATGGACGGCGGCGTGGGCTTCTGCCGTGTGCCGCTGCGCACTCTCGATCATGGAGAACCAGCCGGCATCCGCAGTGGACGGTACGGACACAGCGGCCATGGGAGCCGGCACCGCTGACGGGACAGACACAGCGTTCACCGGCCCTGGAACCACGGGCGACACGGACGTAACAGCCGCAGGCACGGCGGTGGTCATCGGTATCGACGTATCCGCCACGGGTATGGACACCGGCTGCTGCCGGGGCGGATTCGGTGGGGGCAGCGCGGGGGCCCCGCCCACGGGCGGGTAAGGCTGACCGTAGTTGGCTCCGTTGAGCTGGACAGTCATCTTCGGCTTGCTCTCCTTCGCTGCCGGTTCGGGCGGCGCGTAGGGCGCCCACAGGTATTCGTAGTCCAGCTCGGTACCACGCACGGCAAGGCGGCCGAGGGCGTCCTGCAAAGTGGTGATTCCGTTGCGTCCGGTACGGTCCAGGTTCACCACCAGATGCTCGCGGTCGCCGAGGGTCTGCCCGACCAGGCCCGTCAGCGTGGCGCCGGCGCCCACCTCGACGAACGTCCGCACCCCTGCGCCGTACATCGCCTCGATCTCGTCGCTGAACAGCACCGGCGAGGCCAGGTGATCGGCGATCCTGCGCCGGATCTCCCCGGGTGACGAGGGGTAGGTCGAGCCGTCGGCATTGCCGTACACGTCGATCCGGGGCTCCTCGACCGCCAGTTCGGACAGGAACGCGAACAGCGGTTCGCTCGCCGAGCCGACGACGGGGGAGTGGAAGGCGGTCGCGGTGTTCAGCCGTCGAGTGGTGATGCCGTCCGCGGTGAGTCTCCGCTCGACGGCCTCGACCGCTTCGGTCGCACCGGAGACCACCACCTGGCTCGGAGAGTTGTGGTTGGCCACGCAGACGTCCGGGCCGCTGCCGTTGACGACGGCCTCGACCTGGGCCAGGCTTGCCGTGACGGCCAGCATCAGCCCCGGGGTGGTCGCCGCTTCCCGCATCAGCTCACCACGCCTGTGCCCGAGGCGCACCAGGGACTCGGCGTCCAGTACGCCCGCGGCATGCAGGGCCACCAGCTCGCCGAAGCTGTGTCCTGCCACGCAGTCCGCTTCGAGGCCGAGGCCGCGCACCACATCGAGCAGCGCGAGGCTGTGCACCGCCAGCGCGGGCTGCGCGTACTCGGCGGTGGTCAGCAACGCCTCTTGGGCGGCCCGTTCCGCGTCGCTGAAGACCGGCGGCGGAAAGACCAGCCGGTGCAGCGGCCGGTCACCCAACTCGACGCTGCCCAGCCGGTCCCAGATCGCCTGGGCAGCCGGCGACAGCATGGCGACATCGGCCCCCATCCCGACGTACTGGGCTCCCTGGCCCGGGAAGAGGAACGCGATTCTCCCAGCGGAGGCCGGGCCGGCGGCGTAGTGGACACCCGTCGGAGTGGTGAATGCCCGGCCGGGCTGCCGCCGGATCAGGGCGGCGGCCTGTGCGACCTTCTCCGACAGGTCGTCGGTGTCCGAGGCAACGACGGCGAGCCGCGCAGCGTCGCTCGCCCGGAACCTCGCTTGGCTCTCCCGTGCGATCTCGGCCAGCGAACGGCCGCTGTCGCCCTTCTGCTCCAGCAGGGAATCGGGCGACGGGCCACTGAACAGCACCAGCTCCGTGGGGGCGGTACGGGTGCGCCACGCCGTACGACCGGCGGACTGCCCTGACGGCGTGTACTCCTCCAGCGTGACGTGGAAGTTGCTGCCGCCGAAGCCGAAGCTGGAGACCGAAGCCCGGCGCGGATGCCCGGCGGACCGCACCCAGGGGCGCGTCCGGGTGTTCACGTAGAAGGGGCTGTCGCCGGTCGCCAGCGCGGGATTGGGACGGTCCACCTTGATCGTCGGAGGCAGCACCTTGTGGTGCAGGGCAAGGACGGCCTTGAGTAGTCCCGTCGCGCCCGCCGCGCACTTGGTGTGACCGATCTGCGATTTGACCGAGCCGATCGCGCACCACTGCCGGTCCTCACGGTCGGACTCGTTGTACACCTGGCGCAGCGCGGCGAACTCCGCGGCGTCCCCGGCGGCGGTTCCGGTGCCGTGCCCCTCCACCAGCTCGACGGTCCCCGGGCCGTAGCCCGCTTCCTCGTAGGTACGCCGCAGGGCCCTGGCTTGTCCCTCGGCCAGCGGCGCGTAGATCGCCGTGCTCTTGCCGTCCGAGGAGGTGCCGATCCCCCGGATCACCGCGTAGACCCGGTCGCCGTCCCTCTCCGCGTCGGCGAGCCGCTTCAGCGCGTACATGGCGATGCCCTCGCCGAGCATCGTGCCGTCAGCCGCGTCGGAGAATGGCCGGCAGTCGCCGCTGGGAGACAGCGCGGGCGTCTTGGAGAAGCACATGAACATGCCGATGTCGTTCGCGGTGTCGACGCCACCGCTGATGACCAGGTCTGATCGGCCCAGCGACAGCTCGCTGACGGCGGTGGACAGCGCCGCGAAGGAGCTGGCGCACGCGGCATCCGTGGTGTGGTTGGTGCCGTGCAGATCGAACCTGTTCGAGATCCGCCCGGCGACGACATTGCCGAGCATTCCGGGGAAGGTCGACTCGGTCCAGGGGGTGTAGTGCGCGGTGATGCTGTCGCAGACAGCCTGCGCCTCGGCCTCCGCGATGCCGTTCTCCCGCAGGGCCTTGAGCCACACCGGACGCTGGGTCCGCGCGCCCATGTGCCCCATCAGTTCCATCGCGGCCGCGCCCAGGATGACCCCGACCCGGTCACGGTCCGTCCCCGCCAGCCCGCCGGTGTCGGCGAAGACCTGCTCAGCCACCATGAGCGCGAGCAGTTGCGCGGTGTCCGTCGCCGATAACGTGTTCGGCGGGGTACCGAAAGCCAACGGATCGAAACCGACGTCCGGAAGGAACGCTCCCCGGCGGGCGTACGTCTTGTCCGGCGCGGTGGGATCGGGGTCGTAGTAGTCCTCCACCAGCCAGCGGCCGGCCGGGACGTCGGTGATCAGGTCCCTGCCCGCCACCACGGTGCGCCAGTATTCTCCGGCATCCGGCGAGCCGGGCAGCAGCGCGCCGATACCGATCACAGCGATGGGAACCTGCCGGCGGCGAGTGTCTGACATGCTCTCTCTTCCTTGGCGGCCGATGCGGTCAGGCAAGGCGGTACGGCGTGAAGGCGAACGCCGAGGGCGGTACGGGTACGCCGTGGGTGCGAAGCTGGTGGGCGCGGGTGGTCACAGCGGCGCCTTCAAGCAGGTTGAGCGCGATCTGCACCACCGAACGGTTCGCCGGTTCGGCCAGGAAACTGCCCGCGGCCCACCGGTTGAACGCGCCCATCGCCGGACCGCACCAGATCTGGTAGTCGGTGCGTCTGGCCGTGTCCCCGGTGATGGCCCAGCGGCTGGAGTTCCCCAGATACCAACGGAAGACCAGTGCCATACGGTGCTTGGGGTCAGCCTCGGCGCGGGCGATCTCCGCGGGGTCGCGCTGCTGCCAGAACTGCCGGGTCAGTGACCAGACTTCGTCGATCGGGGCGCGCAGCACATCCCGTTCGATCTTGGCGCGCAGCCGCACCGGCAGCTCCTCCAGTGACGGATACCCCCGGTATGCCTCGTAGAGCTGAGCTGCTCTCGGCCCGAACATGGTGCCACGGCGCAGTACTTGGAGCTTGACGCCCAACTCGAACATGTCGGCGGCAGGCGCCATGATCACATCGGCCACGTCCGCGTCGGCCAGCATCGCCTTGGCCTCCTCGGAGATGCCGGCTTCCGTGGCCACCTGGTTCACCGACCCCGTCACGACGTAGGCCGCCCCGAGCGCGAAAGCGGCGGCGACCCCGCCCGGGGTCCCGAGCCCGCCGGCAGCGCCCACCCTGACCGCCCGCGGGTAGCCGAAGCGGCGGGTCAGCTCGTCACGGAGGAGAAGGATTCTCGGCAGCAATGACCCGAGGGGCCGGTTGTCGGTATGCCCACCGCTGTCGGACTCGACCGTGATGTCCTCGGCGACCGGCACCCGTGCGGCCAGTTCGGCCTGCTCGGCACTGATCTCTCCCCGCTCCACCAGCGGGCGCAGCAGGTCCGGCGGAGCCGGCGAGAGGAACGCCGCAGCGACCTCGGGCTGTGACACCTTGGCGAACAGCCGCGTACGCCGGACGATTTGCCCGTCCGTGTCCTGGCTCAGCCCTGAGGCCGAGCACAAGACCACGGCCGGGGTCAGTCCCATGAAGGCCGACGCCGATATACAGGGGACGGAGTGCCGCAGCAACAGCCTGGCGACGCGGTACTCCAGTTCGGGCTCGCTCGGGGAGTGGATCAGGTTGACCCCCCAGTTCGACCGGCCCGCCAGCTCGATGGCCAACTCCCGCACCGCGCGCTCGACCTCGGGAAAGCCAAGACCTCCGGCCCCGAAGAATCCGAGCATCTCGGCCCGGGCCATCGCTGTGACCATTCGCGTCGTCGCAATGCCGTTCGCCATTTCCCCTGCCACATAAGGGAAACGGACGCCGTGCGCCTCGCAGAAGGATCTTTCTCCCAGCCATTCGGGATAGAGCGGCGGCAGCGTACCGACAACCTCGCCTGTGGGCCGCTGCCCCACCACCAGGCCCAGCTCCCGGCCGGTGGAATCGGCGACGATGTGCAGTTGTTCCCGAATCTGCCGAACGCAGGTCGCGATGTCCTCCGAGGTGAAGCCGGGTGCAGATGTGACGACCGAGCCAGGATGGGCTGAGACGGACACGGGCAGACTCCATCAGGATGTGTATCTTGCGTGAACCAGAATGTGCCTTCGATAGCGTTGCGGGCAGTGGGGTTCGCTCATCACCACCGCGAACTGGACGCCGTCGTCTGCTTCTTCGAGCGCACGCCGGCCAGCAGATAGTCCAGGTCCACTCGGATCCCGGACAACGTCGGCCCGAGCAGAGTGCGCACCCGGGTGTCGTCGAAACGCCGGCGGTGGTTCAGATACGGCGTGAATCCGGGATAGAGGTCCGCCACGGTTTCCAGCGGGGACGGGTCAAGTGGCCTCTTCTCGACCAGCTTCACCCTGATGGGCGCGAGTTGCTCCATCGCCGCGGTCATGGTCGTGGCCGGCACGTCGTGGTCGTGGACGACGTGATACGTGTCGACCTGCCCGGAGGGCTTCCCGCTCGCCAGTCGCACCATGACCCTGGCCGCGTGTTCCACCGGCATCAGGTTCAGGTGCCCGAGAGGATGACCGGGCACGCGCACCACCGGTCGGTTCCCTTCCGGGATACGCGGGCCCCCGAGGCCGATCCCTGGGAGGTCGACCCTGCTCAATGACGCCTGCGCGATCTGATCGATGAACTGCAGCGGATGCTTCGGCAGCTCCGGGTGCGCCGGCAGGTCGGTGACCAGGACACTCGGCCGCAGCACAACGACCGGACGGCCATGCGCCAGTGACCATGCGCGCACCAGGACCTCGGCCTCATACTTGGACTGCTCGTAGCCGTTCTCAAAGCCGTACGCGTCATCCAGTTCGTCCTCGTAGATCACCCCGTCGCGTCGCGCCCCGCCCACGAAGGCGGTTCCGACGTGGTAGACGATCGGTCTCCGGCAGCCGGCGGCAGCCAGCTCCAGCACCTGCCGGGTGCCCTCGACGTTGACGCGGCGGAGCTGCGCCAAGTCACCGTCGAGGTTGATGTCGGCGGCGCTGTGCCAGATCACGTCCAGTTCGTCGGCCAGTCGCTGGAAAACGGCGGTGGGAAGACCCAGCCGCGGCTGTTCCAGATCGGTCTCCACGACCCGGAGTCGGTCGGGCAGCTCCGCGATCAACTCTGCGGGAGCGCCGGTCAGTTCCAGGAACCGGGCGATGCGCTCGAAAGCGCCGCCCGATCCGGCGTGCGCGAGGACGGTCAACGAGTGGTGCCGCCCGAACAGCTCACGAACGAGACGTAACCCGAGGAACCCGGTCGCACCGGTAAGAGCAACGTGCACTTTCGGGGCTCCAAGCCTCAGGTGGACGGGCATCAGGCAGTCGTCTTCGATGAAGCAGGGTGGACACGGTCCGCTCGGACCCTTGCAGGACACCCTTGGCCGTGGAGATCCAATGGATCACGAGAGCGTTGCACGTCAATCAGGATCCCTGTAGATCACCCCAATGGTTGGATGGGGCAGATCTTTCACTCGAAAGAGTTAGGGGCCCGACAGGGCTTGGGGCTCACCGCAGCGCCTCCGGCGCCGAGCTGACGTTTCTTCCTGGCGATGATCCTTACGTACGCGAGCTGAGCGTCCGCTTCCGCACGTCGGCCAGTATGGCGGCCTGCCGGCGGGGGCGGGCAGGGTCGCCTCGACGCGTTTCTGGACGGTGCGCACAGGCTGAGGCCGCTGTGGACGCATACGGTGCACTGGGTGCCGGAGTGCGTTCACCTGGCCCGTCCGAATGGTGAGGCTGCGTCGTCGCGAGCCGGCCTCCCCCGGTGGTGGCCGACTCGACCAGGCCATGCCCGCCGCGGGGGCTCCTCCGCGCGTGAAGCACGTTATCCAAGGCCCGCTGCGCGAGGGACTCACCGGTGGATTCGTCCAGAGCTCGAACGGGGCGCTGTGGCCTTCCCTGGATCTTGTCCTGCCATCGTCCGAGCCAGTCGCGAGCCTGCCCAATCCGGTTGACTCGCAAGTGCACGGCAGCGGCCAGTCCCCGTGCCACCGAGTTGGAGGTCGGCAGCGGGTTCCGCCGCGCGTACTCAGTCCGGGCCGGGCTTTGTCCGGCGGCATAGGCGATCGGCGCGGAGGTCGTGCTGTCCACAGGGACTCCAGGCACGCTTTCGGGCCCTGCGGTCCACCGTGATCCGGACTGTCCCCGCAGGATGCCACAGTCCGCCATGGCAGTAGCGGCATCTGTCACCTCCCCCGAGGAAGCCGCTTGTGAAGACCTCGCCTTGCTCCACGGAGCCCCAACTCCACCGGGAAAACCCGACGTCTGACTCAGAAGCGCCTTCTCGTCGGCCGACACGCTACAAATCTTCTTCGCCTTGCACTTCGTGCGGAGAGCATGCTCTTTTGCATTCGCGATTTCATAACGGCTTGGGCTGGAGTGACTCAGGTCACCAAATCTGTGTCTCGTCTTTTCGGGAACCGCATCCGTCTGAGCGGTCGCGCAAGTGCGGCTGGATCCGCCACCACCAGATGGGGCGCGCGGAGGGCCCGCCCACACCCCGAGAGGTCAGGACAACAAAGAAACCCCGGGCCGCTGGCCTGGGGCTTTTGTGTGGAGCGGGTGACGAGAATCGAACTCGCGCTCTGAGCTTGGGAATCAACGACGCTCCGGAGTACCGCAGCGCTCTGACCAGGGATTACTTGGGTCCACGAGCGATACTGGAGTGGGTTGGATTGACCGTTTTTGACCCCGGTGTACCGCCCTGAAGGGCTGGGGCGGGGCTGACCCGTCAGAGAGCGATAGCGGGACGGCTGGGTGGCCCGAGCCGATACGACGGGGGACTTCCGTCCAGAGCCGCAGCCAGAGCCAGTCCGCTCTCGCGAACGGTTCGGTCCCTCTGTCCACCCGCGCATGCTTGCCCGATGGCGTGGGATGAGACCAGGAGTACTGAGGTCGCACCTCTTGACGAAGTTGGCCGCGGCTACCAGCCGCTAGGTCGATCCAGGCGATCATCTTCTTGTTGCCGCGTACGGCCAATGGAGCGCCTTGCAGTTGAGTACGAAGACCCAATGGCCGCTGCCTGTGATCACCGGCCCGCTTCCTCGTGAGGCCCTGGCATCGCGCCCTCTGGCGGCGCGGTGCTCGTGCACGGCGTCGAGATCTTTCAGCTCCTCAAGCATCGCCATGCGCTCGCCCTCGGTTGCCGGGCCATGTGCTCGCTGGAGCCAGGTGATTCGACATAAGGCCAGCTTGTTGGGGGGTTGCGTCGCTAACCCGGTGATCCCTCACTGTGTCCCGCAGCCGGGCACTCGTCCGGGCCCCTCGACTTGCTGGAGAACACATGCCCACCGAACGCACTGCGATTGCCGCACTGGGCGCAACCGTGGCCGCTCTGATCGCTGTCAGCCATCCCGCACTCATTCCAGCGATGTCGATCGCCCTGGCCGTCTGGGTGGCGCTCGCGCTCTACTTGAAGCTTTGATGCTCCGTTCAGTCACGCATGTTAGGGAGACCGAATGAAGAACGAATCAGACCGGACGCAGGAGATGGCGTGGGGGGATAGCGATGCACCCTCAGCTCTGCAAGCGCCCTCGCCCGTCGACTGGGGAGCGGACCACGAGGATCCGACCACGCTGGACATCCCGGATTCGCTGCCCGTCGGCTGGGCGGCAACCGACGACGTACCACGCGCCTTGTACATCCTCGATTCGACTGAAGACTGACCCGAGTACGGCTCTTACCCCGGTCGCGGGTCTGAGCGGTCTGCCCAGCTGATGCGCACCCGGCGCCATTGCTCCGCGGCCTCAGTCGGCCGGTGAGTGAACCGACGTGTTAACCACGGCGTGGAAGGGCCCACCGAGAACGGTGGGCCCTTCGATTTGTGCCCGGTGATGCACTGGCAGAGGATAGGAGATTCGAACTTGTGAGGGGGCTGCCCCAACATGCTTCCCAGGTCTTCGTCCCGGGTGTCCGGTGCGTTCGGGAGCGTTCTGACCTGCGGTGGAGCCGGGACGGGGGCCCGAATGCCGCTGGACGCCGTTGACTGCAACCAGAACTGCAATTGCTTTGCCCTCCCCAGTCGGTCCGGGACTCCGACGGCCCGGGCGATCAGTTGTAGGTGCACACTAGGGTCGAACCACCCACGGATACCGAAGTGAGGGCCGGTGGCTATCAGGGACGTGGACCGGAAGCTCCTCTGGGGGAGGTCCGGGAACGAGTGCGCCTTCCCTGGCTGTTGGCAGGAACTCACGGTTGACCTGGGCGCCGAACCGGCGCTGCAGAAAGCGGTCGTGCTGGGGGAAGAGGCGCATATCGTCGCTAGGGAGGATGAGGGACCGAGGGGCGATCCCGGGGTGCCTCTCGCTGACCGGAACGCATACGACAACCTCATTCTGCTCTGCCCGACTCACCACACACTGGTTGACAAGGATCACGGGTCTGATTTCCCCGTGGACGCCCTCCTGGCGATGAAACGCGCCCATGAGGCTGCCGTGGTGCAGCGCCGGGTGCTTCATGGGTCCGCCGCGAACGAGCCGACCAGACGGGAGGCGCTGCTCGCTGACTTGTCCACCAGCCGGGGTCGGTTGGTGAGTCGTTGGATCGCTGTTGGACTGGACCCCGAACAGGCGGAGGAGTTGGCCGACGACAGTACGGTCGGTTTGTTTCCGGAGTTCGAGCAGTTCCACGCAGGACGTAGGTTCGCCGTTCTGACAGGTGACTTCGGCTCAGGGAAGACTGTGGCGCTAGAGCGGGAGTACCAAGCCTCGGCACTGCGGGCCATCGACAACGCCGACGAGCCGTTGCCGGTCCACCTGTCCGCGAAGCGGACCGGACCAGACTTCCTGCGGGCCCTTAATGAGCAGATCACACGGTTTCCCGGTGCCCACAGCGAGGTGACAATCTTCCTCGATGGACTGGACGAGTTCGGAGCCGGACGCTCGGCAGAGATTGTTGATGACCTCCAGACCTGGCTCTACAGCGCGCCCGGCCGTAAAGTTCTGGCCTCCAGCCGCCCGGACAACAATCTCCGGGCTCACGACTGTCTCAGCCTGCCTGCACTCTCAGGCACCGAACTCGGCGACCTTCTTGAAAGGGTGGGAGCCCCGCGAGACTTGGCTTGGCATCCCAACCCCGAGATCCGCGACGCACTGCACCGCCCCCTTTTCGCTCTGATCGCTGCCGACTGCCGCAAGGCTGGCTCGCAGGTGCCCAACTCGCGAGGATCCTTCCTCGCCGCCCTTGTCGAACGGGCTCTCAACCGGACCTCGGGGCTTGGCTCAGATACGCAAGCCCTGCTTGCCCGGCTCGGACGGCTCACTCTGGATGTCGGCGGCGGAGTGCCGGCTGGCGAGGTTGGTACCAGCGAGGAGCAGGCGCGACTTGTCCAGACCCGCCTGGTTGTCCACCGCAATCGCATGTTCACCTTCGCGTTGCCCGTGCTCGGACAGTACTTCGGTGGCCAGTACGTACTGGACAACGGACTGCCCGAGCTCGTGCAATTCTCACCACAGCGTCGGGACCGGTGGCGTGACGCGCTGACCCTCGTCGTCTCCAGCGGCTCTTGGGAACGTGTGACGGCGCTCCTCTGCGATCTGACGACAGTAGACCCGGGGCTGGCAGCGTGGATCATTGACAAGGCCGTCCCAAGCTATGAACGCGAACCAGTAGCAACCCTTCCCGAAGCCCTTGAGTGCGCCCGGCGCCTATCCGTAACACTCGACGCCTGGCTCGCTGGAATCGGCCGTGCGGGAACTCTACTCAGCTGCTCGGATGGAACGGGACGTGGGGTTCCTATTGGAGTTGGATCAGATGCTGGACATTCCACCGGTCTTCACGTCGTGTTTGCCGACCCCGCATGCTACGACCGTAACGAGCGCTTTTTCGAGGTCGTCGGACCGTCAGACTTGGAGCGGGGGGAGGTGAATGGTGTGAGGATCACGTCTTTCTACTGGGCGAATATGCTGTCCGATATGCTGGCCTGGCCATGGCGGTTGACTCTGTCCTGGGTGAAGAAGAGCATGAAGGTGCTTTTGGAGAGCAGAGCCTTCTTGCTCCCCGGTAATCTGGCCGCGTGTCAGGAACGGGCCTGGTCTCTGTCCCGACTGCTGACCGGCCAGAGCGGTCGCCTAGGCCACCTGCCCATTCCACTCGTCGACGTGATCTCTTCGATTGACGAGATCTTGCGGCTGGCTCCGAACGCTGATCAGGTCCAGTTTCAGCGAAATACCGTGGCGCTACGGACGGAACTCGTTGAACTCCGTGACCAATGCGCAGAACAGTGCCTTCCGACAATGCGCGACGAAAAGATCTACCGTCCCTATCCGGTGCCGGATAGGCCGCCTCACGCGGCTTCGAGGAGCATCTCCGGTTTGTACAGCAGGGAGGTGTTGACTGATCTGGTCAGGCACGTCTACTCCGACGCCTTGTCCATCTACGAGGACATCGTCACGGAGTACTTGTCGCCCGTGCAGCGGACCCTGCGGCTCGGGGGAGCGTTGCCTGTCCGGTTCGCATGCAAGATCAGCTGGCCTCCTGTCGGAGACAGCCGACGACTGGACATCGGGCCCATGTTCTCGCGCATTGTCCTTCCGTTGCCGTCCGGTTCTGCTTCACAGGTCGACGTCACGCAAGTGGACGATGTCAGCGCCGAATCCGACTACTGGCCCGAGTGGATCGATTCTGACGAGGTCGACTTCCGCCGTCTTCGCCCCAAGTCGGCCGCTTGGTCGGGCCGTAGCGTTGCGCACGAAACCCTCTGGGTGTTCAAGGACACTCCGGCCACGGCCCTCGCATACAACTGGCTTTCCCGGGACATTAGCGCGGTCGGTCTCTCGGACTCGGTCAGGACATCCTTCGAATAGGGTGTGTTGCGAAAATGCTGGTCAAAGCCACTCGTTGATAGCTGCGACCAGCACTGTCGCCTCTTAGTACTCCAGCCGGACTTCTTCATTGACCAGGGCCAATGAAGAAGTCCGGCTGGAGTACTGCCCTGCGCGGTCTTGCTGCTGTGTTCGGCTCAGGAGATCTCCTGGTTTCGAGGCTGAGTTGCTCGTTTCTCCGAGTGTCTCGCTCGATGCGGTGGCGCGGGCAGCGCCTGTCCGTGGCTCCGTTGCCTCGGAGGGGGCCGCACCAGAAATGGGAAGCGGACCGCTGCTGCGCTGGCGTACGCCGAATCGGGTCAGCGGCTGGCGCGGATCATCACGGTGAGGACTGGCGAGGCCGGTGACGGTTGGCTCTGGCCGATGTCCTCGTAGCCCCATGTCCTGTAGAGCGCATGGACCTTTCCGTCGCCGGCGGCCCGGTTGACCATGAGAGTGATGAACGGCTCCTCTCGGGTGGTGAGGAAGGTGTCGTGGATGCGCCGGGCAGTGCCGGTCTTTCGCCAAGTTGGCCGGACGCCGATTTCCTTCAGGGATACGGCCGGACGCTCGGTGTACTTTGCCGCCGGCTCTGGGCTGGTGCGCTGCCAGTAGCGGTCGCCGTGCTCGATGGTGGTGCCGTAGGCGTAGCCGACCGGGTGTCCGTCTGCGTACGCGAGTACGGCTGCGAAGCCGGGCTCGGTGCCATGGCGGTCCAGTCGTTCGCCGAAGGCCGTGATCGCGTAGTTCGGCAGGTGGAGGAGTGGGGCGCGTACGTCGGCGTATACGTCGAGGAGATCGCCGCGAACCGTGTCGAGGGTGGTGAACGTGCGGAGTTCGATGGCGGGCGCAGTGGTCATGCGGGAGTCCTCCAGAGGGCGGCGTGCTCGTTCCAGGTCTGCACGGTGGAGCTGCCCGGGGCCGTGGCGCGCAGCGCGGCTCCGAACTCTTGCAGCATGCGTGCCACGCGGGCGTGACGGGTGGCGGCGTCGGTGGGGACCTTCATCGCGGTGGCCGTGGCGGCGTCGGGCGCGCCCTGTGCGAGCTGGGCGTGGGCGAGGCGGGTTGTGGCGATGGCCCGGGAACGGACCATGTGGGGTCGCAACGCGGACAAGCAGCGGTGGGCGTGGAACTCGGCGGTCGGGTGGTCACCGAGCGCCAAGTGCGCGGAGAGGGCCAGGGAGTCCAGTTCGGCCTGGTCGTAGAAGGCGCGCATCCACACCGGCCGGTAGTCGGCGGGGTCGGCACGCAGCATGGCTTCCTGCGCTTGGCCGAACGCACGGTGAGTGCCGGCGCGGTTCTGTGCGGTGCCGTGGATGGCCCCTTGTCGGGCAAGGCCGAGGGAGGCGAACAGGGGGTCGCGGCGGGTGAGGTGCAGGTTGCGGGCGACATCGTTGGCGGCGATCGCGTCGGCGGGTCGGCCCATGTGCCGGTACATGGTGCCCGCGTGACTCCAGATACGGAACTTGATCGCCTGGTCGCCTGACATCTCGGCTAGGGCCTGGGCCTCGCGCATGTGGGCCTTCGCGGCGTCGTAGCGGCGGCCGTCGATGGCGGCCCACATGGCCGAGGAGCGGAACGCGGCTGCGGAGGCATACAGGCTGCTGCGTACGCGCTGGGAGGCGCTGCCCGCGTGCTGGAGGTTCAGTGCTTCCTCGGCGAGCGCGGTGGCCTGCTGCTCGATGCCGAGTTGTCCGCCGTGGCGGTGGTCGCTGGCGACGATCTCGGCGAAGCGCTGCTGAAGACGGTCGACATCGCCCATGCCGATGCGGCGGGTTGCGGTGCCAGGGGCGGCTGCCGCCGCCGCGGCAGCCGCGGCAAGGCCACCGACGAGGGTGCGGCGCTTCATGTCGGGGTCCTCCTGCTGCGGTGCGGCTGGGGTGGACGGAGGGCGTCTCCGTGGCACGAACCCTAAAGCCGTGGCGGGCAGGCCGGTGACGTCCTCAAGTGCCCTGCGGGTTGCCGACTTCGGCCACGTCACCCGGCCTGCCTTCCAGGCTCGGATCGATGACCCGTCGAGCCCGCCGGCCCGCCCGGTCAGGTGCTCCAAGGCTCTGTTCACCGCGTCAGCAAGGCTGTTGGAGCTGTAGCCGTGTTCGGCCATCCACACCGCAAGAGTGGTGTTGCGCGTGATGTCCATTGACGCACGGTAGCTCTCACGTCACTCATTCGCCAGGCAAGGAGAAGGTCAAATCGCCCTAGGTCATCCCGTGGGCCGGGCTCGTGATTGCCCTAACCGGTCTGTGGCGAGGCGGAGTTATCTGGTTGTTGGTCGGCCGTCACGTGAGTGCGGGCGGCTGTTGACGGCTCGGTCGGCCCTGGCGTTTTCCTGCGGCGGACCGAGCGCCGAGACAACGCGAAGGCTCTACCCCAATGACGAGTCTCAGTAGGTCTGTTCTGGCCGCTTCCGTCGGCCGTCCCGCTTATAGCCAGAGTTTTCCGTGCGAGCCGTCGACGGCCGAGATCGGCCGCCGGTTTGTTCGGGAAGTCCTCGGCGTATGGCACCTCGACAACCTCGCTGACCGTGCTGCGTTGGTTGTCACCGAGCTGATTGCGAACGCCGTCAGGCACACGCCGTGTCATGAGGTCCGCCTGATAGTCGGACGGCCGACCGGGACCCGGGTGCGTATCGGGGTCGTGGACCGGGCGCCGTGGTGCCTGCCGACTCTCGGCCAGGCGGATGACGAGGACGAGTCGGGTCGCGGACTGTTCCTCATTGATGCCGTCGCCGACGGTTGGGGTTACGACTTGCACGGCTCGGCCGGGCATCCGTGGGCCAAAGAGGTCTGGGCCGAACTCCGCTTCAAGGGCGACGAGTGAATACCACCGCTCCGCAGCGCACCCGCCACTTCTGGACGTCGTCCGCCCGTCCCCCCGAGGGCCTGACGCTTGGGGAGGCGCGCCACCGGGGTCTGTCATTCCGGTCCCGGGGCTGCGCATCGCTCAACTGTCGGGCGGCCGAGCGACCGTCCTTGCTATCGAGAACGGGGGGAGTCTTCCGTGGGGCGGCAATGGATCACTGGTGACTGCTGGCTTGGGTGCGGGCGCTCGGACGTGCGAGTGATCTGGCTCGGCCCTGTGCAGTGGGACGGGCAGCACGCCCCGTTCTTCGCGTGCGAGCCGTGCCTCAACCGTCTCAGGGCTCAAGCCCTCGCCTACTTCATGGAACGACGACCGGCGTCCGCCTGATCGGACTTTCGGCACACGACTTCCCGGCGTACGGCGACGGCGCCTGCGGATTGCCTCTGCGGGACACGTCAGCTCGTGCCGGGGGGCCGGGAGCCCCCGAGGAGCCAGCTACTGGCAGATGCTCCGAGTGAGGCGCCTGGAGACACCACAACACAGCAAGAGACCACCACATATGAGGAGTTGACAGGAATGACACACGGCACCGCAGTTCTCAGTGACACCCAGGCACGTCCGCAGAGCCTGGGTACGTCAGACGGCTTCGACCTGGACGTCTCTCTCGTCGAGATCGCCGACCCGGCAGGTTTGGTCAACCTGACCGACGACGGTTGCGGCTCCACCTGTGGAGCCTGCACCACCAACGTGGCCTGACCCGGACCTCTGGTCACTCCCGGCTGGTGCCGCCGCGCTGCAGCTCGGCGGCACCAGCCGTCCGTCCCTCGTCCTACGGAGGTCACTGGTGGGTACACCGCCTGAAGCGTTCCGAACCGGCACAACCGCTCTCCTGCGCGCCGTTGCTCAGCCGGAGCTGTTAGTTCCCCCGATTCCTGACCTCGATGACCGCTCGACCAGCAGCTCGGGTGTATTCGTGGAGTGGCTGCGCGCGGTCTGGGCGAACGAGGACATCGCCGAGGCACTGCAACACTCCAGCCCGGCCCTTGCCGCGCAGGTACGGACCTCGTGCATGACCGAGAATCCCTCAGCGCGGGACACGCGGCGAGCGGCACTGTCTGTCGCCCGTTACCTGCTTCGGTCCCAGCACCGGGCGACGCCCTTCGGACTCTTCGCAGGCGTGGCCACCGCAGCGTTCGGCCCGCAGGTCCGTTCAGCCTGGGGCACACGCCACGTGGCCGTCGGCCGCGCGGGGGCGGAGTGGTTGGCTGCCGTGGTCGAGCGGTTGGAGTCGTGCCCGGACCTGCTCGACCGGTTGCCTGTCGTGGCGAACAACACGGCGACGAGCAGGGGAGATCGGCTCATTGTGCCGTTCCAGCCCGATGTCCAGCACGATCGGACCCGTACGGTCGAAGCATCCCTGGCCCTGACGGAACCGGTGCGTGCCGTCCTCGCCGCGACGCGGGCTCCGATTCGTGTCGGTGCGCTCGTGGACAAGTTGCGGGCGGAGTTCCCCGAGGCTGGTCCGGGGAAGACGGGGCGTCTGCTCGGGGAGTTGATCCGGCGGCGGGTGTTGATCACTAGTCTGCACGCACCAAGCACCGAGACTGACGGCCTCGGACATCTGCTCGGCCAGCTCGACGCGGTCGACGCGGGGAATCTCGCTTCGGCCGCGGCGACCGTATGCGAGTTGCGCGCAGTCCGGGCCGGCTTGGAGGAGTGCGACACGCGCCGCGTCAGGGACAGCGTCGCAGCTCGGATGCGAGCCCTGGTGCCCGGCTTGCGCCGGCATCCCGTCGCCCTCGATCTGCGTCTGGACGCCCGCATCGTTCTGCCGGACGAAGTGGCACGCGAGGTCAAGCGCGCTGCCCTTGTCCTGACCCGGTTGAGCCCCCGGCCGTACGGGACCCCCGCGTGGGGTGAGTACCACCAGCGGTTTTACGAGCGTTACGGCATCGGCACGATGGTGCCGCTCCAGGAGGTGGTCGCCGACAGCGGCGTCGGCTATCCGGACAGCTACCCGGGCACTCCGGCCGGCGGGCGTCGGCCGCGTCTATCCGCTCGGGACGACATTCTCGTACGGCTCGCCCAGACCGCCGCGCTCGACGGCCGCGACGAGGTGGTCCTCAGCGACGAGCTCGTTGCGGCGCTGGACGTCGGGCCAGACCAGCCCCGAGTACCACCGCACGTGGAGATGGGTGTGCGGGTGTACGCGGCCGACCCCGGGGAGTTGGAGCGCGGGCTGTTCCGGCTGGAGGTCGTGAGCGTGTCCCGTGGTGCCGGCGTATCCACGGGCCGCTTTCTCAGCATGCTGGACCCTGCGGACTCCGACGCCCTGGCCGCAGAACTGACCGATCTCCCAACCGCGGACAGTAATACCGTGCCCGCACAGCTTTCCTTCCCGCCGCTGCTCCCCGAGAGCGCCCACGTCGCCCGTACGCCGCAGGTCGTGCCCACCATGATCAGCCTCCAGGAGCACCGAGCCCCGGACGACGCCGTCCTCACCCCGGACGACCTGGCGGTGGGGTGCGACGGGCGCCGCATGTATCTCGCCGCCCCTGAACGAGGTCACCGCGTCGAGGCAGTTGGTATGAACGCGCTGAACCCGCGCACCCATACACCGCTGCTGGCGCGCTTCCTCGCCGAGCTTTCTCGCGCCCAGTACGCGCAGGTGACCATGTTCGACTGGGGCGCCGCATCGGCGATGCCGTTCCTTCCTCGCCTGCGGTACGGGCGTACGGCGCTGGCCCCGGCACGCTGGCGGCTGGAGGAGTCCGAGCTGCCCGGCCGCGCCAGCCCCCGGGCCGAGTGGGATGCCGCGCTGACCGACTGGCGGGCCCGGCGAAGGCTGCCGAGCCGAGTCCACCTCATTGAGGACGACCGGCGTCTCTTCCTCGACCTTGACGAGGCCGGCCACCGGGCGCTGTTGCGCCGACACCTCGACCGTACGCGCCCGGCTGTGCTCGTCGAGGCACCGGAACCGGAGTCGTACGGCTGGTGCGACGGCCGCGCCCACGAGGTCGTCGTGCCCCTCAAAGCGACCCGGCCGCCGACGTGGCCGTCCCTTCCCGCCCCCACCCAGGCTCGTACCCTTTCTCCGGACCAGATCCGGACCCCCGCCTTGTCCTCGGTGCTTCTGGCCGCTTTGTACGGAGACCCTCGCCGTCAAGACGCCCTCCTCGCAACGCACTTGCCCGGCCTCCTCGAACGGCTCGGCAACCCACCGTGGTGGTTCATCCGCTTCCGCGACCCCGGTCAGCACCTCCGCCTGCGCATTGCCCTCCCCGACCCGGGAGCCTTCGCCCAGACGGCCCGTACGGTGAGCGAGTGGGCGGACGAGCTGCGTCGCGTTGGCCTGCTGGCCGATCTGCGGTACCCCACCTCTTACCGCGAGATGGGCCGCTGGGGATCTGGCGCCGCGTGGGACGCGGCCGAAGAGGTGTTCCGGGCGGACTCGCGTGCCGTCCTGGCCCAGCTCGCGCAGCCGCAGCGCCCCGGCCAGCGCACCTTGGTCGTGGCGCATACCGTCGCCGTCGTTTCCGCGTTCCTCGGCAGTACCGAAGCCGCGATGCGGTGGCTGATCGACCACATCCCGCCGACTGCCCCCGTGCCCGTACCGCGCCCGCACTTCACCGAGGCCGTACGGCTCGCCGATCCCCGCGACAACTGGGCGGCGTTACGAGCTGTCCCGGGCGGAGACGCCGTTGTGTCGGGATGGGCAGACCGGGATACGGCCCTCGCCGCGTACCGGTCGCACCTGCCAGGCCCGGACACCCAAGGCATCGCCATCGACGACGTCCTGACCTCCCTGCTGCACGTGCACTTCGTACGACACGTCGCGGTGAACTTCCCGGAAGAAGAGGTGTGCCTCTACCTGGCACGCGCTGCCGCACTGGCCTGGACCGCCCGCGCCGCAGGGAGGGCAACGTGACCGCCCACCCTGCACTGGAGTTGGTCGACGCCATCGCCTCCCAACTAACCGACCCCGCAGTGGTGTTCCCGGAGCCCCGGGCAGCGTCCGCCTACCGGCAGCACCTCGCTTACGGCCCGCCCGGCATCGCACTCCTGCACATCGAGCGGGCTGCGAGCGGCCTTGGCCCCTGGCAGCCTGCCCACGACTGGCTCGCCGCCGCCTCCCGCCAGCCGTTCACCAGCGGCCCCGACAGTCACTCCTTCTACGGAGTACCCGCCTTCGCCCACGCCCTGTCCTGCGCCGCCGACCACTTGCCAGGTTCCTACCTGCGCGCTCTGAGCACGGTGGACCGACAGGTCGCGGCCGATGTCGGGCGCCGTCTCGATGCCGCACACCGCCGCATTGATGCCGGGCGTCCGCCGGTCCTCGCCGAGTTCGACACCATTCGGGGCCTCACCGGATACGGCGCCTACCTCCTGCGCCACGACCCCGCTGGCCCCATGACGAGCGCCGTCCTCGACTACTGCGTACGCCTCACCGCACCGATCACCCAGCGCGGCGAGCACCTCCCGGGCTGGTGGACGGAGACCGGGCCCTCGGGCAGCCCGGACGAACGGTTCCCCGGCGGAGACGCCAACATCGGTATGGCACACGGCGTCGGCGGCGTGCTCGCGCTCCTGGCCCTCGCCGCCCGGCAAGACACTGTTGTTGACGGACACCACACGGCACTGCGCACCATCCTGGCGTGGCTGGACCGCTGGCGCGAGGAGACGGGCAGCGGACCGACCTGGCCGTACTGGGTCACCCGCAGTGAGCTGCGTACCGGTCACCTCACCCCGTCTGCGCCCCGTCGGCCGTCCTGGTGTTACGGCACCACCGGCCTCGCCCGTGCCCAGCAACTCGCCGCGCTCGCCCTCGGCAACACCTGTCGCCAGATCGACGCCGAGAACGCACTGGTGGCCGCCCTCACCAATCCCGAACAACTGAAGGCCACGACGGACAACGGCCTGTGCCATGGCTTCGCCGGCCTTGCCCACGTCGCCGCCCGTGCGGCCGAGGACGCCCACCCGTCGACCGTGGACCAACTCCGGGCCGCCATTCCGGCCCTCCTGGCTGCGGTCCACCCGCCGGGCGCTGATCCCGAGTTCACCGCAAAGACGCTGATTCAGGACGACGAACGGGGCCCCGGTCTCCTCGACGGCGCCGCCGGTACAGCCCTGGCCTTCATCGCACCAAGTACCACCGCACCGCCGCAATCCGCCTGGGACACCTGCCTGCTCATCGCCTGATCCGCCGACCGAAGGACCCTCTTATGCCTCTCGACCACTGGCAGCAGCACAACATCACCTTCGCTGATCGCGAGAGCGCGAAGCGCGTCATTTCCGAGCGTCTCGGTCCGGCCCTTCTCGCGGCCGAACAGGATGGGCAGCTCAGCACCTGGTGGTTCATGAACAAGCAACCCTGGCCCCTGAGATACCTCGCTGACGGGCCCTCCCCGATCGTTGAGTCGCTGCTGAGCGATCTCGTCGGCGACGGTGCGGTCGTGTCGTGGCTGCCCTGTGTCTACGAGCCCGAAGTCGACGCCTTCGGGGGCCCGGCGGCCATGGACGCTGCCCACGAACTGTTCCACAGTGACTCCCGCCACCTGCTCACCTACAAGCCGAGCCCGGAGCACCTGGGACGTCGGGAGACCGCCGTCTTGCTGGTGAGCGCCATGATGCGCGGTGCGGGACTCGACTGGTACGAGCAGGGAGACGTATGGGCGAAGGTGGCCGCCCTCCGACCGGCCACCAACCCTCTACGATCCGAACGAGCCGCCGAACTGGCCCAGGCACTGCGGAAGCTGATGACCGCCGACGCGCATGACCTTTGCCGCCCGAAGGGCTCCTTGTATGCACACGACGCGTGGGTGGACGCCTTCGAAGGGGCGGGAGCCGCGCTCGCTGACCTCGCCCACCGCGGCGCCCTCACCCGTGGCCTTCGAGCCGTTCTCGCTCACCACGTCATCTTCCACGCCAACCGGGCGGGTCTCCTCCTAGACGACCAGAGTGCCCTGTTCACCATTGCCAGAAAGGTAGTCATGGAAACGAGTGACAACACCGCGTCGCCCGACCGGCCCACGGCCCGGATCGATAGCGTCGCCGCGGTGAACAACGACTCGATCGCCGCCCCCACGACGGAAGCCGAGCGGCTCCGTAACGCCCTGGTCGACCAGCTTCGTGCGGACGGGCACGTACGCACGATCACCGTCGAAACCGCGTTGCGGACCGTGCCACGCCACGTGTTCGTGCCCGACGCGCCGCTCGAAGACGCCTACGCCGACGCGCCGGTGCACATCAAGTACGACACCGACGGCACATCGATCTCCTGCGCCTCCCAGCCGGGAGTTGTCGCCCTCATGCTCGAACAACTCGACACGCAGCCCGGTGAGCGCATTCTCGAACTCGGCGCCGGCACCGGCTACAACGCCGCACTGCTCGCCCATCTGGTCGGCGACAGCGGACACGTCACCACCCTCGACGTCGACGACGACTTGGTGGAAGGTGCCCGCGAGCACCTGGCCGCCGCGGGAATCACCAACGTCGAAGCCGTCACCAGAGACGGAGCCCTCGGCTACGCCGAAGGAGCGCCGTACGACCGGATCATCGCCACGGTCGGCGCGCACGGCGTGCCGCACGCCTGGTTGCGGCAGCTCGTGCCCGGCGGCCGGCTCCTCGTCCCCCAGCGCCTCAAAGGCAGTGTCTCCCGCTCCATCGCCTATGAGGAGCGCGACGGTCGATGGGTATCCCGCGGCAGTGAGATGAACACCTTCATGCCGCTCCGGCGAGGCATCGCCGACGACGACCGTCGAGTCATCCCGCTCAGCGCGGACGGCACCGTACGGCTCCAGGCCCCCGCCGGACAGGAGATCGACACTGATGCCCTCGCGGGAGTCCTCGATCAGCCGCGCACCGAGGAGTGGACCGGCGTGACCGTCCGCGCCATGGAGTCGCCGGAGTGGATGGAACTGTTCGTCACCTGCTCCCTCCGATCCGGTCTGATCCGGATGCTGTTCCCCCAGAGTGCCAAGGGCGGTCTACTCACAGAGGATCCCTACCCCTCGTCGACCGCGACCGTCGACAAGGGCGCCGTCGCATACCTGGCACGGCGCTTGTCCGAGCGGAAGACCCACGAGGGCGGCAAGCTCTGGGAGTTCGGCGTAGTCGGGCATGGCCCCGGCAACGACAAGCTGACCGCAAAAGTGGCCGACGCCATCCGCACCTGGGACCGCGAGTACCGCGACCGTGAAGTCACGTTCGAGATTCAGGCTCTTGACGCCCCCGCCGTCGAGCAGCGTGCAGGCCGTTTCGCTCTAGATACCCCGCTGAACCGCATCGTGGTCGCCTGGTAGTGACGCTCCACCCGCAACCGTGACGGGACCCGCCTCCGTACCCCGGCGGGCTCCGTCACCTCAGCCGTTCTCACTCACACCCGGGGGACACCTATGGACCCGTACGGACCCACAGCCCAACGCTTCCCGCTCGTCGCCCGATTCCGGCCGGCCTGCCTGCCCTTACCCAGGCGCGTGAGCGCGCTCGTCGAAATTGCCGACATCGCAGCGAAGAAGACCGACCAGGGACTTGCCTCGGCCGTCTACAACCAGGCCGCACTCATCGCTTCCGATGTCGGGCTGCCCGACCTCGCGCGCGAGATGTGCCACCAGCACGCCGCCGCCTACCTCCATGCCTGCCCACTGCCCGGCATGAGCGCCATCCGAGGGCTGGAGCCCGTCGTCAACCTGGCCCGCCTCCAGATCCGCGCCGGCCGGGCAGACGAGGGCCGCAGGCGACTGCTCGACCTGTATGAGGCGGTCGGGGCGGGTTCAACGGCTTGGTTCGAGGGAGTCGAGGTACCGGCGGACCTCACCGCGACGGACGAGGACCGCGAAGAGGTCCGCGCGTGGCTGTGGCGCGTACTCCTCGCCGACGGGACACGCACTCTCACCACCGCGGGCCGATGGGCCGAGGCCCTGACACACCTCGAAGCTCACAACGGCGTAGGCAAGCGGATGCTCGACGGGCGTCAAGTCGCCGTGCTGGCCGCTCTTGTCACAGGCGACACGGATCAAGCTGGCGTCCTCCTTGCCGAGACGACATCTGGCGACCCTTGGGAACAAGCGGTCACGGCATGCCTGACGGTCTTGTGCCGCCGGGACACCGGGCAGCCGATCGAAGGGCACTTGGCGTGCCTTGTGGCTACCTACTCCGAGTGGAAGCCTGAACCCGGAATGACCGTCTTCGACATCCGCCTCGGACTTACCGTCCTTGACGCGATCGGTTCCGCCGAGGGGCCCGCAGCACGGCGCATCGTCGACGACTTGCACCGCCGGGCCACGGACGCCGAAGACGGCTACGCGGCCCGCGAGAACGTGGCGAACCCTCTGTTCACCGCGCTTGCCACGGACCGGCAAGAGCAGGATTGCCGTGCTCTCGTGCGTGCTTGTGCTCTCGGGGCAGGGACCCTCCCCGATGGGCTGCGAGGACAACTGAAGGGTGCTCTGCACGCCAGCGGAAGCGTGATTCGGGAGAGTCTCGCACGCCGCTCCCGCTTTCGCTGACGTGCAACTTCTGCGGCGGGAGCCGGTGGAAGCACGAAACGGCAAGCAGTTAAAGGCTGTCGGCTTGATGCCGAGAGCCCGATCTGCCCGGATAGCGGCAGCCGGGGGAGGCGCCTGTGGTGCCGGGTGACGGCCCGTACGCCGAGGGTCGGCCCTGGCCAGGATGGCTGGGACCGGCGTCACGACGTACATCACCGGGACACGCCTGCTCGGGCCGGCGGCAGTTCGGCTGCCGCACGCAACGGCGACGTTTGACCGCTGCACGACTACGGACGGATGGTGCGGGAGAGCGCGAGAGGGCTGCAGCCCTCTCGCCAAGACGACCTGCGCGCTTGGACCGTGGCCCGCAGGTTTCGCGCGATTGCCGCGCTTTGCGGTGGACCGTATTTGAGATGCTGATGCGTTCCACTTCTTGTTCAGTCGAGTGACCGTTGGATAGGCTCCATCGATGCGGTGTGTGACGCTCGGGGAACATCCTGTGTTCAGTCACCGGCGCAGGGGGGTGAGTTGTGCCTGACTCGATAGCCGTGCCGACGGGTGTCCAGCCAATCAGCTTCGACGTGCACGTAGTCCGCGGGGGAGGCCCCGGCGGAGCCCGCGCGGATTTCGAAACGATGATCACTCAGCTTGCCGCCGCGACGACCCCAAATGTACGGTCCGTCGCTGCCAACCCGGGCGACTGGGGTATCGATGCTTTCGCCGGAAACCTCGGCGGAGCTATCGCAGTGTGGCAGTCCAAGTACTTCATGCCGGTCACCACCAAGAGGCACGTACAGCAGGTCGAAGAGTCGCTCGACAACGTGCTGAAGGCAGCCGTCAAGAACGGCCACACCATCGCCAGCTGGATTTTGTGCATCCCCTCCAGCATGGACGGCCCGATGACGGCATGGTGGGACACGTGGACGAAGGCGAGGGAGAAGGAACACAGCCTCGTCATCCAGCTCTGGGACGAGACCGCCCTCCGGAAGAAGCTGCTTAGCCCCGAGGGCGACGACGTGCGTCGCGGCTTCTACGAGACATACGCTCAGGCCGCCCCCGCCTCCGTGGAGCAGCTCCGGCTGGTACTCGAAGTCGAGGACGACAAGGCAGCCGCCTTCGGCTCCGCCTTGTTCATTCGGCAGATGGCCGAGGCCGGCCACGTGGAGCTGGATTCGGCCAAGAGGCAGTTCTTCAATGCCGATCTGGTGGCTCGCGAGATCGCGCACAAGGATGTTCCGGCGGAGGTGGCGGCGCTCAGTTCCGCCGATGCGACGCTCCACGGTCTTTGGGAGATGCAGTTCAACGAATGCGCGGCCGAGGACGCGCTTCGGGTTCTCCACACCCGTGTCTGGCGGGATGTACGCAACGAGCACGACAAACTGCCGAAGTCGCTCCGCCTGGAGCTGGTGCACAGCTGGGGGCTGGTCCACCGGCTCGTGGACAACCGCAAGGCGGGCTGGGTCAAACACTGGCGGCAGATCGCCGCCGAGCACTCCGACGGCTGACCGCCGTCGCCTGTCCTGTCAGACCTACGAGGAGTTCGCTGTGGAAGCACACCGACCGGTGATGATGCCGGAGGACGAGGTGACCTTCCGGCTGGCGCAGCTGCTGCTTCTTCTCGACGCTGTCGCCGGACAGGACGCGAAGGGGGCGAGCCTGGAGCGCATCGGCTACTACGACTTCCTGTCGGCGAATCCCTTCCTCGTCGTCGATTCCGACGGCCGGGAGGGCAATATGCTCAGGCTGGCCGGGTTCGATCCGCAGGTGCTCTCGTACGCGTCCTCCTCGCAGCGCTTCACCAGTCGACGCGAGCGCATCCAGCACGACCTCGGACTACTCGTGGCTTACGGGTGTTGCGAGGTCCACAACCGCAACGGCGCCTTCACCTATTCGATCAGCGACCGCGGTCGGGAACTCGGGGCTAGCTTCACCGCCACCTACGCCGCGTCGTTCACCACTGCGGCGTCCATCGTCGTGCGTCGACTCCGCAAGCTCACCGACAAGGCGCTGCGGGAACAGACCGCACGGTGGCTGCGGCCGGATGGAGAGGGCGGGCCCGGTGCCGCGCTTCTCAGCGTACTCGGACCGGGACCGCAGGCACCTGACATGCCCTGGGAAGGATGACCACCATGCAGCCTCTGCCTGGCATCCGGATCCGGCGCCTGCGCCTTGCTGGCGTCAGCCGGAACTATGACGTCGATTTCACGCAGGACCAGCGGGTGCGGGACCTGTCCGTGGTGGCCGGGGCATTCAGCTCGGGCAAGACCGCGGTGTTGGAGTTCATCGCCTACGGCCTCGGTGGGAAGCGCCATCCACGGCATCCTGAGGTGCTGCGGAAAGTCCGTTCCTGCCTTCTGGAAGTCGAGCTGTCCGGCGAACCGCACGTCATCGAGCGGCCCGTCGGGGAGCCGTCGAAGGTCGCCTACGTACGCCGGGGGACGCTGGACATCCCGCCGCTCTCCAAGCCCGAGAGCAGGACCATCGAGCCGGCGGGAGCGCCCGAGAGCCTTTCCGCTCTGCTGCTGGGGCACTGCAAGCTCGAAGGCGTCCAGCTGCGGGAGGCCCCCTCCAGCCGTGAGTCCCGGACCGACCCCTTGAGTATCCGCGACCTCATGAACCTCGCCTTCCTGCCCAACGAGCGCATCGCCTCCAAGAACTTCCTGTTCGAGAACGAGTACATGAAGAAGCACAAGCTGAAGCAGGTGGTCGACGTCGTCTTCGGCGTTCACGACGACCGCGCCGTCGAGCTTGGGCAACGCATCAAGGAACTGGGCACCCGACTAACCCAGGCACGCTCCGAACTCGCCGCAGCACGGGCGTTCGTCGACGAGCAGGACGTTCCCACGGTCGGCGCGCTGATCGCTCAGCAATACGAAGGCGAGCTGCGGGAGCTGACCGAGCAGCTGCGGGCCCTCGACGAGGCAGCGCAAGCCGGCACCACCTTCGCCGGGCGTCTGCGCCGCGAGCACCAGCAAGCTGCCCAGCGCGCCCGGCGAGCCGCTGGCGTGGTGCGTGACTGCGAGACGCAACTTACCCGGATGATGCCGCTGCGGGCGCAGTACGCGGACGACCTCGTCAAGCTCAATATGCTGGCGGAAGCGCAGCGCCTGTTCGACCCCCTCAGCGTCACCACCTGCCCCGCATGCCTGAATCGGCTGACCGCTCCCCCGTCGGTGGAGAACGGCTCGTGCAGTCTGTGCAGCCACGAGCTGCCCCACGGCGACGGGCACCTGACGCTCGGGAGGGCCACAGCCGAGCACTCGTCGGATGAAGGGCGGCTGAATGTCGCGGCCGAGGTCAGGGCCACCAAGGCTCGTTTGAAGGAGATCACTGCCTACGTTGAGGGCCTGGACAGCTCGCTCGCCACGTTGAAGCTTCAAGCAGAAGACGCCGCCATCGACGAAGAGCGTGCCGCTGCCGCGGTTGACGAAGCCACTTCGCCCACCGTCACCCCGTTCCTCGCCGCTCGCGACAACCTCCAGCGCCGGCGCGAGGAAGTTCTCCGTCATCTCCAGCACGCCGAGAACGCGACGAAGCTTCAGGCTGGCCTGGAGAAGCGCGCGGCGCTCGTGGAGCGGCAGGAGGCACAGATCGAACGCCTGCGGGAGGAACGCGACCGGCTGGGAGATGCAGCACAGGACCGCGACCTGGTCGTCGGCCGAATCAGCGGCCGGTACAGCGAACTCCTGCGGCAGTGGCGCTACCCGAAACTCAGCCAGCCGATCATCGACACGAACCTGGTTCCTCACGTACGCGGCGACTCCTACCGCGAGGCGTCATCCGGCGCCCGAACACTCCTGGCCCTGGCCTGGCAGCTGGCCGTCTTCGAGGTGGCCGTCGAAACATCGGCCGCTCACCCCGGCTTCCTCATGATCGACAGCCCGCAGAAGAACCTGGGCCACAGCGCCACCCGGGACGCGGTAATCGCAGACGCGATCGCCATTGACGACTTCTACCGCCACCTGACCAGCTGGCTGGCTGAACAGGGGGCCGGTGCCCAGGTGATCATCGTCGACAACAGTCCGCCCGTGCTCGTGGAAGAGAACGTCGTGGTCCGGTTCAGCCGCAACGAGGACCGGCCACCTTACGGGTTGATCGACGACGAGACCACTACAGACGAAGGCAGTCCCGAATAACCTCCTCACCCCGCCCAGGTCATTCGCCCGCCCGCCCCTGCGTCTGCCGCAGCGTTGGCGATCGGCCGCCAGCGGTCTCGGGGCGGGCCCGCGCGCCCTGGTGGTGTTGTGGTCGCTATGGCTGTGGATCGCCGGGTTTACCGGCGCTGATGGTCAGGAGCGGAGATCAGGCAACTGAGTCTTTTCAGCTGCCACTCGACGATCCCAGAACTTTCCTTTCGATACACGGTCTATTCCTTGCTGCGTTGATACTCCACGACGGTGACCGGTGCCGTTCCCGCCACGGATGAGAAAACGTGTTGGCTGGCTGCCGACGAGCTGCGAGGATGCGTGTGTTTCTCAGGTGGAGGACACTTGTTCGTTTTCTTGTGCGCGGGATGCGCCGCCGAGTTGACCACCCCGCTGTCCCAGGTCTCACTGCCAGTCCACGCGCGTCAGAAGTACGGGAATGGTGCCCAGCTGCCGGTGCTCATGGAGTCCGGGACGTTTGCTGTGGACCCGGACCCCTGGGGAGGGCCGTGGCGGATGTGGGGTGAGATCGATCCGGACGAGGCGGAGGCACACGGCATCTACGCGCCGGTCTACGCCCTGTCCGACAGCACCCCCGGGGCGAGCGTTATCGCGCCCGGTGATATCCGTGGAACCCGGCTGATTCCTGAGAAACGCGGCGGTGCCTGCTGCGGCCTCGACGGAGCCGACGGGCCCAACACGGCCTGCGATAGATGCGACCTCCCCGTGGCGACCAGGGTCGACGACTGCTCGCTTTGGCAGGCAGTGCGGCTCAGCCCGGACGCCGTGCACCGCGTCCCCGTTGACGGTATCCACGCTGCGCCCCTCTCCTGGTCGGAGCTGGCAGAGAGGGGCGAGAAGACGGCTCCGTTCGAGCCGATTGCCACGTGGGGAGGACGGTTGGGGTCGAACCACTACTGGTCGTGGAGCCCGCAGTGGGAGGCGGCCGCAGGCCAGGCGCTCGCCCACCTGCTGATTGCCTCCCAAGGACAACCGGTGAAGGTCCCGGGGGGTCTGACCGCGGACTTGTTCCAACGCGCTCTCGATGCCCTGCTGCCGGCAGGCCCCTCGAAGCGGCGCGCCGTCCTGGCCGGCCCCGGACAGGAATCCCCGGACACGGGCGTCGACATCCTCCTCGTACCGGTCCATCCCCAGACAGGTCAGACCTGGACGCCCGCCGGCCCGGCTGCGTCGGCATACCTGGTGCCCCTGCCGCTGGGGGTGTGGCTGTGGCTGATCTCCCCCCAGCCTTACTTGCCGGTTCCCGCGTCAGGCCGCATACCCCAAGACGTACTCCGCGACGATCCGCTCCCGCCGCGCCCCAACTACCTGTTCCGGGCCGACCTGGAAACGTTCCGGCACACCTTGGTCCGGCTGCCAGCCGTGCGCAGCCCGTGGCTGCGCACGATCCTCGAGAATCTCACGCGGGGCGCCTCGGCCGACCTCTTCTAGCCGTCTGGCAATCGAAAAGCGCCGGACGTCCGTGCCTCCGAAGTGGTCGAAATCTGTTGTCCCGATCTCCTGAACAAGCCACCCGGTTCCTGACGACGCTCTGATGGCGCGGTCTCGGGTCGTTTGCGCGGGCCCGTGATCAGCGCCGTCGTGCGGACGGCGCCTGCGGCGACGGGGAGGTCACTGTCGGACGGACCGGTTCTGCCGGGCGTGGCGTGCGTTGGGTGGTGCTGCGGGCGTTGGCTGCCTGAGCCCGGGGGCTCGGAGCGGGACGCACGCCGAGTCGGCGGACACGCCAGGTCAGTGCGCGTGCCGGGCTGTGCGCATCACCCAGGGGGCGTTGACCGAGTGCTTGGTTGAGGATGGTGCCTGCGTTGTGTCCCGCAGACTCCGCTTCGGCGAGAACCGTGGCGAGCGCCTCCCAGCCGGGGTCGTTGAGAATGCGGTCGGCGTGCTCCGGCATCGCCTCTTGGAGATGCTGGGCGAGGCGGCGCTGGGTCGGAACGGCGGGGGCCTGGCGTGCGAGGCCCGCCAGTACGGGTTCGGCGACTTGTTCGTATGCGATCCGCAGGTGGACCAAGGTCTCCTCGGCGGCCGTCTCTTGTTGAGCGTTCTGGCGGATGCGGTGCCAGTGCATCGCGAAGGCTACTGCGGTGAGCACGGTGTCCAGGAGCATTGCGAAACCTGTCCCATCGCGGTCCTGGGGGCGCTCACGCCAGATGGCCTGGACACTGCGGCGCAGGATGCGGGCGCTGTTGAGGTCAGCGATGACGCGGGAGCGGGTCGCGCGCTCGAAGATGGCTGCGGCCTGTTCAAGGTCACCCCTCGCCCCGGCCGGTGCCATGAGCGGCAGCAGGTCCAGCGTCGCGCCGAGTGCTACAAGTTGGCCTTGGGCCGCGTGCTCCTCGCCACGGGTGAGGTGGTGCGGGATTCGTTCGGTGGCCGCAGTGGCCTGGTGCCACGGATTGCCCGGCCGGACGGCGATCGGTTCGGAGTCGGTGGTGGTGAGACGCTGACGGATCTTGGGCAGGGAGAGGTCGGAGGCCAGAGTGGAGCCCGCGAACCACACTGGCTCCCCTTGCTCGTTCACACTGCCGGGCAGGCTGAAGTTGCAGCCGAGCGCGTCGCCGGAGGGACCGAGCTTGAGGCGTACGTCCACGCCGGTCGCATCCAGCAGCGAGAAGAACTCAGCCTCGTCGGCCGCCGCCGCGACCGCGCGGCGCACCCGCGTACGCAGTACCTCGCGGGCCGGGGCATCCTGACCCAGGCGCTTGGCCTTGAAGTGCTCCTTGCTGGTGGGGCGTTTGGCACCGGTGCCGTCGCCGGCCTTCAACCGCCGCAGCCCGTAGTCGACTTCGATCCGGCGGGCTTCCTTCTGCACAGCGCGGATGTCATGACCGCGTTTGGGACGGCGTCCGTCCTGGCGCACGAGGGTTGCAGCGATGTGGATGTGGTCGTCCGCGTGGCGGACCGCCACCCAGCGGCAAGCTTCCTCATCCCCTTCGGGGGAGATGCCGGCAGCGGCCACAATCCGACGGGCGATGTCCGCCCACTGGGCGTCGGTGAGGATCGGGTCCTCGGACGCGGCGCGGACGGGGCAGTGCCAGAAGGCCGTCTCCGGGGCGAGGTCGCCGAGCATCTGCACCGGCTGGTCGAGTTGCGCGGCGAGTTGCTTCTCCACCTCCTTGGGATCGCGATGTGTACTGCGGCCGGGATCGGGGGCGAAGCCGTTCCAGGAGGCCACCAGGTGTGGATCGACGTGCTCGTTGGTCCGGCCCTTGCCGTAGAGGTACCTGATCAGGCTGCGCGTGGTACCCCGTCCGAGGATGATCTTAGGTATCACCGGATCACCGCCCTGTCGTGACCTGGTCGACGGCGGCATCCAGGTCGGCGATGGATGTCTCGACGCGGTCCAGGAGCCGTTGGACGGTGTCGTGGTGGGGCCAGGCTCCGTCCTGGTTGAGGTGACGGGCTAGCTGGTTGAGGTTGTTGCCGACCTTGCCGAGCTGTCCGTTGGCGGCCATCAGCGCCTTCACCAGAGCGCGGTAGTCGGCGACGGCCGAGGCGGGATTGTCAGCGCGAGCGGCGGCGAGCGAGCTCTCGGCGACGTAGCCGCCCGGTGCCATGGTGCTCAGGGCGGCGGCATTTTTGACGAGGTCGAACTCATGCTCGTTGTAGCGGGGGTGGATGCGGCGCTCGCGAAGTTGCTTGTCACGCAGTCGACGACGCGGCGCGGACTGCTGCGTCACGCTCGACGACGGTCCGATGGTCCCTTCTGCGGTCGGCTCCCCAGGGCCGACCGACTCCGGTGCCCCCTCGGCGCCGGATGCCTCCGCCCCCCGGGCGGAGGCGGGGTAAGAAGCCGTATCTCAACCGAACATGATCGCTTGATTTTCGCTGGTCAGGCATGGTCTAGCTCGGAATGAGGGAGGCATGCGGCGTCTTGTTTCGG